>NZ_AUEV01000002.1:0-623513 GCF_000426165.1 Streptomyces sp. TAA486 | reverse complement strand
TCAGCCCGTCCATGGTCTTGGTGTCGGCGGTGACCAGTGCGTCTGCGGGGGCGCCCTGCTTGACCTGGGCGGCGAGCTCCTGGGAAGCAGCGAAGGAGAACTTCAGCTTCGTACCCGGGTGTTCCTTCTCGTAGGTCTTTCCCGCGGTCTTGAACACATCGGTGAGTGAAGAGGCGGCCAGGACCGTCAGTTCGGCCTTCGAGGCATCGCTCGAGCTGCCGCTGCCCTTCTTGTCACTGCCACAGGCGGTCAGCGGTATGAGGAGGGAGGCAGTGGTGATCGCGGCGGCGGCACGCCGCCAAGTGACTGTGGACGACATGAAGTTGAGGCTCCTTGAACGGTGCGGGGGGCGGACGTGGGCGAGTGGGGGGAACGGGCCCACGGGGAGAGGAGGCGGAAGGCGGGCGGACGGGCATGCCGCGGCGGCACGGGGTTGGGGGACGGTGTGCTCAGGTGCGTTCGGGGACGATGGCTCAGGTGCGGTCGATGTGCACGTTGGTCGACTTCACTCTGGCGGTGGCCCGCATGCCGACCTCCAGGCCCAGCTCCTCGACGGCCTCCCGCGTCAACAGGGACACCAGACGGTGCGGACCGGCCTGGATCTCCACCTGCGCCGCGACATCACCGACCTTGACGGCGGTCACGATGCCGGAGAACGCGTTGCGGGCCGAGGTACAGGAGGCTTCGTCCTCGCCGAAGCCGCCCTGGCCGACCTCTACGGAGAAGGCAGCAAGGTCCTTGCCGTCGATGAGACGGCGGCCTCCCTCATCGCGATGGGTTGCGACCCGCCCGGCGTCGGCCCAGCGCCGGGCCGTGTCGGGGCTCACCCCGAGCAGACGAGCCGCCTGACCGATCGTGTAGCTGTGCACCCGGGCAAGCTAAGCGCACACTCTCGCATCCGCAAGACATCAGAAGCAGTCGTGCAGCAAATGCAACTCATCTCAAAGTCGCTCCATCGCACCTGAGCTACCTCGGCAGTTCGCCCCTGAGGCCCGTGCGGTCACAAGAGCGTGGCAGCGCGGAGAGAGCTCGGGGCGCCGGTGCCGATGCCTGAGGTCCGGGAGTCCAATCCTGAGCGGGTATCTGATCTCCGAAGGTGGGGTCGTGCCCTAGCAGGCAGGTAGGGCAACCAGCGAGGATGCCCTTCATGGCCGAAGATCAGAACCTCGTTCCTCGCTCGACGCGCTCAGCACCCGTGGTGTTCGGTGCGGGAGCGGCAATCGGCGTTGTGGGAGGGATGATCGGGTTGGGCGGGGCGGAATTCCGCCTGCCGTTGCTGATCAGCCTCTTCGGGTTCGCTGCGCTCTCAGCCGTCATCCTGAACAAGGCGATGAGCCTGGTCGTGGTTCTGGTCGCGCTGCCCGCCCGGCTGGCAGCGGTCCCGGCCGGCGAGGTGGCCGCACGCTGGCCCGTAGCGGTCAACCTGCTGTCCGGCAGTCTGCTGGGTGCCTGGGCCGGAGCGACTTGGGCGGTGCGGATGCGCACGGCCACCCTCTACAAAGTGCTGGCGGCTCTGCTGGTGCTCATGGCGATCGCGCTGGTGGTGGTGACGCAGGCCACTACCCTGGCAACGCTCGCGCTGCCGCTGTGGTCGCAGGTGCCCTGCGGGGTCATAGCCGGGTTCGGCATCGGGGTGGTAGCGGCGATCATGGGCGTGGCGGGAGGCGAGCTGCTGATCCCGACGATCGTGCTGTTGTTCGGGGAGGACATCAAGACTGCGGGAAGTCTTGCGCTGCTGGTGTCCTTCCCGACGATGCTGGTGGCGTTCGCCCGGTACAGCCGTGACGGCAGTTTCGCGGTGCTCGGTGCGAACCGCCGCTTCACGCTGGTCATGGCTGCGGGCTCCGTCGTCGGAGCGGTGCTGGGAGGGCTGCTCCTGGGCGTGTTCCCAGACTTGGTGCTCATTCCATTGCTGGCGGTGATCCTGCTCGTTTCCGCCGTCAAGCTCGCCCGTCACAACTGACTTCTGCAGGTGCAGCAGGCTGCCCAGAGGTGGGCCGGTCCAAAGCCGCACCATTCACAGATCCTGCGGTGCGCAGGAGGCGGCGTCGGGGCGGAGTGAGCAATGCGCCTACGGGCGCGCCGAGGAGCGCTCTCGGACTCTGAGACACGGGCGCGGGCGCGCAGGGGCGCCCGCGGGGAGGCCCAGGCATGGGAAGGGCCCGGCCGGCGCAGGGGGCGCCTCCCGCCGACCGAGCCCCTATCCCGTGCAGCAGGCGAGGCCGTCAGGCCCGGCCGGCCGTTGTGCGCAGGGCGAGCCGGTGCTCACCTGCATACACGTTCATGGAGGATCCGCGGAGGAAGCCGACCAGGGTCAGCCCCGTCTCCGCGGCCAGATCAACCGCCAGTGACGAGGGCGCCGAGACGGCGGCGAGCACGGGGATGCCCGCCATCACCGCCTTCTGCGCCAGCTCGAAGGACGCACGTCCGGAGACCATCAGCACCGCGTCGCGCAGGGGGAGTCCGCCCTGCTGGAGTGCCCGTCCCACGAGCTTGTCGACGGCATTGTGGCGGCCCACGTCCTCCCGTACGTCGAGGAGTTCGCCCTCGGGGGTGAAGAGGGCGGCGGCGTGGAGTCCGCCGGTGCGTTCGAAGACCCGCTGGTACGCGCGCAGCGTGTCGGGCAGCGAGGAGAGCACGGAGGGCTCGAGACGGACCCGTGGCCCGGCGGGGTCGTGCGGGTCCTCCGGATTCTCGATGCTCCAGCGGGCGGTCGTACGGACGGCGTCGAGACTCGCCTTCCCACAGAGGCCGCACGACGAGGTGGTGTAGACGTTCCGCTCCAGGGCGATGTCCGGGCGGGGGACTCCGGGCGCCAGGCGCACGTCGACCACGTTGTAGGTGTTGGACCTTCCCCCAGCCACCGGTGGGGGGTCCCCCACGTCGGTGGCGCCCGCGCAGTAGACGATGTTCGCGAGTTCGTCGGCCGCACCGATCACGCCCTCGCTGACGAGGAAGCCCGCGGCCAGCGCGAAGTCGTCACCCGGGGTGCGCATGGTGATGGCGAGCGGCTTGCCGTTCAGCCGGATCTCCAGCGGCTCCTCGGCGACGAGGGTGTCCGGGCGGGTGCTGACCGCACCATCGCGGATGCGCAGCACACGCCGTCGCTCAGTGACCCGTCCCATTCGGTCCGTCCTGTCGGTGTTTCCTGTGGGCGGTGGCCCCGGGCCGGCCCCACGGGGGTGGGGGCCGGCCGGGACGCACCTGGCCGTCAAGCGCCGGCGGTGTTGCCGCCGCCGACTTGCTGATAGCCGAACCGGCCTTTGACGCAGAGGTTTCCGTGCGTCACCGGATTGTCAGGCGGGGGTACTCCTTCGTCGGTTTCCCGCGGTCGCGTTGCCTCATGCTGCGCTCCTTACGGTCTGTGCCAGCAGGTCGGTGACGGCATGGATGGCGCAGAGCTTCGGAACGCGTGTGCCTGTCAGCGCGGCGAGTTCGACCACGGCGGCCAGGAGCACGTCCAGCTCCATGGGCTTGCCGCTCTCCAGGTCCTGGAGGGTGGAGGTCTTGTGCTCGCCGACGCGTTCGGCTCCTGCCAGTCGCTTCTCGACGGAGATCTCGGGACGGCAGCCGACGGCCTCGGCCACCGCGAGCGTCTCGCGCATCATCGTCGCCACCAGAGCGCGGGTGTCCTGGTGGCGGCAGATCTGTGCCATGGTCGCCCGGGACAGCGCGCTGAGCGGATTGAACGCGATGTTCCCGAGCAGCTTGATCCAGATGTCGTTCCGGATGTCCGCCTCGACGGGGCACTTGAGGCCACCGGCAATCATGGCTTCGCTGAACTCCTCGCAGCGCGCGGAGTCGGTCTTGTCCGGCTCGCCGATGGAGAAGCGGGTGCCTTCCATGTGCTGTACGACGCCTGGGCCCTTGAGCTGCGTCGCGGCGTAGACGACGCAGCCGATGGCGCGTTCGGGGGGCAGGACGGCACTGACGGCTCCGTCGGGGTCCACGCTCTCGACCCGCCTGCCCTTGTAGGGGCCCTCGAGACCGTGGAAGTACCACCACGGAATGCCGTTCTGCGCGGCCACCACGGCCGTCTTCTCGCCCATCAGGGGATGGACCAGCGGCCCGCACGCCGCGTAGGAGTTGGCCTTCAGCCCGAGGAAGACGAAGTCGACCGGTCCGATCGAGGACGGGTCATCGGTGGCGTGTACGCGTGCGGTGAAGTCACCGCGCGGGCTGAGGACCTGGACGCCGTTCTCCTTCATGGCAGCCAGGTGCGGTCCACGGGCTATGAGGTGTACATCGGCGCCTGCTCGGTGCAGGGCCGCTCCGACATAGGCGCCGATTGCTCCAGCGCCGACGACTGCAACTTTCATATCCGCTCTCCGTTCGGTTGAGGGGACCGAGCGTGGGATGGAACCAAGATGGTCGACAGAATATTGTATACACTCACGAACCGACAAGACATGTGCGGCGGTTGCACCGCACATGGCTCGTCCGAATTATCCCGTCGCGAGTGCCCCAAAGGGACCCGTCAGCCGCCGGTGAAGAGCTGCACGGCCTTGAGGATCAGCTCGTAGAGCCCGTACGCCATGGGTGCGCCGACCCAGAGCCAGGCGAACGCGAACAGGGCCGTGGGGGGCCCGTCGGCGGTTGCCGCCGCTGCGGTGCTGTTCTCGCCGGTCGTCATCGCCCCGTCGCCTCCTTGCGCTCTTCGCCGCTCGCGGACCCGGCGGCGGTCGCCGCCGCGGGCTCGTGGAACTTGGAATTCACCGGCCGTATCAGCTCATTCGCGATGAACCCGACAGCCAGCAAACCGATCATGATGGACAGGGCGAGTCCGTAGAGCCCCGGTCCGGAGCGGCCCGCCGCCTCCTGCGAGTCGGCGACCCAGTTGACGATGAGCGGGCCGAGCACCCCGGCGAGGGACCACGCGGTCAGCAGCCGCCCGTGGATCGCGCCCACCTCGTACGTGCCGAACAGGTCCTTCAGATACGCCGGCACGGTCGCGAAGCCGCCGCCGTAGAAGGAGATGATCACGAGCGCGCAGGCGATGAACAGCGGCTTGGAGGAGTCGCCGAGCAGCACGATCCCCAGGTACATCAGCGCCCCGACGCCCAGGTAGCAGCGGTACATGTTCTTGCGGCCGATGAGGTCCGACGTCGAGGACCACACGAACCGTCCGCCCATGTTGGCGAGCGAGAGCATGGCGACGAATCCGGCCGCGGCGGAGGCCGAGACGGGGGTGGAGGTGTCGGCGAAGAAGTCGCCGATCATCGGCGCGGCCTTCTCCAGGATTCCGATGCCGGCGGTGACGTTCATGCACAGCACCACCCACAGGAACCAGAACTGCGGTGTCCGCACGGCGTTGCGCGCCGAGACGTTCGCGGTGGTCACCAGTGGCTTGCTCGCCAGCTGTTCCTGCGGCTTCTTCCCGCCGGGCGGCTGCCAGCCCTCCGCCGGTACGCGGACCAGCAGCACGCCGAGCGACATGAAGACCGCGTAGACCAGTCCGTGCACGAGGAATGCGGAGGCGACCCCGCCGTTGTCGCTGCCGAAGCTCTCCAGCATCTGCGCCGACCACGGAGAGGCGATCAGGGCGCCGCCACCGAACCCCATGATCGCGATGCCGGTCGCCATGCCGGGACGGTCGGGGAACCATTTGATCAGTGTGGAGACGGGTGAGATGTACCCGATACCGAGGCCGATACCGCCCACGACGCCGTAGCCGAAGACCACCAGCCAGTACTGCTCGACGGCCGCGCCCAGCGCGGAGATCAGGAAGCCCGAGCAGAAGCAGATCAGCGAGACCGTCATCGCCCAGCGTGGTCCGTTGCGCTCCACGAGGGTGCCGCCGAAGGCCGCGGAGAGGCCGAGCATGACGATGCCGAGCTGGAAGGGCAGCGCGCTGGCCGTCCCGGAGAGGCCGAGGGACGACTCGAGCGCCGGTTTGAAGACGCTCCACGCGTAGGCCTGGCCGATCGAGAGGTGGACCGACAGCGCGGCCGGGGGTATCAGCCAGCGGCTCCAGCCGGGTGGCGCGACAGTGCGTGAGCGATCAAGAAACCCGAGTGCCATGGCCAGGAGGGTAGGTAGTTGAAGTGGGGATGACCAGAGCCAAGGCAGATTTCGTCGACTGTATGTGGACTGGCCGGTGTGCCACGTGGGTTGGCGTGATGGAACCGTGATCCGCCCCGCCCTCTCACCCCTGTTCTCCCGCGCGGCGGCACATGACGATCTGCCGGGCAGGAGCGCCCAGAACTGCTAGGCCCCCGTGGTGCCGACGTCCAGAACCTGCCGGGGAACGGCGACGGCGAGCGGTCCGGAGAAGCCGGCTCGGGCCCCGCGCAACGCCTCCTCGTGCGGGGTGCCGGGCCACAGGTGCGTCAGCACGAGCCGGGCGGCGCCTGCCTGCTCGGCGTACCGGCCCGCGAGGCGGGCGCTGAGCAGATGCTCCGCGTCCGCGGGCGGGACGGCTTCGGGGTGTGTGGCCTCGGAGAGGAAGAGGCCGGCCTCCCGGGCGAGCAGTGGCACCTGAGGGCTGGGGCCTGTGTCGCCGGTGTAGGCGAGCACGGCACCCTGCGGGTCGGTGAGGCGGATGCCCGCGTTCGGCACGAAGTGCGGAAGCAACAGGGTGGTGACCGTGAAGGGGCCGATCTCGAAGCGTGCCCCGGCGGCGAACTCGTGCAGTGTCCAGGCGTGGGCGAGCATGCCGTGCCGGTCGAGAGCGAGTACGGGGTCCAGGGCTCCGGGCAGGGCGTACAGGGGGAGCGGTGGGGGAGAGGCGCCGCCCAGGGCCCGCGCGCGCAGCAGCGGATTGAGGTCCGCGCAGTGGTCCGGGTGTCCGTGGCTGACGAGGACCGCGTCGATGTCCTCCGCGTCCGCGTGCTCCAGGAGCGCCGGCAGCGTGGCGTATCCCGGGTCGATGAGCAGCCGGAAGCCCTCGCAGACGACCATGTAGCCGCTGCATCCCTGCGTTCTCGTCGGCCACGCCCCGCAGCCCCCGAGTACGGTCAGATTCATATGGAGGGCCCTTTCTTCCGGGCTCCCGCCCGTCCCGCCCGGTCCGGCTTCCCGTCAGCGCCTCACGCAGGTGTACGAGGCGTAGGCGGAGCCGCGGTAGGAGGCGTCGGTGATCTCGAAGCCCGCGGCTTTGAGCATCGGCTCGAACAGCCAGCGGAACGTGCTGTGTTCGGTACGGATGTGCTCCGCGAGGTCCTCGCGCGTGTAGGCGGTGGAGGAATCCTTCGGGGCGGCGGCCAGCCAGTCCTCCAGGAATGTCTCCGTGTCCTGCGCGGCGACGTCGTAGACCAGGTCGTGGAGCCGGAGTATGCCGCCTGGCCGCAGCATCCCGGCCATGCGGCGCAGGGCCAGCACCTTCCAGAAGTCGGGAATCTGATGCAGCGCGTGCCGCGTGAAGACCGCGTCCGCGGGGGCTCCGGAGTGCTCGTAGGTGAGGAAGCCGCCCGGTACGCATTCGAGCGTGGCCAACTCCTCGGCGGCGGCGCGCTCGCGCAGCACGTCCCGCATCGCCGGTGAGATCTCCACCGCGATCACACGGCCGAAGTGCCGCGCCGCCGGCACGGCGAACTGGCCCGTGCCGGCCCCGAGATCGACGACCACGGAGTCCGACGAGAGCCCGTGCGAGCGGAGCAGGGCCAGGTCCTCGCCCGGATCGGGATGTCCCTGCTTACGGTCGAAGCCGCTGACGAACGCGGCGTCGAGGTGCTCGGGGCCCGCGTGCGCGAGCTCGTCGGGGATCCAGTCGCGGTCCATGGAAGGAGAGACTGGCACGCCGATGGGGCGTGGCTCGCGCCAATATCGGGTGGTGCCAAGGCCGTTGGGGTCCGGCGCGCGATGACCCGCGCCCGCGTGTGACGTGTCACAGAGATGCGAAAGTGGCTCACGACGCCGCCACAATTCGACTGCACTCCGTAGACTGTATTCAATAGCCAAGAGTTTCAGGGTTCCCATCTTTCCGGGTTCAGGGTGCCCGAAGGTCAGGAGTCGCAGAATGCTGTCCGCTGGACTGCCGGAAGGCACCATGCCCAAGCTGGAGCGGCCGGGGCCGCT
Source organism: Streptomyces sp. TAA486 (assembly GCF_000426165.1). Lineage (NCBI taxonomy): Bacteria > Bacillati > Actinomycetota > Actinomycetes > Kitasatosporales > Streptomycetaceae > Streptomyces > Streptomyces sp. TAA486. The sequence goes on along the minus strand of NZ_AUEV01000002.1, from coordinate 615,497 downwards.
CCGCGAGCGGGTCTACGAAGCGCTGCTGGAGCTCATCACCACCCGCTCGCTCAGGCCCGGGCAGCACCTGGTCGAGAGCGAGCTGGCCCAGCATCTCGGTGTTTCCCGGCAGCCGGTACGGGAGGCGCTTCAGCGGCTGAACACGGACGGATGGGTGGACCTGCGTCCCGCGCAGGGCGCTTTCGTGCACGAGCCCACGGAGGACGAGGCCGACCAGCTGCTGACCGTGCGCACGCTGCTGGAGGCCGAGGCCGCCCGGCTCGCCGCCGCGAACGCGGACGCGGCCGGTGTCGCGGAGCTCGAGGACCTGTGCGCGCGTGGTGAGGCGGCAGTCGGCGGCGAGGAGGTGGAGAAGGTCGTGGAGGCGAACGCGGCGTTCCACACCCGCGTGATGGCCCTGGCCGGCAACGCCGTCCTCGCGGAACTCGCCCGGCAGGTCGACCGCAGGGTGCGCTGGTACTACACGCCCGTCGCCCGGCAGCGCGGCGCGCAGTCCTGGATCGAGCACCGCGAGCTGATCGCGGCCATCGCCGAGGGCGACGAGCAGTCGGCCGCCAAGGTCATGCGGGAGCACACGGAGCACACGCGGCGCTCGTACCACGAGCGCGAGCGCGGCTGACACCTCCGCTTCTTCGTTCCCCCCTCCCGGCACCCAAGGTTCCACCGAGGCGCCGGGCGTAGCTGTGCGCGCCCGCAGTGCACCGCGCACTCCGGCCCCGGGACCGGCCATTTTCCGGTCGGCGGTGCATCACCAACGGGCGATGAGCGGCGTGTCCGGTTCGTGCTGCCGCCAGGCTTCAACGAGGCGGGCGAGACGGGTGGGCGCAGCGATGCCGCGCACGGTCGTGATCCTGCCGTTGGCGACGTCGAACGTCACGGCGCCGACGACTTGGTCGCTGACCACGAAGAGGATGGCGGGGGCGCCGTTGACGAGCGCGTAGTGCACGGCGGGAGTGCCACCGGCGAAACGCCGCTTCGCAGGTGTGGGCTTGAAGCCGGCCCGTACGACAGCGGCGACGCGCTGCGGAGTGTCGTACTGCAGCAGCTTGTCGGCCCTGCCGGCGCCGTCGGAGATCGCGGTCGCGTCGTCGGTGAGCAGGGCCACCAGCCGTTCTGTGCGGCCCGAGGAGGCGGCGGCGAGGAATTCCTCGACGATCCTGCGGGCGGACGCGGGGTCGACTGCTCCGCTGCCGCGGCGTACGGCGGTGATGCGGCGTCGGGCCCGGTGGAGGTGCTGCTGGCTCGCGGACTCGGTGATGTCGAGGATCTCGGCGATCTCGGCGTGGCTGTTGGAGAACGCTTCGCGCAGGACGTAGACGGCCCGCTCGAGGGGTGACAGGCGCTCCATGAGGGTGAGCACGGCCAGCGAGACCGATTCGCGCTGCTCGAATGTGTCGGCCGGGCCGAGCATCGGGTCGCCGTCGAGGAGCGGTTCGGGAAGCCAGGCGCCGACGGCGCGTTCGCGGCGGGCCTGCGCGGAGCGGAGCCGGTCGAGGCACAGGTTGGTGACGACCTTGGTCAGCCATGCCTCCGGCACCTTGATCCGCTGCCGGTCGGCGGACTGCCAGTGCAGGAACGCGTCCTGCACGGCGTCTTCGGCGTCGGCGGCGGAGCCCAGCAGTCGGTACGCCAGCGAGGCCAGCCGGTTCCGGCCGGCCTCGAACCGAGTGGTGTCGAAGCGATCAGTGACGCTGCTGTCCACGCGGACCACCCTAGGCGGCTACGCGACCGCTCTCGGCGGACGTGTTCGGCGACGTATCCGGGGCGGCGGCCAGGCGGCGCCTGCGCTTGGGCAGGCCGAAGGTCGGGTGAGAGGTAGCCCACAGCGCTGTCTTGAGAATGCCCGCCTTGATCCGCGCGGCCTTCCGGCCGCCCACGTACATCGGTCTTGCTTTCGCTTCGTCGTCGACCATCTGCAGGATCCCGTCCCGCCGCCCGAGGCTGATGTGATTGCCCACGTACTCGAGCTTGGCGTGAGGGATCTGGCGGCCGGTCAGGCGTCCCACGATCGCGGTGATCGCCTGCCTGCTGGTGCAGCCGGCCGAAGCGCAGGACATCGGCAGCGGCCGGCCGTTGTCGCCGATGGCATAGACGCTGTCGCCGGCCGCGTAGACGTTCGGGTGCGAGACGGACCGCATGCTGCGATCGACGACGATCCGACCGTTCCCGGTGACCTCCAGCCCGCCCGCGGCGGCGATGGGGCTGACCGCGAACCCGGCCGTCCAGACGGTCGCGTCGGATGCCAGTACGGTGCCTTCGGCGCACAGCACCCGCGTCGCTTCGACGGCTGCGACGCTGGTGTGCTCCAGGACCGTGATGCCCAGCCGGTCGCAGGCCTGGCGCAGGTGGCTGCGGGCTCCGGCGGAGAGCGGAGCGCCGAGCTCGCCGCGGGCGACCAGTGTCACCGACAGGCCCGGCCGGGATTCGGCGAGTTCGGTGGCGGTCTCGATGCCGGTCAACCCGTCGCCGACGACCAGCACGCTCCCGCCTTCGCCCCGCCCGTCCAGGCAGTCCAAGCGCTCGCGCAGGCGCAGCGCCGAGGGCCGGCCGGTGACGTCGAAGGCGTGCTCGGCCACGCCCGGGACGCCGCGGTCGGCGACGTGGCTGCCGAGCGCGTAGAAAAGCGTGTCGTAGCCGAGCTCGCCGCCGCCGTCGGCGTCGGCCACGGTGACGACCTGGCGCTCGGGGTCGACGGCCGTGACGAGGGCCAGGCGGAGACGAACCCCTGTCCCCGCGAAGACGTCGGCGAGCCTCCGAGCTTCGATCTCCTGACCGGCCGCGAGCTGGTGCAGCCGAAGTCGCTGGACGAAGTCCGGCCCAGCGCTGACCACGGTGATCTCGGTGTCGGCCGGGGACAGCCGGCGGGCCAGGTTCCCGGCCGTGTGGGCCCCGGCATAGCCGGCGCCGAGCACGAGGATGCGGTGCTTCATGTGGCGCTCCTGTCTGTTCGCTTGCTCCCTCGGTGGTTTGAGCGGAACGGCGTCCCGATTGCTGACAGGAATCATGTGTGACGTGGGTCACAAATCTATAGGATCGGTGCGAAGCGGCTCGGGGGCCGGTCGCCCGGTCGAGGCCCGCGCTGCCGGTCCTCCCCCTGGCTCGACCGGCAGACTTCCACGGTCGGCGACTCCGCCGGTGCCTTCCCGTCCGAGACCCTCGACGGCCGGAACCCCCACGGCCTCACGGATCTGCTTGCGGTGGTGCTCGGCAGTGCGGCCGGCCGGTACACGGAAAGGCTTTGTCCAGTCCATGGAAAAAGTCGAAGGGGTTTGTGCAGAACTTCTTCCCCATTGTGCAGAGCGCTGGTACGTTCCCAGTCAATCCCCGGGGAGCGACCCACGCTTCCGCGGGAGAGGTCGACGAGAAGTCCGGCCGGAGGCAGGGGAGTTGTTGCCCTGTCCGTCGGCCGGGTGGCTTCCCAGAGCCGGCTTACGGTTACCAGGGGAGGGAGGGTGGCGGTGAGGCGCATGACTGCTCGGCCCGCGAACGCGCACCAGGCGCGACTGCTCCGCTTGCTGCGTGACGGCGGTCCGAACTCCCGCGCCGAGCTGGGCGACCACGTCGACCTCTCCCGTTCCAAGCTCGCCGTGGAGATCGACCGGCTACTGGAGACGGGGCTCGTCGTCGCCGACGGGCTCGCGGCCTCCCGCGGTGGTCGCCGTTCGCACAATGTGCGACTTGCTCCCGAACTCCGTTTCCTCGGCGTCGACATCGGCGCCACCTCCGTCGATGTGGCAGTGACAAACCCCGAGTTGGAGATACTGGGGCACGTCAATCAGCCGATGGACGTGCGTGAGGGCCCCGTCGCCGTCTTCGACCAGGTGCTCGCGCTGGTCGCCAAGCTCCGTGACTCCGGAGTCGCGGACGGTTTCGCCGGTGCGGGGATCGGTGTCCCCGGGCCTGTGCGCTTCCCCGAGGGCGTCCCCGTGGCGCCGCCGATCATGCCCGGCTGGGACGGATTTCCCGTGCGGGAAGCCCTCAGCCAGGAGCTCGGCTGCCCGGTCATGGTCGACAACGACGTGAACCTCATGGCGATGGGCGAGATGCAGGCCGGAGTCGCCCGCTCCGTGAGGGACTTCTTCTGCGTGAAGATAGGCACCGGCATCGGATGCGGTGTCGTGGTCGGCGGTGAGGTGCACCGCGGCACCACGGGAAGCGCCGGCGACATCGGGCACATACAGGTCGAGCTGGAGGGCCGCCCGTGCCCCTGCGGCAACCGCGGCTGCCTCGAGGCCTACTTCGGAGGTGCCGCACTCGCACGTGACGCCGAGTCCGCCGCGCGCGACGGACTCTCGCCGGAACTCTCCACCCGGCTCGAGGCCGTCGGACGGCTGAGCGCCGAGGACGTCGCCACCGCGGCCGCCGCGGGCGACGGCACCTCCCTCGATCTCATCCGCGACGGCGGCGCCCGCGTCGGCCAGGTCATCGCCGGGCTCGTCAGCTTCTTCAACCCCGGCCTCGTCGTCATCGGCGGCGGAGTGACCGGGCTCGGCCACACGCTGCTCGCCAGCATCCGCACACAGGTCTACCGCCAGTCCCTGCCACTGGCGACCGGCAATCTCCCCATCGTCCTGGGCGAGTTGGGCCCCGTCGCCGGCGTGACCGGAGCGGCCCGCCTCATCAGCGACCACCTCTTCTCACCGGCCTGACCCGACTCCAGCGGCCCGGCCGGAGCCAGGCCCGAACGGCCCCCAGGGCCCACGTCGTACAGCGCGCGCACCGCCCCGCATTTCGGCACCCGGCACCACCGCACCCGGCACCACCGCACACAGCACCGCCGGCACCACCGTCCCGCGACGGCACCGAGCACGGTCCCGCCTGCCCGTACGCAGTACGCACGGAGGCCCCGCCATGGCTCCAGAGGTTCCACACGTTCCACTGCTGACGATGTCCCGCATCACCAAGACCTTCCCCGGCGTGAGGGCGCTGGACGGCGTCGACCTGGACGTACAGGCCGGCGAAGTGCACTGCCTGCTGGGGCAGAACGGGGCGGGCAAGTCCACCCTGATCAAGGTTCTCGCCGGTGCGCACCAGCCGGACGAGGGCGACATCCACTGGCAGGGGGAGCCCGTACGGCTGGCCACGCCGATGGCCGCCATGCGTCTGGGCATCGCCACCATCTACCAGGAACTCGACCTGGTGGAGCACCTGTCGGTGACGGAGAACATCTTCCTCGGCAATGAGGTCTCCGCCCGCGGCTTCATTCGCGCACGGGACGCCCGCACCCGTGCCGCCGCGTTGATGCGCCGCCTCGGTCACCCGGAGATCGACCCGGACGTGACCGTCGGCGCCCTTCCGGCCGCCGGGCAGCAGATCGTCTCGATGGCGCGCGCCCTCTCGCACGACGTGCGCCTCATCGTCATGGACGAACCCTCCGCCGCGCTCGATCCCGACGAGGTCTCCAACCTCTTCCGCATCGTCGGCGGGCTGACGGCCGACGGTGTCGCCGTCGTCTACATCTCCCACCGGCTGGAGGAGATCCGGCGCGTCGGCGACCGCGTCTCCGTGCTCAAGGACGGCCGCGTCGCCGCCCGGGGACTGCCGGCCCGCACGACGGAGACCCGGGAGTTCGTCGCCCTGATGACCGGCCGCGAGGTGCAGTACGCATTCCCCGAACGCCCCGTCCACACCGAGCCGTTGGAGGACCGCGTCCTTCACGAGGCGCCCCGGCCACCCGTGCTGCGCGCCGAAGGACTCGCCCGCAAGGGCGAGTTCGAACCGCTCGACCTCGAACTGCGCGCCGGGGAGATCACCGGCCTCGCGGGCCTCGTCGGCTCCGGACGCTCGGAGATCCTGGAGACACTCGCCGGAGCCCGCCGTCCCACCGACGGGCGCATCCTCGTCGACGGCAGACCGCTGCGCGCCGGCGACGTCACCGCGGCGGTACGGGCGGGCGTCGGCCTGGCGCCCGAAGAGCGCAAGTCCCAGGCGCTGTTGATGCTGGAGCCTGTCACCAGCAACGTGTCCGTCTCGGCACTGCCCCGCTTCTCCACCGGCGGCTGGCTCGACCGCGCCCGCGAGCGCGCCGAGACCCGCGCACGCACCCGCGACCTGTCCCTGCACCCGGACGACCCCGACAGGGCCGTGCGCACGCTGTCCGGCGGGAACCAGCAGAAGGTCGTCCTCGCGCGCTGGCTGCTGCGCGAGTGCCGGGTGCTGCTGCTGGACGAGCCGACCCGCGGCGTCGACGTGGGGGCACGCGCCGAGCTCTACACCGTCATCCGCCGCCTCGCCGACTCCGGCGTCGCCGTCCTTCTCGTCTCCAGCGAAGTGCCCGAAGTCCTCGGACTGGCCGACAGGGTGCTGGTGCTGAGGGAGGGCCGCGTCGTGCACACCGCCCCCGCCCGGGAGCTCGACGAGCACCGGGTGCTGGACCTCGTCATGGAAGGGAGCCCGTCGTGCTGAGCCCAACCGGTGCCGAGGCGGTCAAGGAGCCCGCGTCGCAACCGCCCGCGCCGCCGTCCCGGCGCGGCATCAGCGCCCCACGTCGCGGGGTGCGGCACCTCTCCCTCGCCGGGGTGCTCGTCGCGCTGGTCGTCGTCGGCGCGTTCACCAAGCCGGAACAGTTCCTGACGTCCGACAACCTCCAGCTGATCCTGACCCAGTCCTCGGTCATCGGGGTAGTCACCGTGGGCGTCACGTTCGTGATCATCGGCGGCGGCATCGACCTGTCCGTGGGAGCGATCGTGGCGCTCGCCTCCGTGTGGGCGACGACCGTCGCCACGCAGGAGTTCGGGCTCGGCGGCATGCTGCTGTGCGCGCTGTCGGTGGGGCTGGGCTGCGGGCTGGTGAACGGGATGCTCATCGCCTACGGGCCGATGGTGCCCTTCATCGCGACCCTGGCCATGCTCGCCTCGGCGCGCGGGCTGGCGCTGCTGATCAGCGACGGCAAGACGCAGGTGGTGACGGTGAATTCCGTGCTCGACCTCGGCGTCTCCGACAGCTACGTGCTCGGCATCCCGCCTCTCGTGCTGGTCTTCGCGGCCGTCGCGGTGCTGGGCTGGCTCGTCCTGGGACGCACGACCTTCGGACGGCGCACCGTCGCGGTCGGCGGCAACGCCGAGGCCTCGCGGCTCGCCGGCATCGCGGTACGCAGGCAGCGGCTGCTGCTGTACCTGCTCTCCGGCCTGTGCTGCGGCATCGCCGCGTTCATGCTGATCGTTCTCACCGGCTCGGGTCAGAACACCAACGGCAACCTCTACGAACTCGACGCCATCGCCGCCGCGATCATCGGCGGCACCCTGCTCAGCGGAGGCCGGGGCACCATCACCGGCTCCGTGCTCGGAGTGCTCGTCTTCACCACGATCACCAACCTGTTCGCTCTCAACAACCTCCAGACGGACGTCCAGCAGATCGCCAAGGGCGCGATCATCGTCGCCGCAGTCCTGGTCCAGAAGGGTCGGAAGACGTCATGACCGAATCACCCGAGAACCCGAATCCACAGAACCCCAACCCCAACTCGTCCCGCACGGACGCCTCTTCGCGCGCGTCCTCGTTGAGGGCGTTCGGCGCCTCCCGCAGGAACATCCTCTTCGGCGCCGCCGCCGGTGCCGCCTTCCTCTCCGGCTGCACCAGCAACGAGAGCAATGCCGAGAAGGACGCCGAGGCCGGGCAGGCGAACGTCGCCGACGACAAGCCGGGCAAGAGGGTCACGATCGGCTTCGCAGGGCCGCAGGCCGACCACGGCTGGCTCAACGCCATCAACGAGCAGGCCAAGGAGCGGGCGAAGAAGTACAAGGACGTCACCCTCGAGGCGACGGAGGGGTCGAACGACAACGCCCAGCAGGTCGGCCAGATCGAGACGCTGATCAACAAGAAGGTCGACGTCCTCGTCATCCTCCCCGCCGACGGCAAGGCGCTGACACAGGTCGGCCTGAAGGCGATGCGCGCGGGCATCCCCGTCGTCAACCTCGACCGGGTGTTCGCCTCGCAGCAGGCCTACCGCTGCTGGATCGGCGGCGACAACTACGGCATGGGGCTCAACGCCGGCCGGTACATCGGGGAGAAGCTCAAGGACAGGAAGAACGCGAAGGTCGTCGAACTCGCGGGCATCGACAACCTGGAGCTGACCCGGGAGCGTACGGAGGGTTTCGACGACGCCCTGAAGAACTACCCGAACATCAAGAAGGTCGCCCGGCAGGCCGCCGAGTTCACCGTTGAGTCGGGCCAGTCGAAGATGGCCCAACTGCTCCGTGCGGAGCCGAAGTTCGACGCGCTGTGGAACCACGACGACGATCAGGGCGTGGGCGCCGAGCGGGCCATCAAGCAGGCGGGCCGCGACGACTTCCTCATGGTCGGCGGTGCCGGGTCGAAGCGGGTCATGGAGGCCATCAAGGCCGACAACAGCGTCATCAAGGCCACGGTCCTCTACCCGCCGACGATGGCAGCATCAGCCATCGACCTCGCCCGCGCGCTGGGCCAGAGCAAGGGGATCGGTGGTCTCGCCGAGTTCGAGATCCCGGCCTCCATCACGCTCTACTCGGCCGTCGTCACGAGGCTCAACGTCGACGAATACCTGCCGACGGGCTTCAAGTAGGCCCGGCCCTGGCCCCGTTACCGGCGCACCACGCCACGCACCACGCCAAGGCCGTGCCCCACCCCCCCACTTGTACCCCCGACAGGGAGGAGCCCCATGTCCGACGACACAGCGCCCGCACCCGCGCCCGTACCGCCCGAGCAGGGTGGATCGGCGCCACCGCTCGGCGTGGGCATGGTCGGTTACGCCTTCATGGGAGCCGCACACTCCCAGGGGTGGCGCACCGTCGGCCGGGTCTTCGACCTGCCGCTCACTCCCGCGATGACCGCTGTGTGCGGACGGGACCCGGACGCCGTGCGGGCGGCGGCCGGGAAGCTCGGCTGGGCGGCGGTGGAGACCGACTGGCGGAAGCTGATAGCCCGCAGCGACATCCAGCTCGTCGACATCTGCACGCCCGGTGAGAGCCATGCCGAGATCGCTGTCGCCGCGCTGGAGGCCGGCAAGCACGTCCTGTGCGAGAAGCCTCTCGCCAACTCCGTCGCCGAGGCCGAAGAGATGGCCTCGGCGGCACGAGCGGCCCGCGAGCGGGGCCAGTTGACGATGGTCGGCTTCAACTACCGCCGCACGCCCGCGCTCGCCTTCGCGCGGCGCTTGGTCGCGGAGGGACGCCTGGGTGAGCTGCGACACGTACGCGTGAGCTATCTGCAGGACTGGCTCGTCGATCCGGCCTTCCCGCTGGCGTGGCGGCTGCGCCGCGAGGCCGCCGGGTCCGGTGCGCTGGGGGACCTCGGCGCACACGCCATCGACATCGCACAGCACCTGGCCGGATCGCCCGTCGCCGGCGTCTCGGCGCAGACGGAGACCTTCGTGACGGAGCGCCCCCTGCCCGGCGAGGCACCCGGCGGCGCGCTCGGGCCGGTCACCGTCGACGACGCCGCCATCTTCAACGGGCGCCTGGAATCAGGGGCGTTGGCATCGTTCGAGGTCAGCCGCGTCGCCTCCGGGCGCAAGAACGCGCTGCGGGTCGAGCTCAACGGGACGCTCGGATCGCTCGAGTTCGACCTGGAACGCCTCAACGAGCTCCACTTCCACGACCAGACCGACACCGCGTCCGAATCCGGGTTCCGGCGCATCCTCGTCACCGAGGGCGAACACCCCTACCTGGAGGCGTGGTGGCCGCCGGGGCACGGCCTGGGCTACGAGCACACCTTCGTCCACCAGGCGCGCGATCTGCTGTACGCGATCGCCACCGGCACGGACCCCGAACCGTCCTTCGCCGACGGACTGCAGGTCCAGCGGGTCCTGGCCGCGGTCGAGGAGAGCGCGGCAAAACACAGTGCCTACATCAGCGTCGACGCCGGCTGACGAAACCGGCAGCCCGGCCGGGAGACCGGACCGGATCAATCGGCCCAGCTCGGATCAGGAGGCTGCGCACATGCCCCGACAGTTCACCCTCTTCACCGGCCAGTGGGCGGACCTCCCGCTGGAGGAAGTCTGCGCACTCGCCCGCGACTTCGGATACGACGGACTCGAACTCGCCTGCTGGGGCGACCACTTCGAAGTGGACCGCGCACTGGCGGAGCCGGACTACGTCGACGGACGGCACGCCCTGCTGGAGAAGTACGGTCTGAAGTGCTGGGCGATCTCCAACCACCTCGTGGGGCAGGCGGTCTGCGACGACCCCATCGACGAGCGGCACCAGGGCATCCTCCCCGCCCGCATCTGGGGCGACGGCGACCCGGAAGGCGTGCGGCAGCGCGCCGCGGCCGAGATGAAGGACACCGCGCGCGCCGCGGCGGCGCTCGGCGTACGCACCGTCGTCGGCTTCACCGGCTCGTCCATCTGGCATCTGGTCGCCATGTTCCCGCCGGTCCCGCCGCACATGATCGACCGCGGCTACGAGGACTTCGCCGAGCGGTGGAATCCGGTCCTGGACGTGTTCGACGCGGAGGGCGTGCGCTTCGCACACGAGGTTCACCCCAGCGAGATCGCGTACGACTACTGGACGACGCACCGTGCGCTGGAGGCCATCGGCCACCGTCCGGCGTTCGGCCTCAACTTCGACCCCAGCCACTTCGTCTGGCAGGACCTCGACCCGACGGGGTTCCTCTACGACTACCGGGAGCGGATCTACCACGTCGACTGCAAGGAGGCCCGCAAGCGGCTCGACGGCCGCAACGGCCGGCTCGGCTCCCACCTGCCGTGGGGCGACCCGCGGCGCGGCTGGGACTTCGTCTCGGCCGGCCACGGCGACGTGGCGTGGGAGGACGTCTTCAGGATGCTGCATTCCATCGGCTACGACGGGCCCGTCTCCGTGGAGTGGGAGGACGCGGGCATGGACCGGCTCGCGGGAGCGCCGGAGGCCCTGCGCAGGCTGAAGGCCTACGACTACGACCCGCCGTCCTCCTCCTTCGACGCGGCGTTCAGCAGCTGAGCAGCGCCCCGTCCCCGCCGAGCCGCCGCGCCCCGGGCAACCCAAGCCCGCCTGCCCGGGGCGCGGTGCGGTGTGGGGACCGGGACGCCCCCGCCCTGCCGGCGTCAACTGCCGTAGCACGGACGCCGGAAGCGTCATGACGTGTTCTTGACACTTTCTGCGAGCAGGGTCACTCTCATGCTCTTCCAGCCTGTGCCACCGACCAGTGAGAGGCAGCGTCCGTCATGAGTTCACGTCCCGTCAGAGTGCTGTTGTCGGTTCTCACGGGAGCGGGTTTGATGCTCGTCGCCCCCGCTGCCACCCCCGCTGTCGCGAGTTCCGCGCCGGCCGCCCCTGCCACCTCGACCACCGCCGACGCGAGCGCTGCCGACGCCTGCTACAGCTGGAGCGGAACGCTCAGCGAGGGCGCGTCCGGAGAGGCCGTGCGGCAACTCCAGATCCGCGTCGCCGGATACCCGGGATCCGGCAACCAGCTTGCCGTCGACGGCCAGTTCGGCCCGGCCACCAAGGCCGCGGTGCAGCGCTTCCAGTCGGCATACGGCCTCTCCGCCGACGGAGTCGCGGGCGCCCAGACCTTCAACAAGATCTACGAGTTGCAGGACGACGACTGCACGCCGGCCAACTTCAGCTACGACGAGCTGAACAACTGCAACTCCGACTGGTCCGGGGGCAAGGTCGGTGCTGCCACGGCCCGCGGTAACGCCCTCGTCACCATGTGGAAGCTGCAGGCGATGCGCCACGCCATGGGCGACAAGCCGATCACCGTCAACGGCGGCTTCCGCAGCGTTGCCTGCAACAGCGCGGTCGGCGGCGCGGCGAACAGCCGCCACATGTACGGTCACGCGGCCGACCTGGGCGCCGGTTCGCAGGGTTTCTGCGCCCTGGCGCTGGCGGCCCGTAACCACGGCTTCACCGAGATCCTCGGTCCCGGCTACCCGGGCCACGACGACCACACGCACGTCGCGGGCGGCGACGGACGCTTCTGGTCGGCGCCCACCTGCGGGCTCTGACCCGCCACTTCGCGTTTCTGCCTCGCCATGTCCGCTCCGGTGCCGTCGGCCCGGAGGGACGTGGCGAGATGCGTTTCCCGGTGGGACCCCCGCCCGTGCCGCCGCCGGAAGTGATCACCGCCTCATCCTGCCCCCGTCACCGGGTACCTCGCGTGCCTGCTGTGTACGGTGATGAGGACTGTAGGGACGTAGGGGGACGGGGAGTTGTACGGATGTGCAGGGGGAGGCGGCACCGCCCGCGGACCGGGCGGCGGAGCTGCGTGAAGTGGCGGCGGCGATGGGGGAGTTCGGACGTCGCCTGGTGCTGGTGCCGTTGCTCGACGGCGAGTTGAAGTACATGCAGCCGGGGGGCCGCGACGGAACCTGTCGCAGGGTGCGTCGTGTCCCCTACGGTCGGAACGGCTGATCGGACCGGGGGGGGGGTTGTCATGCTGACGGAGGACGTCGAGGACGTCGAGGCTGCACAGGAGCAAGTGCGCGCCACCTTGGGGGAGTTCCGCAGGTCGATGGTGCTCGTTCCGGTCCGGGACGGCGGGATCCTCACCGGGGACCAGGGTGGTCTGCGCTGGATCTATGCGTTCACGGACACGGACACGCTGACGGCGTTCGCGCAGGCACGTGGCGAGGGCGGCGAGTGGGAGTTCCGGCGGGTCTACGGCGCCCGGCTGCTGGACGAGACCGTGGCGGAGGTCGGAGTTCCGTGCGGGATCGCGGTCGATGTGGGCAGCGAGGGGGCGTTCCTGTTGCCTCCGGCGAAGGGGATCGTGCCCGATGAGGTGGCCGTGACCGAGGAGCCGGAGGGGGCGTCGGCATGAGCGGTGGTTACAAGTTCGACCCGGCGGCGGCGAAGCAGGTCGAGCAGGGTCTGAAGGCTGCGACGGCGGAGCTGGAGGAGACGGGCTTCTTCTCGATCGCGGCGCAGCAGGGGCAAGGGTTCCAGTTCCTGCAGATGTCCGGCATGGAGATGGGCAGCGGCGAACTGGCCGACGTCTTCGGGCAGTTCTGTGGCCTGTGGGGTCTGGCGATCCAGATGAAGATGCACGATCTGAATGACATCGCGGAGAAGCTCGGGCTGTCGGCGGGGCTGTACCACGAGCAGGAGCAGTACGTGAACGACACCCTCAAGGAGGTCGTCGTCACGGCCGGTTCGTACAACCCCCAGCAGGGAGTCGCGGAAGGGGACAAGGCGGGGGAGAAGTCCTGGGGCGAGGTGTGGGGGGACGTGAAGCCACGGATGCCGGAGGTGGACACGTCGCAGCCCGACTGGAACCAGATGGGCGACCAGTGGGGGCAGGTCGGGGACGACTTCGGGAACTCCCCGTGGCAGGACCTGGCCGGACCGGACCGGCAGGACGACTCGGACTGGCAGTGGGACGGGCCTCCCGAGCAGGAGCAGGGCGGCCAGGGCGACAACAGGGGCAACGGGGGGAACTGACCGGTGGGTCTGGGGGACGCGTTCGAAGCGGTCGGTGACGGAGCCGAGTGGGTCGGCAACAAGGCCGCCGACGGCCTCGACAGCGTAGGTCTGGAAGGCGCAGCCGAGGGCGTACGGGATGCGGGCGAGTGGACGGCGGACAAGCTCGGTGCCGACGTCTCCGAACGGCAGCTGGGCGAGACGGAGGATCCGAAGGAGATCATCCACGGCGACGTGGAGAAGCTGACCGAACGGGCCGAGCATCTCCGGGACTTCTTCAAGGCGTTCGACAAGCTCGGCTCCGGGCTGAAGGGCCTGGACGTGCACGGCTGGGAGGGCGAGGCCGGGGAGGGGTTCCGGGCCGAGTTCGCGCCGCAGCCGAAGTTCTGGATCCAGGCCGCGGACGCCTGCGAATCCTCCGCGAAGCAGTTCGTCCAGTACGCGTCCACCGTGCAGTGGGCACAGGGCCAGGCCAAGGAGGCCATCGCCCTGTACAAGAAGTCGAAGGCGACTTCGGACAAGGCGGTCGACGACTACAACGCGAAGGCCGACGACTGGAACCGCAAGAACGAGTCCGGCCAGGACCCCGGCCCGAAACCGTCACCGTTCCAGGACCCGGGCAAGGCCGGGCTGGAGCGGGCCCAGCACATGGTGACGGAGGCCCGCAGCCAGCGGGACGACGCCGCGCGCCGAGCGAAGGACGTCGTCAAGGGGCTGGTGGAACAGGCCCCTGAGGTGCCCGGGGCCTGGGAGATGATCAAGACCAGCTTCCAGGACATGTCGGACGGTCTGGCGCTGAACAGCATGCACCTCGTCGGCGGGGCGCTGAAGGGCCTGGGCGAGACGGCCGGCCTGGTGCGGATGCTGAACCCGCAGGATCCGTACAACATGACCCACCCGGGCCAGTACCTGCAGAACATGAACGGCGTCGCCACCGGCCTGGCCTCCACCGTCGCCCATCCCGAACGCCTCGTGGGCATCGTCAAGAACCAGAACTGGCGCGACCCCGCCGAGGCCATCGGGAAGGTCGCCGTCGACCTGATCGGCGGCAAGGGCGCGGGCGGCGCCGTCAAGGGTGGCCTCAAGGGCGCGCTGAAGACCGGGGGCAAGGAGGCCATCGAGCAGGGCGCGAAGCAGGGCGCCCGGAGGACGGTCAAGGAGCGCATCCAAGATCTCGCACGGGACCTGAACTGCAAGGTTCTGCGCAACGAGCCCGTCGACATGGCCACGGGCCGGATGGTGCTGCCGCAGACCGACGTCAGCCTGCCCGGCACGTTCCTGCTGGAGTTCACACGCACCTTCGAGTCCGCGTACCGCAACGGCGGCTTCTTCGGGCCCGCCTGGGCCTCCACCATCGACGAGCGCCTCGAAGTCGACGCCGAAGGTGTCGTGCACGTCGCCGCCGACGGCAGCGTGCGCGCCTACCCGCACCCGGCACCCGGCCTGCCCGTCACCCCGGTCAAGGGGGTGCCGTGGTCGCTGGAGCGGCACCCGGACGGCTCCTACGTCCTGCACGATCCGGTCGGGCGGATCACCCGCACCTTCGAGGCGCCCGCCGGCGTCGAGCCGGGCGGTGACGGGATCGCCAAGCTCGCGTCGATGTCCGACGCGCAGGGCAACTGGATCTCGGTGGAGTGGGAGCTGGGACACCCGCACTCCATGACGCACTCAGGCGGCTACGAGCTGCAGTTCACGTGCGACGCGGGCCGCATCACCCGGCTTTCGCTGGCCACCGCCGATGGTCCGGTCACGCTTCGCTCGTACGGCTACAACGAGCGCGGCTTCCTCACCTCCGTCGCCGACTCCGAGGACCGCGCCACCCGCTATGACGTGGACGAGCGCGGCCGCATCACCAAGTGGACCGACAGCAACGACCGCTCGTTCTCGTACACGTACGACGACGAGGACCGCTGCATCCACCACGCAGGCGAAGCCGGGCACCTCGAGGCCCGATTCGAGTACGGACTGGACAGCAACGAGCCGGGGTGCACGACGACTCGGGTCACCGACTCCCTCGGCCACACGTCCCTGTTCACCGTCGACGCCCGGCTGAGAATCGTCGCGGAGACCGACCGTGCCGGCCGGACCACCCGCACGACGTACGACGACGAGCACCGGCCGCTGACGGTCACGGATCCGGTCGGTGCCACTGTCGAGTATGTCTACAACGAGGTCGGGCGTCCGCTGCGTGTCGTGCTGCCCGACGGCGGTGAGATCTCCGTCGAGTACGACGAAGAGGGCCGTCCCGTCCGGAGGACGGACGCGGACGGAGCGGAGTGGAAGTACGCCCGTGACGAGGGCGGGCTGCTCACCGCCGTCACCGACCCGGCCGGCTCCACGACGACGTACGGGTATGACGGACGCGGTCATCTCGCCTCCGTCACCGCCCCTTCCCCAGCCTCCGGCCGGGGAGACCCCAAGGGCGCCACCAGCGCGGTCCGTTGCGACGCGGCCGGGCTGCCGGTGCAGATCACCGATCCCCTCGGTGGAACCACGGTGTACGTGCGCGACGCCTTCGGCCGTCCCGTCACCGTCACCGATCCGTCCGGCGCCGTCACCCTGCTGGAGTGGACGCCGGAGGGCCGGCTGGTGCGCCGCACCGACCCGGAGGGCGAGGTGCAGAGCTGGACGTACGACGGGGAGGGCAACTGCGTCACCCACACCGACGCGGTCGGGGGTGAAACCCGCTACGAGTACGGCCACTTCGACCTGCGCACGGCCCAGACCGGCCCTGACGGAGTGCGGCACACCTTCGCCTACGACACCGAGCTGCGGCTCGTGCAGGTCGCCAACCCGCAGGAGCTGACCTGGAGTTACACCTACGACCCCGCGGGCCGGCTGATATCCGAGACCGACTTCGACGGCCGCACCGTGCAGTACGGTCACGACGCCGCCGGGCGCCTGGCCTTCCGCACCAACCCGGCGGGCCAGACGATCAGCTTCACCCGCGATGTCATGGGCCGCGTCACCAGGAAGAACGCCGACGGCGACGCCACCGACTACTCCTACGACGCGGTCGGACGGCTCATATCCGCCTCAGGCCCCGACGCGGAACTGATCTGCCGCCGGGACAAGTTGGGACGCGTCAAGGACGAAGCCGTCAACGGCCGTGTCCTGAACCATGATTACGACGCGCTCGGCCGCCGCACCCGCCGCGTCACACCGGCAGGCACTGTCACGACGTACACGTACGACGCGGCAGGCAACCGCACCTCGCTCACGACGAACGGCCATACGCTCACCTTCGGCCACGACGAGTCGGGCCGCGAGATCAGCCGCAGTGTCGGCGAATCCGAAGGTGCCCTGACCTTCACCAACCTCTGGGATCCAGCGGGGCGGTTGGCGTCCCAGACCATCGCGGGCCCTGCGGCGGGCACGGTGCAGCAGCGGACCTACCGGTACCGCGCAGACAGCCATCTGGTCGGTGTCGAGGACCAGTTGAACGGTTCGCAGCTCTTCGAACTCGACCGGGCGGGACGGGTCACGGAGGTCCGCGCCGAGAACTGGTCGGAGAGCTACGCGTACGACGAGGCCGGGAACCAGGCCAGCGCCGACTGGCCCGCCCAGCACGCCGGTTCGGACGCGCGCGGCGAGCGCAGCTACAGCGGTACGAAGCTGCTGACCGCCGGGCAGATCCGCTACGAGTACGACGACGCGGGCCGTGCGGTGCTGCGGCAGAAGTCGCGGCTGTCGAAGAAGCCGGACACGTGGCGCTACACCTGGGACGGTGAGGACCGACTGACGTCGGTGACTACGCCCGACGGTGCGCGCTGGCGGTACCTGTACGACCCGCTGGGGCGCCGCATCGCCAAGCAGCGGCTCGGCGACGACGGTCAACAGGTCCTGGAGCAAGTCGACTTCACCTGGGACGGCTCGATCCTCGTCGAGCAGACCAGCAGCGCCCCGAACATGCCCGATCCGGTGACGCTCACCTGGGACCACGATGGGCTGCGGCCCCTGACGCAGACCGAGCGCATCACGAACGAGACCACTCAGGCCGAGATCGACTCGCGTTTCTTCGCGATCGCCACCGACCTGGTGGGTGCCCCGATCGAACTGTTCGACGAAAGCGGCGGCATCGCCTGGCGCACCCGCCGAACCCTGTGGGGCACGACGACGTGGAACGCGGACGCCACGGCGTACACGCCGCTGCGCTTCCCCGGCCAGTACGCGGACCCTGAGACGGGCCTGCACTACAACTTCCACCGCCACTACGACCCCACCACGGCCCGCTACCTCTCCCAGGACCCCCTGGGCCTCGACCCGGCTCCGAACCCGGTCACGTACGTGCACAACCCACACACGTGGGCGGACCCGCTGGGGCTTAAGTGCGAACCGGCTGACAGTGGCAACAATGATCTTCCGGAGGGGTACACCTCTTCCCCAGCGCTCAAGGGAGACCCCTACCATCCCGACTCGGTGGACGAGCGAAGTCGGCAGAGTCGGGAAACGTATGGACCGACCGTTGCCGATCGGGCGGCCGAACTGGGATATAACAGAAGAATTCCCGCACAGAGGGCGCCGTTTAATTCCCATGGACAGGTCGTGTTCCATAACGGTAGGAACTACATCACGCCAGATGTCGATGGGCATAACGTTTCAGACGGCTGGAAGATGTTCAATCGCAGAGGCCAACGGATCGGGACATATGACCAAGATCTCAACTACGTCGGGGAATGACAGCTTCTCAATCGAGGTGATCGAAGAAGCTGCCTCAGAGGATCAGGATCAGCAGTCTCCCCAAGCCGTAGGCAGGATTAAGGTCGGCGGCTTCACCGAGACCTTTCTCATGGATCTGAGTTTCTGGGCAGTGGGTGAATATCGCCAGAGTTGGGGGCAAGCGCTCGATGAACTCGAACGCACCGAGACGGCTACCTCCTGCCTTATTTCGTCCATCACTGATCCAGCACGCAGCAACTTCATTTCGTGCTGGCCACTGTATCGAGAAGGGGGGGCGGTGTATCTACAGAATTCGATCATCTTCTTGGATGAACTCGATGAAGCGTTCGACCCTCAAGAGCCCTGGCGGTACGTGCAGCCTCGCTGCTCGGTGGACGAAGACGGGAATCGCATCTCGGAGTGGGTGACGAGCGTGTCCCAGGTGCGTCGATTCCGTGAATCCGCCTGGGGCTCGTGAATCCACTTCCTAGGATCCAACCTTTCGAGGAGTTACTGCGGCATCGTGTGGATACCCGAATTTGAGGTTTCCTCGGTGAACTTGATGGGTGGGTACAAGTGATCGAGGTGCAGACTTCCGAGGGCAACGTGGAGCTCGGCGACGAGGACAGGTCGCTGCTCCGAGCGGTCCTCCGCGAGGTCAATGAGGCCTCCTACCTCCTGGAGGACGAGGTGACCTGGAGCGGATTTCCAGAGCTTTTGTCAGCCGTCCGCGACGAACGCACCTTTCCCGATACCCGGGTCGTGATCGGTGCAGAGCAGATGAAGAATCTCCGCGAGTTGGCTGACCCGACCTGTAAGCACTTGGGTGCCGACGAGTTCCGGACTCGGACCGGGTTCCCTTTGCGGGAGGCGCAGAGAATGCTGCACCGCCTCGGCGACGATTCGTAGCTAGGAGGTCCGATGAAGGAATGGCTGCAGCCTCATGTGGCTGAGGTCCTGCGGGATGCGGAAGACGACTGGATCATCATCGACAATGTCATCGCGTACGGTTGGGAAGGTAGTACGCAAGCCCGAAAAGACCCTCGTGAGGCGACTGTCGAGCTGTTCCGCTTCCTTCTGGACCAGGAATTGATGCTGGTTGGTGATCTCGGAGACCGCGGGTTCGAGGCCTGGACATGCTCTGTGGATGAGGCTGTCAAGACATTCGTCGAGGGTTGCGAGTCCTATGACTGGGAACCGCAAGGCGCACTTTGGTGGCTCGAAATCACCAGCAAAGGCAGGGATTGGCTCGCTCGGGCAGCATGACTTATTCCGAGCTCTTTTTGAAGTGCTGAAAGTAAACTGAGCAGCTACTCGTCTGCCGCCTCCGGATGCGTGATCACCAACGTATGCCTGCATGCATTGAGGAATGTGGCCCAGGCAGCTGGAGAAAGGGCGAGTTGCGGGCCCTGCTTATTCTTGGAGTCGCGGACGTGGATGGCCTCGGGGCAACTGGCGACCTCCACGCAGTCCCCGTCACCGCTGCTGCTGTAGCTGCTCTTGAACCAGGACAGTTCAGTAGTGCTCATAGCGCTCCCCGCATCCGCTCCAAGAGGGCCTTCGAGTCCTCCAGGCCAAGGGCCTGAGAGCGCATCCTGGCATACCTCTTCTGGAGCACGCTCAGCTCCTTCGGCTCGGAGACGAAGATGCCGCCTCGCTGTGCCTCGTTGTACGCGAACCAGCGGTGCTCCGGTGTCTCCAGGAGCTGCATGGGGCCGGCCAAGCCTGCATGGGCCCCGTGGGCCAGCGGCATCACCTGGATCTCCACGTTGCGCTGCTCGGCGACGAGCACCACGTGGTCCAGGAGCCCCCGGGTCACCTCCACCCCACCCGTGCGGCGCAGGAACAGATGCTCCTCCAGGATGAAGCTGTACGCCGTGGACGGGCGCTCCGTCAGCAGCCGTTTGCGTTGCGCACGCGCTTCCCACTGGGCCTGGATCTGCGCGTCGTCCAGCGGTGGAAGCTGGTTGACGAACAGCGTCCGCGCGTACGCCTCCGTCTGCAACAGCCCTGGAACCAGGCGGCATTCGTAGGTGTTGAGCGTGATCGCTTCGGCCTCCAGACGCGCCCACTGGCGAAACCAGCTCGCCAGGCCCGGTTGCCGGGAGAGGTGCCGTGCTGCTCCTCGCAGTGTTCCGAACGCGTCCAGTACCTCCTCGGCGCGTTCCACGAACTCCGGCTGGGGGAAGCGCCGGCCCTGCTCGATCGAGGCGACCGTCGGCTGCGAGTAACGCACCAGCGGTGCGAACTCCTCCTGGGTCAGCCCGGCCCGCTTCCGGAATGACTTCAGTACTTCGCCGAACGCCTTGAGGCTGTCCGAGGACTCCGGTTCGGCGCCGCCGTTCGCCGCGTCGCCGCGGCCTTCGTCGGCGCACGAGTTCCCGCCGATGCCGTCCACCATCTCCAGTAGCCCCCGCTCGCCGCGCACCCTGAACTCACGCATCGTCACGGAACGTGACACTCGCTGTCCAGTGTCTCCACCCGTACTCCGGCCCTGAGTACGTGTCAGTGACCTGGCCCGCGTCACCGTGCGGCAACCCATGTCGGCGCTGGGAGCGCAACGCACGGGGGCCCAGCTGGCCGCAACGCTGCGTGAGTTAACGCCCCCACACACTTTGTCCACATGGTGGAAGAAGCCGACTTGGACGGTGCCAAAGGGGTTTCCGTATTGGACGAAGATGGCTAACGTCCTTGTGGTGTACCGGACATGAGCCGCTTTCCCCCTCGATCGCATGCACGACCGGTACATCCGCAATCCGGTGATCCCCGGGCCCCACACCGGCGATCAAGTCGGCGCGACGGCGCGCGCCTGTGCCAGCACGACGGTCTACGACACCTCGGTCACCCACCGTTCTCCCTCTCAGGAGGAGTCGCGTGCACAGGATCACCCGCTACTCATCCCTGCCCTACGGACCCCACAGACACCCACGACAGCGCCGTTCGCCGCTCAGGCCGCGACGGCCTCGTGCCGCGTTCCGCTCCCGTATCGCCCTTCTGGTCTCCGGCGTCCTGGTCGCCGGCGGCCTCTCGCTCTCCGCCGCCCCCGCTTCGGCATCGGAAGCGGCTTCGCCACCGGAAGCGCCGAAGGGCGCGGCCGCCGCGAAGAAGGCCGCCGACTTCCAGCAGGTCACCCTGGCCAAGGGGGTCGCCGAGACGGGCGAGCCGATGACGTTCGCCGTGCTGCCCGACAGTTCGGTGCTGCACACCTCGCGCGACGGCACGCTGAGGCTGACCGACAAGGGCGGCTCCACGAAGGTGGCCGGGCAGATCCCCGTCTACAGCCACGACGAGGAAGGGCTCCAAGGCGTCGGCGTGGACCCCGACTTCAAGGACAACCGCTTCGTCTACCTCTACTACGCGCCGCCCCTGAATACCCCCGAGGGCGACGCCCCCGAGACCGGGAACCCCGACGACTTCAGGCCCTTCGACGGAGTCAACCGGCTCTCCCGGTACGAGTTGGGCGAGGACGGCACCCTCGACGCGGACAGCGAGAAGAAGATCCTCGAAGTCCCCGCCAGCCGCGGCCTGTGCTGCCACGTCGGCGGCGACATCGCCTTCGACGCCGACGGCAATCTGCTGCTGTCCACCGGCGACGACACCAACCCGTTCCAGTCGGACGGGTACTCGCCGATCGACGAACGCGCCGACCGCAACCCTGCGTTCGACGCCCAGCGCAGCAGCGGCAACACCAACGACCTTCGCGGCAAGATCCTCCGCATCACGGTGAAGGAGGACGGCTCGTACGGCATCCCGGAGGGCAACCTCTTCGAGCCGGGCACCGAGAAGACACGCCCCGAGATCTATGCGATGGGCTTCCGGAACCCGTTCCGTATGACCGTCGACAAGCCCACGGGCATCGTCTACGTCGGCGACTACGGCCCCGATGCCGGCGCGGCGGACCCGGCCCGGGGTCCCGCCGGACAGGTGGAGTTCGCGCGGGTCACCGAGGCGGGGAACTACGGCTGGCCGTACTGCACCGGCGACAACGATGCCTACACGGGCTACGACTTCGGCAGTGGCGAGTCCGGCGGGAAGTTCGACTGCGCGGCCCCGAAGAACGAGTCGCCCAACAACACGGGCCTCACCGATCTGCCGCCCGCGCAGGCGGCCTGGATCCCCTATGACGGCGCGTCCGTACCGGAGTTCGGCGACGGTTCCGAGTCGCCCATGGGAGGCCCCGTCTACCGCTACGACAAGAACCTCGACTCGGCTGTGAAGTTCCCCAAGGAGTACGACGGGGACTTCTTCGCGGGCGAGTTCGGGCGGCGGTGGATCAAGCGGATCGAGCAGGACGCCTCGGGAGGCGTCACGTCCATCAACTCCTTCCCCTGGAGCGGCACTCAGGTGATGGACATGGAGTTCGGCCCGGACGGTGCGCTGTACGTGCTCGACTACGGCACCGGCTTCTTCAACGGTGACGAGCACTCGGCGGTCTACCGGATCGAGAACGCCACCGACGGCCACAGCCCCATCGCGGAGGCCAAGTCGGACAGGACCAGCGGACAGGCGCCGCTGGAGGTCGCCTTCTCCTCCGAGGGCAGCAGCGACGCCGACGGTGACGAGCTCAGCTACAGCTGGGACTTCGGTGACGGCGCCACTTCCGACGAGGCGAACCCGACGCACACGTACACCGAGAACGGCACCTACTCCGCGACCGTGACGGCAACCGACCCGGGCGGCCGCACAGGCAGCGCGAGTGTCATCGTCACCGTGGGGAACACCGCGCCGACGGTGCAGCTCCAACTGCCGCAGGACGGGCAGCCGTTCAGCTTCGGCGATGAGGTGCCCTTCAAGGTGGAGGTGACCGACCCGGAGGACGGCGACATCGACTGCTCCAAGGTCGAGGTCAGTTACGGTCTCGGCCACGACAGCCACGGCCACCCGATCACCTCGGCCAAGGGCTGCTCCGGAACCATCAAGACCAGCGCGGACGGCGAACACGACCCGAACGCCGACATCTTCGGGGTCTTCGACGCGTCGTACACCGACAACGGAGGCGGCGGCCAGGACCCGCTGACCAGTCACGACCAGAGCATCCTCCAGCCCGAGCACCGGCAGGCCGAGCACTTCACCACCTCGGCCGACGGTGTGACCGTCGCCGACGCCGAGGGCGCCGAGGGTGGACGGGCGGTGACGGGCGTGAACGACGGCCAGTGGATCTCCTTCGACCCGTATGTCAGCGAGCACGTCACCGAGTTGTCCGCGCGCGTCAAGAGCAGCGGCAGCGCGAGCGGCACCGTCGAGGTACGTGCGGGCGGCCCGGACGGCACCCTGCTCGGCACCGCCGACGTCGGTACCGGCGACGGCTGGCGGGACGTGAGCACATCCATCGAGAACGCGCCACAGGGCACCGGCAAGCTCTGCCTGGTCTTCAAGGGCGGCGCGGGCGACCTGTACGACCTGGACAGCTTCAAGGTCACCACCGGCTGAGAGGAGGAGAGCACATGAGACGAACACGCAGATCACGCACCGCTCGCCCGGCACGCAGGGCGCGCACGACACGTGCGGCCCTCACCGCCGCCTCGGCGCTGCTGCTGACGGCGACGGCAGCGGTTCCGGTGCAGGCCGCCGCGCAGAAGAAGCCGCCGCATGAAGGCGAATCCGTGCTGGTCTTCTCCAAGACCGCCGGCTTCCGGCACGACTCCATCCCCGACGGGATCGAGGCGTTGAGGCAGCTCGGTGAGCAGAACGGATTCACCGTGGACGCCACGGAGGACGCCGGCGTCTTCACCCCGGGACGTCTCGCCGCCTACGACGCGGTGGTCTTCCTCTCCACGACCGGCGACGTGCTCAACGAGCCGCAGCAGGCCGCCTTCGAGGGGTACGTCGAGGACGGAGGCGGCTACGTCGGAGTGCACGCGGCGGCGGACACCGAGTACGAATGGCCGTGGTACGGCGGGCTCGTGGGCGCGTGGTTCGACTCGCACCCCGCGATCCAGCCCGCCACCGTCGACGTCGAGGACCGGGCCAACCCGGCCACCTCCCATCTGGGCACGGCCTGGGAACGCACCGACGAGTGGTACAACTACCGCTCGAACCCGCGGGAGAACGTCCACGTCCTGGCGGCCCTCGACGAAGGCTCGTACACGGGCGGCACCATGGGCGGCGATCACCCCATTGCCTGGTGCCAGGAGTACGGCGGTGGCCGGGCCTTCTACACCGGTGGCGGACACACCAAGGAGTCCTACGCGGACGAGGCGTTCCGTACGCATCTGCTCGGCGGCGTGCGGTGGGCAACCGGGACCGCGCAGGCCGACTGCCGTCCGGAGAACGGCTATACGGCCGTCTACGACAGCGGCACCGGGCTCGACCAGTGGAAGCAGGCCGGGCCCGGTCACTTCGAGGAGAGCGACGACGGGACCCTGCGAACTGTCGGCGGGATGGGCCTGTTGTGGTACCAGGCCGAGCAACAGGGCAGTTATTCGCTGAAGTTCGACTGGAAGATGGCCGGGGACGACAACTCCGGTGTCTTCGTGGGCTTTCCCGCCTCGGACGATCCGTGGTCCGCGGTCGACAACGGCTACGAGATCCAGATCGACGCGACGGACGTGCCGGAGAAGACGACCGGCTCCGTCTACGGATTCCAGTCGGCCGACCTCGAGGCCCGTGACGCGGCGCTCAACCCGCCCGGGGAGTGGAACACCTACGAGATCCGCGTCGAGGGCGAACGGCTCCAGGTCTGGCTCAACGGAACACGCGTCAACGACTTCACCAACACCGACCCCGCACGCAGCCTGACCGACGGCCACATCGGCCTGCAGAACCACGGCGACGGCGACGACGTGGCCTTCCGCGACATCAGGCTGCGCCAACTGGCGCCCGCCACGGGCTCCGGCGACAGGGCTCACGAGGGAGGCGAGCACTGAGCCGAGTGCCCGGCCGCGCCCCACCGCCCGGTGGCGGTCGGGACCGCGTCCGAATGTGAACCGCCGTCCGGCACACGCCGGATGACGGGCCGCAGCCTGCGGTCCGTCCTCACGGTGTCCGACGGTCCGAGGGGGGCCGCGGACCCGTACAGGCGGCGGGCGAGGAGAACGCCGACTCCTCCCCGCCGCCCCAGCCGTGAACGGTGCGGTGCCCGGCCCGGGCGCCGCACCCCCGATCGCGCCGGACCGGAACGGCACCGGCCTGCGCCCGCTCGTCCCGACCAGCTCCGTCACGACTCCGGCAGGTGCAACTCCGGTTCCGTGCGGCGCCGTTCGGAACCCCCTCACCGCGTCACACCCGCGACACCCCGGTCCACCCGTACACCCCCTCACAGCGGAGGCAGGCCGTGACCGAAGTCAATGCGAACCAGCCCGACGCCACCCCGGACGGCGCCCGCACCGGCGTATGGCTCATCGGAGCACGCGGCTCCGTCGCCACCACGGCGATCGCCGGCTGCGCCGCTCTCGCCTCCGGGATGCATCCCCCGACCGGCATGGTCACCGAGACCGCCGCCTTCGCCGGATGCGGCCTGCCACCGCTGGGGCGGCTGGTCTTCGGGGGCCACGACACGGCGTCGTGCCCGCTGCCCAAGCGCGCCGAACAACTCGTCGCGGCCGGTGTCCTCCCGCACGGCCTCCCCGCCGCCGTGCACGACGGACTCGCCGCCGCCGATGCGTGCATACGTCCCGGCGGCCCGTTGCCCCAAGACCCCCGCGACGAGGACGAACTGATCCGCTCCTTCGCCGCCGACCTCGGAGACTTCGCCCGGGACAACGCGCTCGCCCGCACGGTCGTGGTCAACGTCGCCTCCACGGAAGGCGTTTCCGCCGACGACGATGCCGCGCTGCCCCCGAGCTCCCGCTACGCGGCCGCCGCTCTTCGCGCGGGATGCGCGTATGTGAACTTCACGCCGTCCACCGGGCTGCACCACCCATCGCTGCGCGAGGAGGCCCGCCGCTGCGGACTGCCGCACGCGGGCCGCGACGGCAAGACCGGTCAGACGCTGCTGCGTTCCGTGCTCGCGCCGATGTTCGCGCAGCGCGCGCTGCCCGTACGCGCCTGGTCGGGCACCAATCTGCTCGGCGGGGGCGACGGGGCGGCGCTGGCCGACCCCGGAGCGGCCGCCGCGAAGAACGCCGGCAAGGAGCGCGTGCTCGCCGACAACCTCGGCGGGTTGCCCGAGGGTCAGCTGCACATCGACGACGTCCCGGCGCTCGGGGACTGGAAGACGGCCTGGGACCACGTCGCCTTCGACGGCTTCCTCGGCTCCCGCATGGTCCTTCAGACCATTTGGCAGGGCTGCGACTCGGCCCTCGCGGCGCCCCTCGTCCTCGACCTCGCGCGCATCGTCGCCCGCGCCCACGAGGCCGGCATCGGGGGAGCAGTCGACGGGCTCGGGTTCTACTTCAAGGATCCCGACATCGGACCCGCGGACCTGCCAAGGCAGTGGCACGAACTGCTTGCCCTGGCCGGCCGGCTGCGGGCGCTCGCGTGAGGGGCGGAGGCGCGACGCGCGAACCCGGCGGCTCCGGTGCTGGCGCCTGGGCCGAACTCCTGCGCGTATCGGCCCTGTTCACGGTGCCCGGTGACGCGATCGCGGGCGCCGCGGCAGCCGGGCACAGGCCGAACCGACGCACGGTCCTGGCGGCCGCATCGTCGCTGTGCCTGTACGAGGCGGGCATGGCCCTCAACGACTACTCGGACCGGCACATCGACGCGGTCGAACGCCCCGGACGCCCGATCCCGTCCGGACGCATCACCCCGGCACGGGCGCTGACGGCCGGGGCCGCGCTGACGGCCGCGGGACTCGGCATGGCCGCAGCGGCGGGCCGCGGAGCGCTGCTCACGGCCACCGCGCTGGCCGGCACCGTCTGGGCCTACGACCTGCGGCTCAAGCACACCGCGTTGGGGCCCGCGGCGATGGCCGCCGCCCGCGGCCTCGACCTCGTCATGGGCGCGGCGGCCACCGTGTCCGCCTCCGCGCACCCTGCCCGCCGCCCGCTCGGCGTGCCCGGCGAGGTGCTGCAGGCCGCCGGACTGCTCGGAGCCCACACCTTCGCCGTGACGACCGTCTCGCGACGGGAGACGCTCGGCGGGTCATCGGCGGTGCCCCTCGCCGCGCTGGGCGCCGTCGGAGCGGTCGCGGCCGTCGCCGGGGGAGCCGCCGGGCGCGCTCGTGGCGGTGCGACAGGCCGCGTCGGGGCGCTGATGGCCGCGGCATACGCGGCCACAGCCGCGCGCCCGCTCGTCCACGCCGTCCTCAACCCGTCGCCCCCGCTGCTGCAGGGCGCCGTCGGAGGCGGAATCCGCGCCACGATCCCGCTCCAGGCCGCGCTGGGCGCGCGTGCGGGACGGCCCGGAGCGGCCGCCCTGGTCCTCGCACTGCTGCCGTCGGCCGCCCGGCTCTCACGGAAGGTCAGCCCCACATGACCCCGACCGCACAGGACCCACAGCGCCCCGGCCTGCGCTACGCGTACGGCACCAACGGCCTGGCCGATCTCAGGCTCGTTGACGCCCTCGCCGTCCTCGCGGACCTGGGCTACGACGGCGTGGGACTCACCCTCGACCACATGCATCTCGACCCGCTCGCACCCGACCTGGCGCGGCGGACCGCCGCCGTGGGCAGGGCACTCGACCGGCACGGGCTGTCCGTGACGGTGGAGACCGGAGCCCGCTACGTGCTCGACCCCCGCCGCAAGCACCACCCCACCCTCCTGGACCCGGAACCCGAAGCCCGCTCCGCGCGACTGGAGTTGCTGCTCAAGGCCGTACGCGTCGCCGCCGATCTCGGCGCGCACGCCGTGCACTTCTTCAGCGGCACCCTGCCGAAGGGCGCCGACGCGCACACCGCCTGGCCCCGCTTCGTCGACGGCGTCGACGCGCTGCTCTCGGCGGCGCGGGCCGCGGGCGTGGCGCTGGCCGTCGAGCCCGAACCGGGGCATCTGCTGGGCGACTTGGCGGCGTTCCACCGGCTTCGCTCCGGACTCGGCTATCCGGAAGGCCTCGGTCTGACCCTGGACGTCGGGCACTGCCTGTGCCTGGAGTCCGAGCCGCCGCACGAGTGCGTACGGGCCGCCGCCCCCTGGCTGCGGCATGTGCAGATCGAGGACATGCGGCGCGGCGTTCACGAACATCTCCCGTTCGGCGAGGGGGAGTTGGATGTGCCCCCGGTCCTCGCCGCGCTGCGCGAGGCACGGTACGCCGGGCTGGTCACCGTCGAACTGCCCCGCCACTCGCATGCCGGCCCCGACTGCGCCCGCGACGCCCTCCGCTTCCTGCGGCAGGCCGAGGCCGAGGCGGTACGTGCCGGCGGCGGAGCCGGGCCCGGGGGAGCCGCGGAACGCCTGCTGCCCGAGAAGGAGAGAAGAGCCGCACCATGCTGAATCCCCGTGCCCCTCACGACCCGGATCCCGCCGCCCCGCGGCTTCCCCACGCGGACGAACACCCCACGCTCCAGGGCATCGAGGACAGGCTCGACTGTCACCTGGACGACACCGGCCGCACCTGGCTCCGCGAGGCGCTGGCCGAGGCGTCTCGCGCGCCCGGGAACACCGCCTGGGAACTGCACTTCGCCTCGGCGGGACGCCACTGCGGACGTACGGCCGTAGGCGACGCCCGCGTCCTTCTGCTGCACGCGGCAGGCGCCGGCACGGACACCCTCACGCGCCTGTACCGGCAGGGCACCGCAGCCGAACGTGCCGCCGTGCTGCACGCACTGCCCCTGCTGCCCGCGGGTGCCGCACCGGAGGCGCTGCCGCTGGTCGAGGACGCGCTGCGCGCCAACGACACCACCCTCGTCGCCGCCGCCGTCGGCCCGTACGCAGCCGCGCATCTCGACCGGCACGGCTGGCGGCACGCGGTGCTGAAATGCCTGTTCACCTCCGTTCCCCTCGACGCCGTCGCCGGCCTGGCGCGCCGTGCTCGCGGCGATGCCGAACTGGCCAGGATGCTCACCGACTTCGCCCACGAACGCACCTCCGCCGGCCGCCCCGTTCCCGCGGATCTGCACCGCGCCCTCGACCTGACGGGACCGGCGGGCCCGCCCGGCAGCACCGGCGCACCGGAGGAACCCGCCCCCGCGCACCCGCCCGAGGAGTCCTGATGCGCATCTTCGACCCGCACATCCACATGACCTCGCGGACCACCGACGACTACACCGCCATGTACGAAGCGGGCGTGCGCGCCCTCGTCGAACCCTCCTTCTGGCTCGGCCAGCCCCGCACTTCGCCCGGATCCTTCTACGACTACTTCGACTCCCTCCTCGGCTGGGAGCCCTTCCGCGCCGCCCAGCACGGCATCGCCCACCACTGCACCATCGCCCTCAACCCCAAGGAGGCGGGCGACCCCCGCTGCGTGCCCGTACTCGACGAACTGCCCCGCTACCTCGTCAAGGACGGCGTCGTCGCCGTGGGCGAGATCGGCTACGACTCGATGACGCCGGCCGAGGACACCGCGCTGGCCGCACAGCTCCAACTCGCCGCCGACCACGGCCTGCCCGCCCTCGTGCACACCCCGCACCGCGACAAGGCCGCGGGACTGAGGCGCACCCTCGACGTCCTTCGCGAGTCCGCCCTGCCGCCGGAGCGCGTCGTGCTCGACCACCTCAATGAGGCCACGGTCGGGGCAGCCGCCGACTCGGGCTGCTGGATGGGCTTCTCCATCTACCCCGACACCAAGATGGACGAGGCCCGCATGGTGCGGCTGCTGCGCCTGCACGGCACCGACCGCGTCCTGGTCAACTCCGCGGCGGACTGGGGCCGCAGCGATCCGCTCAAGACCCGCGCCGTGGGCGACGCGATGCTCGACGCCGGCTTCACCGACGACGAGGTCGACCAGGTGCTGTGGCGCAACCCCGTCGCCTTCTACGGGCAGAGCGGCCGCCTGGAGCCAGAACTCGAACCGGCGACACCGACCGCACCGGCCACGCACGAGGGCAACTCCATTCTGCGCGGCGGGGAATGAGGGGGATCGGCTGACATGCGCTTCCGGCACCCCGACGGCTCGACCGTCCACCTCGCCTACTGCACCAACGTGCACGCCGCCGAGGACCTCGACGGCGTCATGAACCAACTGCGCGAGCACGCCGAACCGGTACGCCGCCGACTGCACCGCGACCGTCTCGGCATCGGCCTGTGGCTTGCCCGCGACGCCGTACGCAGACTCAGCGCCGACCCTTCGGACGTGAGGGCACTGCGCGCCGAGCTCGACCGCCGCGGCCTCGAGGTCGTCACCCTCAACGGCTTCCCCTACCAGGGGTTCGGGGCGGAACGCGTCAAGTACCGCGTCTACAGGCCCGATTGGACCGAGCCCGAACGGCTGGAGCACACCGCCGAACTGGCGCGGCTCCTCACCCTGCTGCTTCCGGACGACGTCGCCGAAGGCACCGTCTCCACACTGCCGCTGGCCTGGCGCGAAGGCTTCACACCCGCGCGGCGCCGCACGGCACTGTCCGCCCTCGGCACGCTCGCCGCACGCCTCGACGCGCTGGAGGAGACGACCGGACGCAGCATCCGCGTCGGCCTGGAACCCGAGCCGGGCTGCACGGTGGAGACGACCGCCGACGCGCTGGAGGTGCTCGGCGGGGAGGACGCCCCGCCCGCACACCGCATCGGCGTATGCGTCGACACCTGCCATCTGGCCACCCAGTTCGAGGAGCCCGGCCGGGCCCTGGACGCCCTCGCCGAAGCGCACGTGCCCGTCGTGAAGAGTCAGCTCTCCGCGGCGCTCCACGCCGAACACCCGGCGGCCGACGGAGTTCCGGCGGCTCTCGGAGCATTCGACGAACCCCGCTTCCTCCACCAGACCCGCGCGCTGACCGCCGCCGGAGTGCGCGGCACCGACGACCTCGGCGAGGCCCTGCGGCCCGGAACCCTGCCGGACTCCGTCCCCTGGCGCTCGCACTTCCACGTACCGCTGCACGCGCCGCCGGAGCCGCCGCTGACCTCCACGCTCGACGTCCTGGAGGCGGCGCTCACCCGGCTCGTCGGCGGGGCGGCCCCGCTGACACGCCATCTGGAGGTGGAGACCTACACCTGGCAGGCCCTCCCGCACGGTCTGCGGCCCCGCACCCGCTCACAGCTGGCGGACGGGATCGCGGCCGAACTCGACGTGGCCCGGGAGATGCTGACCGCCCTCGGCCTGAAGGAGCTGCCATGAACGACGCCCGGCAGGACCCGGGTTCCCCCCGGCCCCGCAGACACGGGCAGGCACCGAATCCGCTGCTCGTCCTGGACGTCGTCGGACTGACCCCTCAACTTCTCACCCACATGCCCCGGTTGAGTGCCATGGCAGGCGAGGGAAGCTACCGGCCGCTGGGCACGGTGCTGCCGGCCGTCACCTGCGCCGCGCAGTCCACGTTCCTTACGGGCCTCACGCCGCAGGAGCACGGAATCGTCGGCAACGGCTGGTACTTCCGCGAACTCGGCGAGGTGCTGCTGTGGCGTCAGCACAACGCCCTCGTCTCCGGCGAGAAGCTGTGGGACGCCGCCCGCGCCCGCCACCCCGGCTACACCGTCGCCAACGTCTGCTGGTGGTACGCCATGGGAGCCGGCACCGACTGGACGGTCACGCCGCGTCCCGTCTACTACGCCGACGGACGCAAGGAGCCCGACTGCTACACCCGGCCGCCCGCACTCCACGACGAACTCACCGACGCCCTCGGCACGTTCCCCCTCTTCCACTTCTGGGGACCCGGAGCAGACCTCGTCTCCTCCCGCTGGATCACCGAGGCCACGCGGCATCTGCTGCGCACCCGCCGTCCCGACCTCGCCCTCTGCTACGTCCCGCACCTCGACTACGACCTCCAGCGCTACGGACCCGACGATCCCCGCTCCCACCGCGCCGCCGCCGAACTCGATGCCGTGCTCGCCCCGTTGCTCGACGACGCGGACGCCGAGGGACGCACGGTCGTCGCGCTCTCCGAATACGGCATCACCCGAGTCGACCGCGCCGTCGACATCAACCGGGCGCTGCGCCGCGAGGGCCTGCTCGAAGTGCACACCCAGGACGGCATGGAGTACCTGGACCCCACCACTTCGCGTGCCTTCGCCGTCGTCGACCATCAGCTCGCCCACATTTACGTGCGCGATCCCGCCGACCTGGACGCGGCCCGGGCCGTGGTGGAGTCCCTGCAGGGAGTCGCCGAAGTCCTCGACGAGCGCGGCAAGAAGGCGCACCACCTGGACCACCCGCGCTCCGGCGAACTCGTCGCCGTCGCCGAGCCCCGCGCCTGGTTCACCTACTACTACTGGCTTGACGACGCCCACGCCCCCGACTTCGCCCGGCTGGTCGAGATCCACCGCAAGCCCGGCTACGACCCGGCCGAGCTGTTCATGGACCCCCTCGACCCGTATGTGCGTCTGCGTGCCGCCACCGCGCTCGCGCGCAAGAAGACCGGCATGCGCTACCGCATGGCGGTCGTACCCCTCGACCCCTCACCGGTGCGCGGCAGCCACGGCCGGCTTCCCGGACGCAGCGACGAAGGGCCCGTCTTCATCTGCTCACGCCCCGGCGTGGCCGAAGGCTCCGGCCCGCTACCCGCCACCGACGTCAAGTCCCTGCTCGTCAACCTCGCACTGGGAGAGCACACATGAGACGTACGACGAACACCCCCGACGCCGAGCTGTCCCGACGACTGCGCCGCCGCGGCTTCCTCGGTGTCGCCGCCGGCGCCGCCGCGGCATCACTGCTGGGCAGCGCCGGGGGCACGGCACACGCCGCGACCCGCACCGGCGCGGCACACGGCCGCTGCGAACCGGCCGTTCCCATGGGCCGGTTGGGCATCCAGCTCTACACCTTGCGCGACAAGGTGGCCTCGCTCGGCTTCGCCGCGGTCTTCGAGGAACTGTCCCGCTACAGCTACGAACAGGTCGAGTTCGCCGGCTACAGCCAGGGGACCGGGGACATCTCCCTGGCCGAACTGCGCAAGCTGCTGCGCGAGTACGGGCTGCGCGGCATCGGCAGCCACGTCGGCTACTACTCCGGCAACCCGGACGACTACACCTTCGACACCCAGCTGGAGAAGGTGGTCGACGACGCCGCCGCGCTCGGGCTTCCCCATGTGGGCACGGCATCGAGCCCCGACCGCTACGGCCGCACCGTCGACGGGTGGAAGCGCGCGGCGGAGGACTTCAACAGATACGGGGCCGCGGCGAGGAAGCGCGGCCTGAAGTTCTACCAGCACAACCACCAGATGGAGTTCGGCTTCGCAGAGGACCGCCCGGACGTGCGCCTGTACGACGTGCTGCTCGCCGAGACCGACCCCGAACTGGTGTACCTGGAGATGGACATCTACTGGGCCTACGCCGGCCAGTACCGCTTCAGCGTCCGCCCGGACGGCACACCGGCGCCCTTCGAACCGGTCGAGTACGTGCTGAAGCAGCCGGAGCGCTACCCGCTCTTCCACGTGAAGGACGGGGAGCACGACGAGACGTCCGACGACGGCTACCGGATGGTGGACGTCGGCGACGGCGACATCGACTAC
This sequence comes from Streptomyces sp. TAA486, assembly GCF_000426165.1. Taxonomy (NCBI): domain Bacteria; kingdom Bacillati; phylum Actinomycetota; class Actinomycetes; order Kitasatosporales; family Streptomycetaceae; genus Streptomyces; species Streptomyces sp. TAA486. The sequence goes on along the minus strand of NZ_AUEV01000002.1, from coordinate 582,095 downwards.
CAGCGCTTCCTGACGAAGGTCGGCCGGACCCACGGCGGGAAGAAGCACAACTGGCTGGTCGAGCACGACCAGCCGGAGGACTCCTTCAGGACCGCCCGCCGTTCGGCCGGGCATCTGCGGTCACTTCGGACCCGCGGGCATTGAGCACAAAGACAGCTGCCGGGCAACCCATGGGGAGCGGGTGGCCCGGCAGCTGCTGGTTCTGTCCTCCTCAGTTACCTCATTCGCCGCCTATCGGCTGCGGATTGGGCTTGATCAGCGACCTCTTCGGCCGTCCCGGCTGATGCAGGAACAGGGCGACGGCGCCCGCGAACAGCGAGGTGCCACCGGCGAGGCCGAACGCACCGCCGTATCCCCACGACGCGACCACGAGCGAGCCGAGGCCCGCGCCTGCGAGACCGGACAGCAGCTTCGAGCTGTAGATCAGGCCGTAGTTGGTGGCGTTGTTGTTCTCACCGAAGTAGTCGGCGGTCAGCGCCGCGAACAGTGGGAAGATCGCTCCGCCGCCGAAACCGGAGATCATCGAGCAGACCAGGAACAGCGGCATCGACCCAGCCTGTCCGGACAGCAGGACGCCGAACTGTGACAGACCGAGCACCACGCAGACGAAGATCAGGCACTGCTTGCGTCCGTACATGTCGGACAGCCAGCCGATCACGCCGCGGCCGGTGCCGTTGACGATGGCCTTCAGCGACATGGCGGTGGCGACGATGCCGCCGGCGAAGCCCATGTCGTCACCGAAGGGCACCTGGAAGGCGATTCCGAAGATGTTCACGCCTGAGGTGCACAGCAGGCAGAACCACATGAGAGGCACGCGGCCCGTCTGGAGGGCCTCCCTGGGGGTGTACTGCTTGACCGCCGGCGGGTTCTTCTCCAGGGCCCGGCGGGTCCGCTTGTCGTCCGGCGCCTTCAGCGGGTCGACGTCCGCCGGCCACCAGTTCTTCGGCGGGTCCTTGAAGAACCAGCCGGCGGCCGCGACCACGAGGGCCAGGAAGACGCCCACACTCACCAGGACCCACTTGAAGTTGTGCAGGTCCATGAACCCGGTGAAGATGTACACGAAGGGCACCGAGCCGTAGGCGAAACCGCCGTTGACGAAACCGGTCTTGCCGCCCTTTCGTTCCGGATACCACTTGCCGACCATGTTCACACAGGTCGCGTAGACCGCTCCCGCGCCCATGCCGCTGAAGGCGCCGAAGCCGATGTACGCCCAGATGGGATTCTCCGCGTATGCGAGCGAGAGATAGCCCAGGAACGTACCGACGGCGCCCCACATCATCGCCAGACGCGCCGGGAACCTGCCCGACTCGCGCAGATGCCCGACGGGCATGGCGACGCCGGCCTGGAAGAACACCCAGACACCCATGATCCAGAAAATGTGCAGGCTGTTCCAGCCGTGAGCATGGTGGAGAGTGTCCTCGGCTGATGCGAAGGCGTACTCCGCCGACGAAATGCCCATCATGCCGATCCACGGCAGGATGACCATCCAGCGGCGACGACGCCCCATGATGTCGATGTCGGTCTCGCCTATTCGGTAGGTCCGACCGTTCCTGTCGGTCACCTCCCTGTACGGGAGGGCCGACGGCGCTTCTGTTGTTGTCATGTTCTGCACCCCTTGCGTGGAGAGAGTCTGGCCAGCGCCCCCTGTCCGGATCCCTAGCTCTGGTGCTGTGTCCTGCCTTTCAGCTCGTCCTGTGTCGGTGTAGGGGCTCCGGCGACCGCGGTTTCGCCGGAGCCCTGCCGGGGCTTCCCGCCGTAGTGGCGGAGAGAGGAACATCCGCCCTCATGCGGGAAGCCCACGGCATCAGCGGCTCTTTTCAGATGTGCGGCTCGTGCGTCTCCTGCGCGGCGTTACCGCAGCAGGCCCGCCGCCCGCGCCCACCGGTACTTGGCGCCGAGCACGGCGACCGGCTTCTCCGTCGTGTACGGGTAGGCGACCACGCCGCGTTCGAAGAGGTACTGACTTGCCTCTTCGACCTCGGTGTCGCCCGCGAGAGACGCCACCACCGGCTTCTCGATGCCCTTCTCCCGCGCCTCGGCCACGACCCTGGCCGTCAACTCCGCGAACACCATGGGCGGAGTGACGATCGTGTGCCAGTAGCCGAGCACGAGGGAATGGATGCGGGGGTCCTCCAGGCCGAGCCGGATCGTGGCCTCGTACGTGGAGGGCGGCTCACCGCCGGTGATGTCCACCGGGTTGCCCGCGGCGCCGAACGGCGGGATGAAGGCGCGGAACGCCTCGTCCAGGTCCGGCGGGATCTCCATGAGCGACATCCCGTTGTCGACGATGGCGTCCGAGAGCAGCACTCCCGAACCGCCGGCGCCGGTGATGATCACGGTGTTGTCGCCCTGGGGGGTGGGCAGCACGGGCAGTGCCCGCGCGTACTCCAGCATTTCGTTCAGACCCGGCGCCCGGATGACGCCGGCCTGCCGCAGGACGTCGTCGTAGACCGCGTCGTCGCCCGCGAGTGCGCCCGTGTGCGAACCGGCTGCCTTGGCGCCCGCACTCGTGCGGCCCGCCTTGAGCACGACGACCGGCTTCTTCGGCACGGTCGCCCGTGCCGCCTCCACGAACGCCCGCCCGTCCTTGAGGTCTTCGAGGTGCATCGCGATGCACTTCGTGTTCGGGTCGTCCGCGAAGTACGTGAGCAGGTCGTCCTCGTCGAGGTCGGACTTGTTGCCGAGCCCCACGATCGCCGAGACACCGGTGCTGGTGCTGCGCGCGAAGCCGAGGATGGCCATGCCGATGCCGCCCGACTGGGAGGTGAGCGCCACACCGCCCTTGACGTCGTACGGCGTGCAGAACGTGGCGCACAGGTCGTGCCACGTCGAGTAGTAGCCGTAGATGTTCGGCCCGAGCAGCCGCACACCGTGCTTCTCGCCAATGGCGACGATCTTGTCCTGGAGCTCCACCTCACCCGTCTCGGCGAAACCGGACGGAATCAGCACGGCGTTGGGAATCCCCTTGGCGCCGACGGCTTCCAGAGTGTCCGGGACGAACTTCGCCGGCACGGCGAAGACCGCCACGTCGACGTCGCCCGGGATGTCGGCCACCGACTTGTACGCCTTGCGCCCCAGGATCTCGTCGGCCTTCGGGTTCACGGGGTGGATCTCCCCGGGGAACCCGCCGTCGACGAGGTTCCGCATGACCGAATTGCCGATCTTGCCCTGCTCGTTGGAGGCGCCGATCACCGCGACGGAGGACGGCTGCATCAGCCGCTTCATCGAGGTGCGGATCTCCTCGGGGGTGTAGCGCCGGCGCTCCGCCGGCTGGCCCTCGCTGAGCAGGATGCGGATGTCCGCCGCCATCGCACCGTCGGGCGACGCGAAGACGGGGTTGAGGTCGACCTCCACCAACTCGGGAAAGTCGTGCGCCAGTTGTGAGACGGAGGTGATGACCTGCGTCAGTGCCGCTCGGTCGACCGGGTCGCCGCCGCGTACGCCCTTGAGGATCTCGGAGGCACCGATGCCGTCGAGCATCGACTCCGCGTCCTCCTGGGACGCCGGCGCCAGGCGGAAGGTGACGTCCTTGAGGACCTCCACCAGCACACCGCCCAGACCGAACGCGACGACCTTGCCGAAGGTCGGGTCGGTGACGGTACCGACCAGCACCTCCTGCCCCGGCTTGGCCATCTGCTGCACCTGCACGCCGAGCACGTTCGCGTTCGCGTCGTACTTGCGGGCGTTGCCGACGATCTCCGTGTACGCGCTGCGCACCTCGGCCGAGGTCGAGACCCCGACGCGGACGCCGCCCGCGTCGGTCTTGTGCAGGATGTCCGGCGAGACGATCTTCATGACGACCGGGAAGCCCAGCCTGTCGGCCAGCTGCACCGCCTCGTCGGCGGATTCCGCGAGCCCTTCGTCCGGCACCGGTATGCCGTAGGCGTCCGCGACGCGCTTGCCCTCGGGGGCGGTCAGCGACGTGCGGCCCTCGGCGCGGGCGGCATCCAGTACCGCCCGTACCGCTTCCTTGTCCGGCGTGGCGAGGCCGTCGTTCTTACCCTGCGCCATCGGTCAGATCACTCCGTTCGTCTTGAGCAGTGCCAGTTCTTCCTCGCCCAGGCCCAGCTCGCCTATGTAGACGTCCTCGTTGTGTTCGCCCAGCAGCGGCGAGGACGTGATTTCCACGGGGGAGTCGGAGAGCTTCATCGGGGAGCCCACGGTGGTGAAGGAACCGCGCTCCGGGTGATCGACCTCGACGATCATCCCGTTGGCGGCCAGGGACTCGTCCTCGACGATCTCCTTCGTCGAAAGGATCGGCCCGCAGGGGATGTTGTGGGCGTTGAGGGCGCCCAACACCTCCCACTTGGGCAGTGTCGACGACCACTCCTCGATCAGCTGGAACATCTTGTTCAGCTTGGGCAGCCGCGCCTCCGGCGTGTTCCAGTCCGGGTCGTCGGCCAGTTCGGGACGGCCGATGAGCTTCGTCAGCGGCTCCCAGCCCACGGGCTGCACGATCACGTAGACGTAGTCGTTGGGCCCGCCCGGCGCGCACTTGACCGCCCAGCCGGGCTGGCCGCCGCCTGAGGCGTTGCCCGAACGCGGCACCTCGTCGCCGAAGTCGTCGTTCGGGTACTCACCGAGCGCACCGTGTGCGAGCCGCTGCTGGTCGCGCAGCTTCACGCGGCACAGGTTGAGAACCGAGTGCTGCATGGCCACGTTGACCCGCTGGCCGCGGCCCGTGCGCTCACGTTGCAGCAGCGCGGCGAGGATCGCGGCGACGGTGTGCACGCCGGTGCCCGAGTCGCCGATCTGTGCCCCGGTCGCCAGCGGCGGCCCGTCCTCGAAGCCGGTCGTCGACATCGAGCCGCCCATGGCCTGGGCGACGACCTCGTACGCCTTGAACGTGGTGTACGGACCCTCGCCGAAGCCCTTGATGGAGGCGTAGACGATCTTCGGGTTGATCTGCTTGATCCGGTCCCAGGTGAAGCCCATCCGGTCCACCGCTCCGGGGCCGAAGTTCTCCACCAGCACGTCGCTGCGCCGGATCAGCTCCGTCAGCAGCTCCTTGCCGCGGTCGCTCTTGGTGTTGAGCGTGATGCTGCGCTTGTTGCAGTTGAGCATCGTGAAGTAGAGCGAGTCGACGTCCGGGAGGTCCCGCAGTTGCTTGCGGGTGATGTCGCCCGAGGTCGCCTCGAGTTTGATCACGTCTGCGCCGAGCCAGGCGAGGAGCTGAGTCGCCGAGGGGCCGGACTGGACATGAGTCATGTCCAGGATCCGAATCCCGTCCAGCGCCTTCTCAGTCACCGTCGTCGTGCCGGTCACATCGGTCACATCGGTCACCGCGGTCACCTCACTTGTACATCGTCTGGTTCATGGTTCCGTCGCCGAGGGTGTTGCCGACCCGCTCGCGCTCCTCGCGGTACTTGGCCTTCCGGCCGTGACGGATCTGGTTCATCGAGGAGTTGTCGCCGACGTCTTGCGGCTGTCCTGGCTGTCGTCGGGCATGGCTTACGAGTCCCTTCGTCGGGTGTGAGCTCTGGTCAGAGCAGATTGCATACAGTCGACGAATACTGTATGAACCTTGTTATCCCGCATCGAGAGACCGATGTCCAGGGGGCGTGCACCGATCGTTTCGAAGATCGACCAGGGAGCACATGTGGACCTTTTCGAGCACCAGGCGAGGGAACTCTTCGAGCGCTACGGCGTCTTGGTACCTGAAGCGGAGGTCGCGGAGACGGGCAGCGCAGCCCGCGAGGCGGCATTGAAGCTCGACGCCGATCAGCACGGCGTCGTGGTCAAGGCGCAGGTCAAGACAGGAGGCAGGGGCAAGGCCGGCGGCGTGAAACTCGTGGCCGACGCCACTGCCGCGGAGGTCACCGCGCGTCAGATCCTGGGCATGGACATCAAGGGCCACACCGTGCACAAGGTGATGCTCGCCCAGCCCGTGAAGGTCGATACGGAGTACTACGTCTCCTTCGTCCTGGACCGTGCGCAGGGATGCTTCATCGCCATCGCATCCGCCGAAGGCGGCATGGAGATCGAGGAAGTTGCCGAGGCGCGGCCGGAAGCCGTCGCACGCGTCCCCGTCGATCCGGCGGAGGGCGTGACGGACGAGAAGGCCGCGGAGATCGTCGCCGCGGCGGCACTGCCGACGAACGTGGCGCCGGTACTGGTCAAGCTGTGGCAGATCCTGCAGGCCGAGGACGCACTCCTCGTCGAGGTCAACCCCCTTGTCCGCACGGCCGACGGCACGATCGTCGCCCTCGACGGCAAGGTCACCCTCGACGACAACGCCCGCTTCCGCCAGGCACGTTGGGGCGAGCAGGACGAGGGCGGCGGCCATGACGCGCTGGAGGCGCAGGCCGCCGAGAAGGGCCTCAACTACGTGAAGCTGGACGGCGAGGTCGGAGTCATCGGCAACGGCGCGGGGTTGGTGATGTCCACCCTCGATGTCGTCGCCGGCTGCGGCGCGAAGCCCGCGAACTTCCTCGACATCGGCGGCGGCGCCTCCGCGCAGGTCATGGCCGACGGCCTCTCCGTCGTCCTCGGCGACCCGTCCGTGAAGTCCATCCTCGTCAACGTCTTCGGCGGCATCACCGCCTGCGACGCGGTCGCGGACGGAATCACCCAGGCCCTCGGGCAGATACGGCTGACCAAGCCGCTCGTCGTGCGGCTCGACGGCAACAACGCCGTGCGCGGACGCGAGATCCTCGAGGCGAATCCCCACCCGCTGCTGGAGCAGCGGACCACCATGGACGGCGCCGCCCAGCGGGCCGCCGAACTGGCCACGGCCGCGGCTGCGGCCGCTTAGGGAGGCGGGAGACCATGGCGATCTTCCTCAACAAGGCGAGCAAGGTCATCGTCCAGGGCATGACCGGCTCGGAGGGCATGAAGCACACGCGCCGGATGCTGGCGTCCGGCACCGACATCGTCGGCGGCGTGAACCCGCGCAAGGCGGGCCAGGACGTGGATGTGGACGGGCGCTCCGTCCCCGTCTTCGGCTCGGTGGCGGAGGCGCGGGAGGCGACGGACGCCGACGTGTCGGTCCTCTTCGTACCCCCGGCCTTCTGCAAGGCGGCGGTCGTGGAGGCGGCGGACGCGGGCATCCCGCTCGGCGTCGCCATCACCGAGGGCATCCCCGTCCACGACGCGGTCGCCTTCCGGTCGTACGCGCAGGAGCGCGGCACGCGCATCATCGGCCCCAACTGTCCCGGTCTCATCAGCCCCGGGCTGTCCAACGCCGGCATCATCCCCGCCGACATCGCACCGGAGCCCGGCCGTATCGGCCTGGTCTCCAAGTCCGGCACACTCACCTACCAACTCATGTACGAGCTGCGGGACATCGGCTTCTCCAGCTGTGTCGGCATCGGCGGCGACCCCGTCATCGGCACCACGCACATCGACTGCCTCGCAGCCTTCGAGGAGGACCCGGAGACCGACCTGATCGTGATGATCGGCGAGATCGGCGGTGACGCGGAGGAGCGCGCGGCGGACTTCATCAAGGAGAACGTCACGAAGCCCGTCATCGGCTACGTCGCCGGATTCACCGCTCCCGAGGGCAAGACCATGGGGCACGCGGGCGCGATCGTATCCGGCTCCTCCGGAACCGCGCGCGCGAAGAAGGAGGCACTCGAGGCGGCAGGCGTACGGGTCGGAGAGACCCCGACCGAGACGGCACGCCTCGTACTCGACCGGCTGGCGTGAGCTGCCCAGGGGGTGTCGTCACGACACCCCCTGGAGCTGACCGGGCCGGTGTGAACTGCGCGGAGCGACGTGACGTTCCGCATATCTGGGCGGGGGCGGGTGCCAAGGCACCCGCCAACTCACTACTGTCCAGTAATAAGTCCACGCCGGCTTCAGCAACCCGCCCCGTATGTGCAACGAGAGCGGAGAGGAACGATGGGCATCACACCCTCACCCTCGTCACTCCCACCCCCGACGCCGAACGGTCCACACAACCTCATACCCGAGCCCGGTACCGCCTGGGCGCCCCCCGACCCTGCCGGAGAGCCCCTCCCCGGCCCGGAGTTCGGGCCGGGGCCCGACGCGGCCGGGCAGGGGCTCTGCGGCCCGTCCGGCGAAGACCTCGTGAGCCGTGGCCGCGATGCTCACCGCCCCCCGGCCCAGGAGGATCCCACCGGACGGCGGCCTGACCTACTGCCAGAGCGGGCGGCCCGGCAAAATCCCCGCCGGGCCGCCCGCTCACCGGGGATCACCGAGGTGAGTACCGCTGCCGGAGCTTGGTATGGTTGTCCGCGTCGCCACGGCAGAGCCGGGCGACGACCCTTGTCCGGGTGGCGGAATGGCAGACGCGCTAGCTTGAGGTGCTAGTGCCCTTTATCGGGCGTGGGGGTTCAAGTCCCCCCTCGGACACAGATATTGCGCCTGCCGGCGTCGGCCTCTTTCCGGCCGGCGCCCGCGGATTCTCTCTGCCGGGCAGCTTTCTCCTCTGCGTCCCGTGGGTGGTCCACCCCGCGACAGCCTCCGTTTGCGCCGCGCAGCAGCGTGCATCCTCACATCAGTCCGATGCTGTGCTTCCGGCCGGTCGACCTCCCACCCGAGGTCACCGGCGGCGCACCCCGCCACCGCGGGAGGAGCCACGGAGAACTCACTTAGGAATAGTCCCTGCACAGAGCCCGTCAGACTGACATTAAATAAGCAGCCCCTGAGCAGTCCCCTCACCGCCGTCCGGCCCCGACGTACAACGGACCGCGGAGCCGCCCAACACCCCGTAAAGGGAGATCGATGTCAGATTCACATCCGCAGCAGGTGGGTGTCGCCGCAGAGTCGAAAGCCGGGGAGACCCGGGTCGCGGCCACACCCGACAGCATCCGGAAGATCCTGAAGCTCGGCTATGAGGCCGTCGTCGAATCGGGAGCGGGCGCGGCCTCGGGATTCTCCGACGAGCAGTACACGGAGGCGGGCGCGCGCATCGGCGACGCCTGGCAGGCGGACGTCGTCCTGAAGATCAACGAACCCTCGCGTGAGGAGATCGGGCGGTTGCGGGACGACGCGACGCTGGTCGGCATGCTCGCCCCCGGCCTCAACCCCGGCCTGCTGGACGACCTCGCCCAGCGGTCCCTCACCGCGCTGTCCATGGACGCGGTGCCGCGGATCTCGCGGGCACAGTCCCTGGACGTGCTCAGCTCCATGGCCAACATCGCCGGATACCGGGCCGTCATCGAGGCGGCGCACGTCTTCGGGCGGTTCTTCACCGGGCAGGTCACCGCGGCGGGCAAGGTGCCTCCGGCCAAGGTGCTCGTTGCCGGTGCGGGTGTGGCGGGCCTTGCCGCGATCGGCGCGGCGAGCAGCCTCGGAGGCGTCGTACGGGCCACCGACCCGCGTCCTGAGGTCGCCGACCAGGTCCGTTCGCTCGGCGGTGAGTACCTCGCCGTCGACGTCGAGCAGGAGGCGTCCACCGACGGATACGCCAAGCAGACCTCCGACGCGTACAACCAGCGTGCCGCGGAGATCTACAGCGAGCAGGCCGCCGACGTCGACATCATCGTCACCACGGCTCTGATCCCGGGCAAGCCGGCGCCGCGGCTGGTCACGGCGGAGGACGTGGCGAGCATGAAGCCCGGCAGCGTCATCGTCGACATGGCCGCCTCGCAGGGCGGCAACGTCGACGGGACGGTCGCCGGCAAGGCCATCGTCACCGACAACGGCGTCACGATCATCGGCTACACGGACCTGGCCGGGCGTCTGCCGACGCAGGCCTCGCAGCTGTACGGGACCAACATCGTCAACCTGCTCAAGCTGCTCACGCCGGAGAAGGACGGGCAGCTGACACTGGACTTCGACGACGCCGTTCAGCGAGGCGTCACGGTCGTGCGGGACGGTGAGAAGAGCTGGCCGCCGCCCCCGGTGGAGGTGTCCGCCCAGGCAGCTCCCAAGGCCGAGACCGCGGAACCCGCCGCCGAACCGGCCAAGCCCAAGCTGTCCGCGACGGCACGGTACGGCCTCATCGGCGCCGGGATGGCCGCCATGTTCGCGCTGATCGCCTTCTCGCCGACCCAACTGGCGGAGAACTTCACGGTGTTCGCGCTGGCCGTGGTCATCGGCTACTACGTCATCGGCAAGGTGCACCACGCCCTGCACACACCGCTGATGTCCGTGACCAACGCCATCTCCGGGATCGTCGTCGTCGGGGCGCTGGTGCAGATCGGCCACGTGGGACCGGCGGTCACGGTCCTGTCGTTCGTGGCGATCCTGCTCACCAGCGTCAACATCTTCGGAGGCTTCTCCGTCACCCGTCGCATGCTCGGCATGTTCTCGAAAGGCTGAGGCCCCATGACTGCCACCACGTCCGCCCAGGCCGCGCACCTCGTTGCGGCCCTTCTGTTCATCCTCAGCCTGGCCGGGCTCTCGCAGCACCGCACGTCCCGGGCCGGGGTCGTCTTCGGCATCGCCGGGATGGCGCTGGCGCTGCTCGCCACCGTCGTACTCGCCTCACTCGAGATCTCCGCGACCGCCATCCTCCTGATCCTCGTCGCGATGGCGATCGGAGGTGCCGCGGGGCTGTGGCGCGCGCGGCAGGTGGCGATGACGGAGATGCCCGAACTCATCGCGATCCTGCACAGCTTCGTCGGCGTGGCCGCGGTGCTGGTCGGCTGGAACAGCTACTTCGAGGTCGAGGCGAAGGGCGACGCCCAGCACGTCGTCCCCGCCGAGCTGCTGTCGATCCACCATGCCGAGGTGTTCATCGGCATCTTCATCGGCGCCGTCACCTTCACCGGCTCCGTCGTCGCGTTCCTCAAGCTGTCCGCGCGCATCAAGTCGCAGCCGCTGATGCTGCCGGGCAAGAACCTGCTCAACCTCGGTGCGCTGGCCGCGTTCCTGGTCCTGACGGTCTGGTTCACCATCGCCCCGAGCCTGGGCCTGATGATCGCCGTGACCGTGCTGGCGCTCCTCCTCGGCCTCCACCTCGTCGCAGCCATCGGCGGCGGTGACATGCCGGTCGTGGTCTCGATGCTCAACAGCTACTCGGGCTGGGCCGCGGCCGCCGCGGGGTTCCTCCTCGACAACAACCTGCTCATCGTCACCGGTGCGCTGGTCGGCTCCTCCGGTGCGTACCTCTCGTACATCATGTGCAAGGGCATGAACCGCTCGTTCATCTCGGTGATCGCCGGCGGCTTCGGCATCGAGGCCCCCTCCAGCGGCGACGACGATCAGGGCGAGCACCGTGAGACGAGCGCGGAGGAGGCGGCCGAACTCCTCGGCGCGGCAACCTCCGTGATCATCACGCCCGGCTACGGCATGGCCGTCGCCCAGGCCCAGCACCCGGTGGCGGAACTGACCCGCACGCTGCGCGAACGCGGAGTCGAGGTCCGCTTCGGCGTCCACCCTGTCGCCGGCCGCCTTCCGGGCCACATGAACGTGCTGCTGGCCGAGGCGAAGGTGCCCTACGACGTCGTGCTCGAAATGGACGAGATCAACGACGACTTCCCCCAGACCTCGGTCGTGCTGGTGATCGGCGCCAACGACACCGTCAACCCGGCGGCGGCCGAGGATCCCACCAGCCCGATCGCGGGCATGCCGGTGCTGCACGCCTGGGAGGCGGAGAACGTCATCGTCTTCAAGCGCTCGATGGCCTCCGGATACGCGGGAGTTCAGAACCCGCTGTTCTTCCGGGAGAACACCAGCATGCTCTTCGGTGACGCGAAGCAGAGCGTGGAGAACATCCTCCGGGCGCTGGACGACGCCCCGTCCTCGGGAGGTGCGGCCTCGAAGAGCGGCGGTGCGGCCCAGCCCGCGGGCGCGGGGAGGTAGCCGCCCGTACGCAGGTGCGCCGAGCGCACTCCTGACGGGACCTGGCGCAAGGAGACCCGCCCCCTGGTCGCAGCACCCCGCGGCCAGGGGGCGCTCCTGTGTGCCTGGCGACGGGTGCCCACGCTTCCCGAACCGGGTTGGTGTGCGGCCTCGTTGACACAGCCGCGAACCGCTCCGGATACTGACTCATGGTTCAGTAATGAGACCGGTAAGAGACGAGCGCCACCGCTGCCGGAGGCACCATGACAGACCTCCCCGCCGAGCTGGTTCCCCTCACCACCGAGCAACGGGACATCGTCGAGCTGAGCAGGGCGTTCACCGGCGCGGAGATCCGCCCGCGCGCCCGCGCCGTGGACGAGGCGGACACCGTCACCCCGTGGGACCTGTGGCGGAAGGCGGCCGACGTCGGCATCACCGGTTTCATGCTTCCCGAGGAGTACGGCGGCGGCGGATTCACCGACGTGTTCACGCAGTGCCTCGTACAGGAAGAGCTGTGCGTGGGAGATCTCGGCATCGGCAACCTGCTGTGCTCCAACGGCTTCTTCGCCGATCCCGTGCTGGAGCTGGGCAGCGAGCAGCAGAAGCGCGAATGGCTCACCCCGCTGGCCGCCGCCGATACGCCGATGACCGCGTTGGCCACCACCGAGCCCGGCGCCGGCTCGGACGCCGCCTCGATCACCACGACGGCCCGGTGGACCGACGGCGGCTACCTGCTGAACGGCCAGAAGGCGTGGATCTCCAACGCGGGCGAGGCCGAGCAGTACGTGGTCTTCGCCAAGACCGACCCGGCCGCCCGCTCCCGGGGCGTCACCGCGTTCCTCTTCCGCAGGGACACCGAGGGCGTCGCATTCGGTGAGCCGATGCGCAAGATGGGTCAACGCGCCATCGTCTGCCGGGAGATCTTCTTCACCGACGCCCTGGTGCCGGAGGAGCAGCGCCTCGGCGCCGAGGGGCAGGGCTTCTACGGACTGATGCGCACCTTCGACATCTCCCGCACCGTGCTGGGGGCAGCCGCGACCGGAGTGGCCAGGGCCGCGTACGAGTATGCCGCCGACTACGCAAGAACACGCGAGCAGTTCGGCAAGCCCGTCATCGAGCATCAGGCAGTGGCCTTCCGCCTCGCGGACATGCGCACCCGTATCGAGCAGTCACGGCTGATGACCTGGCGGGCAGCCAAGCGCATCGACGCCGGACTCGACGCACGGGCCGAGGCGGCAATGGCGAAGCTCACCGCGTCCGAGTCCGCGGCCTGGTGCACCTGGGCGGCCGTTCAGACCCTGGGCGGCTGGGGCTACTCGCGCGAACACCCCGTGGAGCAGTGGATGCGCGACGCCAAGCTGGAGGAGATCGAGGAAGGCACCTCGGACATCATGCGACTGATCATCTCAGCGGGCATCCGATGACCACGCACACTCCATTGGTCTCCCTCACCTGGACCGACCATGTGACGGGCCGCCAGGGGTACTTGGTCATCGACCGTCTCGTGCGCGGTGTCTCCAGCGGCGGCCTGCGGATGCGCAAGGGCTGCGCCCTGGACGAAGTGGCCGGTCTGGCACGGGGAATGACGATGAAGGAGGCCCTGCACTACGACTCGCAGGCCCGCTACATACCCCTTGGCGGCGCCAAGGGCGGCATCGACTGCGACCCGCGGGACCCGGAGGCCCACGGCGTCCTCGTGCGCTATCTGCGCGCCATGCGCCCGTACATACAGAACTTCTGGACCACGGGCGAGGACCTGGGCCTGACCCAGGACACGGTCGAGGAAGCCGCCGCCGAGGCCGGTCTGGGCTCCACCATCCAGGCCGTCCATCCCCTGCTCGACGACGAGCGCGCCGCGCGGCAGCGGCTCGACGACGCCTTCGCCATCGAGGTGGACGGCATCGGGCTCGACGAACTCGTGGGCGGCTGCGGCGTCGCCGAAGCGGTGCTCGCGGGCCTCGACAGCTCGGGAGCCGGACACGAGGAGACCCGGGTCGCGGTGCAGGGCTTCGGCACGATGGGCGGAGCCACCGCGCGCTTCCTCTCCCGGGCGGGTCTGAGGATCGTAGCCGTGGCCGACGTCGAGGGAACGGTCGCCAATCCGAACGGGCTGGACGTGGAGACGCTGCTCGCCGCCCGCGACGCGCACGGCACCGTGGACCGTTCCGCCCTTGCCTCCGACGACCAGCGGCTGCCCGGCGACGCATGGCTGTCGGCGGACGCCGACGTACTCGTCCCGGCTGCCGTCTCCTACGCGGTCGACACGGTCAACCAGCAGCGGATCAAGGCCCGTTGGGTGGTCGAGGCGGCCAACATGCCCGTACTGCCCGAGGCTGAGGCGCTGCTCGCGGCACGGGGCATCACCGTCCTGCCGGACGTCGTCGTCAATTCCTGCACCAACGCCTGGTGGTGGTGGACGCTCTTCGGCGACATCGGCGCGGACGCGGACGAGGCCTTCGCCCACATCCGACGCTCGATGCGTGCGCTGATCGAGCGGATGCTGGCACGGGCCGAAGCCGACCGCACGAGCCCGCGTGCGGCAGCCCATGCGATCGTGGCCGAGCGGCTGCCCCTCATCGCCGAGCGCTTCGGCTGGTACGGGTGAGCAGCGGGACGGGCCCTCCGACCGGAGGGTCGGCAACCGGGCTCGACGCTCTCTTCGACCCACGGTCCGTCGCCGTGGTCGGAGCATCGCAGAACCCCGCCAAGTGGGGGTACTGGCTCGCGAAGGGAGCGCTGGCCGGAGCGCACCGCCGCTCGGTCGATCTGGTCAACCGGCGCGGCGGTGAGTTGCACGGTGCACCGTTCCTGCCGGCGCTCGACGCCCTTCCCCGCATGCCGGAGCACGTGGTGGTGGCGGTGCCTTCGCCGGAGGTCCGTCCGGTCGTCACCGCCGGTCTGGCGGGCGGCGCGCGGTGCTTCACCGTCATCAGCTCCGGCGCCGGGAGCCGCCAGGAGGAGAGGGAACTGGCAGACCTCGTGACCCTGCAGGGCGCCCGGCTGCTCGGCCCCAACTGCATGGGCGTCGTCGACACAACGAACCAACTGCAGCTCAGCTGGGGCGACTTCCCGGCCGGGGCAGTGGGGCTCGTCTCCCAGAGCGGCAACCTCGCGCTGGAGATCGGCCGGCTGCTGGCAAGGGCGGGACAGGGTTTCTCGCGCTTCGTCTCACTGGGCAACCAGCGCGACATCGACGCCGTGGACGCACTGGACGCCCTCATCGCACACGAGGAGACGCGGGCACTCGCCGCCTACGTGGAGGACTTCCGCGACGGCCGCAGGCTGGCCCGAACGATGTCCACCGCGCACGCGGCCGGAAAGCCCGTACTGCTGCTGACAGTTGGCCGGAGCCACGCGTCGGGACGTGCCGCGGCGTCACACACCGGGGCCCTCGTCAGTGCCCGCGCCACGGTCGAGGCGGTGTGCCGGGAGTCGGGTGCGCTCCTGCTCGACACGGCGGGGGAGCTGGTGGACACAGCTGTGTGCCTGCTGGCTGCGTCCGCCGGTGCGGACGCCGGCAACGCGGAGCGCATCCGCTCCCCATCGCCGGGGCCGGACCCGGGCATCATCCGGGTGGCCGTCGTCGGAGACAGCGGAGGCCAAGGCGCCCTCGCCGCCGACACGTTCGCGGCTCACGGACTGGACGTACCCGCGCTTCCCGAGGCCACCGCCTCGGCCGTGGCGGCGCGTCTGCCGCACGGAGCAGGCTGCGGCAACCCCGTCGATCTGGCCGGTGCGGGCGAGCGGGACCTCGGCAACTACTCGCGGATCGCAGGGGTGTTACTGCACGGTGGCGACGTCGACGCCGTCGTCCTCACCGGATACTTCGGCGACTATGCGACGGCCGACCCCGCGCAGACGGACCGTGAGTGCGAGACCGCCGGTGAACTCGCCGACGCCGCCGACTCGTCGGGCCGGACGCTCATCGTGCACACCATGGCCCGCGACACCGCCGCGATCGACGCACTCAGGCGCCGAGGGATCCCCGTGTACGAGCGGATCGAGCAGGCCGCCCGCGCACTGGCCGGCACGGCGACGTTGCGCGCGGTCCGGCCGCAGCCGCCGCGGCACGGGCCGACGGCCCGGGCTCGGGCCCCGGCTCGGATGCCGCTGTCGGACGGCGGCTATGAGACGGTGCGCAAGCTGATCGCCTCGTACGGACTCGCCACGCCGGCGGCCGAGTTCGTCGCTTCCGGCGAGGAGGCCGTGGAGGCCGCGCACCGCGTCGGCTACCCCCTGGTCCTCAAGGCGATGGGTCTGCCGCACAGGACGGACGCGGGCGGCGTCGCTCTCGGAATCGAGGGAGAACGGGCGCTGCTCACCGCATTCGCGCGGATGCGGGGGGCCACCGGCGCGACGCGGTACGCGGTCGAGGCAATGGCTACGCCCCGGCACTCGGTGGAACTCATTGCCGGCGTACGGCGGGACCCGGCATTCGGATCCGTCGCCATGGTCGGCATCGGGGGAGTGGCCGCGGAACTGCTCGCCGACACGGTGCTCGCCACGGCACCGCTCACGCCCGAACGGGCCCGCGAGATGCTGCTGTCGCTGCGCAACGCGCCACTGCTGACCGGGTGGCGCGGTGCACCGCCGGTACGGCTGGACATCGCGGCCTGTGCACTGTGCTCTCTCGCGAGGGCTGCTTTGGAGCATCCCGAACTGTCGGAGCTGGAGGTCAATCCGCTGCTCGTGCATCCGGAGGGCGCGATCGCGCTCGACGCACACGCCGTCGTCGAACTCGGGCCGTGAACCCGGCACGTGAGCCGTTGCTGAGGTCGGCAAAGGTGCAAGTGGCGGCGGGGAGCCGCAGACTCGTTCCGGCCGGGCGCGGTCGCCGGCGGCGTAAGGTGACGCCGTGACCAGGGTGCGGCTGAGCGTCGAGCAGCGCCGCGAGGACCTGTTGCGTGCCGCGGTGGAACAGATCGAGGCCCGCGGCGTATCGGCCGTCCGCATCGCCGACGTCGCATCGAGCCTCGGCGTGAGCAACGCCCTGGTGCTCTACCACTTCTCCACGAAGGAGAAGCTCGTCGCCGCCGCCTACGCGCACGCGGCCGAGAGCGATCTGGCCCATCTGCGGAAACTGCTCGGCCGCCGCAGTTCTGCCCTGCGCAGGCTCCGCGCCGCCCTGCGCTGGTACGCACCGACAGGCCAGGCCAAAGGGTGGCGGCTGTGGATCGAGGGGTGGGCGGCGTCACTTCGCGAGCCGTCGCTGCGGGAGGTCGCCCGTGACCTCGATCAGCAGTGGAAAGCCGCCCTGACCGAAGTGATCGCCGAAGGGGTGGGAGCCGGCGAGTTCGACTGCGAGGACCCCGCCTCCACGGCCTGGCGTCTGACGGCACTCCTCGACGGCCTGGCGGTGCACACGACTTCGTACACGTCGCTCTCACGCGCGGCCATGCTGCGATGGGCGGACGATGCGCTGGCCCACGAACTGGGCATCGACCGGGGCGCGTTGACGACCGCCGGGCGGTGACCGGCGTCCGGCATGGAATGGCAGCGCCGGGAACGTGAAAAGCGGTGCTGGGCACGTGAAGTGCGTGCCCAGCACCGCCGCCCGGTCGGAACGCGGGTGCTCGCCCATCGACCCGGCCGGGACTCAGCTACCGCTGCAGTACTGCTCCTCCTTGCCGATGGAGCGGTACATGCAGTCGGCGTTCTCGATCAACTGGAGCACCGCGTCGCGGTTGCGGTCCGTCTCACGCTCGATGACGTCGTCGGGCGGGTAGAAGCCGCCTTCGAGGATGTTCGTCGGATACATCTCGAAGGTGTAGGCGAAGATCTTCTGGTTGCCCCACAGCCAGTCGTCGATCGACCCGTCGGTGATGTAGAGGTCGCTGGACTGCTCGGCGGTGTAGCCGTTGCTGGCGCCCATCTTCTCGCCCACTGCCGCGAAGGCGTCGTGGTCGTCCTGGGTGAGTCCCTCGGCGGTGTCGTCGGTGGTGTATCCGTAGGGCCAGAGCACCAGTTCGCTGTAGGTGTGGAAGTCGATCGCAGCCTTGATCTGCTGCTTGCCTCCGACCACGCGGGAACGTACGAAGTCGGCGACGACCTTCACCTCGGGTCCGGACTCGGGCGCCGTGCCGCGGTAGGTCTCGGAGCTCGGGCTGCCGGAAGAGCCGCCGCAGCAGCCGAACTTGTAGTCCCAGTTGCGGTTCAGGTCCGTACCCACGGAGCTGGAGCCGGAGTTGGGCTGACGGTTCTTGCGCCAGCTGCGGTAGGAGCCGGAGGCGATGTCGTACTCGCCGCCGTCCGGGTTGAGGTCGGGGATGATCCAGATCTCGCGGCCGTTGACGGCGTCGGCTATCCGGGAGTCCGTCGCGTAGTCCTCGCCGAACTCGCGCAGCAGATAGAGCGCCATCTCGACGGTGAGGTGCTCTCGGGCGTGCTGGTGATGGGTGAAGAGGATTTCGGGCTCGTCCTCGTCCGTGGCGACGTTGTCGCTGACCTTGATGGCGATGAGGTCCCGGCCCTCGTGGGACTTCCCGATGACCTGCTTGCTCATGATCGACGGGTTCTGCGCGATGCGCTGGTCGATCTCGTCCATCGCCTCGGCGTAGTTGTGGTAGCCGGAGTCGGAGGGCGGGAAGTCGCCGGGCTTGCGGGCCTCTCCGCCGGTGCGGGCCGGCGGTGCGCTCAGCTTCTTCAGCGTGTGTCCGAGCTTCCGCAGCTTGCCGGCCTGCGAAGAGTCGGCGCTGACCACCACGGAGTGGTCATGGACCTCGTCCACCGACACTCCGGTGGCGGCGACCGCGGTGCGGTCGGCGACCGTGGACGGCCCGTGGATCTCGTACTGCCTGATGTCCTCGTCGACGGTCGCCGTGGATGCCCGGGCCGGGGGAGCGGCGGTGGCGTTGGTGCTGGCGGTGAGCGGCGCCGCGAGGACCAGTGTCAGCAGGGCCACGAAGGTTGGGGGTACCGCCCGCCGAAGGCAGGGGGAGGTTCGTTTTCGCTGTGTACGAAGTCGCATGGCAACTCCTGGGATCGGGAGCGGGGGGGTGCCCCGAAGTGCGCGGACAGTTCCGCGCACTTCGGCGCCCGGCGTTGCGAGGTCGTGCGCTGTCCCGGCCCGGTGGCACAGTCGTGGCTGCGCCCACCGGGCCGGGGGTGCGGGCCGGTGTGAGGAGGGGGGACACTCGTCGCACCGGCCCGCCGGATCAGAACAGGCTGTGGAGGAGCTTGTTCGGGGAACCGGCCATCGGGTCCTGGACCTTGTCGTTCGTGGCGTTGTTCACCAGAGCGTCCCGTACCTCGGTGGGCGAGGCGTCGGGGTGGTCGGCCAGGTAGAGAGCGGCGACGCCTGCCGTGTGGGGCGAGGCCATCGAGGTGCCGCTGATGGTGTTCGTTGCGCTGTCGTCGGTGTTCCAGGACGACGTGACGTCCACGCCGGGGGCGAACACGTCAACGCAGGTTCCGTAGTTGGAGAAGGACGCGCGCGTGTCCGTGTTGTCGGTGGCGCCGACGGTGATCGCCTCGGTCACCCGGGCGGGGCTGACGGTGCAGGCGTCCACGGGACGGCCGAGGAAGTCCCCGTTGCCGGCGGCAAGGGCGTAACTGACGCCGGAGGAGACGGAGTTGCGCACGGCCGCGTCGAGTGTGTCGCTGGCGCCGCCGCCGAGGCTCATGTTGGCGACGGCCGGCTTGACGGCGTTGGCGGTGACCCAGTCGACGCCCGCGATCACGCCGGCAGTGCTGCCGGAACCACCGCAGTTGAGGACGCGGACGCCGACGATCGAGGCGGCCTTGGCCACGCCGTAGGTGGAACCGGCAGTGGTGCCCGCAACGTGAGTGCCGTGCCCGTTGCAGTCGTTCCCGTTCTGGCCGTCGCCGACGGTGTCGGTGCCGATGGAGGCCCGGCCGCCGAACTCGCTGTGCGAGGTGCGCAGTCCGGTGTCGATGACGTAGACGTGCACGTTGGACGCAGTGGTGTTGTACGTGTACGTGCCGCTCAGCGGCAGGTCCCGCTGGTCGATGCGGTCGATTCCCCACGTGGCGTCGGGCTGCGTGTCGCTGGCCGTGACCTTCGAGTCCTGTTCCACGAGGGCGACGCGGGGGTCGGCGGCCAGCTTGTGCGCCTGCGCCTTGGTCATCTTCGCGGAGAAGCCGTTCAGGACCTCTGTGTAGACGTGTGAGACGCGGCCGTCGCTGCGCCGGGTGAGGTCACCCGCGACAGACTTCGTCGACCGGGTGCCGTCCTTGAGGGTGACGATCCAGCTGCCCGGGACCGCTGTCCCGGTGGCGGCCAGCCGGACGTCGGCGGAGGGGGGTGTTGCGCTGTGGGCCGGCGAGCCGGCCAATTGCATGCCTGTCAGCAGCAGAACTGCTGGAACGAGAGCGCTCAGACGACGGGTGACAGATCGCATGTAGTGCACCAGACCTTCCTGGACCGGATCTCGGACGTACGGACCGGACTGCTGCGCGCCTCGCCCAGGGCAGGGCGCGGTGCGGCACGCAGATGTGCGACGGGTCAGGTGGTACAGGGGGCAACTGGGGCTGCTTCCCGCCAAGTTGGTTCCGGTGCGCCGTCGAGCTGGGCTCCGCTGCTCCGTGGTGGGTTCGAGCAGACGGGCTGGTGGGGGGCGCGCCGAAGTTGTCAACAGGAGTCATGGAAGCTGTTACCCTGCTGCTGAGAAGTGTGCTGGCCGCTGAAGACCGCGTCAAGAGCCTTGTGCTGCAAGGGATTTGACCGGTTCGACGAGGAGAGGCCGGCGGGGCGGGCCCTGATGCAGCGGGTCCCCGGGCCTCGTCACACGCCTTCCAGCGCTGCCAGCCCTTGCCGGTAGACCGCTGCGGCTTCTTCGGTGCGCCCCCTTCGCAGCAGCTGGTCACCGAGGAGACGGCAGGTCCCGATGGCCTCGAGCGTGGCGCCGACCAGCAGGTAACGCTCGATCGCGGAGCGGAAGAGGGTCTCGGCGGCAGCCGCGTCACCCCGGTCGACGGCGATGCGTGCCTCGATGCGGTCGAGTTCGGCAGCCTGCTCCGGGTCCTGGCGGCTGGGGGCCAGAACGGACCGGCATTCGCCGACGAGGTCGGCAGCCTCTTCGGGCCGCCCCACCTTACGTACGACGTCGGCCAGTTCGGCGGTGGCGTTGATCCGGCGCTGAACGGCGCCGGTCTCACTCAGGATGCCCCGGGCCTCACGTAACTGCTCCTCCGCCTCGGCGAGCCGCCCACGGCGGGCGGTGAGGAAGCCGTGGGCGAACCGGCACATCCCCACTTCCGTGCGCAGCCGCAGATGTTCGTACAGAGCCGTTGCCCGCACGATCGTCTGCTCCGCCTCGTCGTACCTGCCCTGCGCCACCAGGACCCGGTTGATGTGGTAATAGCCCTGGGCGAGGACATCGGGCGCGCTCACGTCCGGAGCCCGTGTCAGCGCGGCGTCGGCGACGGCCCCGGCCCGGCCCAGGTCCCCTCGCTCCACATGCGGCAGGCCGCACGCCGCGAGCAGCGCGAACTCCACCGTCGACTGGGACGTCCGAACCGCCTCGCGCAGATGTTCCTCGACGAGGGTCAGCGCATCGTCGATGGATCCGCCGGCGAACAGGGCCCACATCCGGCCCATCAGCGCGGGGAGCCTCTGGGAGAGGTCCCGCTCGCGCAGCAGCGCGTCGGCCTCCTCGAACAGCACGCGGCCCGCGGCATGGTCGCCTTGGTGGCGGGCCACGAGGCCGAGTCCGTATCGGGCGAGCGCTCTCAGCGTCCGGTCCTGGTGCTCCTCGGCCTCCGCGGACAGCGCCTCGTACACGGCGGACGCCCGTTCCGTATCTCCGCCGGACAGGACGATGCGCGCCTCGGCGGCCTCGGCCTGCAACTCGCGGCGCCGACCGGGGGGATAACCGAAGCAGAGGTCTTCGAGGTCCGTGCCGAGCCGGACGGCGAAATACGTCGCCGCGGCCGGCGACGGGGTGCGTTTGCCGCCCTCGATCGACGACACATATGCCCGGGTGAACCGGTCGCCCGCCAACTCGGTCTGTGTCAGCCCCCGTTGAGCGCGCAGCTGCAGCATCCGCGCCCCGATCCCGGCCACATCGGCGTCGGCGGGGAACGAGGCGGCGTCTGACATGCGGGTCACCTTAAGGCACCGGTGAGGTGGGCTCAGGGGGTCCGGTGAACTTTGGGATCATGCGTTGCCCGACCCGCGGGGAGACGCGCGGCGCTGTACGCGTTGCGGGGCTCTGACGGCCGTCGCGAGGGCCGTGCCGGGAGGGAGGAGACAGGCGCGCGCCCCTGACGCGTGCGCGTTCGCGCGCGGACGCCCCCGGTACGCGCCGCGGCCCCGGGCGGCCGGCTCCGCAGCCGGCCGCCCGAGGCCGGCCACTCAGCCGAAGATGTCCATGATCTGCTGCCGTACCGTCAGGATGGTCAGCACGCCGAAGAGCACGATCGCCCAGATCAGGGCGGCGATCCGGATGCCGCGGACCTTGAGCGGTGCGGGCATCGCCTTGCGGTTCATGTAGAGCAGCAGGCCGGCGTAGACGAACATCATCATTCCGGCCACGCAGGCGGAGATCACCAGCAGCACCAGCGGCTGGTCGGTCACCGTCAGCAGGACGAAGATGCCGACGAGGACGATCGCCCACACCAGGAAGAAGTACAGCCGGCTCTCGGAGAGCCGGGACCTGCGCATGTACGTCGACTTGAGCACGTCCGAGGCGAGCCTGCTCGTGTAGTCGACGATGCCCGTCGCCGCGGTGAACAGCGCGAACGAGCCGATCAGCCAGAACAGGATGCCGAACCACTCGCCCACCTGTGACTTGAGGGCCTCGCCTTCCTTTTCCAGGAAGCTGATGTCGTTGGCCAGGCCTTCGGTGCCGAAGAGCGTGGAGTGGGCGAGCAGCGACGAAAGCACGATCGTCACGATGGTGACCAGGACGAAGGTCAAGGCCTGCTCGGTGTTCGCGAAGCGCCACCAGCGCTTCCACCGGGCCATGTTCTCCTCGTTGGTCACGAAGACGTACCCGGTGGTGGCTGCGGCGTCCTCGTCCTTCTTGGCCGTCAGTGGGCTG
Organism: Streptomyces sp. TAA486; assembly: GCF_000426165.1. Lineage (NCBI taxonomy): Bacteria > Bacillati > Actinomycetota > Actinomycetes > Kitasatosporales > Streptomycetaceae > Streptomyces > Streptomyces sp. TAA486. The sequence continues at coordinate 559,398 of NZ_AUEV01000002.1, read as the reverse complement.
ACCAGCCGCGGCACGTAGTGGCCCATGCCGAAGCCCTTGTCACGTATCCAGTTGCTCTGGCACAGGTTCTGGCCGCCGCCGGCACCGGCGTAGGCGAGAGCACCCATCAGCACGGCGACGCCGAGGTCGCTCGGGAACTGGCCGGTGTGGGTCACGCCCTGCGGCAGATCCGCCCAGCTGGACGCCTTCACGGCGAAGATCACTGCAAGCGTGAAGAACCCGCCGATCACCGCGACCTTCACGAACAGCAGGCCCTCCAGCGCCGTGTAGACGACGGGGGCGAGCGTGAGAATCGCGCCGATGCACAGCAGGAGGGCGATCGCGATGTACGCGGGATTGCCCCCGAACACGTAGGAGGCCATCGTGGCGGAGCTGGTGACCCAGCCGGGCCAGAGGTTCGCCGCGTACGTCAGCAGCGCCATCACCGCGCCCCAGTGCCGCCAGTACCGGTTGAAGCCGGTCATGGCGGTCTCGCCCGTGGCGAGCGTGTAGCGCTCGATCTCCATGTTCAGGAAGAACTGGGTGACGACGCCGACGACCGCGCCCCACAGGAAGACGAGACCGGCCTGCGAGGCGATGTACGGCCAGAGAATGAACTCGCCGGAGGCCAGGCCCACTCCCGCGCCGACGATGCCGGGCCCGATGATCCGCCAGGTCTTGCTGGGCGGAGGCGGCAGCTCCCGTACCTCGGGCGGTGGCAGGTTGCGGGTGCTCAGCGAGAAGTCGGTGTCGGCAGGGCTGCCCGTGCCGCTTCGGTCGTCGGTGTGCGTCATGAAGAACTCTCTTCGGCCGGTCAGGGGGGGGCGGCGCGTAATGTGGCGGCAATCATCGAATGATTCGATGGGGGAGTCCAGGGGGTGGACAAAGATCGTGGAGCAGTACCGGACCAAGCACCAGCGAGTCGTCGACGAGCTCGGACGTCGCATCGTGAAGGGCCTGCTCGCCCCGGACCGGCCACTGCCCGTCGAGGACACTCTCGCCGCCGACCTCGGTGTCAGCCGTGGCGCGCTGCGCGAGGCGGTGAAGGTCCTCGCCGCGAAGGGGATGCTGCGGACCCGGCCGCGCACCGGCACCCACGTACTTCCGCGCAGCCACTGGCATCATCTGGACCGCGACCTGCTGCAGTGGCAACAGACGTGTGAGCCCTGGCAGTTGCTGCGCGACACCGGTGAACTGCGCCGCGCCGTCGAACCCGAGGCCGCCCGGCTCGCGGCGGGACGTGCCGGCCCCGGCCACATACAGGCCATGTTCGACGCGCTGGAGGCGATGGAGTCCGCCGCCGCGCACCCCGGGCTCGGCGACTTCGTCGAGGCCGACATGGCCTTCCACCGGGCGCTGCTGGACGCCAGCGGCAACAGGCTGCTCGGCTCGCTGGGGCGTGCTCTCGAAGTCGCGCTGGAGCACAGCTTCGCCGTGAGTTCGCAGAAGGCGGGGGCCGTCGAGGCCTCGCTTCCGTCCCATCGCGCGCTCGTGGAGGCCGTCCAGGATTGCCGGCCTTCCGATGCGGCAGCGGCCATCCTGGCGATCATCGAACGCGCCGAGCAGGAGATCGCCCGTGCGCCCGGACTGCCCGGCGTGAACGGTGCGGGGAACTCACTGCCCTGACTCCTGTACGCCCCCGCCGTCTGCGCGCCCGATGCGCGGCGCCGGCACACCGCCGCGGAGTCCTCACACGGCCGTCGCCGCGTCCTCGAGGCTGATGACGCGGGCCGTGGCGGTCGCGGTCGCCACCGTCAGGCCTTCGCCGTCGAGGAGAGAGGCCTCGAGGAACGCCAGGTCCCCCTCCCGCCGCAGCACACGGCCCTTCCCGATGAGCCGGCCGGGCCGGACCGGACGCACGAAGTTCACCTTGAGCTCCAGCGTGGACTGGAACTGGTCGGGCCGGACGGTGGCGAGAAGGGCGGGGCCCACGGTGTCATAGAGCATCGCCGAGAGGAACGCGCCCAGGACGTTGCCCACGGGGTTGGTGAACGCCTCCGTCGCGTGGAACGCCAACTCGATGGTGCCCTCTTCGGGATCTGCGTCCACGAACTCGAGGCCCAGCGTGGCCGCGGCGCGAGGCATCGGAGCGCGCCCCGCGACGCCGTCCCAGAACGGTCCGGTCCGCTCGGACATGGCGCAACCTCCGGTTCACGGGTCCTGTATGCACCGAATTGTCACGCATGACGCGATGGATCTCGCCTGTTCTGCGTGTGACCTGATGTGACCCGCTCTGCCTACGAGCCGTCCGGGCCTTCCGCTCCCGTCGCCGCGAGAAGGCTCCCGGCGACCGTACTGGCGCCGTCGTCGCCCAGCAGCAGGGTGTAGTGGTTGGTGCCGGGAATCATGCGGGCGCGGACCATCGTGTCGGCGATTCGGGCAGCCTTCAGCCGCTCGTCGTCGTAGAGGCCCTGCGGTTCGTCCAGGAGGCCGCGCTCGGCCCAGAGCAGTTCGGTGGGTACGGCGAGACGGTGCACGGCGGCCGTGGTCTCCTCGCCCAGCGCGTCCGCGCCGTCCGTGCGCACCGCGTCCATGCGGCACGAGGAGCGCAACTGGGGCTCCGTGCCCACCAGGTCGCGCTGGATGTGTGCCTCTGTCCACGGCTCCCAGGAGGAGGCGAACGCGGGATGGCCTCGCCAGAAGGCGCGATACGCGTCGCGGTCGGGGAACGTCGTCTTCAGCCGGTCCATCGCGGGGCCGATCACCGCGGTGACCAGTTCGTCCGACGTCAGGCCCTCCGGCACGGGGAAGCCGATTCCGCCGTCGACGAGGAGCAGCGACCGGAAGTGCTCGGGGTGCCTCACGGCGGCGACCGCCGCGACGAACGCGCCCATCGAGTGACCCGCAAGGACGACGTCTCGAAGGCCGAGCGCACGGGAGAGCGCCACCGCGTCGTCGGCGTGCACCGCGATCCCGTACGGACCGGGCAGGTCGTTGCTCCCGGCGCGACCGCGCAGGTCCGGGGCGACCAGGGTGACGCGGCCGCCGAGGTGGTGTGCGACCCCCGCCCACGACATGGCGTTCGAGGTGATCCCGTGCAGGGCGAGGACCGTGGGCGCGGGTCCGTCCCCTTGCGGCCGTACGGTCGCGGGCCAGCGCAGCACGGTCAGGTGCCCCCCTGATACGGGGACTTGGAGTTCCTCGTAAGTGATCGCTGCCATGCGTTCTCCCTCGTCCTGGGCGGCGGAGGCCGTCAGCCGGGCCGGTCCCGGCGCCCGGCGGTCTCCGGAAGTGACCGTACGGGGACCTCGCCGTCGGCTGCATCGCCGCCCGCACCTGTCCCGGCCGGCACCATCGTGGGCGCCGCCCGGGCACGCTGACGATGGAGCACCGCCACATCCCGGAGGCCGCGGCTGTGGTGCGGATGCCCACGGGCGAGCCGGCCCGGACAGCGAGGTGCCGGGAGGCGCCCGGGCAGGAGACCTCCCGGGACGGACTGCGGCCCGGCCCGGCACACCGACGGCCCATCGGCGGTTCAGGCGCCCGGATCCGTGGGACGACTGACTGTTCGGAGACGCTTCGATCAGGGGAGAACGACGTGCGGGCGACCTTCGTACTGGGACGGATCGCCGGTGTCCGGATCGGTGTCCACTGGAGCGTGCTGCTCATCTTCGGAGTCATCGCCTTCGGCCTGGCCCAGGGCCGCTTCGCGGTGGCGTATCCGGACAGTCCCGTGGCCGCGATCTGGGTCGCCGGCTTCCTCGCGGCGATTGTCTTCTTCGCATCGCTGCTCGCCCACGAACTCGCCCACGCCGTCGTGGCCCGCCGCAACGGGGTCGGGGTCGACGACATCGTCCTGTGGCTGCTCGGAGGCGCGGCCCGGCTGAAGTCGGAGGCGTCCAACCCCGCCGCGGAGCTCCGGATCGCCGGGATCGGCCCGCTCGTCAGCCTGCTGCTGGGCGGACTCTTCGTCCTGCTGGCCTGGCTGCTCAGCCTGGGCTCCGTTCCCGGGCTCGTCGTGGAGTCGGTGGCCTGGCTCGGAGCCATCAACGTGCTGCTCGCCGTCTTCAACGCCGTTCCCGCCGCTCCCCTCGATGGCGGACGGCTGCTGCGCGCCTTCCTGTGGTGGCGTACGGGGGACCGGCTGAAGGCGACCGCCGGGGCCACCGCGGCGGGCCGCGTCTTCGGCTGGCTGCTCGTGCTGCTGGGGGTTGTCCTCTTCCTGGGCAGCGGCTCGTTCGGCGGGCTGTGGCTGTCGGTCGTCGGCTGGTTCCTCATCGCGGCCGCGACCGCCGAGGGTCGGCAGGCGCAACTGCGGGGCGTGCTGTCCGGGGTGCCGGTACGGGATGCCATGACGTCCGGTCCGGTCACCGCGCCGTCCGGCCTCTCCGTGGCCGACTTCCTCTCCGGCCCCTCCTACCGGTACAGACACTCCGCGTTCCCCGTCGTCCACGAGGACGGGACCCCTGCCGGACTGCTGACGCTGGACGCCGCCAGGAAGGTCCCGTGGGACCGCGCCGAGGAGGTGAAGGTCGACGAGGTGATGGTGCCGCTCGCGGACGTCTCCGTCGTGGCACCGCAGGACTCGCTGGCCGACCTCGTGCCACGCATCGAGCCCGGTGCGCACAACCGCGTCCTGGTGGTGGAGGAGGGAAGAGTCGTCGGCATCCTCACCTCCAGCGACATCAGCCGTACGGTGTCGTGGCTGATGAACTTCACCTCGCAGGGACGCAGGGACCAGTGACGAGGGGCAGCCCGCTGGAGTCGGGCCCGGTCCGCGCGGCGCCCCTCACTGCTTGACGCGGCTGAAGCCGGGGTCGAACGGCGCGCGCAGATGCACGGCCGCACCGTGCAGCCGGCCGCCGATGTCGATCTCGTACGTGCCGGACGTCAGATGGTCCCTGGTGACGGGCTCGCCGCCGCGGCTCCAGATGTACGCCAGGCCGACGCACGCACCCAGGGTGGCGCCCCACGCGGCGGAGGTGACCTGGCCGACCGCGACGCCGTCGCGCCTCACCAACTCGCCTCCCCACATCATCGGTTCGGCGTCGTCGAGCACGAACGACACCAGCTTCCGCCGCGCGCCGGCGGCCCTGGCCTTCTCCAGGGCCTCGCGTCCCCGGAACGGGATGTCCTTCTTGAGCTTGCAGGCGAAGAGCAGTCCCGCCTCGAGCGGGTTGTAGTCCGCGGTCAGGTCGCTGCCGATGGCCCGGTAACCCTTCTCCAGCCGCAGTGAATTGATCGCGTAGTACCCCGCCTCGGAGAGACCGAACTGCTTGCCGGCGGAGGTCAGGAGCTCGTAGACGCCGACGGCGAACTCGACGGGCACGTACAACTCCCAGCCGAGTTCACCGACGTAGGTGATGCGGGTGGCGCGCACCGTGTAGTGGCCGAGGTCGATCTCCCTGCTGGTGGCGAAGGGGAACGCCTCGTGCGAGAGGTCGCTGCGGGAGAGCCCCTGCAGCAGGGCGCGGGCGTGGGGTCCCATCACCCCGAAGACGGCGTACGCCGATGTGACGTCGACAGCCGTGACATGGGCGTCCTCGCCGGTCTGCTTGCGCACGTAGTCGAGGTCCCGCAGCACCGCGCCGGAGCTGGTGACCCACAGGAACTCGTCATGGGCGAGGCGGGTGACGGTCACGTCCGCCTCGTATCCGCCCCGGTCGTTGAGAACCCCCGTGTAGACGGTGTTGCCCGGGGGCACGGCGACGTCCGCCGTGCACAGCCACTGCAACAGGGCTTCCGCGTCACGGCCCTTGATGAGCAGCTTACCGAACGACGTCTGGTCGAACAGGGCGACGCGCTCCCGGGCGGCCCGGTGCTCGGCGTCCGCCCACGGCTGCCAGTTCTGCTTGCCCCACGAGTACTCCAGGACCGGTTCGGTGCCGGGAGGAGCGAAGACGTTGGCGCGCTCCCAGCCCATCTTCGAGCCGAACACGGCGCCCGCGTCCTGAAGGAGGTGGTGGACCGGCGAGCGGCGGAAGGGACGGGCAGTGCCGACTTCGCGGTTGGGCCACGGCACTTCGTAGTGCAGGCCGAGGATCTCGCCGACGCGGGCGCGCAGCCACTGGTTGTTGCCGTTGAAGCGCCCGAACCGGCGGATGTCGACCCCGGCGACGTCACCGGTGGGGGAGCCCTCGACGATCCATTCGGCAAGGGCGCGTCCGGCGCCGCCCGCGGAGGCGATGCCGACGGAGTTGAAGCCCGCCCCCACGTAGAAGTTCCGCAGCTCGGGCGCCTCGCCGAGGATGAACTGGTTGTCGGGGGTGAAGCTCTCAGGACCGTTGTAGAACTTCTTGATGCCCGTCTCGTTCAGCGCGGGGATGCGCAGCAGGGCGCTCTCCATCAGTACGGAGAAGTGGTCCCAGTCCTCCTCCAGGAGCTGGAACTCGAAGGGGTACGGCAGTTCGTCGGGCGCCACCCATGGCTTGGCCTCCGGTTCGAAGCCGCCGACGACGAGCCCGCCCACCTCCTCCTTGAAGTAGGTGTAGCCGTCCGGGTCGCGCAGGATCGGCAGACCGGGGTGCACACCGTCGATCTGGTCGGTGACGACGTAGAAGTGTTCGGCCGAGTGCAGCGGAACGGTCACACCGGCCAGCTCGCCCACCGCCTTGGCCCACTGGCCGGCGCAGTTGACCACGAACTCCGCCTCGATGTCGCCCTTGTCCGTGGTCACTCCGGTGACGGTGCCGCCCCGAGTGGAGATCCCCGTGACCCTGGTCCGCTCGAGGACCTGTGCGCCGCGCAGGCGGGCACCCTTGGCCAGGGAGGCGGTGAGGTCGGTGGGGTTGGCGGTGCCGTCGCCCGGCAGCCAGATCGCCCCGAGCAGGTCCTCGGTCTCCAGGACGGGATACAGCTCCTTGGCGCGGGCGGGACCGATCAGTTCGCAGTCGAGGTCGTAGGCCTCGGCGGTGGCGGCCGTCCGCCTGAGCTGCGTCATGCGGTCCTCGGTGCGGGCCACGGTGACTCCGCCGCAGCGCTTGTATCCGGTGGCCAGACCGGTCTCCGCCTCCAGCCGCTCGTACAGCTGCGTGGAGTACTGGACGAGGCGGGTGCCGCTCTGCGAGGCGCGCAACTGGCCGACCAGGCCGGCCGCGTGCCACGTCGTGCCGGAGGAGAGCTGCCCCTGTTCGATCAGGACGACGTCGGTCCAGCCCAGCTCGGTGAGGTGGTAGGCCACGCTGGTGCCGATGACGCCGCCGCCGACGATGACCACGCGTGCGCGGTCGGGCATTGCCGGGCTCATTGCAAGGTCCCCTCGTCGAGGTTGCCGTGGTCGCCGTGGCGGACGCCGGGTTCCGCGGGAGTGGAGGGGCGGTCATCCGTCCGCATGCTGGGTCTCCAGATCACCGGTTCCACTGTTTCCGCCGGAGCCGGCGTCGTCCGCCACAAGGAGATGTTCGCTGGCGACCTGGTCGGACTTGTGCCGCTGCACGAGCAGGTAGTACGCGCCGCCGAGCACCGCGACCCCCGCGAAGCTGACGACCCCGCCCCAGGCGTAGCCGCCCTCGCCGTACACGTCCTGGCGTGGCCACAGCAGATTGACGGTCATGAACAGGCCGTACGCCACGGCCAGACCGTTCACGACCAGTCCGGCCCCGCGTCCCATCGTGAACAGGCCCGTGCCGCGGTCGTGCGGCCAGCCGCCGAGCCTGCGCCTGAGAACCGGCACGGTCACCAGCAGATAGGCGGCGTAGACGATCGCGATGGCGACGGAGGTGACGATCGTGAAGATGTTGGGGTTGCCGACGTTGACGATCAGGATCGCCGCTGCCACCAGGCCGGAGACGATCGCCGGGGCCGCGGGGGACTGCCTGGTGTCAGTGACGTGGGCGAGCTTCTCCCCGAAGGGCAGCTTGTTGTCGCGCGCCATGGAGAACGCGATCCGGATCGTGGCCGTCTGGATGGCGAGGGTGCAGATGAACACGGCGATCGCGACGTCCAGCAGAATGATCTTGCCCATCGTGGAGCCCAGCACGGTCTGGAGAATGTACGGCAGACCGGCCGTGCCGAGCTTCTCGACATCGAGCGTGCGGGTCGCCATGAGCGCGAACAGCAGCAGCAGCGCGCCGGCGATCCCCGCGGCACCGAGCGCCTGGAGCAGGGCCACGGGTGTGCGCTTGCGGGGGTTGCGGGTCTCCTCCGCGAGTGAACCCGCCGTGTCGAAGCCGAACATGACCCAGGCGGGCATGATGGCGGCCATCAGCAGCGGAGCACCGTAGCCCAGGATCTCCCAGCCGGGGGTGCCCGGCCCGGCGCCCTGCGTCGTGGCGACGACCTGCGGGCCCCGCACGGCGTGCGCCGCCAGCAGCACCAGGACCACCGCGACGCCGAGCAACTCCGCGGCCACGCCGATGTTGTTGACCTTGGTCATGACCTTCACGCCCAGCGCGTTGATCAGCGTGGTCAGTGCGATGCAGACGGTGCCGAGGAAGACGGCGTTGTGCGTGTCGTTCTCGAACACGTCGAAGCCCGACCACAGTTGAGGCAGCACGACCTGCATCGCCATGGTCACCGCGGCGACGCTGACGAGTGAGCCGACGAGCATGGTCCACCCCGCCATCCAGGCGCCGCTCCGGCCGGAGATCCTCTTCGACCACTGGTAGACGGAGCCCGCGATCGGGAAGCGCGCGCTGAGTTCGGCGAAGACGAGGGCCACACAGAACTGCCCTGCGAACACCAGAAGCCAGGCCCAGAAGATCAGCGGTCCGCCGAACCCGTAACCCAGGCCGAAGAGCTGGAACATGCCGGTGAGAATCGAGATGTAGCTGAATCCCGCGGCGAAGGAGGAGAAGCCGCCGAGCCCGCGGTGCAGTCGCTGGCGGTAGCCGAGCGTCGCGAGGTCGTCGGAGTCCACCGTGTCTGATCGGCTGTCTGTTTTTGCGTCGCTCTTGCGCATGGCAGACCTTTCGGAGGTGGCCGTGGGCCGGGCGGAGGTCCCGTGGTCTTCCAGGGGGTGGGGCCCGGCTTCGGTGGTCAGTCGGCGAGCCGGGCGTCTTCCAGCAGACGCTCGAAGCGGGAGCCGCTGGAGAGGATTCCGACGGCCGTGTCGTACTTCTCCATCCCCCATGTCCAGAAGTCGAAGTCGATGCTGCTCGTCGCCTGCTGGATCGACGCCCACAGCGTCCAGCCGTACTTCGACATCAGTCCCTGGAGCTGGGCGCGCGCGACCTTGTCCGGGCTGGGGCGGCCGAAGTACGCGGTGATCAGCTCCTCCAACTCCTCGACGGACAGGTGGCATTCGCTCCAGATGTTGCCCAGCTCGAAGCAGGGGTCGTTGTTGCCCGCGTATTCGTAGTCGATGATCCAGATCTGTTCGCCGTCGTCGATGAAGTTCTCGGCGAGCAGGTCGTTGTTGCACGGCACCGTCTCGACCGGGGTCGCGGCGAGGAGGTCACGCACCCGGTGGACGGCCTCCATGTTCTCCAGATAGCGATCCGGCAGCCGGAAGCCGCGCTCCCGCACCGTCGCCAGGTACCGGTCCTGCACGTCGGCCATGTCGAACTCGCCCACGAACCGCGGCCCTTGGTGCAGGCGGCGGCAGGAGTCAGCCACGCGGGGGAGATTGCCGGGCTTCTTGATCAGTTCGTCGGACATGGTCACGCCGTCGATGTAGCCGACGACCAGCATTCCGTGGTCCGGGATGTAGTCGAGGACGGGTGCACCGACGCCGGCGGACGCCGCGGCAGTCGAATTGCGGTGCTCGTGGTCACGGTCGATCGGCAACTCGGGTTCGTTGCCGAAGACCCGTACGACGCAGTCGGTTCCGCCCGCAACGACCCGGTAGTTGCGGTTCGTCAGCCCGCCGGAGAGCTCCGAGACCTCACATGACCGGCCCGCGAGGGAGGGAATCCGCTCCAGTAGACCTTTGAGCGGCTCCTGCCCGGTCCGGGAGAGGTCTTCCACGATGCCGGCGTCCTGCTTGTCCATTCGCGGTCGCTCCTCATGTCCTCGTGCTGATCGGATTCTCAGGTACGGAAGTTCTTCCCGTCGGGGTCGTGGAGAGGTGCGTCGTGGCGCGTCGCGTCGAACCTGCGCCCCGCGACCTCTACTTGGAAGGCCGAGTCCTGAGCTGATTCCTCGGGCAAATAGGCGCTGAAGAGGGTTCTGCCCACGGTCCAGCCGTAGCCCGCACTCCTCACACCGGCGGCCAGATCCGTGTGGGCCTGCGTCACCAGTTCGCCGCCGTGCATCACCACGTCCGCGTCGGTGGAGAACCAGCACAGCCTCTTCGCCGGGCGCTCGTCCCGCAGTGTGCGCAGCGCCGGACCGGCCAGCAGCCCGGGCTTGTCGGGACGGACCTCGGAGCCGAGCCCCGCCTCGTACGGACTGTGGTCGGGGCCGATGTCCGCCGGCCAGAGCGGGATCTGCTTCTCCAGACGCAGCGAGTCGACCGCCCTGCAGCCGACGTCCCGGATCCCGGACCCCGCACCGGCGGCGAGGAGTTGGTCGTAGACGCCCCGCATGTACTCGGTGGGGATGTGGAATTGCCAGCCCGGTTCGCCGACGCACGTCACCCGCAGCGCCCGCACCGGCGCGTACCCCAGATCGGCCTCCCGCGCGGTCATGAACCCGAATGCGTCGTCGCCGAAGTCGCAGTGGCTCAGCTGCCGCACGACATCGCCGGCCCGCGGCCCGCACACGTCGAGCAAGCCCCAGGCGGAGGTGACGTCCCGCACCGTCACCGAACCGTCGTCGGGCGCGTTCTGGAGCAGGAACGTCACATCGTGGCGTCCGGAAGCGCTCCCCGTGACGAGGCGGAACAGCTCCTCCGTGAGGCGGGTGACCGTCACGTCCGCCTCGATGCCGCCCCGCACGTTGAGCAGTTGGGTGTGCACGACACGTCCCGGCGCGACGTCCAGGTCCGCGCCGGCGGTCCTCTGCATCAGGGCGAGTGTGCCCGGCCCCGAGATCTCGTACTTGGCGAGCGACGTCCGGTCGACCACCCCCACGCCCTCGCGCACCGCGCGGTGCTCCTCTCCGATGTACGGCCAGGCGTTGCTGCGCCCGAACGTCGGCTCCTCGACCGGGTCCACACCGGGCGGCGCGAACCAATTCGCCCGCTCCCAGCCGTACTTGGTGCCGACGACCGCGCCGCGCGAGAGCAGCACGTCGTGCAGGGGGCTTCGCCGCTGACCGCGCGGGGCCGCCAACTCGCTGTTGGGGTAGTGCAGTCGGTAGTAGTGCTCGTACGCGCCCACCACGCGCTGCTCCAGATAGGCGGGCACGTTGTGCGCCGCCCCGAAGCGGCGGACGTCGAAGGGCCACAGATCCATGCCCGGATCACCGTCGACGATCCAGTTCGCCATCGCGTCACCGGCACCGCCGGCCGCGGCGACGCCCGCTGAGAACCCGCAGCAGTGGTAGAGGTTGTCCAGGTCCTCGGTAAGGCCCATCAAGGGTTCCGCGTCGGGCGAGAAGGGGATCGGCCCGTTGACCCACGTCTGGATCCCCAGGTCGCCGAACACCGGCACTCTCGTGGTGGCGCCCTCTGCGAGCGGCGCGAAGCGGTCCATGTCCGGTGTGAACAGCTCGGGCCCCAGGTCCCGCGGGACGGTGCGCCACGGCACGCGGGTTCCGTCCTCCCAGCCTCCGACGAGCAGGGCTCCGGTCTCCGGCTTGAGATAGATGCGGGCGTCGGGATCGCGGAAGGTCGGCAGATCCGGTGGCACGTCGGGCGTCTTCTCGGTCACCACGTACTGGTGCTCCACCATTCCCGCGGCCACGTCCACCCCCGCGAGCCGCGCGGTCTCCGTGCCCCACATCCCGGTCGCGTTCACGGCGACGTCGCACTCGACGCGGCCCTGTTCGGTGACCACAGCGGTCACCCTGCGGCCCCGGCGTTCGACGGCCTCCACGCGGCAGTTCTGAACGATGCGCACGCCCGCGGCGCGGGCTCCCGTGGCGAAGGCCTGGGTCAGCTGGCTCGGGTCGACGTAGCCGTCGCCGGGCACCCACGTCGCCCCGTACAGGCCGTCGGTCTCCAGCAGCGGGAACAGTTCCTTCGCCTCCGAGGGCGAGGCCAGGTGGACGTCGAAGCCGAAGCTCTTGCCGGTGGTCGCCAGCCGCTTCAGCTCCTCCCACCGGTCCGCGCCGGCTGCGACGCGTACGGAGCCGACGCCCCGCCATCCGGTGGCGCAACCCGTGGACTCCTCCAAGGTCCGGTACGTCTCCACGCTCTTGCGCATCAGCCGTGTGAGGTTGCTGGACCCTCTCAACTGGCCCACGAGTCCGGCGGCATGCCATGTGCTGCCGTGGGTGAGGCTCTTGCGTTCGATCAGCAGGACGTCGCTCCACCCGCGCCCCGCGAGGTGGTAAGCGATGCTGCAGCCGACGACGCCGCCACCGATGACGACCACTCGGCTCCGATCGGGCAGTGCCATGAAAATCCCGGGGTGTAGATCGCGGAAGGCGGGCCGTTGGGGATCGGGATGGCGATGCTGGCTGCGGCGCCCTGCCGAGAGGTGGGCGCGGACCGATAGACGGCGGACGCTACCACCAGGCCCGGACTCATAAAAGGTCTAGACGCAATCCGCCTCGGCTCGTGAATGTGCGGAGGCCGTCCGGGGTCGTGAAGCTCGGTCGGGGAAGGGAAACCCGCTGGTCGCGGGCGAACGGCGGCCGGCTGGCAGTGGGGGAGGGGAGGCCTCGACTTCCGTGACCGCTCGCGGAGTTCGGCCCGCCCGGCGTTCGAGGCAGCGGTCCCCGGCAGCGGAATCCGACGCCTAGAAGCGGTCGAGACGGCAGCCCGCCAGCACCGGCTCCACGGCCCCGTCGACCAGTTCCCGCGCGACCAGGCGGCCCACGGCCGGGCCGAGCGTGACCGCAGCGTGCAGCACCGCCACATAGAGGCCGGGCACCTCGACGGCCGGGCCGACGATCGGCTCGCCGTCGGCCGGCATGGGGCGCGCACCGATCCGGGTGCTGAGCAGCTCGACATCCGCGGCGCCGCGGAAGGTGGACCGGACGGCGGCGAGAGTCCGTTGGGGCGAGTCTGCGGCGGCGACCAGCTGATCCCCGGCGACCTGCCGGAGATCGAAGTCCCGGTTGTTGACCACGGTGCGGACCAGACCGGCCGGAGCGCGGAACCGGAAGAGCGTCGCCGGCGACGGGTCGACCGGGACGCGTATGCCGAGCGACGCGCCCAGCGCGGCCGTGGCCACCCCGGCCGCGAGCACCACAGTCTCAGCGGAGAGGGGACCTGCTGCCGTCTCGACCCCGGCAACCCGGCCCGCGGCGTCCCGGCGGACCGCGGTGACCGGGGTGTCCGGACGGACCCGGGCGCCGCAGTCGCGGGCACCCGCGACCAGCCGCTCGGTCACGCCCACCGGGTCGACGGCGGCGTCACCGGGCGCCCAGACAGCCCACTCCGGGGGCTGCCGCAGGGTGGGCTCGAGCGTCGCCACAGTGGCCGCGTCCACGATCTCCTGCCCGGGCCCCGGCTCCGGCGCGGTGTCCGCCGTGCCCCAGGAAAGAGAGCCGGACCGGGTCACCGGGAGACCCGGCAGCTCGGCCTCGAGCCGGCGGTACTCGTCCGTCGCGGTAGCCCGCAGCGCGGCGGCCGGACCGGTGCGTACGCCGGGCCCTCCGATCCAGGCGAACGAGTCCGCCGTCACGCCGGCGCCCGGCCGCCCGGCATCGACGAGGGTCACGACGGCACCGGCCCGGGCGGCGTGATAGGCCACCGAGGCACCGACGATGCCGGCGCCGACGACCACCAGGTCGCTGCTCACCACTGGCTCAACACGTTGACGACGTTCCCGTACCGTGGGGGGCGCACGCTCATCCGCAGCACTGTGCCGCAGGGTGGACCTCGCCGACAACCGAAAATCGCGCTTGGGCGGCCGCCCGGCAAGAGCGACGCGCACTAGCCGCTGGAGCCGGTCCCTTTCGCCCCGTCGCCCTGGCCGATTCCCGTGCGGAACGAGATGCGTACCCGGTCGGACCTGAACAGATCCCGCGCGTACTCCAGTGCCAGCCCGCTACCGCTGTACGCCGTGCGCTCGATCAGCATCAGCGGCGTGGTGGCCTCCACGCGCAGCAGCCGGGCCTCCTCCTCGGTGGGGAGCACCGGCTCCAGGCTCTCGGACGCCACCTGGGGCGTCTGCCCGTAGCGGCGCGAGATCAGGCGGTAGATCGACCCGGTCAGGCCCTGCTCCAGCAGGTCGGGGAACACCTCCGCGGGGAAGTAGGCACGCTCCAGCGCAAGCGGCCGGCGATTGGCCGTCCGCACCCGCACGACTTCGTGCACCGCGGCGCCGGGCCGGAGTGACAGCGCGCCGGAGGCTGCCCGGTCGGCGGCTACCGTCGCCGCGCTGACGAGCCGGGCGCCCGCCCGGACGTCGGCCCGCTGCATCTGCTCGGTGAACCCCGCCAGCCCCGTCAGGTCGCACTCGATCCTCGCCTCGGAGACGAAGGTCCCGCCGACGCCGCGTCCCCTCTTCCTTACGACGGTCCCAGCCTTCTCAAGACTCGCGAGCGCCTGCCGGAGCGTCATCCGGCTTACCCCGAGGCTCGCGGCGAACCGCTCCTCGACGGGCAGTTTGTCGCCCGGTACGAGATCGCGCCGCTCGATGACGCCCATCAGCCACCGCTCGATACGGGTGTGCGCGGGAAGCGTGGACGGAGCAGTCAGATCAGGGGCGCTCCCCAGCCACCCGGGATCCGAAGACACACGCGCCATGCGGCGTAGTCTCGCACAGCGAGCCCGCTGGTCAGCCGGGCGGCGACAGGCCTGGACCGTACGACGGATGACGCCCCGGCCGGGCCCGGATCCCGGTGCCCACACGGCTTTCACGCCGCCCCTGTGCCGCGATTCCCCGTACCCCCGGCGCAGTCGGCCCGCTCGATCTGCCGGGCCCGACCCCGTATGCCGGGTGGCGGCTGCGCGTCGACCCTTTCTTCCACCGCCGCTGCGAGCACCGCCCCAGGAGCGACTTCCTCAAGCGATCCTCAAATTTCTGACGAGTACATCTGACGGACCCTCACGTCGAACTCAATCGCTTCCTCAATTCCAGCTCAAGTCAACGGGAGATTCCTTAATCGATCCTCAAATCGAGGTAACGATCCAGTGTCAGGAGGCGGCCAATTGGGGCGGCACGCCGACTATGGGCGGTTCTCCCTGTGACGCCTGCCACACTTCGCCGCGGAAGGCGGCCCCAAAGCCGTGATAAATCTTCACGATCTCCTGCACGGCGTCCCTCCTGCTGTGCAGGAGACCAGAGCTGGCAGATTGCCGGCCAGCACCTCCATTCATTCCCGGGAGAGCCGGATCCGGCCCGATTCGAATGCGCGGCCGGACGTGGAGAAAGGCACGGACGTAATGGTCTCGGTGGAAACCAGGCAGCCTGAAGACGTCGGAGGGGCCGCGATCAGCGGTTCCGAAGAGGGATACGAGCGTGGTCTCGGTTCGCGTCAGGTTCAAATGATCGCAATCGGCGGCGCCATCGGTGTCGGCCTTTTCATGGGAGCCGGAGCGAATATCGCGAAGGCCGGCCCCAGCATCATTCTCATGTACGCGCTCGCGGGTGTGGTCGTCTTCCTCATCATGCGGGCACTCGGTGAACTCCTTCTCTACCGGCCGGTGTCCGGTAGTTTCGCGGAATACGCCCGCGAATTCCTCGGCCCGTTCTTCGGATTCGCCACGGGCTGGACGTACTGGCTCCTCTGGGTCGTCACGGGCATGGCCGAACTGACGGCCGCCGCCATCTACATCCATTTCTGGTTCCCGGTGATTCCGCAATGGGTCAGCGCACTGGTGTTCCTGGTGGTTCTCTTCGGGGTGAACCTCATCTCCGTCAAGATTTTCGGGGAGATCGAGTTCTGGTTCTCGATGATCAAGGTCACCGCCATCATCGGCATGATCGTGATCGGTCTCGGAGTGCTGACCCTGGGCTTCTCCGAGGTGGGCGACACCGCGTCGGCGGCCAACCTGTACGCGCACGACGGGTTCTTCCCCAACGGCATCGGCTCCAGCTTGATGACGCTGCAGGGCGTCATGTTCGCCTACCTCGCCGTCGAACTCGTCGGCGTCACCGCGGGTGAGTCGGAGAACCCGGAGAAGACCCTCCCCAAGGCCATCAACACGCTGCCCTGGCGGATCATCTTCTTCTACGTGGGCGCGCTGCTGATCATCCTGTCGGTCGTGAAGTGGACGCAGTACTCGGAGGGGGAGAGCCCGTTCGTCCGCGCCTTCTCCGAGATGGGCATTCCCCTCGCTGCCGGCATCGTCAACTTCGTCGTACTGACGGCCGCGCTGTCGTCCTGCAACTCCGGCATGTACTCCACCGGCCGCATGCTGCGCGACCTGGCGGCGAACAGCCAGGCGCCGAAGATCTTCGCGCGGCTCAACTCCCGCAAGTCCCCCGCCGTCGGCATCACGGCCTCCGTCGCGCTGATGGGGATCGGGGTCGTCCTCAACTACCTGGTGCCGGAGAAGGCTTTCGGTTACGTCACCTCGGTGGCGACGGCCGCGGGCATCTGGACCTGGATGATGATCCTCTGCAGCCACATCCGCTACCGCCGGGCGCTGAAGGCGGGCCAGTTGCGCGAGTCCTCGTTCCCCGCTCCGGGGGGCGCCGTCGCCAGCACGGTCGCGCTGCTGTTCCTGCTCATGGTCACCGGCCTCATCGCCTACGACCCGGAGGCCCGCGTCTCCCTCTACGTGGGTGCGGTCTGGGCCGTTCTGCTGGCAGGCGGGTGGGTCAGGCTGCGCAGTCTCCAGAAGTCCGCCGTCGCACACGGCGAGGAGGAGAAGGCGGAGCGCCTGCCCACCTCCCGGTAGGCCGCCGCCCGTTCGCACCGACCGGCGCCCCATGGACCGTGAAGCATCGACGAGGGGGCTTCACGGCTCATGGGGCGCGTGTGTGTGCCTGAGCCGGAGGCGGTGACGGGACGCGGAGCCGGAGGCGGTGACGGGACGCGGAGCCGGAGGCGGTGATAGGACGGGCGGGCACCTGTTCGCGGCGGAAGGATCACAGACGATGGAAACCACGTCCCTCGACCTCGACATCCCTGCCCCGGACGGTACGGCGGACGCGTTCGCCGCATTCCCCGCCGAGGGCGGCGAGCATCCCGGCGTCCTGCTCTACATGGACGTGATCGGCCTGCGGCCCGTCATACGGGGGCTCGCGATGAAGCTCGCCTCGCACGGCTACTACGTGCTCGCTCCCAACGTCTTCTACCGGCACGGCCGGGCACCGCTGTTCCCGCTGCCCGACATGCGGGAGCCCGAGGCGCGTGACGCCTTCATCGCGAAGGTCAGGCCGGTCATGGCGGAGCACACCCCTGACAAGTCCGTCCCCGACTCGGGCGCCTATCTCGACTTCCTCTCACAGCAGGAGCAGGTGAGCCCCGGCGGGGTGGGTGTCACCGGCTACTGCATGGGCGCGATGCTCGCCCTGCGCACGGCGTCCGCCCACCCCGGCACGGTCGCTGCGGCCGCGGGCTTCCACGGGGCCCGGCTCGCCACCGACGCGGCAGACAGTCCGCACCTGGACGTCGGCTCCGTGACCGCCGAACTCCACTTCGGCCACGCCGAGAACGACGACGCGATGCCTCCGGAGGACATCGCACGGCTGGACGAGGCCCTGGACGCGGCGGGTGTCCGCTACACCTCCGAGGTGTATCCAGGGCCTCACGGCTTCACCATGTCCGACACCTCCGCGTACAGCCCCGTGGCACTGGAGCGGCACTGGGAGCGTCTGCTGCCGCTGCTGCGCCGGAACCTCAACGGGAGCAGCTAGAGGGGTGGGCGGTCGCGGGTTGTCACGCCGGCCGCCGTGCCGGGTCCGTCGGGCCTCGCGGGAGGGGCTGTCCGTACGGGCCGTTCTGCCGGTACGAAGTGGCCCGCTCTCAGCCGGACTTGGGCACGAGACCGTCGGCGACCAGTCCCGCGAGCACCGCCTCGCCCAGTGCCTGCACGGCGGACTGCGGCCGGACCATGACGGTGAACTCCTTGATGCGACCGGCCTCGTCGAACTGGAGCATGTCGATGCCGTGGATCTGCTTGCCCTGCACCGTGGCGCGGAAGACGAGGACCGACGCGGGGGCGTCAGTGCTGTCGGTACTGGTCTGAGCCGCGCCGTCGAACTCCCCGATGTAGTGGAAGTCCTCGAAGGTGCGCAGCAGAACGTCGAAGAGCCCCAGCACCATGGGCCTGCCCTCGAAGGGCGTGAACTTCACCGGGCTGTAGAAGCGGATGTCCTCCGTGAACAGCTCTTCCAGCGCGGCCCGGTCGCGTGTCTCGACGGCGGCGCGGAAGCGTGCGGCGGTCTCCATGGCTCTCCTCCCCAAGTCCTCATACTCAAGTATCTGACTAATCAATTTCTTGAGTATGATGCACGGACGGACGACGAGTGGGAAGGGGGCGCATCGATGGCACTGAGACACGCGGTGCTGGCGGCACTGCTGGACGGCGAGTACAGCGGATACCAGTTGGCCAAGGCGTTCGACGTCGGCGTCGCGAACTTCTGGCACGCCCTGCCCCAGCAGCTCTACGCCGAGCTGGCCAAGCTGGAGAAGGAGGGGCTGGTCACCGGAAGGCAGGTGGTCCAGGAGACCCGGCCCAACAAGCGCCTCTTCCGGGTCTCCGACGCCGGACTGGCAGAGCTGGAGGGGTTCGTCGCCGCCGCGTCGAAGCCGTCGTTCATCCGTGACGACCTGCTCGTGAAGGTCCAGGCCGTCGACCGCGTCGGGGCGGGGCCCGTCATCGAACAGCTCGAAGAGCGTGCGTCCGCGGCCGAAGCCAGGATCGGGCTCTTCGGCGAGCTGCTGCGGCGGATGCGCGACGATGCGGACGAGGAGGAGTTCCTGCGCCGCGGCGGACGGATCGGCCCGTATCTGACCTGCATGCGCGGCCTGGCCTTCGAAGAGGGGCACCGGGACTGGTGCCGGCGCACGGCGGACGTACTTCGGGAAAGGCAGACGACCGGTAGGGAGGGCGCCGGGAAGAGCGGGGCCGCGAGAAGCGCCGAGGGGGAACGCGGCACCTGACCTCCCCGAGGGTCCGGGCGTCGCCGTTACGTCGTCCCCCGGCCTGGTCTGCCCCGACTGACCGGTGTGGCCCCGCAGTTGACGCTTCTGAGACATGCGGGAGTCCGCATCTCACCGAGAAGCGGCCCCTCACGTGCCCGGTGGCCGCACCCCCGTAGCGGCCACCGGGTCGCCTTCGGTGTCACGGCCGTTGCTTGACCTTGTCGACGACGGCGCTCTCGGCAAGGCGGATGAACTGGTCGTAGCTCTTCTTGCCATCCAACGTGGTGCGGATCGCCCTGTCTTCGAGGTACGCGTGACGGTCCTCGTCGAAGAGGAGCATCTGGTCCCTGGTGAACTTGTGGTCGTACGCGATCCCGACCGTCGGTCGTCCCTTGCTGTCCTTCACGCCCGCCTTCGCCTTCATCCCGGGGACCTTGGCCAGGGCCTCGAAAGCCGCGGGCCGCAGGCCCTTGGGCGAGATCGGCCGAGTGGCCAGCCCCTTCAGGGAGAACTGGACCATGTACCAGTCACGCTTCTTGACCTCCTTCAGCGAACCGGGCTTGCCCGACCCGCCGAGCCCCTTCGCCAGGTAACGGATCAGTTCGACGGGGTCCTTGGGAATCTTCTTCTGCGCCTCCCAGCCCGGAGGCGGGAACGTGGACTCGTTCTTTCCCAGTGGCTCGTCCCACGTGCCGTCGCCGCCGATCTCGTTCACCCACCCGCGTTGGGTGCGGTCCACCGACTCCCAGTTCTCGGCCTCCCTGACATCGGTCCTGCCGGTCTTGCGGTTGGTCTCCTTGACGATGTTCTTGATGTAGATGAACTGGTCGTCGCGTGGGACGTCGGTCTTCGCGTCCTTCTCCTCCTCACGCACACGGTCCGCGGCGTCGTTGAGCACCTTCTTCGCGCTGACCTTCCGCGTGGTGGACGTTTCCGAGACGGACGGTCCCGAACGCCCTTGCCGGTCACCGAGGTTGTCGGCGACGACGACCGTGGCGGTGACCGCGACGGCCGCGGTGGCCGCCACCGCGACGCTCAGCACCGGCCGGCGGCGAAGGAGATTGCCGGAGCCGCGCCCACTGTCGCCCGTGATCTTGATGTCGTTCATGATTCCCCCTGTCCGTGGTCGGTCCGAGGCGGTCCGGAGTGCCGGCGTCTCTTCGTTGATCGCGGCCTGAAGCCGCTCCCGGCCGGTGGTCAGCCGTTCCGGGTCGGGGTGGGAGACCTCAGCCCGCATGCGCCGAAGTTCTGTCATTTCATCCACGTGTGAACTCCTCGCGTGCCGCAGTGGGGTCGGCCCCACCGAGCGCCTTCCGGACCTTCTTGCGAGCCCGGTTCAGTCGGGAGCGCACTGTCCCGACGGGAATCGCGAGCGCCTGCGCAACCTCGCCGTAGGTCAGCGACTCCCACGCGACCAGCAGCAGCACGTCCCGGTCGCCCTTGGACAGACGGGCCAGCGCCGCACCGAGCTGACGGGTCACCGCGGCTGCGGCCACCCGGCTGTCGGCGCGGTCGTCATGTCCCTCCACCACGGGATCGACCGCGGTCTTCGCCAGCACGCGGTACTGCATGACCTCCGAACGACGGTGTCCGGCAATCAAGTTGCTCGCTATCCCGTACAGCCACGGGCGTGCGGAGCCCCGCGACGGGTCGAAGCGGTCCCGGCGGCGGAACGCGACGAGGAAGGTCTCCGCCACCACGTCGTCCGCCGCGGAGTGGCCCAGGCGCCGTGCGGCGTACCGGTGAATGTCCGGCGCATGCCGGTCGTACAGTTCGGCGAACCTCTGCGGATCGGTCTGTGACGCCTGCACCAGAACCGAGTCCTCCGAAGGGTCCGGCCGGCGCTCCACTCGGGAGGGCGCTGTCACATCGGGCTCCGTTCGTCGCCTGGCCGGGCGAGAACAGAGCCCGGTCACTCCCTACTCCGCACGAACCCGCGATCGAGTTCACGGTTCTTTCCAAGGCCGTTCAGCGGTGGACTCGGGGCCGTTCGGCGTGTGCGGTCCGCAGCCGCGCGAGCAGGACGCGGGCTACCTCCCGGCATTCTCAGGGCCGCCTGCTGACGCGCAGCGTCCACCTCCGCCGGGTGCTGCCGGCGGGCTGCCCCTGCTTCGTCCGCGCACTCCGGTGCCGGCGGCACGCGCGGAGAGCTTCCAGCACAACGGGCACGGACGCAACGCCGGCGTGGGGGACCCTGCGGGGAGGGGCCGTCGTCGCGTCCGTGAGCCGTTGTCAGCCGGCGGGTGGCTGACCGCCCGCCAGCAGCGCCGGATTCTCCAGCGGCGGGTCACCGAGCACGTGTACGCGGCGCAGATGGCGCGGGGCGCGGCTGGTGAACGCCTCCCGGCCGTGGAGCATCGTGTAGTTGTCGGCGACGACGAGGTCTCCCGTGCGCCACTGGTGCGTGTACGCGTATCCGGGGGCGCGCAGGGCCTTGCTCAGGCCGCGGTGGAATTCCTCGAGCCGCCCGGCGGGCACGCCGGTGAACTCCAGGACCGGGTGGTTGATGAACTCGTCGTCGGGAGCGACCGGTTCGTTGTAGCGGATCACCGGCTCCCCGGTGACGGGGTGTTCGCCGACCACGGGTGAGACGGCTGTGCTCTCGTAGAACTCCATCTTGCGGCGGTAGATCCCGGTGGCCTGTTCCCACAACGCGCGTGCGCCCGGGTCCGCGTCCCGGAGCACGGCCGAGGTCTGGGAGAAGACCGTCCCGCCGCCCTGGTCGTGACCCGGTGCGTCGGCGCAGTGGAAGAGCTGGAACTCGGGCACCTGGGGGCGGTACATGCCGTCCCAGTGCAGCGGCACGTGCCGGTGGTCGAAGATGTGGTCCTCGGGGTTCTCGTGCTCCACCAGTTCGAGCACCGCGCCGAACGGCCACATGCTGATCTCGCCCCAGCGCGCGCAGTACGCGGCCAGTTCCTCGCCGTCCGCGAAGGGTGTGAAGCCGCGCAGCAGCAGAAGGTGGTGGCTGCGGACCAGTTCGCGCAGTTCCTCCACGGGGAGCGCGTCCAGCCGCCCGCCCGGCGACGCGGCCTCGATGACGGCTCCGAAGCGGGCGAGGGGAGGACGGGCAGGGGTGCTGATGGTCAAGGTCACCACTCCTTCGATGCTGTGGGTGCGGTGGATGCGGTGGACGCGCTCGGTGCGATGGCGGCGCCCGTACGTGCCGCCGGGTGCCGGAGGAGGTCCTCGTGCGCGGAGCGGGCCGGCCCCCGCAGGGCGAAGTGGCTTGGCCGGCCACCCCGTTCGACGAGGTCGCAGTCGAGCGCTTCGGCCTCCGACCGCTTCATCAGCACCAGCCGTCCGCCGAGGTCGACGGCGACTCCGTGCCACGGCGTGAGCCACGTACCGGTCGACTCGCCCAGCCGGATGCCCAGCTTGAGCGCGGAACAGGGCTGGGGATGGATGGAGAGCCGGACGGAACCGGGGAAACGCTGAGCGAGGAACTCGCCCCAGGCCTTGCTGCGCTGGATGACGACGTAGGCACGCGCCCGTGCGTCCCTCTGCAGTGCGGCCCTGCTTCCCTTGTATTCGGGCGTGTTGCCGTCCTCGAAGAGGAAGCGGGTGATGGCTCTGTAGAGCGGCAGCTCCTCGCCGTGCCGTACGCCGTAGCGCAGTTGGTCCAGGGGAACGGCGTGGCGTTCGGTGAGCACCGTGCGCATCGTGTCGTGCGGGAGCCCCGCGAGTTCGGGTACCTGGTCGAGCGTGAAGAGCGAGACCCCGCCGTGGGGAAGCGCGGCGATCATCGTCCGCAATTCCCGGTGGTAGGCCGTGATGTCGTCGTCCGGTATGCCGACGGCATCGCTGAAGACACGGCCGTCGGAGCAGATCACGATCTCCGCGCCGGGCGGATGGATCTCCCGGATCGAGGCGGCGAGGGAGTCGAGGTATTCCAGGGCCCGCTCCTCGGCCATGTCGGGGAGGGTCCCCAGTACCTTGGCGCGGTTCGGTGACTTGCCGGGGAAGGCGGGCAGTACGAGGCGTACGGGTCGGCCGGCGAGCACGAACGCCTCGATCACGCGGGCCTGGGTGGCCCGGCAGTCGGCGCAGGGTAACTCCCGGCAGTCTCCGGGTTGTTGGTGTCGGTTGCGGTCCGGTTTTCGCTGGTGGCTCAGCAGCAGTCCGGCAATCTCGTTCGCCCGCTCCCTGGCGCCGGATGCGGGCAGGGCATGCGAAGTGAGCATGCGACGGCTCCTCGCGGATGTGGTGGGGGGTGGCTGGTGCGCCGTGAACTCACGATGCCCGCTGACGTCCGCTCCCTGCCCATCCCACCTGGACATAGCATCGTGTGATGGACCTCGAAGTGCGCCACCTCCGAGTGATCCGGGCCGTGGCGGACGCGGGGAGCCTGACCAGGGCGGCTGCCGTGCTCGGACTCTCCCAGCCGTCCCTGACGGCGCAGCTGCAGCGCATCGAACGCATGCTGGGCGGCCCGCTGTTCGTACGGCACCGGGGCGGTGCCAGCCCGACGGCTCTGGGAGAACTGGTCGTCGCGAAGGCCCGCGAGCTACTGCCGCAACTGGACTCGGTGCAGCAGGAGGTCCTGTCCCATCTCGGCTTCTCGGACGGCCGGTTGTCCCTGCGTTACGTCGCCAATCCGGGGCCGCTGATGGTGCGCTTGCTGGACCCCCTGCGTGCCCTCTTCCCGGGCGCGGAGGCGAAGTTGCGCACCGAGCCGGACGTCGCGACCGTGCTCGACCTCGTCGCCGCGCGGCAGCAGGACCTGGGCGCGCTCGTCGAGTACGAGGGAAGCGCGCGTCCACCGCGCCGTGAGGTCGAGCAGCATGTGGTGGCGATCGAGCCGGCGTTCGTGCTCCTCCCCGAGGAGCATCCGAAGGCGGGGCGGCCGATGTTGGGGCTGGACGAACTGGCAGAGGACGTATGGGTGTTGCCGCCCAGCCAGGGGAGCGGCCTGCACGATGCCTTCGCCGCCGCGTGCACCGGTGCCGGCTTCACGGCGATCGTCCAGCACGAGGCGGAGGCGGCCGCGGCACGTGAACTCATCGTGGCCGGGGCGGCGATCGGCCTGGGCCAGGCCACCTTCCGCAGCACCCCGGGCATCGTGCCGCGCCCGCTGAAGGGGACGCCGCTACGGCTGCGGCACTCTCTGGCATGGCACCGGGAGAGCGCCCTGGCCGCTCACGGGGCGGCGCTCGTCGAACACGCCGAGAAGGCCTACGCGGACGCCATCGGCAACAACCCGCAGTATCCGGCCTGGCTCAGCGACCACGGTCAGCAGGGCCCGGCCCACCGGGTGCCCCGCTGAGCGATGGGGGGCGTTCCGGGCCGGCAGCGGCGAACTGCCTGTGAAGACCGGCGAGTTGCCGGTCGTGCACCCTGCTGAGGAGAAGCAGCGCCGACGTCGCGCCGACGAGGGCGAGGAACATGTCCCACTGGGTGTCCCACACATCGCCCTGTGTGGCGAGGAAGTCGTCCGCCGCCGAACCCCCGATTAGCGCCGCCCACCATTCGATCAGCTCGAAGAAGGCGCTGAAGGCCACACAGCCGCACACGACCATCGGCGCCAGCCAGCGGCTGCCGGCGCAGCGGCGAGCGCCGGACCATGATCTCCCTCACGAGCACCGCGGGCACGAACCCCTGCGCGAAGTGGCCCACCCTGTCGTAGGGATTGCGCGCCGGCCCGAACCAGTCCCGCAGCCACTCGCCGACGGGCGTCCGCGCATACGTGTACTGGCCGCCGTGAACCAGGATCAGGGCGTGCAGACAGCACAGCAGTCCCGTCAGCGGGAAGCGGCGCCACACGAGCACGGCGAGCGGCAGCCCGAGGATGATCCAGAACGTCTCCATCAGCCAGGTGGCACGGTCGTACGGGTCGATGCCCGACACGATCAGCGCGGCCGCCACCACGACCACCAGCACGGCGGGCAGGGAGAAGCGGCCCCGTGAGGCCGTGGACGGGCCGGCTGGGCCGGATTCCGCAGCTGAATCGGATGAAGCGGACGGTTCGCGCGAGGTGGACGAGGTCATCAGAGTCATCCCAGGGGTGGGCTGCTGTCGGTTGCCGCGTGACGTTGGCGGACGAGGACCTGCCGGGCCCTCACGCCAGGGCACTCTTCCCAAGGCGGCGGGCCCCGTACATGAGTACTCGTACTCAACTCATCGTCTCCGGGCCCGCGGTCCCGGCTCAGGCCGGGATCGACACCGGGCGTCCACTCCGCCAGGCCCCGGGTGCCCCCTGCCGGGGTTCACGCGCGGAGGCGACGCATGACAGGGTTGACGGTCGGCCGACAGCACTGTCCTGCTCACCAGCACGACGGACCCCCACATCCCATCGACAGGCGGCGTCCCGGCCGGCGACCGCGGTCACAACGCGCCCGCCCGGATCATCCGGGGCACCGACAGAGCGAGTCGCACCATGAACATCCTGCGCAAGATGCCCGTCGAGCACGTTCTCGAACGAACCCGGCAGAACACGCTGAAACGCCGCCTGTCCGCGATATCCCTCGCGGGCTTCGGTGTCGGAGTCATCATCGGCACCGGCATCTTCACGCTGGTCGGCGTCGAGGCGAAGCAGCACGCGGGGCCCGCGATCGTCGTGTCCTTCGTGGTCGCGGGCGTGGTCGCGGCGCTGGCGGCCCTGTGCTACGCGGAGCTCGCCTCCGCCGTCCCGACCGCGGGCAGCGCCTACACCTACGCCTTCGCCACTCTGGGAGAGCTGTTCGCCTGGATCATCGGCTGGGACCTGCTGCTCGAATTCGCGCTCGGCGCCGCGGTCGTCTCACGCAGCTGGTCCGGCTACGTCGCCAATCTGCTGCACCTGCCGCCGGAGTGGTTCGGCGAGCAGGCCACGGTGAACGTAGGCGCGGTGCTGATCATTGCGGTCCTCACCGTCGTCGCGGTCGCGGGCATCCGCGAGTCCTCACGGCTCACCAACGCACTCGTCGTGATCAAGGTGTCCGTGTGCGTGCTGATCGTCGTCGCCGGCCTCTTCTTCGCGCGGGGAGCCAACCTCGACCCGTTCGTCCCGCCGGCGCAGCCTGCCGAGGCCACCGCGAGCGTCGTCGATCAACCGCTGATCCAGGCCTTGGCGGGGCTGGAGCAGTCCGCCTTCGGATTCGGGGGCGTCCTCACGGCCGCGGCTGTCGTCTTCTTCGCCTACACCGGGTTCGAGGCGCTCGCCAATCTCGGCGAGGAGACCAAGGAGCCCAAGCGGGACCTGCCCCGGGGGCTCCTCGGCAGCCTCGCGGTCTGCACGGTGCTCTACGTCGCAGTGGCGCTGGTGCTCACCGCCGTCGTCGACTACCGGAAGATCGACGAGGGGGCGCCGATCGCCGCGGCGTTCCAGTCGGCTGGAGCGCCCTGGGTCGGGGCGCTCGTGGGACTGGGCGCCATCACCGGTCTGACGTCGGTGATGATGGTCGAACTCGTCACGCTGGGCCGGATCGGCTTCGCGATGAGCCGCGACGGTCTGCTGCCGCGCCGGCTCTCCGAGGTGCATCCGCGGTGGCGCACACCGCACCGGATGACCATCGCGATAGCCGTACTGATCATGCTGCTGGCCGGGTTCGTCCCGATCGCCGAACTTGCCGACATGGTCAGCATCGGCGCCCTGTCCGGATTCCTCATCGTGGCACTGGCGGTGCCGGTGCTGCGCCGCCGCAACCCCGAGCTGGAGCGGCCCTTCCGCGTGCCGCTGTCGCCCGTGCTGCCGGTCGTCACCGCTGCCGCGTGCCTGTACCTGATGGCCAACCTCGACGTCTTCACCTGGCTGCGGTTCGGGGTGTGGCTGGTTCTCGGCCTGCTGATCTACCTCTTCTACGGGCGCCGGCACTCCGTCCTGGCCACGCGGACCGGGGCAACGGGCGACGTGAAGGGCGGGACATCAGGCGACTGAGCGAAGGCGGGGGGTGCCCACGAGGCGCGGGCCGTACGAGTCGGGAGCCCTCGCCGGTACGGTCAGCGCCCCTCGGCCAGCTTCCTCAGGGTCAGCAGCTGCCGGCGCATCATCAACAGGTCACCCCATGCCAGGAAGCGGCGGCGCAGCCGGCCGAGCACGCCGTCGCCTTCGTTGCCACCCACGACCAGTTTCGCCACCAGTCTGGTGGCGCCCGGTCGTTCCTCGGTCACCGCATAGGTGACGGCGAAGGCTCCGAAGAGCCGCAGCCCCTTGGGGTCGTCCAGCAACAGCGTCATGTGCCGGTTCTCGGCGAAGGAGACGAGCCGGAAGATGCTCATCACCCGTTGCCCCGCCTCCAGGTCCCCGGCGCCGGGTGTGAGCTGTCGCGGGCTCCGCCGCCCGGAATTGTCCAGCAGGTCGTAGCTGTAGGGAGCGACCTTGAGCTGGCAGAGCCAGCGGAAGACGGTGGCGCGGTCGGCGGCGACCGTGACGGCGCGGAACCACTCTTCCTTCGGCTCGGCGGGGAGGCCGTCGCACGGGTAGGCCCTGCGGATCTCCTGCTCGCGCGCTCCCCACACCCGCGGGGCCCGCCTGGGCACCCTCACATCCGGTCTGTCGCTCACACGGCAAGCGTCGACGGGACGGGCACTCCAGGTCAACCGGCCCAGACCTGCGCCTCCTTGGGCGCCGTTCGCAGGCCGGAGCTCCCTTGAGCAGGGCCGCCCCGTCGACGTCCCCGGCTTCAACCCGGCAGCAGCGCTTCCGCGAGCGTGCGCCACTGGGGCATCGGCAGCGCGTTGAACGTGTCCTCGGTGACCACCTGCAGAGCCACATGATCGGCGCCCGCGTCGAAGAACGTCCCGACCCGGGCCCTCACGGCCTCGGCGTCACCGAAGGCGTAGACCGCGTCAAGCAGGCGGTCGCTGCCCCCGTCCGCCAGGTCGTCCTCGCCGAAGCCCATCCGCAGCCAGCTGTTGCGGTAGTTGGCCAGGGCCAGGTAACGCTGCAGGTAGTCGCGGGCCGTGGCGCGGGCCCGCTCCGGGTCGGCGTCGAGGACGACCTTGAGCTCGGGGGCGAGCAGCGCGTCCGTGCCGAGCACCTCACGGGCCCGGGCGGTGTGCTCCGCCGTCACCAGGTACGGCAGAGCCCCCAGGGCGCGGTCCCGTGAGAGTTCCAGCATCTTCGGGCCCAGGGCCGCCAGGGCACGCTCGCCCGCCGGTACGGGCAGCGGCGCGGCGTCCAGCCCGTCGAGATACGTGCGCATCGCGCTGTACGGGCGACGGCGCAACTCGTCCCGTGTGGCGTCGTCCTTCGCCGCCTCGGCGTGGCTGACGCCCATACCGAGCACGAAGCGGCCGCCGTGCGCCGCGTTGAGCCGGGCGTGCTGGGTGGCGGCCTCCTCCGCCGTGTGCTGCCAGATGTTCATGATGCTGGTGCCGACGGTGATCGTCGATGTGGCGGCCAGCAGGGGCTCGGCCTGCTCCGGAGCGGGACTGCCGCCGATCCAGAGGGCGCCGAAGCCCAACTCCTCGAGTTCCGCTGCCGTTTCCTCGATTTCCGTGCGCCGTGAGGGGCTTGTGGAGCCCAGTGCCGTGCTCCACACACCGATCCGGCCGAACCGCTGGGTGTGCCCGGAGTGTTCGTTCGTCGTCATGCCGGGACAGCCGCGAGAGTCGCCGACCGTATTCCTCACGGGCACCCGATCGGGGCACACCTTTCTTGAAATTCACAGGTCGGGCGGCCCACGGGGCCGATTCTCCACGACTCCGTCACATTTTTCGTAAGCGTCCCGTCACCAAGCGCTTTCGAAAGAAAGCGCTTCGGGTGCGGCTTCTGTTTCATTCATTGACTTTCCGACTTTGCGATTTCTAGTCTCACGCAGCGATTCGAAAGGCCGCCGGGTGCTTTCGCGTGGTGCGAGGAGCAGTGAGACATGCCGGGTATCGCGGAGCACGAGCGCCAGCAGGAGGTGCTGCGGCTGCTCGAGGGGACGGGACGGGTGAGCGTCCCGGAACTGGCCGAGCGCCTGGACGTCTCCGTGGTGACGGTGCGCAAGGACCTCGACGCTCTGGAGCGCCGCAGGGTCCTGCGCCGGGTCCGCGGAGGCGCGGTGGCCGTCCGGGGCGCCGACGAGGGCGCCTTCGAGATGCGGGTGCGCTACCGGGTGCCGGAGAAGCAGGCGATCGCGCGGGCCGCCGCAGAGCTGGTCAACGACGGCGATGCGATCGTCCTGGACTGCAGCACGACCTGCTACCACCTGGCCCGCGAGATCCGGGACCGCGGGGGCCTGATCGTCGTCACCAACGGGCTGCGCGCGGCGGAGGTTCTCAGCGAGTCCGACGCCACCGTGGTGATGCCGGGCGGCACGCTCCGCAGGTCGTCCTGGTCGCTGGTCGGCGACATCGGCGATGCGTTCAGCGGCCGGGGCCGTGTCGCCCGCGGGTTCTTCGGAGTGCGCTCCCTCTCGCCCGAACTCGGGCTGCTGGAACTGTCCGCCGAGGAGACCGAGGCCAAGCGCATGCTCGTGTCGCTCTGCCACGAGGTGTACGGCCTCTTCGACTCCAGCAAGGTCGGCAGGTTCGCCCTGCACCCCTTCGCCGGCTCCGAGCAGGTCACGGGACTGGTCACCGACGCGGACGCCGCCGACGACCTGGTCGGCCGCTGGCGCGAGGTGGGAGTGCCCGTGCGTCGTGCCGCCGTCTCGGCGGAAGGGACGACATGAAGACGCGGAAGAAGGCACCGGCGGTTGGCCCCGGAGCGGACGGCGGGAGCGCCGTCCCCGGCGGATCAGGCAGTTGGGTGGTCGAGACGCACGAGGTGCGCCGCTACGGGCAGCGGGTCGCGGCCGATTCGGAAGAGGCGGGAATCACGGACTGAACGATCGGCCCGGACCTTCGGGCCGGGCCCCAGAGAAGGAGAGACAGGATGCGTATTTCGCGAGGTGTCGCGGCGGGTGTCGTGGTGGCCTTGTCGGCGTCGCTCACGCTGGCAGGGTGCAGCAAGAAGAACAACGGGTCCGGGGAGTCGGGCGGTGACAAGCCGAAGGTCGCGTTCGTGCCCAAGGTCCAGGGCATCCCGTACTTCGAGGCCATGAACAAGGGCGGCAAGAAGGCGGCGAAGGACCTGGGCGCCCAGTGGATCTACAAGGGGCCCACCACGGCCGATCCGGGTGCGCAGACCGACATCGTCAAGTCGCTTCTCCAGCAGCGCGTCGACGTGCTCGCCGTGGCGCCCAATGACCCCGACTCCATGCCGCCGATCCTGCGCGACGCCAAGGACCAGGGCGTCCATCCGATGACGTCCGACACGGACGCCCCCAACTCCGACCGCGAGGTCTTCGTCAACCAGGCCACCCCGGAAGGCATCAGCACCGCGCTGACCGACACGCTGATGAAGGAGATGGACGGCAAGGGCAAGTACGCGATCGTCTCCTGCGGGCAGACGGCGGAGAACCTCAACTCCTGGATCAAGGAGCAGAAGAAGTACACGAAGAAGAAGTACCCGAAGGCGGAGATCGTCGACATCGTGTACGCGGGCGAGGACGAGGCCAAGGCCGTGTCCATGGCCAAGGACCTGATGAACGCCCACCCGGACCTGAAGGGCCTCGTCGGCGAGTGCACCACCTCGGCGCCCGGTGTGGCCAAGGCCGTGCGCGAGGCGGGCAAGACCGGCAAGGTCGCCACCACCGGCGTCGGTACCCCGAAGTCGATGAAGCCCTACTTGAAGGACGGATCGTCCGCGGGCTCGGTCCTGTGGGACGTCGAGGAGCTGGGTTATCTGACGGTGTGGGCCGGCAAGCAGCTCAGCGAGGGCAAGTCGTTCAAGAAGACGAACAAGGTCAACGACAAGCTCCCGGCGGTGAAGTACTTCCCGGACCGCAAGGAACTGCTCCTCGGTGAGCCGCTGCGCATCACCAAGGACAACGTGGACGACTACGACTACTGACGACGTCACGAGCCGCGCTCCGCGAACCGCCGCCGGGCCGCACGCCGGCGGACGGTTCACGGAGCGGGGCCGAGGAGTGAGATGACCGAGTCCGAGATGCTTCTGGTCTCCCGTGGAATACGCAAGCGTTACAGCGGCGTACAGGCCCTGCGCGGCGTGGACTTCGACGTGCGCGCAGGCGAGGTACATGCCCTGGTCGGCGAGAACGGCGCCGGCAAGTCCACACTCATCAAGATCATTTCGGGCGCGGAGGCCCCGGACGAAGGAACGGTCGGAGTCGGCGGCACGACGCTGGCGGCCGGTGACACGAACTCGGCACTCGCCGCAGGGATCGCGACCGTCTACCAGGAACCTCAGCTCTTCGGCGAGTTGACGGTGGCGGAGAACATCTTCCTCGGCCGGGAGCTGAGACGAGGCGCATTCATCGACTGGGGCGGACAGCGCCGGCGCGTCTCCGGACTGCTCGAACGCCTCGGCCTCGATCCAGCACTCGCGGACGAACGCGCCGCGGATCTCCCCGTGGCCGAGCAGCAACTGGTGTCCATCGCCAAGGCGTTCGCGCACGAGGTGCGCGTCCTCATCCTCGATGAGCCGTCTGCGATCCTCACCGACCAGGAGGTGCAGACCCTCTTCCGCGTCATCGACTCGGTGAAGGCGGAAGGCGTCGGCGTGATCTACATCAGCCACCGCCTCGACGAACTCGTCGTCGTCGCGGACCGCGTGACGGTGCTCCGCGACGGTGAGGTCGTGGCGACCCGGCCGGCGCGGGAGCTGACCGTCCGGCAGACCGCCGAGCTGATGGTCGGGCACACCCTGGACTCCCGTCAGGTCTCCAGGGAGGCCCCCGCCTCCGATCCCGTGCTCGAAGTGCGCGGACTGGGCGGCGGCGCCTTCCGCGACGTGGACATGGTGATCGACCGCGGTGAGGTCGTCGGCCTGTACGGGCTGGTCGGCTCCGGCGTGAACGAGGTGGCACGCGCCCTCTACGGGGTCGACCCGGCGGACACCGGCACGGTCGTCGTCGGAGGCGAGCGGCGGCGGTTGCGCAGCACCCAGGACGCCGTGCGCGCGGGCGTCGCGATGCTTCCGGCGAACCGCAAGGTCCAGGGCGTCTTCGCGTCCAAGTCGATCGGCTTCAACATCTCGATAGGGCACCTGCCGATGCTGAGCAAGCTCGGCGTGGCGATGGACCGCCGCCGTGAGAAGACCGTCGCGACGGAATTCCTCCAGCGGATCGCGATCAAGGCCCCCGGGGTGCAGACGCTCGTAGGCACGCTCTCGGGCGGCAACCAGCAGAAGGTGGTCCTGGCGCGGTCGCTCGTCGAACGGCCGGACATCCTCGTGCTGGAGGAGCCCACCCAGGGCGTGGACGTCGGGGCGAAGGACGAGATCCACGACATCGTGCTCTCCCTCGCCGACAGGGGCAGCGCCGTGCTCGTCGTCTCCTCCGACCTGGCCGAACTCCAGCGCCTGGCCGACCGGGTGCTGGTGATGCGGGAGGGAGAAGTGGCCGGTGAGTTCGCCCGCGGCGCCTCGCAGGCGGACCTGCTCTCCGCGGCGGCCGGCGGCGCCGAGGAGGAGTCGACGGAACTGGACGTCGCGAGGGCGGCCATCACCAAGGAGGTGCCCTGACGATGTCATCGGCCACCCTCGAAAAGGACAGGGCGCCCTCGCGTGCACGGCACGGATCACTCCGCCTCGCCGAGGGCCAGGAAGTGGTGCTCGCCGCGCTGCTCGTGGCGCTCTGGCTGGCGCTGGGACTGAGCACCGACACCTTCTTCGCCGCGTCCAATCTGCAGAACATCCTGTTCACCGTGGCGCCCGTGGCGATCGCGGGAATCGGCATGACGGCGGTCATCGTCACCGCCGGCATCGACGTCTCCGTGGGCGGCACGCTCGCCGTGGTAGGCGTCGTCGTGGCCAAGCTCCTGCGCGACGCCGGTGCCGGGCTGCTGACGGCGGTGGGTGTCGCGGTGTTGACCGGTGCGGTCCTCGGACTGGTCAACGGCCTGCTCGTCGCGTACGGACGGCTGCATCCGATCATCGTCACGTTCGGCACGCTCAACGTGTTCCGCTTCGTGGCCCTGCAGATCTTCGACTCCAAGCAGGTCTCGGGCGTGCCGGGCACGTTGGGCGTGCTGGGCGGCGGGGAGAGCGGGCTGTCCCTCGGGGTGCCGCACGCCGCAATCCTCGCGCTCGTGCTCGCGGCCGTGGCCTGGACGTACATGCGCTACGTGCCCACCGGCAGACACCTGTACGCCGTGGGCGGCGACGCCGCCGCCGCACGGCTCGCGGGTGTGCGGGTGGAGCGCCGCCAGATCAGCGTCTACGTGCTCGTCGGCCTGCTGGTCGGCCTCGCCGCGTGCGTCCGCATCGGATCGGGCGGCCTCGTGGGGCAGGACATCGGCACCGGCTTCGAACTGGAGGTCATCGCGGCGGTGGTGATCGGCGGGACGAGCATCCTCGGCGGCCGCGGCAGCGTCGTCGGAACGCTGCTCGGGGCGATGCTCGTCAGCACCATCACGAGCGCCGTCACCTTGCTGAACTGGCAGAACGAACTCACCCAGCTCTTCATCGGTCTGTTCATCGTCGCGGCGGTCGGCGCAGACCTCCTCCGCGAACGAAGGAGGCGATCCCTGTGACCACCTCGACCCGAGGGACACCGGCGGACGAGACGGGGACCACGGGAACACAGCCCGGCTCCGGAACATCCGAGGGCAGGGCGGGCCAGGACAGCCGTCTGCGCCGCGCGGTCACCGTGCTGCTGACGGAACGCGTCGTCCTGCTCGGTGCCCTCCTCGCCGTGCTGCTGGTCTGGATGAAGGTCCTCGACGCCGGTGGCTATCTGCTGGCGCCCTACGACCTCACCTATCTCGCCTCCGCCCTGGAGACGATGGTGCCGCTGTGCATCCTGGGACTGGCCGAACTGCTGGTCATGGTGTCGGGCAGGGGAGGGATCGACCTGTCAGTCGGAGCGATGGTGAGCCTCACCGGCATGGCGTTCGGATACACCGTGAGCGAGTGGGGCTGGTCCCCGCTCATGGCTGTCCCTGCCACGCTCGCGGCCGGTGCGTTGCTCGGTGCGGTCAACGGATTCCTGGTGGCCCGGCTCGGCTTCCCCGCGCTGATCGCCACGCTCGCCACGTACTACGCCTACAGCTCGCTCTCCCTCGTCAGCAGCGGCAACAGGCCCATCTCCACAGCGCCCGTACGGGAGTTGCACGATCTGACGAGCCGCGTCCCGCTGCCCGGTCTGCCGGATCTTCCGATGCAGGTGTTCACGTTCCTGCTGCCCTGTGCGGTGCTGGTCTGGCTGCTGGTCAACCGCTCGACGTTCGGCCGCAAGCTGTACGGGGTCGGCACCAACGACGTTGCCGCGCGGTTCGCCAACGTGCCGGTCGTCTCCGTCCGGCTGCGCGCCTTCATGCTCTCCGGGCTGCTCTCGGCGGTGGTCGCCATCGTGACGGTCGGGCAGTTCGCATCCGCCCGCCCCGACGCCGGCACCGTCGGCAACGGCATGGCGCTGCCCGCGATCACCATCGCGGTGCTCGGCGGTGTCGCCATCACCGGCGGCATCGGACGGGTGGGCGGCGTCGTCGTCGCGGCACTGCTGGTCGCCTGGCTGAACGCGGGGATCCTGCTTGCCTTCGAGGGCTCGCAGGGCAGCCGCACCCAACTCCTTGCCCTGGGCGTGCTGTTGGTGTGCTCCGCGCTGCTGAACTCGGTCACGGCACGCCGGTTGGGAGGTGGCCGATGAGTGCCCTGTGGAAGCCGGACGCCGTACCGCCCGGACTCGTCGGGATCACGCGCCGCCTCGGCGACCCGTCAGCGGACCTCGTCGTGCTCGCCGAAGGCAACACCTCGATGCGGCTGACCGACGGCACCTTCGCGGTCAAGGCGAGCGGCGCACGCATGGACACCGCCGACGAGAAGGACTTCGTCGTCGTCGACCCGCAGCAACTGCTGGAACTGATGCGCGGCGGAACCGGCGGAGGGACCACACAGGACGACGTCACCGAGGCACTGGCCGTCGAAGGCCCCTACGAGGGCCCCCGCAGGCGAGCCTCCGTCGAGACGCTGGTGCACCTCGCCGCCCTCGAATACGCGGGAGCGACCTGGGTCGCGCACACCCATCCGACCGCCGTGGTGGGTCTGCTCGCCTGCCCCTCCGCCGAGGACCTGTGGCAGGCGCCGCTCTTCCCGGACGAAGCGGTCGTACTCGGCCGCCCCGCCTGGGTCCCCTATACGACGCCCGGGCTCGAACTCGGCCGCGCCGTCGTCGAGTCGCTGGTGCGCCACCGCGAGGAGGAGGGTGTGCCGCCGCGTCTGGTGCTGCTGGGCAACCACGGCATCGTCGCCCTCGGGCAGAGCGCCGCCGAGGTCGAAGCGGTCACTGCGATGTGCGTGAAGGCGGCGCGCGTGCGCTCGGTCGCGCTCGGGGCCGGCGGACTGGCACCCCTGGATGCCTCACACGCCGCTGCCCTGGCCGGACGCGGGGACGAGGCGGAGCGCTGGGCCCGGCTCGGCGGTGCGCGATGAGCGTATTCCGCGGCGTCGAGGCGGTGTTCTTCGACATCGGCGGCCCGCTGTACGACGACGAGAACTTCGTCCGTGCCGTGCTGAGCGCGATCGACGAACTGCGCGCCGAACGCGACCTGCCGCCGGCGAGCAGAGCCCGCTTCAGGGAGATCTACGACGAGACACGGGCCCGGCAGCACGGCTCGCTGCGCGGCGCCCTGGCCGCCGAGTTCCTCGGAGACGCCGGGCACCGGAAGGTGCTGCACGAGCGGACCGCGCCGTACTGGACACACCCCGAGGGCACTCTGCACACCGATGTCCTGCCCTGTCTGCGGGAGTTGCACGGAAGGGTCCGCACTGGCGTGCTGGCGAACCAGGAGGGCACCGTCGTCGACGCGCTGCGACGCGACGGCGTGGCCTCCTACGTGGACGTATGGGCGGTCTCCGGGATCGTCGGCATGGAGAAGCCGGACCCGGAGCTGTTCGCCTGGGCCCTGCGGGAAGCGGGTGCCGCCGCCGGCAACGCCGTCCATGTCGGCAACCGGCTCGACACGGACGTACGGCCCGCCCGCGCACTCGGCCTCGGCACGGTCTGGGTGCTGCGCGGCGAGGCCCCGCCCGAGCCGAGCCCGCAGCAGCTCGCCGAACCCGACGCGGCCGTACGGGACTTGAGCACGCTGCCCGATCTGCTGTTCCGGCTGCCCGCCCCCGGCGCCGTGGCCGGCACGGCCGCTTCGCGCGCAGAGGGCGGGCAGCTGTGACGGTGGTCATCGGCGTCGACGTGGCCACCGCCGACGTACGCGCCACCGCCGTCGATCCGTCGGGCGCCGTGGTCGCGACCGTGGCGCGCCCGCTGCCCGCACCGCAGCGTCCGCGGCCGGGCTGGTCCGAACAGCCCGCGTCCTATGCGGACGTGGCGCTGGAGGTGCTCCGCACGCTGGCCGGGCAGCTCGGCGGTCGGCCCGTGGCCGGACTCGCTGTCACCTCGACGTCCGGAACGGTCGTGCCCTGCGACGCCCGCGGCGTGCCCGAGGGCGTCGCGCTGCTCTACGACGACGGGCGCGCCGCGGAGGACGGGTCACTGCTCGCCCGCGCGGAATGCGCACACCGCGACGCGGTGCGGGCACCGGAGCAGGCACTGGCGGGGCCGTCGGAACCGGAGGAACTGTCCACGGACGACCTGCCCGCAGCCCTGGGCAGGATCGCGTGGCTGGAGAGGCACCGGCCCGCGTCGCGGTACCTGCACGTCGCGGACGTCGTCGTGGCCGCGCTCGCGGGAGAGATCCAGCCGACCGACACCAGCCACGCGTTGAAGGGCGGGGCGGATCCCGAGACGGTCTCCTGGCCAGGACGGCTGCTGCCGCTGCTGGGTGTCGACGAGGAGACGCTGCCGGCCTTGGAGCGTCCGGGCGCGGTCGTCGCGGAGGTCTGTGCGGAGGCGGCGGCCCGCACGGCGCTGCCGGTGGGAACGCCGATCGTGCTCGGTATGACCGACGGCTGCACCGGACAGATCGCGGCCGGCGCCGTCGTCGTCGGCGATGCCGTGAGCGTCCTGGGCACCACACTCGTGCTCAAGGCCGTCACGGACACGCGGCCTTACCTGCCGGGGACCGCCGTCTACAGCCACCGCGCGCCGGACGGCCGTTGGTGGCCCGGAGGCGCGAGCAACGTCGGCGCGGGCGTGCTCACCGCGAGGTCTCCGGGTGCCGATCTCGGCGCGCTCGACCTGGCGGCCGACCGCCACGGGCCCGCCCGCGTGTGCTGCTATCCGCTGACGCGCCGCGGGGAGCGTTTCCCGTTCGCCCGGCCCGACGCCGAAGGCTTCTGGACCGGGGAGCCCCGTGACTCCGTTGAGGAGCACCGGGCGCTGCTCGAGGGCGTCGCCTTCACCGAACGCCTCGCCCTCACGGTGCTCGGGCGGGCCGGGGACCTCGCGGCCCGCCCTCTCAGTGCGGTCGGCGGCGCGAGCCGGAGCGAGGTCTGGCTGCGCATCCGAGCCACCGTCACGAGACGATCCGTCTCAGTCCCCGAACATCCGACGAGCGGCTTCGGCGCCGCGGTTCTCGCCGCGGCCGCGACCGTTCACGGATCGCTCGCCGATTCGGTTGCCGAGATGGTCCGTCCGTCCCGCACCGTCGACCCGGACGCCAGCCAGAGCGAGGCGCTGGAGGCCTCCTACACCCGCTTCCTCGCGGCGCTGCGCGACCGCGGCTGCCTGGACGGGGACGTTGGCACTTCTGTGACGGAGTGACCTCTCGCGGGGGCCGGTGCGCAGTGGTGGAGAACGTGGCGATGTCCCTGAACGGAGACATGGAAACGGCGGCGCTCGGATGTCCTGAGGCAACGATCACTTCGGCGATCTGGGGGTTTTGGCCTTATTGGCATTGAAGCGCGCCTTCTTCTGACGGTTCCCGCACGTGTTCATGTCGCACCATTTGCGGGTGCGACTTTGGCTGGTGTCGAAGAAGGCGGCTTGGCAGGTCGGTGATGCGCACAAGGCCAGTTTTCCGTCCCGTTCGCCCGCGATGATGCTGATCGCGTCGGCGGCGATCACGCTGAGGGCATCTTCAACGCAGGAAGCCGAGCTGAGCCGCCATCGACGATTGCCCTCGGGCGTCAGGATCGCCGCGGCCCGCCCCTGAGCGCTGCACTCATTGATGACTTGGACAGCAGATACAGGGAGAGCGTCCTGGACCGCGGCCGCTGTCGCGGCGGCGTGAATCGACTCCCTCAGTTCCCGAGCGAGGTCGAGCTGGGCAGTGGTGCAGGAGTCCACGGCGAGACCGTTCACTGACAGCCAGTCGACGAGTCGCTGCGGCGTGGGAATGCGCTCCACGGCGTCGCCATGACGCTCCGACAGAGTCCCCGTGAAGCTGGTCGCCAGCACGCTGCCGAGGCGGAAGTCAGGGAGCCCAGCATGCATGGAACCACCTTAGCAGGTTCCACTCTGACAGGAAGGCGTGGTAGAACCGCCTTAGCCGGTTCGCGATAGGTCGTAGCCGGTTCCACGACCGGCCAGGAGGCCTCATGCCCCGTCCAACCAGCGAAGTGCAAGCGTTTGAAGCCCACGCAACTGACGCCGACCTCGACGATCTGCGCGCGCGACTGGCCGCGGCGCGACTGCCGGAGGCCGAGACGGTGCATCGCGCCGCGCCCGACCCCCGCCGATGGGAACAGGGGGTTCCTCTCGCCGACCTCGTCGATGTCGTGGACCACTGGCGCACCGGGTACGACTGGCGGTCGTTCGAAGAGCGCGTCAACCGCATCGGCCAGTTCCGCACGACCATTGATGATCTGGGAATCCACTTCCTGCACCGCCGATCCGCGCGCGCAGATGCCACTCCTCTGATCTTGACGCACGGCTGGCCGGACAGCGTCGTTCGGTTCATCGACGTAGTGGACGAGCTGGCAGATCCGAACGATGGAGACGCGCCGGCGTTCCACGTCGTGGTCCCGTCGCTGCCGGGCTTTGGTTACAGCGACAAGCCGGCCACCACCGGGTGGGGAACCGAGAAGATCGCCGCCGCATGGGTGGAACTCATGGGAAGGCTGGGCTACAGCGAATTCGCAGCCCACGGCGGCGACTGGGGAGGGAATATCACCACGGTTCTCGGCGGCAGGTTCCCGGCGCACGTTCTCGGCATCCACACCACGTTCGCGGAGGGACCGCCCGGGTTGCCGACGGACGGATTGACGGCGGTCGAGCGCAAGTGGACCGAGGAAACCCGCGACTTCTGGCGTCACCGCGCGGCGTACGCGAAGCAGCAGGCGACACGACCGCAGACCATCGGCTACTCGCTCGTCGACTCACCGGTCGGGCTTCTGGCCTGGATCCTCGACAAGTTCGCCGAGTGGACCGATACCGAAGACAGCCCGTTCGAGACGATCTCCAGAGACAGAGTTCTTGACGATGTGACCCTGTATTGGCTGACGCGGACCGGCGCATCGGCGGCCCGCATTTACTACGAAAGCCACAACTCGCTGGACCCCGAACTTCGGGTCGACGTCCCGTCAGCAATCACCATGTATCCCCGCGACGTCGAGAAGTGCCCGCGCCCCTGGGCGCAGGAGCGGTACCGGCAGATCGTCCGATGGAGGTCGCCCGAATTCGGGGGACACTTCCCGTCGCTGGAGGTTCCCGAGTATTTCGTCAAAGATCTGCGAGAGGGCCTCGCGGCAGTGCTGGCCGCCAATCGATGAACGCGGCCCGGCGACCCGGTTTCGGGAGCTGAAGGTTGTTCTCAGTCCCCGAAGACCTGAACGCGTGGATGACGTTGCTGAATTTCCTAGGGCGCGGGGGTCAGTGTTGTCGGGGTCACCACGATTGTGTCCCCGCCGACCGCGCTGCCGCTTGAGCTGTCGTTGTCGATGATCCCGACGCCGCAGGACGATCCGTTGTTGCTCGCATCAGTATGGCCGGAGCCATCGGGGGACCCAGCGCTGTTGGTGCCGTTCTCCTGCGTACAGGTCACGCCGGTGTTCTGGGCGGTGGCGAGGCCGACACAAAGGACGCTCAGACCTCCGACCATGGTGGCCGCAAGGGCTGCCATGCCAAGCTTGCGCATTTGCTTCTCCGATTCCTTGAGATCTCGGCCGCGATCCGAGAAAGTCGCGCGCTCGTTCCGAGACTATTTGCGGAAATCGAGACGGACGTCCTGCAACACGCGGCGCGGGCCGGTGGTGAAAAGGAGCGGAGCTCCCGGGAGGAGCCCGTCATTGCGGAGTGCAGAGGCGAACGACTTTCCGTCTTCTGATCAGCCGGGCCAGGCTCGTGGCGGCCCACGAATTCCGTGGTCCGCGCCTTGTACCCTGGGGCGCGCTTGCCATTGCGGCAGTGGCTGCCGAGGTGCGATCGCTGTTCTTCAGGTGAGGATCAGAAAGTCACAGTCAGCCGGTGTTCCGATGTCCTGAGACATCACAGGGAGACCGTGGCGGGATTCGAACCCACGTAACTCGCTTTGCAGGCGAGCCCCTGAACCACTCGGGCACACGGTCGGGTCTGTGACGCCCGGGCCGGGGGGCGGGTCGTCCCCCCGGCGCCAGGCTGCGGGTCACGCCGAGGGCGCGCTCTCCTTCACGTCCGTATCGGTGGCTGCCGCCGCCTCCTCTTCCCGCTCGCGTGCGGCGTTGCGGCGGTGTTCACGCACCGAGTACGCGAGTGCCGCGGCCCAGACCGCGTAGAGCACCACGTAGACGGCCGTGCTCACGGCGCCGCTGGCACCGGCCCAGTCGCTGCCCAGCAGCGTCTTGGTGTTGGTGATCACGATGATGCCGCCGACGGCGGACCCGAGGATGCGGGGCGGAACGTGCCGCACCAGCCATGCCGCGAGCGGTGCGGCTATCACGCCGCCCACCAGAAGGGCCCCGGCCCATGTCCAGTTGACGCCTTCGGAGCCGAGCCCCGCCAGGAAGCCGATGCTCGCGGCGACGGTGACGAGGAACTCGCTGGTGTCGATGGAGCCGATGACCTTGCGCGGCTCCAGACGCCCGCTGGCGAGGATGGCCGGGGTGCCGACCGGGCCCCAGCCGCCTCCGCCGGTGGCGTCGACGAATCCGGCGACGAGTCCCAGCGGGGAGAGGAAACGCTTGCGCAGCGGCTTGCCCAGATTCCGGGACGAGAAGCCGACGAAGGTGAAGCGCCCGAGCAGGTAGACGCCCAGGGCGAGCAGGATGAGTGACATCACGGGCTCGGCGACGGCGGTGGAGAGTTTGGAGAGCACCGTCGCACCGGCGAACGCGCCGATCGCGCCAGGCACACCGATCTTCGCCACGACCCGCCAGTCGACGTTGCCGAAGCGCCAGTGCGAGGCGCCGGAGGCGAGTGTCGTGCCTATCTCGGCCAGGTGCACCGTGGCCGACGCGGCCGCCGGGTTGGTGCCCACGGCGAGCAGCAGGGTCGTCGACGTGACGCCATAGGCCATTCCCAGGCTGCCGTCGACGAGTTGGGCGCCCAGGCCCGCCAGCGCCAACAAGATGAGCGTGCGCATGCTGCCCCGATCTGGATCCCTAGTATTCCTACCGCTTTGATAGGGAAATCTGCCCGACGGCGACAGAACGGGTCAAGGGCGTCTCGTCACGTGGACACGATCAGGGATCGTCCACGGTCAGGAGGTCGCGCACGATCAGGGGTTGGTCCACGACTCGGGCTCCTCCGCGAGCTCGTACACACGCTCGGGAAGGTCAGAGCGTGCGACGTCGGCGAGCGTGACCTGGCCGAGGATCGCGCGCACGTTGGCACGTACGGCGATCCACAGCGGCAGCAGCGACTCGGCCGGCCCCGTGTAGGAGAGCGCCGGCGGACGCTCACCGCGCACGGACACCAGCGGCCCGTCCACCACGCGGATCACGTCGGCGATGGTGATCGTCTCGGCGGGCGCCCCCAGGTAGTAGCCGCCCTGGCCGCCGCGGCGGCTGACCACGAGCCCGCCCCTGCGCATGTCGTTGAGGATGCCCTCGAGGAACTTGCGAGGGACGCCCTGGGCCTCCGCGATCGCCTCGGCCTTGACGGGGCATTCGTCGCCCGCGGCCGCCAGTTCCAGCGCGGCACGTACCGCATAGTCCGCTCTCGCCGAGATCCGCATACACGTATTGTCGGGCACCAGGGGCCCCGTGCCGCCACGTGGATGCCCCGGCGGGCCTGCGATGAGGCAAACACACCACACCTGTCGGCGGTGTGAGCCTCGAACTGCCTCCGGAGCGGCTGTGACGGGGGAGTGGGCTCAGCGCCGGGGAGCGACGAACAGGCTCTGCACTCCGCGGCCGATCGGCCCCTGCTCGTCGTGGATGGCGGACTCGCTCATGCCGACGCCGGCGGAGTCGATGCTCGTACGGGCGTCGATGCAGACCCATTCCCCGGTCGGGTGGCGGTGCAGATGCACGGTCAAGTCGGGGTTGACGAAGAGGTGTTGGGAGAAGTCCAGCACGTTGCTCACGCCGTTGCCGGAGTCCGCTGCCACCAGTACGCGGTCAAGCGGCGCCACCTTCTCCCCCTCGACCAGCGGAACTCTCATCCGCAGCCAGCAGGCCGCGGGTCCGCGTGCGAGGAACGAGCCCTGTGCGAACCGGGATTCCATGGCTGTGTGGTAGCCGACGTCCCACGGAACGGGGAAGAAGGGCTCGGTCTCCGCAGTGCCGGGGGCGGGGATCTCCGGCCCCGGCGTCTCCTGGGGCACCGAGCCGGGCTCCGTGCGGATGCGCAGCGCCCGCGCCCGCATGACCTCCTGGCCGCCCTCCGGGGTGAGCGAGGCCTCGACCAGTTCCACGCTGCGTCCCTCGCGCAGCACATTCGTCGTCACCGTCAGCGGTTTCAGGGGCACGGGACTGGTGATCTCGAACGTGATGCGGGCCAGCCGCATGTCCTCGCGGGCGCCCGGACGTGTCTGCACAGCCCGGCCCAGGAGCGCGGCGGGCGGACCGGCGTGCTGGCTGTCGGCGGACCAGGGGCCGCGGGTGTTCTCGGTCGGCACATACCGGTCGTCAGCCACCCGCTCGAAGAAGGCCTCGGCGCAACTGGTCTTTTCTGTCACGGCTGTCCTCCTGCCCGGCGGCTGGTCCGGCAAGAAGGCTACTGGCAGGTAGTCCGCGGTGTCACGGTCAGGTGGACCGCAGTCCAGCGGAAGGGGAAGGGCAGGTCAGCCCGGGGCCGTGCCGGTCCTTGCCGGTCGGAGGCGATGCGGCAGACGAAGTTGGAGGTGAAGCCAAGTTCATGTATAAGTTGACCATGGCATCTATCGCGTCCGACGACTGGGAAGGTTCGCCGCTGCCGTCCATGGTGAACCCGGCCCTGCTGCGCGACACGCCCGCCACCGAGCGCGGCGCCCGCCGGCGCTCGGATCTCGTGGCCGCTGCGCGCAAGGTCTTCGAGCGCTCGGGGTATCTGGATGCCCGCCTCACGGACATCACCAAAGAGGCGAAGTGCTCGACGGGCTCGTTCTACACCTACTTCAAGAACAAGGAAGAGGTCTTCGCGGCGGTCCTCGAGGTCGCCCAGCAGGACATGCTGCACCCGGGCATGGACCGCGTACCGGACAGCGGCGACCCCTATGCCGTCCTCGAGGCGAGCAACAGGGCCTATCTGGAGGCCTACCGGCGCAACGCCAAGCTGATGGCCCTGCTTGAGCAGGTCGCCAACGTGGACCCGACGTTCAGGGAACTGCGGCGGCGCCGGGGTGAGGCGTTCATCCACCGCAACGCACGCGGCATCGCCGATCTGCAGAAGCGCGGCTATGCCGATCCGGACCTGGACCCGATGCTGGCCTCGCGTGCCCTGTCGAGCATGGTCAGCCGCGTCGCCTTCAGCCTCTTCGCGCGGTCGGGCAGCGGCCGGGAACCGGTCGACTTCGAGCAGGTCGTCTTCACCGTGACGAGGATCTGGGCCAACGGGCTGCGATTCCCGGGCCACGTCTGAGTCCTCTTCCGCGTCCTCGCCGGTAGTCCTCGTCCGAACTCTCGACAAGGACCGGGCGGTTGAGTTCCGTTCGCGTTTCCTGCCTCCTCCTGCCGTGTCCGTGTGCGTATCAGGACCAGAGGTCTGAGTGCGGACGCCGGATGTCGTCCCAGCGCAGACGGTTCTGTCCAGGTGGTTGACAGCACAACGGCCTTCGCCGAAGCTTCGCCCCACAAGTTGAACTTGACGTCAGCTTA
Organism: Streptomyces sp. TAA486; assembly: GCF_000426165.1. Taxonomy (NCBI): domain Bacteria; kingdom Bacillati; phylum Actinomycetota; class Actinomycetes; order Kitasatosporales; family Streptomycetaceae; genus Streptomyces; species Streptomyces sp. TAA486. The sequence continues at coordinate 515,540 of NZ_AUEV01000002.1, read as the reverse complement.
CGGGGACCAGTTGCAGTCCACCGCCTCAAAGGAGAGCTCGATGACTGAAACGGCGGAACCGAGCGATGCGGCATCGGCCGCACAGCCCGGCGTCCAACCCAGGGGCCATCGCAAGCTGCTCGCAGCAGGGCTGATAGGCAGCTCGATCGAGTGGTACGACTTCTTCCTCTACGGCACGGCCGCCGCGTTGGTGTTCCCGCACGTCTTCTTCCCGTCCAGCTCGGCGCTCACGGGCACGCTGCTCTCGTTCAGCACCTTCTGGGCGGGCTTCATCGCGAGGCCGCTGGGCGGGATCCTCGCGGGACACTTCGGTGACCGCCACGGCCGCAAGCCCATGGTCGTCGCCTGCCTGCTCGGCATGGGCGTGGCGACCTTCCTGATCGGCTGTCTCCCCTCGGCCGACAGTATCGGGGTGCTCGCGCCGATACTCCTGGTGACCCTGCGCTTCATCCAGGGTCTGGCGTGCGGAGGGCAGTGGGGCGGCATCGTGCTGCTGCTGACGGAATCGACGAACCCGAAACGCAGGGGATTCGCGGGCACGTTCGGGCAGATGGGCGTGCCGTTCGGAGTCATCCTCGGCAACGTGGCCTTCCTGGCGTCGACCGCGGTCATGTCGGAGTCGGCGTTCATGAGCTGGGGTTGGAGGATTCCGTTCTTCTTCTCCGCGCTGCTCTTCCCGGTGGTGCTGTACATCCAGACGAAGGTCGAGGACAGCCCGGAGTTCCGCGCGCTCCAGGAGGCGTCCAAGAGCAAGCAGCAGAAGGTGGCACGGGCTCCGCTCAGCGAGGCCATCCGCAACGACTGGCGCAAGATCCTGCTCGCCTGCGGGACACTCGCCGCGACCAACTGCCTCTTCTACATCAGCATCGCGGGCGTCCTCAGCTACGCGACCGAGGAACTGAAGATGAGCCACGAGTCGTTGCTCTCGGTCTCGCTGCTCACCTCCCTGATCGGAGCCGCCGCGATCCTCTGGTCGGGCGCCGTCTCCGACCGAATAGGCCGCCGCCCGATGATCCTCATCGGCTCGGCCATGCTGATCGTGTGGGCCTTCCCGTACTTCTGGCTCGTCGACACCAGGAGCCTGCTGCTGTTCTTCGTCGCGCTGGCCGTCGGCAGCATCTTCCAGTCGATGACCTACGGGCCGGTCGCCGCCTACATCGGAGAGATGTTCGCGCCGAAGGTGCGGTTCTCAGGTGCGTCGCTGTCCTACCAGCTCGCGGCCATCACGGTCAGCGGTGCGACTCCGCTCGTCATGACCGCGCTCATCGCCGAGACGGGTTCGACGACGCTGGTGTCGGTCTTCGTGGCGCTCATGGGTCTGATCACCTTCTGCTGCACCTGGGCCCTGCGGGAGTCCAATCCCCCGGAGGTGCGCAACGACCCGGACGCGGTGCCGGGCGAGTTGCTGCACGCCTGACCGCTTTCGTGGCCTGCCCGGGACGTCACGACGACGCCCCGGGCAGGCCGTGGCCGTCATCCGGCATCCATGACCGACCGACCCGCCGCCGGCGGGCAGGAGTTCCCCCATGACTGTGTCCCCGCCGTCCCCGCCGTCCCCGCCGTCCCGCCCGTCGCCCTCGTCCGTCCCCGCGTCGCCGTTCGAGATGTCCGCCCGGACGCTGTCGTACCGCGACGAGCTGCTCGCCTTCATGGACGCGCACGTCTACCCGGCCGAGCCGGTGTACGAGCGGCAGATGCACGAGTCGGGCGACCCGCACTTCCACCCGCCGGTCCTCGAGGACCTCAAGGCCGAGGCCCGGCGGCGCGGCCTGTGGAACCTCTTCCATCCGCATCCGGAGTGGGGCCCGGGGCTGACGAACCTCGAGTACGCGCCGCTGGCGGAGATCATGGGGCGCAGCCGCATCGCCGCCGAGGCCTGCAACTGCAATGCGCCCGACACCGGGAACATGGAAGTGCTGACGCTCTTCGGCACCGAGGAGCACCACGAGAAGTACCTGAGGCCGCTCCTCGAGGGCACCATGGCCTCCGCCTTCGCGATGACCGAGCCCGAGGTGGCCAGTTCGGACGCCACGAACATCGAACTGCGCATGGAGCGCGACGGGGGCGGCTATCTGCTGAACGGCCGCAAGTGGTTCGCGTCGAACGCGATGCGCCCCGACTGCCGGGTGCTGATCGTGATGGGCAAGACCGATCCTGCCGGGCCCGTGCACCGTCAGCAGTCGATGATGGTCGTCCCGATCGACGCCCCCGGCGTGACGGTGGTGCGCAACCTCCCCGTCTTCGGCTACGACGACCGCGAGGGCCACGCCGAGATCACCTTCGACGATGTGCGGGTGCCGGAGCGGGACGTCCTCAAGGGCGAGGGTGAAGGCTTCGTCATCAGCCAGGCCCGCCTAGGGCCGGGGCGCATCCACCACTGCATGCGCACCATCGGCGCCGCGGAGCGCGCCCTTGAGCTGATGTGCGTGCGTGCACGCTCCCGCTCGACCTTCGGGCAGCCCGTGAGTGAACGCTCCAACGTGCAGGACTGGATCGCGGAGGCACGCATCGAGATCGAGATGACCCGCCTCCTGACGCTCAAGGCGGCGCATCTGATGGACACCGTCGGCAACAAGGAGGCCCGTACGGAGATCGCCGCCATCAAGGTCGCGGCCCCGAACATGGCCCTGAAGGTCATCGACCGCGCCATCCAGGTGCACGGCGGCGGTGGTGTCACCGGGGACTTCCCGCTGGCTTCGATGTACGCGCACATAAGGACCCTGCGCCTGGCCGACGGGCCGGACGAGGTGCACAAGCGCGCCATCGCCCGGCGCGAACTGCACAAGTACGACTCCGAGTCCGGCGTGGCGTCGTCCAACGGCACGCGGGTCGCGGTGAGTTGAGGGCGACCGGACGGGCGGCGGGGACCCGCGGGGGAGGAGCGGGCCGGGTCCGTCGCACTCTCCGGCGGCAGTGAGCGTGTTCCTGTTCAGTCGCATCGCAGCAGCGTGGCCGCGGAACACTTCGGCGCTCGTCGACGTGACGGCCCGTGGCTACGGGGGAGGGGCGAGAAGGACCCGAACCCCCACGCGGGGTGCCAACTTCCACGCGTGGGACCAAAACCCCCACGCGTGGGACCAGAACTTCAGCCCGGGAAAGCGAACTCCCGCAAGGGGCGGCCGACTTCCGCTTCCGCATCCGGCCTCAGGTGCCCTCGGCCGGCTGCTCCCGCGCCTCTTCCTTGGCCCCGTCCTTCTGCGAACCGCCGCCGTCCGAGGGCAGGTTGGTCAGGCGCACCTCGCCGCGGGCGATGTCGCGGCCCGTGTTGTCCGTGATGGTGACGAGCCAGAGCTGCTGGGTGCGGCCGCGGTGGATCGGGGTCGCTGTGGCCGTGACCGTGCCGGAGCCGATGGCCCGCAGGAAGTTGGTGTGGTTCGAGACACCCACGACGTTGCCCCGGTCGGCGTACCAGATCGCCGCGCCGACGCTGGCGGCCGTCTCGACCATCGAGCAGTACACGCCGCCGTGGACGATGCCGTAGGCCTGCAGGAGTTCGGGCGTGATCTCGCAGGTGACGACGACCTTGTCGGCCGACAGCTCGGGGAACTCCATGCCGACGGTCTTCTCGAAGCCCGTGCCGAAATCGTTCATTCAGTCTCTCCGTGGTCGAGGGCTTTCCAGTGGCGGACCCGCGTCAGGCCGCCAGGCGCCGTGTGTTCGTGGACGAGCGCGGGTGCCTCAGCTCGGCGCCGCTCCCGGGGCAGCGTTGGCAGGGCGGACCCGCGTGGGGGTGGGGGAAGGCGGTTCCGTCTCCCGTACCAGTCTGCTGTGGCCGGTGAACGTCTCCGCATCGGCCCCCGTCTTCGACGGCGCGGGCATCGTCGAGGAAGCCTCGCAGGCCCGCTCGGCGGCGTCGAGGTCCCAGGTCGGACGGGCTGCGTCGCGCCCCCGCTCACCCCTCCTCCCTCAGCGCTCGGGCCGGTCGGCTCCGGCCCTCTGGAGTCCTGGCCCGCGCCCCGTCCCGCTCCGCCTCCGTGTGGGGAGCAAGTACGCGCCGCGAAGCCGTTGGCGTGCCCATTCATTCCACACTGCTATTGACGATCGTCCAGAACATGTAGAGCATGACGCCACTGTTCCAGGCGAAGGGGAGACCCGATGACCGCCCACGGCGTGACTCCGCCCGTCACTCCCGCCACGCGCGCCGTCACCGACATGTTCAACGCCTCCGACTACCTTCTCCAGTCCGCCGTCGATCCCGGAACGGCCGGGCGTACGGCCGTCACCGGCCCGGCCGGAGAGCTGACGTATGCGGAACTCGCCGAACTCGTCAGCCACATCGCCGCGGGGCTGCGGGCGTGGGGCGTGCGCGCCGAGGAGCGGGTCATGCTGCTGATGGCCGACGGCCCCGAGACGGCCGCCGCGATCCTGGCGGCCATGCGGCTCGGAGCCGTCCCCGTTCCGGTCTCGACGATGCTGACCGGGCCGGAGCTCGCGGAACTCCTCGGGGATTCGCGGGCGAAGGTGCTGCTGGTGAGCGAAGAATTCACCGCCGCCGCGGAATCCGCCGTCGCACGCGTGCCGGGGATCCGGTACGTGGCCGTCACAGGCGATGTCGAGGGCGCGGAACCGGCCGTCCCCGCCGGGGTGCGGCTGCGCCCCTTCTCCGAACTCGTCGAGGAAGGCAGGCGGCGCGGCGGCGAGCTCCAGGACCCGTACATCACCTCCGAGGACTCCGCCGCCCTGTGGCTCTACACCTCCGGAACCACCGGCAAGCCCAAGGGTGCGATGCACAGGCACGCCAACATCCGGCATGTGGTGGAGAGTTACGCGCGGCAGGTGCTGGGCATCACCTCCGCCGACCGGTGTCTGTCCGTGGCCAAGCTCTTCTTCGCCTACGGCATCGGCAATTCGCTCTTCTTCCCGCTGGCCGCCGGGGCCGAGACCGTACTCGACCCGCAGCGGCCCACACCGCAGTCAGTCGCCGAGCGGCTCACCGAGTACCGGCCCACGCTCTTCTTCGCCGTGCCCACCTTCTACGCGGCGATGCTGCGCTCCGACGTGCCGCGCGAGGCGTTCGACTCCGTACGGCTGGCGATCTCGGCGGGAGAGGTGCTGCCCGCCGACCTGTGCCGCAGGTTCGCCGACCGGTTCGGCGTCGAGATCCTCGACGGGATCGGCTCCACCGAGGCGCTGCACATCTTCCTCTCCAACCGCCCCGGCCTCTCCCGCCCCGGCACCACGGGAACCGCCGTGGACGGCTACGAACTGCGCGTCGTCGACGGCGAGGGCAGGGACTGCGCAGCGGGCGAGCCGGGGTCGCTGCTGGTCAAGGGCGAATCGATCGCGACCGGCTACTGGTGCAGGACGAGCGTCACGCGGCAGGTCTTCCAGGGCGAATGGCTGCACACCGGCGACACCTATGTCGTCGACGACGACGGTTACTACACCTGTCTCGGACGGACCGGCGAGATGCTCAAGGCCGGCGGCATCTGGGTCGCCCCGTCCGAGGTGGAGGCACGGCTGCTCCAGCACCCGGCGGTCTCCATGGCGGCAGTGGTGGGCCTGCCCGACGCGGACGGCATCGACAAACCCGTGGCATGCACCGTGCTCGCGGACGGCGCACAGGCCGGACCGGAGGAGCTGATCGAGTTCTGCCGCGACGGACTCGCCGCCTTCAAGCGCCCCCGCGAAGTGATCGTCGTGGACGAACTCCCCACCACCGCCAGCGGAAAGCTGCGCCGTCACGCGGTCCGCGAGCTCGCCGCGGCGCGGCTGGGGCATGCCACGGAGTGAGGCGCGCGAGTTCATCCCGGCACCGGTCGGTCCCGCACTCCGGGCGTCGCACGCAGCGCCGGGGCCGTACCAACGCCGGCCAGGGACCTACCCGGCGTCCCGCCGGGTAGGTCCCTGCTGTTCTCAGCCGGCGACGCTTTCCCGCTCGTCGCCGCTCCCGCGCGGAGCCTCCGAGGCCGAACGACGACCTCGGCCCCTCACCCGCACCACCGCCACGATCACCAGCACCGCGAACGCGCCCGCCACGACGGGGATTCCCGTCCACTCGAGGCCCGCCGCGATCGTCCGCTGCATCGTGCCCGCGGTCTCGATGACCGGGTCGCTCGTCGCACCGCCGCTCAGGGACCGGATCTCGTACCAGCCGTAGTACGCCGTGTAGGCGCCGACGAGTACGAGCAGCCCCCCGCCCACGCGGGAGGCGACGGCGCCCATGCGCCGCAGACGGCCCAGGGCCGAGGTGCGCGCCAGGGCCACGGCCACCGCGGCCGTACCGACGACCGCGCCCATTCCGGCCGCGTACGCCCCGAAGAGCAGCAGGCCCCCCGCCGTCGAACCGCTTTGGAACGCGGAGACGACGGTCGCGAGGAACGGCGCGATCGTGCAGCCGAGGGAGGCGACGGCGTACGCGCCGCCGAAGAGCGCCATCGACGGCACGGAGCGGGTGACGCCGGGCGCGCGGCGGACCTTGGGCAGCAGCGTGGGCAGCTCACGCCCGGCCAGCAGCCACACGCCGACGCCCGCGAGGAGCAGCCCGAACACCACTGTGAACCACGGCAGATGCTGCTGCACCTGGCCCGCGACGGGAGCGACGACCAGGCCGAACAGCCCGAAGACCGCCGCGAATCCGAGAGTCATCGCGGCGGTCGCCGTGAGGGCCCGCCCCAAGGCAGCGCCCCGCGACGGCGAGTCCTCGCCCAGCACCAGCAGGGACAGATACGCGGGCAGCAGCGCGAAGCCGCACGGGTTCACCGCCGCGAGCATGCCCGCGGTCAGTGCCAGAGCGAGGGGCAGGTCGTCCATGGGCCTTCCGCCCGGTCAGCCGGCGAGCCCGGCCACCTGCTGGGTCAGCTGGTCAGGCGTCGTCGCGGCATCCTGCTCGACCGTCTTGCCGTTCTTGTCGAGCATGACGAACGAACTCTGCTGCGTGATCCCGAACTTCTTCCAGACGGCGCCCTTCTGGTCGTTGAGATGCGGGAAGTTGCCGACCTTCTGCGTCTTCACGAAGCCCTTGATGGGTTCGGTCTTGTCGAGCCCGGCCACGCCGATGAAGTTGACCTTGCCCTTGTACTTGTCTGCGAGCTTCGCCGTCTGCGCCGCCTGCCCCTGGCACGTCCCGCACCACGGCGCCCAGAACCACAGCACGGAAGGCTTGTCCGCGAGCGACGCGCCCTTGAAGGCCTTCCCGTCGAGCGTCCGGCTCGTGAACTGCAACGTCGCGGGGGTGGCCTTCCCGTTCGGATCCTTCTCGCCCGGGGCGACACCTTCCGGGGCGTCCTTGTCCGGTGCCTTCTTCTCGTCGTCGGCCTTCTGATCGTCCGCCGCGGCCTTGTCGGCGGGCTTCGAGGAAGCCGAGCCGCCGTCGTCCATGCCGCATCCGGCCAAGGACAGTGAACTCGCCACGAGCAGGGCAGTGAGGGCTACACGGGTACGACCGGCACGCATCATCTGAATCCTCTGGTGATGGATCGGGCTCGTCACGCTAGGACGTGGCGTGCGGCGGCAGTCGGTCTTTAGCGGCAGCTGACTAATCCGCAGGCAGGTGTGGCAATCCGGTTGTGCTCACGTCCCCGCCCTGCCGCGCAGTCACGTGAGTGCGTCCACTCCATCGCGTGACGGCCCGGCCCGGCGCGGGCGGGTCTCCCGGGGCACCGCGGCTCCGGGGGAGCACGATGCGCGGACCGTGGGCTCCGCGTGCGCCCCGGAGGAGCACGGGCCACGGAGGACACGGACGATGGACACCCACTGGCATGCCTTCAGCTACACCGGCCACGCGAGACCGAGCGACGGCGAGGCCCGCGACCCTCAGTCCCCGACGCCGCCGGTCGAGCTCAACATGTGGTTCCGCAAGCCGCGTTCGATGATGGACGGGACGTTCACCGAGGCCCCGGACGCGGCGGAATGGCTGGAGGAGGAACTGACGGAGTCCCCGCCGCCGGACACCGCGCTCCCGGTCCCGCGGCACATGGAGCCGGCCCGTGAGGCGCTCCGCCGCGGAGCGGACGCGTACGTCGGCTACTACACGGCTCATGACCGCTTCCTCGTGAGGGCGGTTCTCGCCTGCCCCCGCCGGGGAGTGCCGTGCCCGTCCCCTCCGCGGTAGACCGCGCTCCTGTTGCCCCATGCCGCGCGGCGGGCCGGGATCTCCGTGTTGCCGACCACGGGGGAGGCCACAGTGACCAGCTCGCGGCCCGGCCCGTCCCGGCATGACATATTGCGGCGATGAGCGGCGAATCGGTCACTTTGTCCCTGTGTGGCGACGTCATGCCCGGCCGCGGCGTCGATCAGATCCTCCCGCATCCGGGCGCCCCGGAGCTGCGTGAGGGATTCATGCGGGACGCGCGGGCCTACGTCGAGCTGGCGGAGACGGTGAGCGGCAGCATCCCCGCCCCCGTCGCCTTTTCCTGGCCCTGGGGAGACGTCCTTGACGTGCTGGACGAGGCCGAACCCGACGTCCGCGTGATCAACCTCGAGGCCAGCGTGACCCGGCACGGCGACTTCGACCCCCACAAGGGCATCCACTACCGGATGAACCCCGCCAACATCGGCTGCCTGACCGTCGCACGGCCCGATGTGTGCGTGCTGGCGAACAACCACGTGCTGGACTTCGGACGGTCCGGCCTCGCAGAGACGCTGAACTCGCTTGCCGGTGCGGGCCTGCGCACCGCGGGCGCGGGCAGGGACGCGGACGCGGCGCGCGATCCCGCCGTTGTGCCGCTCGACGGTGGAAGGCGACGCGTGCTCGTCCTCTCGATGGGGACGCCGTCCAGCGGCATCCCCCTGGACTGGGAGGCACGACCGGGCCGCCCGGGCGTGAACCTCCTGGACCGGCCCACCAGGGACGCGGCCGCCCTGATCTCGCGCCGCCTGCTGAAGTCGAGACGTCCGGGCGACGTGGTCGTCGCCTCCGTCCACTGGGGCTCCAACTGGGGCTACGGAGTGCCCCGCAACCAGAGGGCCTTCGCACACGCACTCATCGACGGCGGCGGCGTGGACGTCGTCCACGGGCACTCCTCGCACCACCCGCGGCCGATCGAGGTCTACCGGGGCAAGCTCGTCCTCTACGGTTGCGGCGACCTCATCGACGACTACGAGGGCGTCGAAGGCCACGAGGAGTACCGCGACGACCTGCGGCTGCTCTATCTGGCGTCGATCGACGCGGACACGGGTGGACTGACGGCCCTGCGCATGGCTCCGTTCCAGGCACGGCGCATGCGGCTCTCCCGTGCCGCGTCGAAGGACTCCGAGTGGCTGCGTGGCGTCCTCGACCGCGTGAGCGGGGAGTTCGGGGTGCGGGTGGAGCACGGTCACGACGGGATGCTGGAGCTGAGGACGGCCGCAGCGGAATCCGGCCCCGCGGGTGACGCTTAGCGACGGGGCCGTCGAGTGCCGCACAGGTCGGCCCTCAGCGACCGCATGTCACCACTCGGCGAACGCCCCGTCCCCGTACCGCCAGAGCGGGTTGTGCCAGCTCTCCGTGGTGCCGTCCGCGTCCCGTACCGCCTGCTCGTCGATCTCGACGCCCAGGCCCGGCCCCGTAGGCCGCAGCAGATGGCCGTCCTCGAAGCGGAAGACGGACCGGTCGGCGACGTAGTCGAGCAGCTCGGCACCCTTGTTGTAGTGGATGCCGATGGACTGCTCCTGGATGAGGAAGTTCGGTGTGCAGAAGGCGAGTTGGAGGGAGGCAGCAAGAGCCAGCGGTCCCAGCGGGCAGTGCGGTGCGACCGCCACGTCGAAGGTCTCGGCGAGCGACGCGATGCGACGGCACTCCGAGATGCCGCCGGCGTGGGACAGGTCCGGCTGGAGCACGGCGATCCCCGCCCGCAGCGCCGGCAGCACGTCCGTGCGGGAGAAGAGGCGTTCACCGGTGGCGACGGGCAGCGCCGTGGAGTCGGTCACCTGCCCGAGCAGATGCGTGTACTCGGGCAGCACGGGTTCCTCGACGAACATGGGCGCGTACGGTTCGAGCACGCCGACCGTCCTGACCGCGCCGGCCGTCGAGAAGCGGCCGTGGAAGTCGATCGCGAAGTCCCGCTCGGGGCCGAGGACTTCACGCGCTGCTTCCGCCCGCGCCGCCACCTCGTTCAGCTCCGAGACGGTGGGCAGCCGGCTCATCCTCCCCGAGGCGTTCATCTTCACCGCGGTGAAACCCGCCTCGACCTGGGCGGCCACCTGGTCCCGCACGGCGGCCGGTTCGTCCCCGCCCACCCAGCAGTAGGCGCGGGCACGCTCCCGTACCGGGCCGCCCAGCATCCGGTGCACGGGAGCGCCGAGCGCCTTGCCCGCGATGTCCCACAGGGCCTGGTCGATGCCGGCGACCGCGCTGGAGAGGACCGGGCCGCCACGGTAGAAGGAGCCCTTCGTCATGACCTGCCACAGGTCCTCGATGCGCGAGGCGTCCGCGCCGATGAGGAACTGGTCGGCGAGTTCGTGGACGGCGGTGCGTACGGTCTCGGCCCGGCCCTCCACCACGGGCTCGCCCCAGCCGACGAGGCCGTCGTCGGTCTCGATACGGCAGAAGAGCCAGCGCGGCGGGACGGCGAAGGTTTCGACTCGGGTGATCTTCAAGTGGTGCTCCAAAACGGTGTGTTCGGGGGCGCCCCGCTGTCCGGGGCGCCCCGGCAGGTCACCCCTTGAGGCTTCCCTCGGTCAGGCCGGTCCTCCAGAAGCGCTGGAGCACCAGCATCGCGACGGCGAGCGGGATGACGGACAGGAAAGCGCCTCCGACCGTGTACTGGAGGAGTTCGGGGATCCTGTCCTGCGAGGTCTGCCACGTGGTCAGACCCAGCGTGATCGGGTACATGCGGTCGTCGGACAGCATGACCAGGGGCAGGAAGTAGTTGTTCCAGATGCCCACGAACTGGAAGAGGAAGACGGTCACCAGTGCCGGCGACATGATGCGCAGCGCCAGCCCGAAGAAGATGCGGCCCTCGTTCGCTCCGTCCACCCGCGCGGCCTCCAGCAGCGTGTCGTCGACGGCTGATTCGGCGAAGATCCGGCACAGGTAGACACCGAAGGGACTCACGACGCTGGGGATCAGCACCGCCCAGTACGTGTCGGTGAGCCCTACCTTGTTGAACAGCAGGTAGAGCGGCAGCGCCAGCGCGGTGTGCGGCAGCAGCACACCCGCGAGTACGGTCTTGAACACCGCTTCCCTCCCCCGGAAGCGGTACTTGGCGAGAGCGAAGCCCGCCGCGGCCGCCAGGAGAGTGGCCAGCAGAGCGCCGACTCCCGCGTACAACAGCGTGTTGGCCACCCAGTACAGGTAGACGTTGTCGTCGTAGGTGAGAACCTTGCCGATGTTCTCCAGCAGACGCGGGCTGTCGAACCACAGTCCGTTGCTGCCGTAGATCTTGTCGGTGGTCTTGGTGGCGGCGATGATCAGCCAGTAGACGGGCAGCAGGAAGTAGACGGACGCGGCTGCCAGTGAGGCGACGAGCAGGATGCGGCCGGGCCTCGGCACCCGACGAGGGCCCGGTGGCGTGCTGCGTACGGGCGGGACCGGAGGCGTCACGGTGGCTTCGGGGGTGGTCGTGGCACTCACCGCTGCCTCCTTTGCTTGCGGGTGACCAGGCTGAGGAATCCGAAGGACAGGGCGCAGGCCACGATGGCGAGGATGACCGCCTTGGCGGCCGCGAGATGGATGTTGGCGTTCGCGAAGGCGTCGTTGTAAGCGTTGAGGTTCGGCGTGAAGGTGCTGGTCACCGCCGGAGTCAGTACCTTGAGCACGAGCGGTTCGGCGAACAGCTGCATGGTGCCGATGATGGAGAAGACGCAGGTGAGGACGAGTGCCGGGCGTACCAGCGGAATCTTGATCCGAAGCGCCGTCTGCCACGGTCCCGCTCCATCGATCTTCGCCGCCTCGTACAACTCCTGTGGGATCGACTTCAGTTGGGCGACGATGATCAGCATGTTGTAGCCCGCGAACTCCCAGACCACGATGTTCGCGATCGACCACAGCACGTTGTCGTAGCCGAGGAAGTCGGGCGCGGCACTGCCGAGCACCTCGGTGATCGGGCTGATCCCCGGCACGTACAGAAAGCCCCACAGGATGGTGGCGATGACGCCGGGAATGCCGTACGGCAGGAAGTACGAGGCGCGCAGCAGACCCGCCCAGCGGTTGGAGAGCTGGTCGAGCATCAGAGCCAGGGTGAGTGCGAGAACCAGCATCACCGGCACCTGTACGACGCCGAAGAGCAGGACCCGGCCGAAACTGTCGACGAAATCGGCCTGTTGGAGGGCGAGGGCGTAGTTCTCCAGACCGGCGAAACCGACGCCGGGCTTGCCGAGGCCGAGTGGCCCGCTGCGCTCCACCGTCAGAAGGCTCTGGTAGATCGCGTAGCCGATCGGCAGGACGAGGGCGAAGAGGAACAGTACGAGGAACGGGCCGAGGAAGTACCACCCGGCGCCATCGGGCCTGGCGGACCGGCGCGCGTTACGTGAGGTGGAGCCGGGTGCGCCGGACGGGCCCGGTGAGCGGGTCTCGACCGGCGAGTTGGCAGTGGCGGCCATCATGCACTCCTCACCTTGAGGCCCTTGGCCTTGAAGTCGTCGATGAACCGGCCTTGAATGTCGCCCAGGGCCTCCACGAGGGTGCCGTTTCCGGCGGCCACCCGCCCCATGGCGTCCTTGATGTGCTCGAAGGACTGACTGGTGGTCGGCGCCCACTTCCACGAGGTGTCCACGTTGCCGTCGGACTCCTGGAAGACCTCGTTGTAGCGCTGGTCGCCGAAGAACGGATCGGGCTTGCCGAGCGCGGAGTCGCCGAGGTCGATACGGGCCGCCGGCCAGCCGTAGCCCGCCTCGACGAGCAGGTCGATGCTCTTGGGGTCGGTGTTGAGCCAGTGCGCGAACTCGATGGCTTCGGCAGGGTGCCGGCTGCCCTGGGGGACCGCGGTGGCGGAACCGCCCTGGTTGGCGGAGGCGTTGTCCCCCCTCTCCCACTGCGGGAGCGTGGTGACCCGCCATTTCCCCTTGGTGCCGGGGGTGTTGCCGCGCAGCAGCGCGTCGCCCCACTGGGGACCGGGCCAGCTGGCCATGCGGCCGGTCTGTGCCGCCCTGTACCAGCCGCTGGTCAAGTCGGGCATCGCGAGAACGAGTTCGTCCCGCAGCAGTCCGTCCCAGAAGTCGGCGACTTCCCGCGACGCCGCCGAGTCGATGTCGACGATCCACGTGTCGCCTTCGGTACGTATCCACCGCGCGCCCCGCTGCCATGAGAAGGCGGCGAACCACAGGGCGCTGTTGGGTGCGAAGCTGCCGATGAGGGAGCCACCCGCGCGCTTCTTGATCTTGATGGCTGCTTCGCGGAACTCGTCCCAGGTGCCGGGGACTTCGGCGTCGCAGCGCTCGAAGATGTCCTTCCGGTAGTAGAAGCCCATCGGGCCGGACGCCTGTGGCATCGCATGGAGCTGCCCGTCGAAGACGCCCTGGCTCCACTGCCAGTCGACGTACTGGTCCTTGAGCTTGTCCACGCCGTACTTGCTCAGGTTCGTCAGGCCGTTGACGAGCATGAACTCAGGAATCGTGTGGTATTCGACCTGAGCCAGGTCCGGCGGGCTGCCGGCCTTCAGCGACGAATGAATCTTCTGGTAGCCGCCGTTGAGGCCGTTCGGCACGATCTGCAGATCGACATAGATGTCGGGATGCGTCTTGTTCCACAGGGCCACGGCCTTCTGCAGCGGCACCCACGTCCAGAAGACCAGCTTGACCTTCTGGCCGTCCCTGTGCGGCGCCTGCTTCGTGAGCCGGGCCGCGCCGGCCTGCTCGCCGCAGGCGGCGAGCAGCGGCGTGGCGGCAGCGGCGGCGCCCCAGGTGAGGACCTTCCTTCGGACCGGCATCTGACCTCCTTGTCAGACGGTCCCCCCAAGGCCGAAGGCCCAGGGGAGTGGGTCCCCCAGGCCCTCCGGCCTGGGGGACAGTCGGCTAGCGCTCCATGACCGCGACGCCGCGCGGCGGAAGCGAAACAGAGGTGACCGCGCCGGAATCCGGGCTCAGACGGTCACGCATCGGCTCCGGGAGTTCCACGACGGACGAGTCGTCGCCGTGGTTGAGCAGGAACAGGAAGCTGTGGTCCGCGTCCTCGCGGACCGTGGCCTGCACGCACTCGGGCAGTCCGGGCAGCACGGGCTCCACGCCCGCAGCCTGCCGCACGTGGTCCACCAGACGCCGCATCGCGGCCTGGCCGAGACGCGTGCCGACGTACCAGGCGGTGCCGCGGCCGTATCCGTGCCGGGTGACGGCGGGACGCCCCGCCAACTCGCCCCCGCCGAAGACCGCCACGGCCTCCGCGCCCTCCAACTCGACCGCCTCGGACCACAGATCACCCTCGGTGCCCCGCTCGTCGACCGGCCCGGCCGGCGCCACACCCTGGACGGGCACGCTCGCGCCCTCCTCCAGCGGCCAGAACTCCTCGACGCGCAGGCCCAGCAACTCCCGCAGCGGCGCCGGATATCCGCCCTGGTGGACACGGTCGCGCTCGTCGACGATGCCCGAGAAGAACGAGACGAGAAGCTGCCCTCCCTCCTCCACGTACTGCGCCAGACGACGGGCGTCCTCCGCACGGAGCAGATACAGGTTCGGGACGACGACGAGTTTGTAGGCGGACAGTTCACTCGCCGGCGGAAGGACCTCGCAGGCCACGCCCGCCTCGAAGAGCGGCCGGTGGTGCGCGCGGTTGATCTGCGCCTGGTCGAGGGCGGTCGAGGGATGAGAGTCGAGCTCCAGCGCCCACCAGCTGTTCCAGTCGGTCAGCAGCGCGACGTCCGCGTGCGAGCGTGTGCCCGCGATCTCCGGTACGGAGGCCAACTCGCGCCCCAGCTCGCTCACTTCGCGGTGGATGCGGGTGTCCGTGCCGCCGTGCGGGAGCATCGCGGAGTGGAACTTCTCCGCACCGCCCAGCGACTGCCGCCACTGGAAATACATGATCGCGTCGGCGCCCTGCGCGACTGCTTGCCAGCTCCACAGCCGCATCACACCGGGCGGCTTCGGGCTGTTGCGCGGACGCCAGTTCACCGCGCTGGGCGCCTGCTCCAGCAGCATCCACGGCTGCCCGCCGAGAGCCGAGCGCATGAGGTCGAAGTTGAACGCGGCGCGCAGGTGCTCGTCCGGGTCGTAGGGGTCCTGGTAGAAGTCCAGGGACATCACGTCCTGGTGGTGTGCCCACTCGAAGGCGTCCACCGGCTTGTGGTGCGCCATCAGATTCGTCGTCACCCGTACGTCCGGAGTGAGACGCCGCAGCACGGCCAGCTCGGCGAGATAGCACTGGCGCAGCGCGTCGTCGCTGAAGCGCAAGTAGTCGAGCTGCTGGGAGGGGTTGCCGAACGAGGGTGCGAGGCGCGGCGGCAGCACCTCGTCGAAGGAGTCGTAGCGCTGCGACCAGAAGGCCGTTCCCCAGGCTTCGTTGAGGGCGTCGACGGTGCCGTAGCGGTCGCGCAGCCAGCGGCGGAAGTCGGCGGCGGAGACGTCGCAGTAGCACTGGCGGATGTGGCAGCCGTACTCGTTGCCGACGTGCCACACCTCGAGGGCCGGGTGCTGTGCGTAGCGTCCGGCGACCTGCTCCACCAGGCGTGTGGCGTAGTCGCGGTAGACGGGGCTGGAGGGGCAGTAGTGCTGCCGGCTGCCCGGCCACTTGCGGCGGCCGTCCTCCGTCTCCGGAAGAATCTCGGGGTGCAGCCGACTGAGCCACGGCGGCGGGGACGCGGTCATCGTCGCGAGGCAGACGCGGAGACCGGCCTGCCCGAGGTTGTCCATCACGCGGTCGAACCAGCCGAAGTCGTACTCACCGGGGCGCGGTTCGACCTGCGCCCAGGCGAAGACCCCCGCCGTCACCAAGGTGACTCCGGCCTCCTTCATCAGCCGGGTGTCCTCGGCCCAGACCTCCTCGGGCCATTGCTCGGGGTAGTAGTCGCCGCCGAAGTGGATTCGCCTGTCTGACCTCTTCATGCTGCAGGGCACCTTCGGGTCGTAGGTCGCGGTCGCACGCGGGAATGTTCAATCCATTAATTATGAATTAACGTAAGTGCAGCTCGGGTAGGGGTCAACCCTCCCGGCGACGGTCCGTACAGACGCGAGGAGCAGCCCGATGACAGGGCCCACGGAGCACCCGGCGACAGGTCCGGAGACAGGCGCGACGGGGGTGGACGGGGCGCCAGGGACGACGCAGGACGCCCCGGTCCCGGCCGCTGCCGCCGCTCGCTTCCGCGGCCTGACCGCCGTCGTCACCGGAGCCGCGTCCGGAATCGGCGCCGCCACCGCATGCCGACTCGCGGAGGAGGGCGCCGCCGTCGTGGTCGCCGACGTCGACGAGCAGCGGGGCGCACAGGTCGCGAAGGACATACGCGGGAGCGGCGGTGACGCCGTGTTCGTCCGTGCCGACGTGGGAAGCGAGGACGGTTGGCGGCGCATTCTCGAAGCCGCCCACGCCTACGGGCCCGTCGGCGTCCTGGTGAGCAATGCGGTGAAGGTCGAACTCGCCCCCGCGCACGAGACCACGCCGGAATCCTGGAACCGGCAGATCAACGTCGGGCTGACCGCCGCCTACCTCGGCGTACGCGCCTGCCTGGCCGATCTGCGCGCCGGAGCCGGAGCCGTCGTCCTCGTCTCCTCCGTGCACGCACACCGCGGCATCCCCGGGCACCCCGCGTATGCGGCGGCGAAGGGCGGACTGCTGTCGCTGAGCGGCCAGTTGACGGTCGAGTACGGACCGGAGGTGCGGTTCAACACCGTGCTGCCGGGACCGGTCCTCACCGGGTTGTGGGACCGCGTGCCGGAGGATGAGAGGGCAGCCAGCGTCGCGGAGACCGCGGCCCGCCGGTTCGGCACACCGCAGGAGGTCGCCTCCGCCATCGCGTACCTGGCCTCGCCCGAGGCGTCGTACGTCACGGGAGCGAGTCTGCTCGTGGACGGGGGCTGGAGCGTCATGAAGTCCTCGGCGTGACGGGGGAGCGGGGAGCGAGGATCGGGGTGCCGGGCCGGACGCAGGCCCGGGAGATCACGGGGCGGGGTGGATCGACCATGAGAGAGAAGGCCAGGGAATGTCCGGTTACGCGCGGCGAGGGGTACACGGCCAGACCGTCGAGGTCATCGCACACCGGGTGCTGAGCGGCCGCATCGGTGAGGGCGACACGCTCGACCTGGGTGCGCTCCAGAGCGAACTCGGCGTCAGCCTCACCGCGTTGCGCGAATCGCTGAAGGTGCTCGCCGCCAAGGGCATGGTCGACGCGCGGCAGAAGCGCGGCACGTTCGTACGGCCGCGTGCCGACTGGCACTTTCTCGACGCGGACGTGCTGCGCTGGCAGTTCGAGTCCGCCGAAGGCCCGGACGCCGGAGCCGGCAACCCCCTGCTGCGTGACCTCGGTGAGGTTCGGGCCATCGTCGAACCGGCGGCCGTACGGCTCGCGGCGGAGCGCCGCACCGACGCGGACCTCGCCGCGCTGGACCACGCACTCGACGCGATGACTGAGGCCTCCGTGGTCGGCGACGAGGCGGTCGACGCGGACCTCGCCTTTCACCGGGCCCTGCTCGCGGCATCGCACAACGAGATGCTGGAGCGGATGGAGATGGTCATCGCCACGGGCCTCGCCTTCCGAGACCGGCTCGTCCACGCCTCCGGGCACCGCCCGCAGAACCCCGTGCCCAGCCACGGGGCGGTCCTCGACGCGGTACGAGCGCGCGACGCCGACGGGGCGGAGGCGGCCATGCGGGCCCTCCTCGACCAGTCGGCCAAGGACCTCGACAAGATCCGCGGCAAGCGAGACGGGTGAGGGTCGAGCCCGGCGCCCTCAGCGTCGGCCGGCGTCCGCGACGAATCCCACGAAGGTCGCCCACTGCCGCGACGGGACCGAAAGCACGGGCCCCTGCGCGGACTTCGAGTCCCTCACGTGGACCGTGCCCGCACCGGCGGCGACCTCGAGGCAGTCACCGCCGTCCGAACCGCTGTGGCTGCTCTTGAACCAGCGCAGCTCGCCGGAACCGGCCTTGTGCTGCTCGGTGTTCATAGCTCTCCCGCAAGCTGCTCGATGAATGCCGTGGACTCCCTGATGTTCAGGGCCATCGAGCGCAGCTTGCCATACCGGAGAGAGAACGAACTCACATGCGCGCGGTCGCAGACGACGTGACCGATGCCCTGCGACTCGAAGTAGCCGAAGTGCTGATGCTCTCCCGTCTCGATGAGCACCATGGGCCCGTTGAGTCCTGGGTGGAACCCGCGCCCAAGCGGCATGACCTGGATCTCCACGTTGCGCAACCGGCCTTGCGTCAGAAGATGATCGATCTGATGCCGCATCGTTTCCGGAGTCCCGAGCGGATTGCGCAGCGCCGCCTCATCGATGACGAACGAGAAGTTGACGGCCGGGCGCTTCGTAAGGAGGCGCTGCCTGTTCAACCGGGCGTCGACGTGCTGCTCGACGACCTCGTCCTCCAGGGGAGGGCATCTGCCCTCGAACACGGTACGTGCGTAGTCCTCGGTCTGCAGTAGCCCTGGAATGAGTTGCGGGTCGTACGAGCTGCGGCTCACCGCTTCCATCTCGATCAGGACGAAGTCCCGGAAGAAGGCCGGGAGTTTGGCGAAGTCCACGTCCTCCTGGAGGACTTGCAGCGCACCGCCCGCCTCCAGCACCCGCTCGGCCGCAGCGGTGAAGGGCGCTTTCGCCGGGCGGCGGCCCTGCTCCACCGAAGCGACCGACTCGTGTGAGTAGCTGATCCGTTCGGCCAACTCCTCCTGTGTCAGCCGGGCGTTCTCGCGGAAGAGCTTCAGCAACTTTCCGTAGCCGACCCAGATGGCGGGCCGGTCGTCGTTCTTCCTGCCGGTCTGCTTGCTGTTCGTGCCGCCCATGCGCGC
This sequence comes from Streptomyces sp. TAA486, assembly GCF_000426165.1. NCBI lineage: Bacteria > Bacillati > Actinomycetota > Actinomycetes > Kitasatosporales > Streptomycetaceae > Streptomyces > Streptomyces sp. TAA486. The sequence goes on along the minus strand of NZ_AUEV01000002.1, from coordinate 496,753 downwards.
CTCACGTCGTCGACGAAGATGTGAGGTCCAACGCCGACGTGTCCGGCAGGGCTACGGGCAGTGGCCCGTACAACCCCCGCCGACGCCCGTACACGCTGACGCTCCGGAGAGGTCCGCTGTGTTCTTCTCAGCCCGTTACGCAGCCACGGACGTCGGGTGGCTCGTCGATTACCCGGGCCCGAGGGGTTGAGCGGAATCTCCGCGAGCGGTATGCATGAGTCATGCATGATATGAACCGCACAGCCAACCTCCTCGGCGCCACCGCGCTCGCCGTGGCCGACCTGGCCCTCACCGGTGCCACCAAGGCGGCCGGGACCAGCACCAGCGGCTCCGCCGCACTGGTGGTGCTCTCCGCCTCACCGGGCCTCAGCGTCACCGAACTCGGCCGCCGCGTCGGCCTCTCACAGCCCGCCGCGGCCCGCATGGTCGACTCGCTGGAGGCAGCCGGTCTCGTCGAGCGGCGCCCGGGACCCGGACGCTGGGTCTCCGTGACGCCGACCACCGCCGGCGCCCGCACCGCACGCACGATGCTCACCGCCCGCAGCGCCCCGCTGAACGGGATCGTGGAGGTGCTGGACGAGTCCGAACGGGAGGAACTCGACGGGCTCCTGGGCAAGTTGCTGACGCGGCTCTACGCGGAGGTCGGCAACGCGGATCTGCTGTGCCGCCTCTGCGACCGCGCGGGCTGCGTGCACGGGGGCGCGGTCTGTCCCGTCGGGCAGGCCGAGCGCGACGAAGAGCGCGACCAGCGGGACGGGAACGGCGGGAGCAGTGAAGAAGCCGCGTCGCGCGGCAGCTGATGGGTGCCCTCCTCGCCCTCGCCTCCGCCGTCTTCTACGGAATGGCCGACTTCACGGGCGGCCTGCTCTCCCGCCGTGCGGGCTTCGCCCTGGTCGCCCTCACCGGCCAGGCCGGCGGACTCCTGCTCGCCCTCGCGGCGGCCCCGCTGTACCCGGCGCCCTCACCGGCGTTCCCCGATCTCGCCTGGGGGGCGCTCTCCGGGGTCGGCACCGGGCTGGGCATGATCTTCCTCTACCGGGGGATGAGCCGTGGCGCGATGAGCGTCGTGGTGCCCGTCAGCGCCGTGGGAGGCCTGGCCCTGCCCGTACTGGCAGGAGTGGCGGTCCTCGGCGAACGCCCGTCCGCGCTGTCCTGGCTGGGCATCTTCGTCGCCGTGCCGTCCCTCTGGCTGGCGTCGCGCACCGCTCCCGCACTCTCCACCGCGCCCGCGGCCTCCCTGGACGGACTCACCGCCGGGGCCGGCATCGCCCTCCAGTACGCGGCACTCGCCCAGGCCGGCCAGGGCTCCGGCATCTGGCCCGTCACCGCCGGCCGTCTCACCGCCCTCGCCGTGATCCTGCCCGCCGCGCTGCCGCCGCTGCGCGCCGCACTGACCCGGCAGCGGACCGGGCCTTCCGGGCGGACGGGGAGGACGAGGCGGGCAGCGCGGACCGTGCTCCCGCTGCGCCAGGCGGCCGGGGCCGCCGCGACGGGCATGGCCGCTGCGCTGGCCCTGGTGTTCTATCTCCTGGCCACGCGCGAGCAGATCGTCACGGTCGCCGTCGTGCTCTCCTCGCTGTATCCCGCGATCCCGGTGCTCCTGGGGCTCACCGTCCTGCGTGAACGTCCCACCCGGCTGCAGACCGCGGGCCTCCTCGGCGCGGCCGTCGCCACGGGACTGCTCACAGCGGGCTGAAGCGGTCCGGGAAGAGCCCCGGGAAGACCGCCGCGCACGTGTTGCAGGGCCTTTCGGGGGAACCCCGACCGGAAGCTTCATGAAGCCGACACAGCGTGGCCCGGCCAGCTCGGGTCAGCGGGACGGATTCCAATGACCAGCGGGTACATGGGTCCCGAGGACTTCGGCAGGGACCCGTTCGGAGAGTACATACGGCGGATCCTGGAGGGCGCCGACTCGTCAGTCGGTGGCAGCGACAGCGGCAGCGGCAACCGGGATCCCCGCTACTACGACTTCCTCCGTCTGATGAGCGAACCCGCGCGGCAGCTCATCTCCGAAGCGGCCTCGTACGCGGCGCAGCGCGGCAGCAGCGATCTGGACACAGAGCATCTGCTGCGCGCGGCGCTCACCACCGAACCGACCCGCACCATGATCAACCGCGCGGGCGCGGACACCGACGCGCTCGCCCACAACATCGACCGCGAGGTGGGGGAGGGAGCGCCGCGCAAGTCCATCGCCGTCAGCCCCGCCGTCAAGCGCGCGCTCCTGGACGCCCACGACATCGCCCGTGCGCGGGGCGCCTCCTACATCGGCAGCGAGCATGTGCTCATCGCGCTCGCCGCCAACCGCGACTCGACTGCCGGGCAGATCCTGGGCGCGGCCCACTTCGACCCGCGTGCCGCCTCCTCCGGCCCCTTCCCCGGCCACCCGGGCCAGCCCGGCCAGCCGGGGCACCCCGGTCAGGGCGGGCCGCAGTACCCCGGAGGACAGGCCCCCGGCCCGGAGGCGCCTCCCGGCAGGGGACCACAGGGCAAGCAGCGCTCCGAGACGCCCAACCTCGACAAGTACGGCACCGACCTGACGGAGATGGCACACGACGGGCGCATCGACCCCGTGATCGGCAGGGAGGAGGAGATCGAGCAGACCATCGAGATCCTCGCCCGCCGCGGCAAGAACAACCCCGTCCTCATCGGTGAGGCGGGCGTCGGCAAGACAGCCATCGTGGAGGGACTGGCCCAGCGCATCACCGACGGCGACGTGCCGGACAGCCTTCTGGGCCGCCGCGTCGTACAGCTCGACGTCTCCGGCGTCGTCGCGGGCACCCGCTACCGCGGCGACTTCGAGGAGCGGCTCAACAGCATCATCGACGAGATCCGTGAGCGCTCCGAGCAGCTGATCGTCTTCATCGACGAGCTGCACACCGTCGTCGGCGCCGGCGGAGGCGGAACCGAGGGCGGCTCGATGGACGCGAGCAACATGCTCAAACCGCCGCTCTCCCGAGGCGAATTGCACGTCATCGGCGCCACCACGCTCGAGGAGCACCGCCGCCACATCGAGAAGGACGCGGCGCTCGCACGGCGCTTCCAGCCCGTCCTCGTCTCCGAGCCGAGCGTGCCCGACGCGGTGGAGATCCTGCGGGGCCTGCGCGACCGCTACGAGGCGCACCACCAGGTCCGCTACACCGGGGACGCCCTCATCGCCGCCGTCGAGCTGTCCGACCGCTACCTGACGGGCCGTTTCCTGCCGGACAAGGCCATCGACCTCCTCGACCAGGCCGGCGCCCGCGTACGGCTGCGCACCGCGACCCGCGGCACCGACATGCGGGCACTGGAGCGCGAGGCGGAACGGGTCAGCCGGGACAAGGACCAGGCCGTCGCAGCCGAGGACTACGAGCGCGCCACGCAGCTGCGGGACCGCCTCACGGAGCTGGAGGAGGAGATCGGCCGCGGCGAACGCAAGCAGCATCCCAACGGGCGCATCGCCGAGGTCACCGTCGAGGACATCGCCGACATCGTCGCCCGCCAGACGGGCATCCCCGTCAGCAACCTCACCCAGGAGGAGCGGGAACGGCTGCTCAGCATGGAGGACCGGCTGCGCGAACGCGTCATCGGTCAGGACGAAGCCGTCTCCGCCGTGGCCGACGCCGTGCTGCGCTCCCGCGCCGGCCTGGCGAGCCCTGCCAAGCCCATCGGCAGCTTCCTCTTCCTCGGCCCCACCGGCGTCGGCAAGACCGAACTCGCCCGCGCGCTCACCGAGTCGCTCTTCGGCACCGACGAGCGGATGGTGCGCCTCGACATGAGCGAGTACCAGGAGCGGCACACCGTCAGCCGGCTCGTCGGTGCCCCTCCCGGCTACGTCGGGCACGAGGACGCGGGCCAGCTGACCGAGACCGTGCGCCGCAACCCGTACTCCCTGCTGCTCCTGGACGAGATCGAGAAGGCGCATGCGGACGTCTTCAACCTCCTGCTCCAGGTGCTCGACGACGGACGCCTGACGGACTCACAGGGCCGCACCGTCGACTTCACCAACACCGTCATCGTCATGACCAGCAACCTCGGCTCCGAGGCCATCACCGGACGAGGCGCCGTCCTCGGCTTCGGCAGCGGCGACGAGGAGGAAGAGGAGGACGCCCGGCGCGAGCGCGTGATGCGGCCGCTGCGGGAGAACTTCCGCCCGGAGTTCCTCAACCGCATCGACGAGATCGTCATCTTCCGGCAGCTCTCCGACGAGCAACTGCGCACCGTCACGGACATGATGCTGGACGAGACGCGACACCGGGTCCACGCACAGGACCTGACCGTCGAGTTCACCCCGGCCGCCGTCGACTGGCTCGCCCACCGCGGCTACCAGCCCGAGTACGGGGCGCGGCCCCTGCGCAGGACCATCCAGCGCGAGGTGGACAACCGGCTCTCACGGATGCTGCTCAGCGGTGAACTGAAGCCGCACACCGGGCTGTTGGTCGATGCGGAGGCCGACGAACTGGTCTTCAGGCCGCAGGGCGACGTCGCGTCGGCCGGTTCGGACGACCGGCGCATGCCGTGAACGATCACGGGCACGAGGGACAGCAGCGGTCCTGACACAAGGAGGCGATCATGCCGCTGACGTTCCGTAAGAGCTTTCAGGTTCTGCCCGGGGTCAAGCTGAACATCAACCGCAAGTCGTGGTCGGTGACCACGGGCGGCAAGAAGGGCCCGCGCCGCACCGTCAACTCGAACGGTCGCCAAACGACGTCGATGGACTTGCCGGGCCCGTTCGGCTACCGGCACACCACCTCGTCCTCCTCCAGCCGCCGGACCAGCCGGGGGAGCAAGCTGAAGTACCTCACCCGGGTCATGCGGGGCGGGAAGGGCTAGGCCCCTGGCAGACGGGGCTTATCTGCTGGGCTTCGCGCCCGGGATCTCACCGGTCTCGGTGACGATGTGGACGATCTCGCGCAGCTTGGTGTTCCGGTCCTGCGAACTCTTCTTCAGCACGGCGAAGGCCTGGTCCTCGTCGAGGTGGTAGCGCTCCATGACGATGCCGATGGCCTCGCCGATGTTGTGCCGCGTCTCCAGCGCCGTGTGCAGCTGCGCGTGCGTACGTGCGCTGGAGAAGGCGACCGCCGCATGTGAGGCGAGCAGCCAGCCGACGTGCTCGGACTGCCGCGTGAAGGCATTCGGCTCCGAGGAGTAGATGTCGAGGGCTCCGAGGTTGTCCTCCTCGGTGTAAAGAAGGAAGCCCATCATGCTTCCGATGCCCAGCTTGCGGGCCTCGGGCGCGTAGCGGGGCCACCGCGTGACGGTCTCGGTCATGTCCGCGACCCGGTAGACCTCCTTCGGCGTCCGGGCGGCATCGAAGCAGGGGCCCTCGTTCACCTCGCCCTGCATGCGGTCCGAGGCACGTACCACGTCACTGCTCGTGGCCAGCGTCCTGACCTGCCGGTTCTCCACGGTCATGACACCTGCGGCCTCACACCCGTCCACCAGGTCCACGGCGTGTGCCACGACACGGTCGAGGGTCTTCTGCACCGAATCCTGGGCGAGCAGATCGCGGGCCATGTTGGCCAGGCCTGTGGCGAACTCCTCCAGCTCGTCGGCGGACATACCCGTTCCCTCATCAGTCGTCATCGGTGGCGCCCCTCCCCAGGTCCGAACAGTATGCCCTGCTCTGGCAGCGTCAGGCTTTGTGGCCTGGGGCTACTTCAGCAGCCGCGACATGCGGCGGTCTGCGAGCGGCTTGCCGCCTGTCTGGCAGGTGGGGCAGTACTGCAGGGCGGAGTCGCTGAAGGAGACCTCCCGCACGGTGTCGCCGCAGACAGGACACGGCTCGCCCTTGCGGCCGTGCACCCGCAGCCCTGTCTTCTTCTCCGACTTGAGCTTCCCGGCGGCCAGCCCCCGCGAGCGTTCGACGGCATCGCGGAGGGTGGCGCGCAGCGCCTCGTAGAGGCCGGAGATCTCCTCCTCCGTGAGCTCGCCCGCGATCTTGAACGGTGACAGCCGTGCCGCATGCAGGATCTCGTCCGAGTAGGCGTTCCCGACCCCGGCGATCACGCTCTGGTCGCGCAGCAGCCCTTTGATCCGGTGGCGCTGCCCCTGCACGAGGCCGGCGAAGACCTCCCTGGTGAAGTCGTCGGCGAGCGGGTCCGGCCCGAGCCGCTCGATGCCCGGAACCTGTGACGGATCGTGCACGCAGTAGACCGCGAGGCGCTTGCGCGTCCCGGCCTCGGTGAGATCGAACCCGCCGCCGTCGCCGCCCTGCTCCGGGCCGGCCAGTGACAGCCTCAGGGCCAGTGGCCCCTTGCCCGGGCGGGGCGGACCCGGCGGGACGGAATCGCGCCAGCGCAGCCATCCCGCCCGGGCCAGGTGTACGACCAGATGCAGGCCGCCCGCCTCAAGGTCGAGGAACTTCCCGTGCCGGGACACACCCGTGACCGTCTGCCCCTCCAGCGCGGAGGGCTGCGGCTCGTACGTCTTCAGCACGCTGATCGCCACGGGCGTGACGCGCTCCACCGTGCGCCCCGTGAGGCGGTCGTCCAGGAAGTCGCGCAGCGCCTCGACCTCGGGCAGTTCCGGCATCTCTCCTCCGCTCCCGTACGGCAGCGGGAGGCTCGTACCCGCTTGCCGCCCGGCTCAGCTCAGCTTGGCGGTCAGCGTGATGGTGGTGCCCGAAAGGGCCTGAGAGACGGGGCAGTTGGCCTTGGCCTCTTCGGCCGCGGCGGTGAAGGAGGCCTCGTCGATGCCGGGGACCTCGCCCTGCACGGTGAGGTGGATGCCTGTGATGCCGGTGCCGGGCTGGAACGTCACGTCGGCCCGGGTGTCCAGCCGGGTCGGGGGCTTGCCCGCGGAGTTGAGCCCGTTGGACAGGGCCATCGAGAAGCAGCTGGAGTGCGCGGCCGCGATCAGCTCCTCCGGGCTCGTCCTGCCGTTCGGTTCCTCCGCGCGCGACGCCCAGGTGACGGACTGCGTACCGATGCCGGAGGAGTCGAAGGTGACCTCACCCGACCCCTTCTTCAGGTCCCCGTTCCACACGGTGTGAGCGGTGCGTGTCGTCGCCATCGTCGTACTCCTCGTCGCCTGTGCGTCTCTACCAGTGTGCCGGGTGCGGCCGCTGCCGCACCCGTACCGATCCTCGCCGCCGGGCGCCACGGGTGCCGGGGGACGCGCCGGTGAAGGCCCCGCGGGCAGAGCCGCGTGATCGCCCGGAGTGACCGATCGGCGCCCCACGGTGGCCCGTTCGGGGGTACGGTGCGCCGGGTTGCGGGTATCGGAACTGATGACCGCGCGGCCGGACGGCAGAAGGAGTGCATGGTGATCAAGGGCGTCGACGTCTCGAGCTACCAACCGTCGGACTACAGCACGAAAGGTCTCGACTTCGTCTTCATCAAGATCACGGAAGGCACGTCGTACACCAACCCCAAGTGGGTCGCCCAGCGCAAGACCGCGCGCGATGCCGAACTCGTCACCGGCTTCTACCACTTCGGCCGCGCCGGGAGCATGAAGAAGCAGGCCGACTACTTCATGTCGAAGATCAACCTGGTCAAGGGCGACATGCTCGTCCTGGACTGGGAGGACTCCGAGGTCACCAACGCGGAGAAGGACTACTTCATCAAGTACGTCCAGAAGGAACGCCCCCACACCAGGGTCCTGCTGTACTGCAACACCAACTTCTGGTTCAACCACGACACGACATCGTTCGCCGGTGACGGGCTGTGGATAGCCCACTACAACGGCAAGCCCGGCAAGCCCGGAATCAAGCACTCGTGGCGCTTCCACCAGTACACCAACGACCCGATCGACACGAACCTCGCCAAGTTCGACACCCGCGCCGATCTGCGCAAGTGGACGCACAAGGAGCCCTAGCAGGCGGGGAGTTGGGGCGCCGTCCGGGTTCTCTCCAGGGGCGGGCCGGTCGTTCCGGTGCCCAGGGCGGCCCTCGCGCGACACGCGGTGCCGAATGCGGATAACCTCCCGGCATGCCCGAAGCGAACATAAGCCCGCCGACCGAAGACGAGACCACCGAGGACGGGGCCGCCGCGGTCACCGGGGGAGAAGAGCCCGGGCCCGCGCCGGGTGAGGAGGGGGAGCCGGCCGAGCAGACCGGACCGGCCGCTCGTACCGGTCTGACACCGCGGCAGGCACGCAGGGTCCGCGCCGTCGTCTCCGGCGTCGTCATGGTGGCGGTGGCCGTCGCACTCGTCGTACGGCTGGGCAGCGCACCCTCCGTGCTCACCATGGGCTTCTACGGCATCGCGCTCATCCTCTCCGGCACCGCGATCGTGCTGAGCCGCCGTGGCCGGACCAGGGTCGCCACCGGGGTGTTGGTGCTTGGGTTCGCGGCCGTTGCCCTGGCCGAGTGGCTTCTCGCGTCCGTCCAGTAGCCGGTTCCGGAGGCCACTGTGCGTAATAGGGTGACCACATGAGTGACGAGCACCCGGACATGCGCGCTTCGGACGCCGAGCGGGAGCGCGTCGCGGACGTGCTGCGCGATGCGCTGGCCGAGGGGCGGCTCGGCATGGACGAGTTCCAGGAACGCCTCGACAGCACCTACCGGGCCCGCACGCGCGGGGAGTTGGTTCCTCTCGTGCGCGATCTCCCGCACCACTCGGACGAGGACGCCTCCGGCGGCCGCTTGCCGGAGGTGACGGGTGCGCAGGATGCCTCGCCTGCCCCGTCGCTGCGCAAGACGCGACGCTGGGCGGAGCGGATCGGCGGAAGGGCCACCTCGCGCTGGGGCATCGGCGTCATGGGCGGATTCGGCCGGCGCGGACAGTGGACCGTGCCGCGCGTCTTCACCGGCATCGGCATCATGGGCGGCGGTGAACTGGACCTGCGCGAGGCCCGTTTCGAGGACCAGGACGTCGTCATCCGCTGCTTCGCCCTGATGGGCGGCTTCAGCGTCACCGTGCCGCCAGGAGTTGGCGTCGAGGTTCGCGGCGTCGGCATCATGGGCGGATTCGACTCCTCCGCCTCCGGATTCGGCGACGCCGACGCACCGCGCGTGGTGATCACCGGCGTCACGGTGATGGGCGGCGTCGGAGTCGTACGGAAGATCCCGCGCGAGGAGAAGCTCAAGTTGCGCGCCGAGCGGCGCCAGCAGCGGGAGCTGGAACGCCGCGAGCGCAGGGAAGGGCGGGGCCGCCGCGGACACGGCGGGCCCCACGGCGGTCATGGGAGCCACGGAAGCAGCGACCGCGGCGGCAAGTCCCTGTAGGGGAGGTCGCCGACCCCCGGGTGGCCGGCGAGTCGGACCGGCCTGCGGTCGCCCCGCCCGGATCACCACCAGCCCGGATCACCACCAAGCAGCGGGATCCGTGCCGGGCATGCCGGGCGGGTGCGGCCAGTCCGCGGGGGAGCCGTCATAGGCGACGGGTGGCAGCGCATAGCGCAGACGGCCCAGCGGGCTGTCCGTCTCGGCCAGCCAGGCTGCCGGATCCACCGGGTCCTGGGCAGCGGCCTCCGCCGCTTGGGACAGGGCAAAGGGTGAAATCTGCGAAGTCAGCCCGTTCATCAGCCAGTTGGCGGTCTGCGAGAGGGCCAGCCGAACGAGCCTCGAGCCGCACCGGCCACGCCGCTGCTCGGTGAGTGCCCGCATCAACGCGGCTGCCAGCAGGTAGCCGGTGCCGTGGTCGAGGGCCTGCGCCGGCAGGGCGCCCGGGATCCCCTCGCCCGCCTCGTCCTGCTGCCCCTCGATGATGGAGATTCCGCTTGCCGCCTGCACGAGGCTGTCGAAGCCGCGTCGCCTGTGCCAGGGCCCGTACGCGCCCCAGGCGCTGAGCTGGCCCACGACCACTCCCGGCCGGCGGTCGGCCAGGGACTCGGGTGCCAGACCGAAGCGGTCGAGCGCCCCGGGACGGTAACCGGTGACGACGACGTCCGCCGCCGCCAGCAGTTCGTCGAACGCCGTCTGTCCGGACCGGGACGAGAGGTCCAGGAGGGCGGAGCGCTTTCCGGCGCCGGTGTCGGCGTGCGTGTCCAGGTTCTCCGGAAGCTGTGGGGCGTCGACGCGGAGCACGTCAGCGCCGAACAGGGCAAGCGCGCGGCTGGCGACGGGACCCGCAAGGACTCTGGTGAGGTCCAGCACGCGCACCGCGTGCATCGGGCCCTTGCCCGAGGGGTCCGGCAGGGCGCGGACGGGCGCCTGGTCCATGCGTGCCGTTGTCAGCAGCGGACGGCGGGACGCCTGCACGCCCTGAGGATGTGCGGCCCACTCCTTGGCCGTGCGCACCGCGACGGCGAGGCCGCCCGCAGCGTGCACCGTCTCCTCGACCTCGGCGGCGTCACGCTGGGCCAGTTCCGTGGCCAGGATCTCCGCCAGCGTGGTGTCGTCGCGGTCCTCGACCGAGATTCCGAGGGCGGAAAGCAACCGCGTGCGGTGGTGCGGGTAGTTCGCGTGGGTGCGCAGCCAGCCGTCCGCGGTGCGCCAGAAACGGGACAGCGGGGAGAACGTCACCGGGGCGCGTCCGTCCGCTCTCAGATGACGCCCGCTGGTGAACGAGGTCGCCACCGCTCCGTCGTCCACCTGTACGGACGGCACCGCCCGAACGCCGCTGCCATTGCCATTGCCATTGCCATTGCCCCCGCCCGCGGTGGGGCCCGTCCCGGTTCCTCCGGACCGTACGGACGACAGCTCGGCCGCGGCCAGTGAGCACACCGCGACCGATGCCCGGGCCAGTTCGAGCACCGGCAGCCGGGACGGAAGCACCGCGCGCTGTGTGCAGGAGATCCTTTCGAGCAGCGCGCCGTCACCTCCCAGTGCGGCCCAGGCGTGTGCGATGCCCGGAAGACCGGCATCGGGGCCGGCACCGGCTGCCTCGGTCTGTGCCCTGGCGGGGTCCGTGCCCACCGGGTCACTGCCGGGACCGCTCGCCGGGCCGGAGGGGATCGCTGTACCGACTGCCGCTGAGGAAGATCGTTCCATGCTGGGCATTCTGGCACTGGCGGTGCGCTGTACAGAGGCAACGGACTCGCAGGTCGGCTCCGCGTCGTCGGCGACGACGTACCCGAGCGGCCATGCGGGCGCCGGACGGGTGGCAGGCGGGTGCCGGGCGGACGCACGCCGCCATGCGTACGCGTGAGCCCGCCTTCGGGCTGCCGCTCAGCTCTCGGCCATGGGCGGCGCGGCCGTCACCACACGCAGCCCCTGGTCGGTGAATTCCTGCCGGGCGGCTTCGTCCATGGCCGCGTCGGTCACGAGCGTGCCGAAGACGTCCGCCCCGCCGACGCGGGCGAAACAGCGCAGGCCAAGCTTCGAGGAGTCCGCGACGACAACGGCACGGGCCGCCCGCTCCGCCATGAGCCTGTTCGTGCTGGCCTCGGCCTCGTCGTGGACGGTGCCGCCCCACTGCGCGTCGATGCCGTTCACACCGATGAAGGCGACGTCCAGCGTCAGCTGCCGCAGCACCATCTCGCTGTAGGGACCGGTGAGTTCGAAGGAACGGGAATGGGCCACGCCGCCCGTCAGCACGATCCTGATCTGCGGGCGGACCGCCAACTCGTTCGCGATGTTGAGGGAGTTGGTGACAATCGTCAGACGCGCCTGCGGGCCCGCCTCCGCGAACTCCGGCCGGGTCGCGAGCGACCGGGCGATCTCCGTCGTCGTCGTGCCGCCGCTGAGTCCGACGACGTCGCCCTCCTCCACCATCGTTGCCGCGGCCTCGGCAACGGCGTGCTTCTGCGCCGCATGGTGACCGCGCTTGTAGCGGATCGGCAGGTCGTAGGCGACAGGGGCGAGCACGGCGCCGCCACGGGTGCGCTTGAGCAACTGCTGCTCGGCAAGTGCGTCCATGTCGCGGCGCATGGTCGCGACCGACACCTCCAGGGATGTCGCGGCCTCCGCCACGTCGAGCCGCCCACGCTCGCCGAGGAGTTCCAGCAGGGCGTTCATGCGCTCGTGCCTTCTCATGAGGCGGGTGCCCCCAGCAGGCGCAGCAACCGCTCGGCCTCCCGCGAGACCGCGTCCCTGGCGGGGCCCACGTACTTGCGGGAGTCGATGAGCGACGGACTCTCCGACAGCGTCCTGCGCACCTCACCGGTGAACACCGAGACCAGGTGTGTGGAGATGTTGATCTTCGTCATTCCGGCGGCGACGGCCGCACGCAACTCGTCGTCGGGGACCCCTGACGAGCCGTGCAGTACCAGCGGTACGGGGAGGCACTGCCGCAGGGCGCGGATCAGTTCCTTGTCGAGCACGGCCGTCCGCTCCCGCATCGCGTGCGAGGAGCCGACGGCGACCGCGAGGGCGTCCACCCGCGTGGCATCGACGAAGGCGAGCGCTTCCTCCGGATCCGTACGAGCGCCGGGGGCGTGCACCCCGTCCTTGCCGCCGACCTCGCCCAACTCGGCCTCGACGTAGACCTGTTCACCGTGACACCAGTCCGTCAGCTCCGCGGTGGTGGCGACGTTCTCCTCGTACGGCAGGGCGGATGCGTCGATCATCACCGAACGCACCCCGGCGGAGACGCCCTCCCGCACCAGAGCCGCGTCGGTGATGTGGTCCAGGTGCACGGAGACGTCGGCCTCGGAGGCCTCCGCCAGGGCGAGCGTGGCGCGCAGGACCGGCAGCAGACTCCCGTGATACCGGACGCAGTTCTCGCTGATCTGGAGGATGAGCGGGACGCCCGCGCGCTCCGCCGCGGCGACCAGTGCCTCGGCGGTCTCCAGATGCAGCACGTTGAAGGCGGGAGCGCCGAAGCCCGCCGCACGCGCCGGACCGACGACCGCGTCGGTGGAGACAAGGGGCATGCTGCGACCTCCGTTGAGGGCGGGAAAGTGCAGGGATCAGGAAGGGGGAGAGCGCCAGGAACGGCGGGGGAGTGGCCCCCGGACGGGCTCTGCCTCGGCGGTCAGGGAGTCTCCAGCATGACCGAGCGGGTCAGGCTGCGGGGTGCGTCGGGATCGAGGCCGCGCGCCCGTGCGCGCGCCAGCGCCACCCGCTGCACCAGGACCAGTTCCGCCATCGGATCGCGCTGCCCGTGGTTCACGAACAGGGCCCCCGTGCGGGCGACTTCCTCCTCCAGTCCTTCCGGTGACGGGCCGAACAGCCAGGTCACGCGCCCGGGGGCGGCGATGGATATGGGCCCGTGCCGGTACTCCATGGCCGGGTAGGACTCCGTCCAGGACTGCGAGGCCTCACGCATCTTCAGCGCCGCCTCGTGCGCCGCCCCGACTCCCCAGCCGGTGCCCAGGAACGTGAACTGCTCGGCATCCACCCACTCCTGCCGGATCTCGGCAGTGAGTGCCTCCTCGGCGTCCCGCACGGCCGCCGTGACGTCCTCGCCGAGGTGTGTCCGGAGCAGAGCGAGCGCGCTCGTGGCGAACCGCGTCTGCACGACGGACTCTTCGTCGGCGAAGGGCAGCGCGACCATCTCGTCCGAGACTCCGGTGGCCGGGGTGTCCGGGTCGCCCACGACGGTGACGGTGGGGATGCGCCCTCGCACCGCCTCCAGCAGGCGGAGGACCTCTGTCGTCGTCCCGGAGCGGGTGATGGCAAGCAACCGGTCGTAGAGCCGGCCGGCTCCGAGCATCGCCTCGGAAGCCGCGAAAGCGTCCGTCACACCGAGTCCGGTGCTCTCACGCAGCGCGGCGTACGCCTGAGCCATGAACCAGGACGTGCCGCATCCGACGACCGCCACCCGCTCCCCGGCGCGGGGCAGCGGAGCCTCCGCAGCCAGCTGCGCGGCCGCGCGCCATGTCTCCGGCTGGCTGCGCAACTCACGCTCCATGTGCGTGGTTTCGCCCATCGACCCCACCTCTCCGTGCCTGCCCGGCACCGTCTCCGCCCCGTCTGCTCGTCCCGGAATCCGTTGATCCGGTCGTCCGGCGGTGGCCTGGAGATGACGCACGAGCCAGAGTGCGCGAACATGCACTTTTCCACCGCGGTTCAATCAGTATCGCGCATGGCTTCACGTCGTGCCAGGCCACGTATGGGTGAGCAGGTGCGCACGGCATTGACGCCCTCGCTTCCGCGTTCAGTGACTGCCCGGGGCGCCGCCCGGTGGGCCTGCTTCCCGTGTGGCGCATGCCACGGCACGGCCGGTGCTCCGCCTGCCGTCCGGGCTTGTGGAATGCGCAACGCGTCCTTAGCATCACTGGTGTTACATCAGTTGTGTCAAAGTGTCAGGGGACGGGCGTGATGACAGCAGCGGCGTCGGGCGGCGAAGGTCCGCTTCGCGGTGTACGCGTCGTCGAACTGGCCGGGATCGGCCCCGGGCCCTTCGCGGCGATGCTGCTCGGCGACCTGGGCGCCGATGTCGTGCGCGTCGACCGCCCCGGCGGTCCCGTCCTGGGAATCGACCCGTCCAGCGACGTGACCAACCGCAACAAGCGTTCCGTCACGCTGGACCTGAAGGATCCGGACGGACTCGCGGCCGTCCTCGACCTCGTCGAGCGCGCCGATGTCCTCGTCGAGGGCAACCGGCCCGGCGTCGCCGAACGCCTCGGCGTCGGCCCGGATGCCTGCCTCGCTCGCAATCCCGCCCTCGTCTACGCACGCATGACGGGCTGGGGCCAGGACGGACCGCTCGCCCCGCGGGCGGGACACGACATCGGGTACATCGCCCTGACCGGTGCCCTCGGGATGACCGGTCCCGCCGACGGCCCTCCCTACGCCGCCGCCAATCTGCTCGGGGACTACGCGGGAGGTTCGCTCTACCTGGTGATCGGCGTGCTGGCCGCCCTGCAGCACGCGCGTACCCCGGGCGGGCGCGGCCAGGTCGTCGACGCCGCCATCGTCGACGGAACGAGCCACCTCACCGCCATGATCCACGGGATGCTCGCGGCGGGTGTCTGGCAGGACCGGCGGGGTGCCAACCTGCTGGACGGCGGCGCCCCCTTCTACGGCACCTACGAGACGGCCGACGGCGGCTTCATGGCCGTGGGCGCTCTGGAGCCGCAGTTCTACCGGGAGTTCACGAGGCTGCTCGGTGTCGAAGGGGAGGTGCCGGGGCGCGACGACCCGGCCGCCTGGGGCGAGTTGCGCGCCGCTGTCGCGGACCGCTTCAGGACCCGTACGAGGGACGAGTGGGACGAGGTCTTCCGCGACTCGGACGCCTGCGTCGCCCCCGTGCTCTCGTTGCGGGAGGCCCCCACGCATCCGCATCTGGCCGCCCGCGGCACCTTCGTCGAGCACGGGGGCATCACCCAGCCCGCCCCCGCGCCACGCTTCTCCGTGACTCCGACCGCCGTCTCCCGGCCGCCCGCGCTGCCCGGTGCCGACGCCGCCGAGGTGGCGCGCGACTGGCAGCTGCCCGTACTCGCCGAGCACGCCCCCTCCGACCCCGCCAAGGACAGTGACGCATGAAGATCGCCACGCCCCTCCAGTACGCAGACAACCCCCGCACCGCGGCCGAAGAGGTCGTGAAGCTGGAGGCCGCCGGTCTCGACGCGGTGTGGGTCGCCGAGGCGTACGGCTTCGACTCGCCCACCGTCATGGGCTACATCGCGGCCCGCACCGAACGCATGCTCATCGGCGCGGGCATCCTCAACGTCTACTCCCGCACCCCCGCCCTCATCGCCCAGACCGGCGCCGGTCTCGACGTCCTCTCCGGGGGACGCGCCCTGCTCGGACTCGGTGCCTCCGGTCCGCAGGTCGTCGAGGGCTGGCACGGCCGGGCCTACGACAAGCCGCTGGGCCGCACGCGCGAGACCGTCGAGCTGTGCCGGCGCATCTGGCGGCGCGAGGTCATCGACCACCACGGCATCACCGACATGCCGCTGCCCGCCGAGAAGGGCGGCAAGCTCGGCAAGCCCCTGAAGTTCCTCAACCGCCCCCAGCGCGAGGAGATCCCCCTCTACATCGCCTCCCTCGGCCCGGCCAACGTCCGGATGACCGCCGAGATCGCCGACGGCTGGCTGCCGCATCTCTTCGTCCCCGAGAAGGCGAAGCAGGTGTGGGGGACCGCGCTGGAGGAGGGCACCGCACTGCGCGCGCCGGAACGCGGCCCCCTGGAGATCTCTGCGGGCACGCTCCTGGCCATCGGCGAGGACGCGGCGGCGGTCCGGGAGCACGTGCGCCCGCTGATCGCCCTCTACATCGGCGGCATGGGCGCCAAGGGCAAGAACTTCTACAACGATGTGGCCCGGGCGTACGGTTATGAGGAGGCGGCCGAGAAGGTGCAGGACCTCTACCTCGCGGGAAAGAAACGGGAGGCAGAGGCCGCGGTCCCCGCCGAGTTCTGTGAGCTGGTCTCCCTCTGCGGTCCCGAGGGATACGTGCGTGAGCGCATCGAGGCGTTCCGCGAGGCCGGGGTGACGATGCTCAACGTGACGCCCGTCGGGTCCGACCCGGCCGAGCTGATCGAAAAGGTCAAGAGCTGGCTCTGACGGAGCCGCCGTCCCCGCGGTGCGCGGCACGGCGTACCGGTGAACAGGCGAGACGTGAAGAGCGACCACGCGAAGGCTCGAAGGGGAGCACCGACCACATGAAACGCCAGATCTTCACCGAGGACCACGAAGCGTTCCGGCGGACCGTCCGCACCTTCCTCGCCAAGGAGGTCGAGCCGCACTACGAGCAGTGGGAGAAGGACGGGATCGTCTCCCGCGAGGCATGGCTGGCGGCCGGGCGCCAGGGCCTGCTCGGGCTCGCCGTCCCCGAGGAGTACGGAGGCGGTGGCACCGCCGACTTCCGCTACGCGGCCGTGCTCGGTGAGGAGTTCGCCCGCGCGGGCGCAGCGGGCATCGCCCTGGGCCTGCACAACGACATCATCGGCCCGTATCTGACGTCTCTCGCGACGGACGAGCAGAAGCGCCGCTGGCTCCCCGGCTTCTGCTCCGGCGAGATCATCACCGCCATCGCCATGACGGAACCCGGCGCCGGCTCCGACCTCCAGGGCATCAGGACGACCGCGGAGGACAAGGGCGACCACTGGGTGCTCAACGGCTCCAAGACCTTCATCTCCAACGGCATCCTCGCCGACCTGTTGATCGTCGTGGCCCGTACGAAGCCCGAGGGCGGCGCCAAGGGGCTCAGCCTGCTCGTCGTCGAACGCGGCATGGATGGGTTCGAGCGCGGCCGCAACCTCGACAAGATCGGGCAGAAGTCGCAGGACACCGCCGAGCTGTTCTTCAACGACGTGCGCGTGCCCAAGGAGAACCTCCTCGGCGAGCTGCACGGAGCCTTCATCCACCTGATGACCAACCTCGCGCAGGAGCGGCTGGCCATCGCGGTCGGAGCCATCGCCGCCGCCGAGGAGATCCTGGAGCAGACCACCAGGTACGTGAAGGAGCGCGAGGCGTTCGGACGGCCGCTCGCCAGACTCCAGCACGTCCGTTTCGAGATCGCGGAGCTCGCCACGGAGTGCGCGGTCACCCGCAGCTTCCTCGACCGCTGCATCGAGGACCACTCGAAGGGTGAACTGGACGCCGCACACGCCTCCATGGCCAAGTGGTGGTCGACGGAACTGCAGAAGCGCGTCACCGACCGCTGTCTCCAACTGCACGGCGGCTACGGCTACATGAACGAATTCCCCGTCGCCCGTGCCTACACCGACGGACGCATCCAGACGATCTACGGCGGCACGACCGAGATCATGAAAGAGATCATCGGCCGTTCGATCCTCGACTGACCCGACCCCGACCCGCCCGACCCGTACGCACCGAAAGGCTGCCGATCTTGAGCACCGAAGCGTATATCTACGACGCGATCCGCACCCCGCGCGGCCGCGGCAAGGCCAACGGCGCCCTGCACGGCACCAAGCCCATCGACCTGGTCGTCGGCCTCATCCACGAACTGCGCCGCAGGCATCCCGACCTGGACCCGGCCGCGATCGACGACATCGTGCTCGGCGTCGTCAGCCCCATCGGTGACCAGGGCTCCGACATCGCCAAGACCGCTGCCATCGCCGCCGGACTCCCCGTCACCGTCGCGGGAGTCCAGGAGAACCGCTTCTGTGCCTCCGGCCTCGAAGCGGTCAACCTCGCGGCGGCGAAGGTGCGTTCGGGCTGGGAGGACCTCATCCTGGCGGGCGGCGTCGAGTCGATGTCCCGCGTACCGATGGGCTCAGACGGCGGAGCGTGGCACATGGACCCCATGACGAGCCTGGAGACGGGCTTCGTGCCCCAGGGCATCGGCGCCGACCTCATCGCCACCATCGAGGGCTTCTCCCGCCGTGACGTGGACGAATACGCCGCCCGCTCGCAGGAGCTGGCCACCGAGGCGTGGAAGGACGGGCGCTTCGACCGCTCCGTCATCCCCGTGCTCGACCGCAACGGCATGACCGTCCTCGACCGCGACGAGCACATCCGGCCGGGCACCACGGTCGACTCCCTCGCCGGGCTGAAGCCCTCCTTCAAGGACATCGGCGAGATGGGCGGCTTCGACGCGGTGGCGCTGCAGAAGTACCACTGGGTGGAGGAGATCGACCACGTCCACCACGCGGGCAACTCCTCGGGCATCGTCGACGGCAGCGCCCTCGTCGCCGTCGGCAGCGAGCAGGTCGGGCAGCGCTACGGGCTGCGCCCCCGCGCGCGCATCGTCTCGGCCGCCGTCTCCGGCGCCGACCCCACCATCATGCTGACCGGTCCGGCGCCCGCCTGCCGCAAGGCCCTCGCCAAGGCCGGGCTGACGGCGGCCGACATGGACCTGGTCGAGATGAACGAGGCATTCGCCGCGGTGGTGCTGCGCTTCGCCCGCGACATGGAACTGCCGCTGGAGAAGATCAACGTCAACGGCGGCGCGATCGCCATGGGGCACCCGCTGGGCGCGACCGGCGCGATGCTGCTGGGCACCGTCGTGGACGAGCTGGAGCGCCGTGACCAGCGCTACGGCCTGGTCACCCTGTGCGTCGGCGGAGGCATGGGCAGCGCCGCAGTCGTCGAACGGCTCTGACCGGCCCGAACCGGTATCCGGCCGTCCGCACGGGAGCGATGGCTCCCGTGCCGCGGCACTCCCGCGCCCACCGCACCCCGCCTTCACGTACGGAGAGAAAACCCACCATGCCTGAGTCCACGACCATCCGCTGGGAGCAGGACGGGACCGGCGTCGTCACCCTCGTACTGGACGACCCGGACCAGTCCGCGAACACCATGAACGCCGCGTTCAAGGAGTCGCTCGGCGTCATCGCCGACCGCCTGGAGCGCGAGAACGAGTCCGGCAACCTCCGCGGCGTCATCTTCACCTCCGCCAAGAAGACCTTCTTCGCCGGCGGCGACCTCAACGACCTGATCCGTGCCCGCCCCGAGGACGCCCAGCAGGTCTTCGAGAACAGCATGGAGCTCAAGCGCGACCTGCGCCGCATCGAGACCCTCGGCAAGCCCGTCGTCGCGGCGATCAACGGCGCCGCGCTCGGCGGGGGCTTCGAGATCACGCTCGCCTGCCACCACCGTGTCGCCCTCGACGCGAAGGGTTCCAAGATCGGCTGTCCGGAGGCCACCCTCGGCCTGCTTCCCGCGGCCGGCGGCGTGACCCGTACCGTCCGTCTGCTGGGGATCGCCGACGCGCTGCTCAACGTGCTGCTCCAGGGCCAGCAGTACTTCCCTGCCAAGGCCAAGGAGAAGGGCCTCGTGCACGAGGTCGTGGACAGCGAGGAAGCCATGCTGGCCGCTGCCCACGCCTTCATCGACGCCAACCCGGAGTCCGTGCAGCCCTGGGACGTGAAGGGCTACAAGATTCCCGGCGGCACCCCGTCGCATCCGAAGCTCGCCGCCAACCTCCCTGCCTTTCCCGCCAACTTGAGGAAGCAGACCGGCGGTGCTCCCTACCCTGCCCAGCACAACATCATGGCGGCGGCAGTCGAGGGCGCACAGGTCGACTTCGAGCTCGCCCAGGTCATCGAGGCCCGCTACTTCGTCGAGCTGGTCACCGGCCAGATCTCGAAGAACATGATCCAGGCCTTCTTCTTCGACATGCAGGCCGTCAACGCCGGACGCAGCCGCCCCAAGGGCATCGAGTCCCGGCCCGTACGCAAGGTCGCCGTTCTCGGCGCCGGCATGATGGGCGCGGGCATCGCCTACTCCTGCGCGAAGGCCGGCATCGACGTCGTCCTCAAGGACGTGTCACTGGAGGCCGCGGAGAAGGGCAAGCGCTACTCCGAGGGACTGCTGGAGAAGGCGCTCAAGCGGGGACGCACGACGGAGGCGAAGCGGGACGAGCTGCTCGCCCGCATCACACCCGCCGCGGACCCGCAGGCCGTCGCGGGCTGCGACGCCGTCATCGAGGCGGTCTTCGAGGACCCGGCGCTCAAGCACAAGGTCTTCCAGGAGATCCAGGGCATCGTCGAGCCCGACGCCCTGCTGTGTTCCAACACCTCCACGCTGCCCATCACCACCCTCGCCGAAGGCGTGGAGCGCCAGGCCGACTTCATCGGGCTCCACTTCTTCTCACCCGTCGACAAGATGCCGCTGGTGGAGATCATCAAGGGCCGCAGCACGGGGGAGGAGGCCCTCGCGCGCGCCTTCGACCTGGTGCAGCAGATCAAGAAGACCCCGATCGTCGTCAACGACTCCCGTGGTTTCTTCACCTCGCGGGTCATCGGGCACTTCATCAACGAGGGCGTCGCCCTCGTCGCCGAAGGCGTGGAGCCCGCGACGGTGGAGCAGGCCGCGGCCCAGGCCGGCTACCCCGCCAAGGTGCTCTCCCTCATGGACGAGCTGACCCTCACCCTGCCCCGCAAGATCCGCGAGGAGACCCGGCGTGGCCTGGAGGCCGAGGGCGTCGAGTGGAAGGCCCACCCCGCGGACGTGGTCATCGACAGGATGGTCGACGAGTTCGGACGTACGGGCCGCAGCGGCGGCGCCGGCTTCTACGACTACGGCGAGGACGGCAAGCGCGGCAAGCTCTGGCCGGGCCTGCGCGAGCACTTCAAGAAGGACGCCGACCCCGGCATCTCCTTCGAGGACATGAAGGAGCGGATGCTCTTCGCCGAGGCGCTGGACACCGTGCGGCTCTTCGAGGAGGGCGTGCTGACCTCGGTCGCCGACGCCAACATCGGCTCCATCCTGGGCATCGGCTTCCCGCCGTGGACGGGCGGCGTCGTCCAGTACATCAACGGCTACGAGGGCGGCCCGGCCGGGTTCGTGGCACGCGCCCGCGAGCTCCAGGACCGCTACGGCGACCGCTTCGCCGTGCCGGAGCTGCTGGCCGACAAGGCCGCCAAGGGCGAGTCCTTCAAGGACTGACATCCGCCGGCAAGGACTGACACCCGCTAGTCGGAGGACTGCGGGGGGCTTCCCTTCGGGAACGCGCCCCGCAGTTCCTCCTTCAGCGACCGCTGGAAGGCGGTCATCAGCGCCTGCACCACCATCGGCTGCATATGGGCCGACAGGGACTTCATCCGCTCGACCTGCTCCGGGTCGGCCTCGCGCGCCCGGTAGGGCTCCCACACCTCGTCCTTGAAGAGGCGGCTGAGCTCCCGCGCGGCCGCACGTGCGTGCTCCATCATGGCTTCGCGCGCGGCCAGGATCGTCTCCTGCGACATCGGCATGTCCAGCAACCGCACACCGAGGTGCAGCAGCGCGGGATCCACGAGGAAGCGTGCCGGGTCGTCCGTGGTCTCCAGGACGCCCATCGCGGTCAGCCGCTCCAGGTCGTCGCCCGTCAGCTCGCGGCCCACCCGCCGCTCCAGGACCTCGCGCGTCGCCTCGTCGACGGTGTCGGGCATCCAGGAGGCGACCATGGCCCGGTGGATGGCCAGGTCGTGGGGGTCGGTGTCCTCGGGCAGACGCTGCAGGTAGCGCTCGATGGCCGCGAGCGTCATGCCCTGGTTCTGCAGTTCCTCGATCAGGGCCAGCCGGGAGAGGTGTGCCGGGCCGTAGCGGCCGACCCTGCGGGGCCCGATGGCCGGTGGCGGGAGCAGCCCGCGGGTGCTGTAGAAGCGGACCGTGCGGACCGTGACGCCCGCCCGCGCGGCGAGCTCGTCCACGGTCAGGCTGTCCGCGCCTCCCTGGCCGTTCGGCTGCTGCTGCTCCATGCGCCTGTCTCCCTGACACGGTCCGTCGAACTGTGTTCAACAGTATTGCTGTCTCACCACTCTTGTACTGCAATGCTTTCCCAGGGAAATTCCCGGCACCCCCGGCCCGCCCTGAGGGCCGTGTCCCAGGCACAGCCGTATCCAGCCCCGGAGGCCGCCATCACCAGCACCCTGCGACTCCCCGAAGCAGACCCGGCCGAACTCACCGTCCCCGCGCTGCTGTTGCGCAACGTCGAGGACCACGGCGACCTGCCCGCCCTGTCCTGGCGGGAGGACGGCGGGAGCGGGGAGTCCCACTGGGCGACTCTCACCTGGGCGGAGGCCCGCGAGCGCATCGCCAGGCTCGCCTCCGGCCTCGCCGGTCTCGGCGTCGGCCGCGGCGACCACGTCCTGATG
Source organism: Streptomyces sp. TAA486 (assembly GCF_000426165.1). NCBI lineage: Bacteria > Bacillati > Actinomycetota > Actinomycetes > Kitasatosporales > Streptomycetaceae > Streptomyces > Streptomyces sp. TAA486. The sequence continues at coordinate 474,521 of NZ_AUEV01000002.1, read as the reverse complement.
ATGATGTCCAACCGCCCCGAGCACTGGCTGACCGACCTCGCGCTCACCCATCTCGGCGCCGTCCCCGTCTCCGTCTACGGCACCGCTGCGCCCGGCCAGATCGCGCACATCATCGAGCACAGCCGCGCACGGCTCGCCGTGATCGAGGGAGCCGGCGAGGTGCGGACGTGGCAGCCGCTGATGGACCGTCTCGTCGTGGTCGAACCGGACGCCGCCGACGGGCACATCTCCTACGCCGAACTCGACCGCGCGTACGACGCGGAGCTCTTCGAGCGCACCTGGCGCGAGACGCGGGCCGGCGACTCCGTGACGGTCGTCTACACCTCCGGCACCACGGGCGACCCGAAGGGCGTCGTCGTCTCGCACCGCAACGTCGTCCTCAACTGCCTGGCCCTGGACAAGGTCGTCGAACTGCCGGAGCACGTCGAGCACATCTCCTATCTGCCCTTCGCCCACATCGCCGAGAGGATGCTGGGCATCTATCTGCCGGTCCACCGGGCCGCCCACGTCCACCTGTGTGCCGACCCCCTGCAAGTCGCCGCGACGGCAAGGGAGTTGCGTCCCGCGCAGTTCTTCGGGGTGCCGAGGGTGTGGGAGAAGCTCGCCGCGTCCGTACGGGCGGCGCTCGCGCAGCTTCCCGAGGAGCAGCGCCGGGCCGTGGAGCAGGCGGGCGACGTCGCCCGCGAGTACGTCGCACACCTCGAACGGGGCGAGGAGCCGCCCGAGGCGGTCTCGGCCCCGTACGAGCGGGTCAGCCGGGAGATCCTGCAGCCGCTGCTGGCCATGGCGGGCTTCGACCGGCTCGTATGGACGGCGAGCGCCTCCGCTCCGATGCCCCAGGACGTGGTGCGCTTCTGGGCAGGGTTCGGCATGGTGATCATGGACGCCTGGGGACTGACCGAGACGGTCGGCGCGGCCACGACCAACAGCCCGGGGGCGTTCCGGCTCGGCTCGGTCGGCCGGGCGCTCGAAGGCATGGAGATGCGCACGGCCGAGGACGGCGAGATCGAGGTGCGCGGGCCCACCGTCGTCGAGGGCTATCTGCGCGCGGACGGTTCCGTGGAGCCCGCCACCGACGACGAGGGATGGTTCGCGACCGGCGACATCGGGAGCATCGACGACGACGGCTTCCTGTGGCTCGTCGACCGCAAGAAGGAAATGATCGTGACCTCGACGGGCAAGAACGTCTCACCCGCCCTCGTGGAGAACACCCTCAAGCAGCACCCGCTCATCGGCCAGGCGTTCGTGCACGGCGACGGCCGCTCCTACCTCGTCGCGCTGCTCGTGCTGGACGCCGAGACGGCACCCGGCTGGGCGGCGGCCAACGGCATCGGTGCAGACCTCTCCGCGCTCGCCTCACACGCCGAGGTCCTGGCCGAGACCGACCGCGCCGTGGCGGCGGCCAACGCCCAGCTCAACCGCACGGAACAGGTCAAGCGGTACTGGCTGCTCGGCGACGAATGGGGCCCGCAGACCGGCGAGTTGACGCCTTCACTGAAGCTGCGCCGCGCCACCGTGCGGGAGAAGTACGGACCCGTCATCGAGGAGCTGTACGGGCGGGGCGGGCGGACGCCGGACGGCTGATCCTCCGCCGTCTCCCGCTGTCCCGCATCGCGCCGCTCCCCGTCGACGGGCCGGTAGGTTCACCGCCCGCCGACGGCGGAGGTGGGCGTGAAGGTGACGGGCAGCGACTCCAGGCCGCGCAGGAAAGGGGAGGGGCGCCACGCCAACTCCTCCTCGTCCACGGCCAGATCGACGTCCGGAAGCCTGTCCAGCAGCACCTCGATGCCCGTACGCGCGATGCCCTCGGCGATCTCCTGTGCCGGGTACGGGCAGCGGTGGGAGCCGTGCCCGAAGGAGAAGAAGGCGCTGTTACCGCCCGTGAAGGAGTGCTGGTCCGGGCGGATGTGCGGGTCGGCGTTGGCGGCGGCGAAACTGAGGACGAGCAGGTCCCCGCCCTGGATGCGCCTGCCGCCGAGCTGGGTGTCGCGCGTCGTCCAGCGCCCGGCGATGTTCTGCGTGGGCGTCTCCTCCCACAGCACCTCGTTCATCGCCTCGCCGACGCTGGCACGTCCTCCCGCGAGGGAGGCGGCGAACCGGTCGTCGGTGAGCATCAGCCGCAGCGAGTTGCTGATCCAGTCGGCGGTCGGCTGATGGCCCGCGATCAGGTCGACCATCATGTCCTCGAGGATCTCCTCCGAGGAGAACTCACCCGAGTTGGGATGCGTCTGCATCCGCGTGGCGACGTCGCCGGCGGGTGCGATGGCGCGGGAGCGCAGCAGTGTCCCCATGGCGCGCTGGAGATACTGCCTGCCCTCGATCGCGCCGTCGGATCCGTCGACGACCGCGTTGATGCTCGGGACGAGCGCGGCGCCGTCCTCGCCGGTGAAGCCGAAGATCCGCGCCAGCACGAGGGCCGGGAGCTGCATGGCGTACTGGTCGACGAGGTCGGCCCGGGCGCTTCCGCAGAAGGCGTCGATGAGCTCGTCGGCGTGCTGCTCGGAGTGGGTGCGCAGCTCGAACGGGTCGACCTCGCGCAGCGCGTCGCTCACCAGTGTCGACCGGCGCTCGTGGCGGGCGCCCACCTCGTAGAGGATCGACGGCTGACGGCCCACCATCGGCATCAGCGGCCAGTCCGGCGGTATCTCGTCCCACATGTTCCACACCGACGAATCACGCGTGAACAGACCGGGGTTGCCGGTGATCTGGTGAAGTTCGCGATAGCCCAGCACCAGCCAGGCCGGTACGTCGCCGACGAGGGTCACGGGAGCGATGGGACCGTGCTGCTCGCGCATCTCCCGGTAGAGCTTCCCCCGGTCCTCGCTGATGAAGCGGGTCCCGAACATGGGGACGGCGTCAGGGTGCGCTGGGCATCCGGACGACGGTGCGGCCCGCCCATCGGCGGAGTCGCCGGTCGCCGCCCGGGACTCGTCGGAGGCGGACTGCGGGTCTGGCGTGGTCACTGAGCGCTCTCCCGGGCGGAGGAGGACAGGGTGTACAGGTGATTGACGAGGGTGATCAGCACTTCCTTGCTGGACTCACGGGAACGGGCATCGCACTCGATGAGCGGGATGTTGTCGGGCAGGTCGAGCGCCTCGCGCACGTCGTCGGCGGAGTACTCGGGGCCGCCGAAGTCGTTCCGGGCGACGATGAAGGGCATGCCGTGCGCTTCGAGCCGGTCGATCGCGTACCAGGAGTCGACGAGCCGGCGCGTGTCCACGAGCACGACCGCGCCGAGCGTGCCGGTGAAGAGCCGGTCCCACAGGAACCAGAAGCGCTCCTGGCCCGGCGCCCCGAACAGGTACAGCACCGTCCGGTCGTTGAGGCTGATGCGCCCGAAGTCGAAGGCGATCGTGGTCGTCGTCTTGCTGGGAACGCCGTCCGCGTCGTCGACGCCTTCTCCCGCCCGCGTCATCGTCTCCTCGGTGTTGAGCGGACGGATGTCGCTGACGGAGCGCACCATCGTCGTCTTGCCGACACCGAAACCGCCGACAATGACGATCTTGAGGCCGTTGTCGGCGGTGCTGCGCAGTGGCGGGCGGGTTCCGGTCAGATCAGAGGTTGCGGAGTCCAACGAGCACCTGCTTCAGGATTTCTGGATCGGGGAGTTGATCCGCGGCTGCAGCCGTACGCGGATGGCGGGCGGTGATCCGGCCCGTGGCGTGCAGGTCGCCGAGGAGGATCCGGACGATGCTCACGGGCAGCCCGAGATCCGCTGCGATCTCGACCACCGCCGTCGGTGAGTGGCAGATCCGCAGGATGGAGGCGTGCTCCGACTGCATCCCGGGGGTCGGCTCGCACTCACTGACCACCAGCGTCACCAGGTCGAAGGCGCCGGTGCCGGACCGGCTGCGCCCACCCGTGACGGTGTACAGCCGGTCCGGGTCGTCGTCCCGGCCCGGCCGTTTCATGCGGGGTCTCTGGTCTCGTCCTGCTGCCTGGGCGGCGTGGTGAGGTACTCGCTGAGTTGCTCGACGAGTTCGTTCATGTTGTGGCCGATGAGGCCCACGTCCGAGTCCTCCGTCGCCACGACCGCCAGGTGGGCTCCGGAGCCCGCCTCCACCACGAAGAGGATGCCGCCGTAGAACTCGGCCATTGCCTGCCGCACGCCTCCGGTGCCATTGCCGAACTCCACGGACGCGCCGTGGGAGAGGCTCTGGATCCCTGCGGAGATGGCGGCCAGCTGGTCGGCCTGGTCCATGTCGAGTTCCGCGGAACTGCACAACTTGAGTCCGTCGCGGGAGAGCACGAGCGCGTGCCGCGCCCCCGGGGTCCGCCTCAGCAGACTCTCCAGCAGCCAGTCGAGCTTGCCGTCGGTGATCATTCGGTGTTGTCCTCCGGACGTGAAGAGGAGGTGGAGGGGGACACGGAAGAAGCGTCGTCGTCGGGTTTCTTCTCCCGGGCGGACGAACCGCCCTGCACAGCGCGGCGGAAGGCACCGAACCGCGACCCGGACTGCTCCGACGATCTGGCCGGCTCGGCCGCATTCCCCGGTTCGGACGACGCGCTGCGCCGGTGTGACGCGGCGAGTGTCTGTCCGCGGCGCCGCCTGGGCAGGCCGCTGGGGCCGGACTCGGTCAAGGAGGTGTGCTCGGGGGAGGGCTCGGCGGAGTTCCCGGACGAGAGGTCCAGGGCCGGCTCGGTCTGTCCCGTCCCCTCGCTCACCGGGGTGGTCTCGGGGCGCCTGCGCCGGGGCAGTTCGCTCGTGCGCGCAGGCTCCCGGCCGGGCAGGGACGTCTCGCCGCCGCCCGACAGTGAGACCGGCTCGGACGGACGTGGCCCCGAGGAAGGGACGGCCGCGGGGGAGGAACGCGGACTCGCGCCGGCACCGGACTCGCGGGTCCGCGCGGGCGGCGGCGTCTCGGCCTCCCGCTTCGCCTGGGTGATCAGCATCTGAGGGATCATCAGCAGCACGCCGGTGCCCCCGTGCGCCGACGGGCGGAAGGAGACGGAGAGCTTGTGCTTGTGGGCCAGCCGTCCCACGACCGCGAGGCCGAGCCGCGTACCGGAAAGGTTGGTCAGGTCCAGCGACTCCGAGGAGACGGCCTGCTGGGCGCGCTCCAGGGCGACGTCACCCATGACGAGGCCGCCGTCCTCGACGGTGATGATGACTCCGGCCGAGGCCTCCTCCACGTAGACGTGCACCTCGGAGGTCGGCGGCGAGAAGTTGGCGGCGTTGTCCATGAGTTCGGCCAGCGCGTGCATCACGCCCTCGGCTGCGTGACCGGCCACGGCCAGGTCGCACGAGGAGTGCAGGCGTATGCGCTGGTAGCCGCTGATGCGTCCCATCGCGCCGCGCAGGATGCTCTCCATGACGATGGGCTTGGCCCAGCGCCGCCCTGTGCGTGCGCCGGTCAGCACGGCGATGGAGTCAGCGAGGCGTCCCGTCTGCGCCGTGCGGTGGTCCAGGTGCAGCAGGTCGCCCAGGACGTCCTCGTCGGAGTACTTGTGCTCCATCTCCCGCAGGTCCGCCGCCATGCTCGTGGCCAGCGCCTGGACGCGGCCCGCCGCGTTGGCGCACGCGGCCATCGCTGCGGCCCGCATGCCCTCACCGCGGTGCACCTCGTTGGCGAGGGAGTGCAGGACGCGCTGGTGAGTGGCGTTGGCGACCGTCGGTACGGCGGCGAGGGCGGTCTGCGCGGAGGCGCCCGAGCGGAGCCGCTCCACCAGGATCGGGACGACGACGTCCGCGAAGTGCGCTGCGACCGCCCGCTCGGCCTCGGCTTCGGAGTTCTGGTGCGCGACGACTGCGCGCAGCCCGCGCGAGACGAGGATGCTGCGTGTGGCGACGGCGATCGCGATGCTCAGCGCGAGTGCTGCCGCGCCGCTGCCCCAGGCGATGCCGGGGCGCAGTGACTGGGGCGCCGCGTAGACGGCGATCAGGCATGCCGGACCGGTGACGAGCACGGCTATGAGCAGCGCGAGCGCGGTGCCCGTCCCCGCTCTCGGCTTCTTCGGCGGCTGCCCGGAGCCAGCTGCCGCTGCGCCGTGGGCGGAGCGCTTCTTGGGTGGAGAGGTCTCGGGGGTCATCAATCAGGGTCCTTGTGGGGACAGGTCCGGGCAGGGAGGGGAAGTGAGCCACGACAGTCCGGTCAGCGCCGCACCAATATAGGGGAGGCAGCGATCATTCATAGCCGCAGGCCGAAAACATCTGATCAATCGCTCACATACGTCCGCCCGTTCAGATCTCCCGGGTGTGCAGGACCGGCCTCGAGGCGGTAACTCCTGCCGATTGCGTCCCGTTGGATCTCATTCCCGGCGCAGTGGACCGTGAAAGGGGCCAGTGCGCGCAAATGCCGTTCCATGTCCTGTTCGGTCGTGGCCGTAACCGCCCGTCAACTGCGTTCCTACCGGGGCGGTGTGCTCGGCCGGTTGCCTCCTCAGTCTGTCCATGGATGCCTCCCGTGGGAAGAGTTCGGCAGGTTCCGCATCGCACTGCGGTCCGGTTCCGGGCTCCCCGTCGGGCCTGCGGCCGGAGGGGAGCCCTCAGAAAGCCGGGCGCACTCCAATTCGGTGGCCAAATCGGCCAGACGGTGGCGCAGTGCCTGGAAGGGAAGGAACGCAATGGCCACCCACAGACGTACGGGTATTCGTCGTCCGCTGGGAGCATGATGAACAAGATGAGCAGCACGAGCAGCGACAGGGGAGGCGGTACGGGCTCCGAGGGCTCCCACACGGCCCGCGATGAGCCCCAGCCGCCCCCTCCGGACGGCATGTTGTGGGACCTCGCGGGCGAGGTGCGGGTGCTGCTGACGCTGCCGGCGGCCCTGACCATGCAGGTCGCCCACCCCGCTGTCAGCGCCGGCGTCGATGAGTACTCGGTCTTCCGGACCGACCCGTGGGGCCGGGCCGAGCGTTCCGTGACGAGCGTGCAGCTGTGGGTCTACGGCGACGAGGAGGCCGCCGAGGAGGGCCGCCGCCTTCGGCGCCTGCACCGGGGGATCCAGGGTGCCGACGCGCACGGGCGTGAGTACCACGCCCTGACTCCGGCCAACTACGCGTGGGTGCACGCCACGGGCTTCCCCGTCTTCCAGCACTCTCGGCGCTACCTCGGCCCCCGCCCGTACACGCCGGAGGAGGAGCGGCAGTTGTACGCCGAGTGGCTTCAAGTGGGGCGGGTCCTCGGCATCCAGGACCGGGACATGCCGCAGACAGTCGAGGAGTTCTGGCCGTACTTCCGGCGGAGGCTCTCCGAGGAGGTGGAGAGGACCCTTGTCGTGGAGGAGCTGATCTCCGTCGGCCGCAGGGTGCCACCGCCCGACCGCGGTCCGCGCCCCGTGCGCCTGCTGCTGACACTGCTGTGGCCCCTGGTGCGGCCCGGGTTCACCCGCTTCCAGCGCTTCGTGACCATTGGCTTCATGCCGCCGGACGCCCGCGAGGCCATCGGACTGCCGTGGTCGCCGCGGCAGGAGCGGCGACTGGTGCGACTCGGGCGGGTCGTGGGAGCCGTGGTGCCGAGGCTGCCGGAACGGCTGCGGTTCCTGCCGCCGGCGTACGCGGCCCGCAAGGCGCACCGCGAGGCCGCGCGCGCCTGAAACCGGCGGCTTCGTCCCGTTGCGGGGATGCGGGTGAATTCGGTGCCCGCCGGGCCCGGGGGCGGCGTGGCGGAAGGGTCCGGGCACAGCTGTCTCGGCACAGTGACCGCCACCGAGTCCCGACAAGGAGTTGTCATGCCCGAGGTAACTGAGAGGTACGAACCCGGTGTCCCGTGCTGGGTCGATTTGATGGTCCCCGACCAGCAGGCGGCCCTCGACTTCTACAAGGATCTCTTCGGCTGGCAGGGCGAGGTCGGGCCGCCGGACACGGGCGGATACTCGGTCTGCACCCAGCAGGGCAGGCCCGTCGCGGGCATCATGGCCGCGACGGCCCCCGACGATCAGCCGCCCCCACCGCCCGCGTGGACCATGTACCTGGCGACGGAGGACACGGACGCCGCCACGGAGCGCATCACGGACAACGGCGGGGCACTCACGGTGCCGGCCATGGACGTGATGGACCTCGGGCGCATGGCCGTCGCCAAGGACCCGACGGGTGCGGTGTTCGGCTTGTGGCAGGCGAAGGACTTCATCGGCGCGAGGACGGTCAACGAGCACGGCGCCGTGATCTGGAGCGAGCTCAACACATCCGGCCTGGACGCCGCCAAGTCCTTCTACCGCAACCTCGGCATCGAGACCGCGCCGATGGAGGGAGCGCCCGGCTACCACGCGCTCAACGTCGGGGGCCGGACGATCGGCGGCATGCAGGGCCTGGAGAACTCACCGCCCGGGACGCCCTCGCACTGGATCACGTACTTCGCGATCGACGACACCGACAGCACGGTCGACGCCCTGACCCGGGCGGGCGGCTCGGTGCTCGTTCCGCCGTTCGACATGATGGCGGGCCGGATGGCGGTCGTTCAGGATCCGCAGGGGGCGGTCTTCGCGGTCATCAAGCCCGTGCCGATGGGGAACGCCTGAGCCGGCCGCATGCGGCCGGCACGCGGCCCGGCCCCGGGAGCGGACAGCGCTTCCGGGGCCGGGCCATGTGGTGTGTGTGGCGTGAGGTGCCGGTGCTGGTACGGCGTGCCGTGGTTCAGTGGCGGTGCGCGCCGTGCACGGCCTGGATCTCGTCCCACGACTTCGGCCGCTCCTGCTTGCCGTTCGTGGCGTTCACCTCGCCGCCGAGTGCCGGCTTCTTGGGCTTCGAGGTCTTGTACAGCCAGGTGTCGAACAGCGACGAGAGGGACTTGCCGGAGGCCTTCTCGGAGTACTTGATGAAGTCCTCGACGCGCGCGTTGCCGCCCTTGCGCTCGGTCTGCCAGCCCTCGAGGATCTTGAAGAAGTCCTTGTCGCCGATCTTGTTGCGCAGCGCCTGGAGCGCCATGGCACCACGGTCGTAGACGGCGCCGTGGAACTGGTTCTCCGCTCCCGGGTCGCCGGGGCTGACCTTCCAGAACGGGTCCTTCGCGGGATACGACTCGTAGACCTCGGAGGCGATCTCCTGTGCCGTGCCCTCGCCCTCCTTCTCCGACCACAGCCATGACGCGTACGAGGCGAAGCCCTCGTTGAGCCAGATGTCGCGCCAGTTGCGCACCGAGACGCTGTCCCCGTACCACTGGTGCGCGAGCTCGTGCACGACGACGGAGACGTCGGTGCCCTTCTTGAAGCGCGCGTTGCCGTAGAACGGCCGCGTCTGGGTCTCGAGAGCGAAGCCTGCGCCGGTGGCGGGCACATAGCCGCCGACGGAGCTGAACGGGTACTTGCCGAAGACGGTCTCCAGCCAGTCGGTGATCTCGGCGGTGCGCTCGATGCTGGCGCGTGCCGAACCGTCCTCGTCGCCGAGGCTCTCGCTGTAGGCGTTGACGACGGGGATGCCGCTCTCCGTCTTGCTCTTCGTGACGTCGAACTTGCCCACGGCCATGGTCGCCAGATACGTGGCCTGCGGCTGGCCGGAGCGCCAGTTGGAACGGGTCCAGCCGCCTCCCGCCGGTTCCTCGGAGACCAGGTCGCCGTTGCTGAGGCTCTTGTAACCCTTGGGCACCGCGATGCTGATGTCGAAGGTCGCCTTGTCGCTGGGGTGGTCGTTGCTGGGGTACCACCACCACGCCGATTCCGGCTCGTTGGCCGCGACCCCTCCGTCGGGCGTGCGCTGCCACGAGGTGAAGCCGCTGACCTCGACCTCGGAGGGGATGCCCGAGTAGCGGACGACGACGCTGAACCGCTCACCCTTCTTCAGCGGTTCGGCGGGCGTGATCTCCAGTTCGTGGGCACCGGTGGCGCTCACCTTCGCCTTGCGTCCGTTGACGTGCACTTCCTTCACGTCGAGCGCGAAGTCCAGGTTGAACCGGCTGAGATCCTGCTCGGCCCTGGCGAGGACCGTCGTCGTCCCGCTCAGTTCGTCCGTCTTGGGTTGGTACTTCAGCCGCAGGTCGTAGTGCGAGACGTCGTAGCCGCCGTTGCCGTAGTCCGGGTAGTAGGAGTCTCCCGCCCCGGGCGCGCCCGGTGAGGGTCCGGCATCGGCAGCCGAGGCCGGGACCGTCAACGCGAGAACGGCAGCCACCGCGCCCGTAACGATGAGTCTTTGACGCACGAGTCCTCCAACTCCCTTGCGACAGCGCAGAGATGCGCGATGTGAACAGTCGCAGGGTATGTACTCCGCTCGAACGCCGTATCTGTTTCGTACGCATCTCCATATGAATGCCATGCGATTGGCATCGGCCGTTGCTACTCAGCCGCTTCCGGTCCTGTGCCCGGCGGCCCCGAGTAGCCGCACCGCCTCCAGGGCGCAGCCCCACGAGACCGTGACACCCCCGCCGCCGTGACCGTAGTTGTGCACGCACAGCGCACCGTCCGGCAGCGTCTCCGTCTCCAGCCGTACGCGCGGGCGGTACGGGCGCAGGCCCACCCGGACCTCGAGGATCCGCGCCTGCGCGATCTCGGGGTGGACGCGGGCGCAGCGCTCCACGATGGCCCTCGTGGTGGCCGGGTCGGGCGTGGTCTCCTCCGCGTCCTCGTCGGCCGTGCCGCCCAGCAGCAGACCGTAGGGCTGCGGAAACACGTACGTGGTGTCACTCGTCCCCGCCTCGGACGAGAGGAACCACTCCTCGATCCCCGGGTTCTCCACGACGACGATCTGTCCCCGTACGGGCCGCATCCCGGTGTCCCCGGTCAGTTCGCGCGCGCCGAGTCCGCTGCAGTCGACCACCACCGGCGCCTCGGCCGACGCCTCGGCGAGGGAGGTGAGCGAGCGCTGCTCGCAGCGGCCGCCGGCGGCTGTCAACCGGCCTCGCAGATAAGGGAGATAGGTCTGCATGTCGACAAGAGGGGTGCGTGGCGGTGACCCGATGAGTGAGATCCACTCCGGCGGCACCGTGGAGGCGGCACCGCCCTCCAGGGTGCCCCGCATCAGCCGCACCCCCGTGAGTGCCGGCTGTTCGGAGAGCCATGCGAACTTCCGGAAGGAACGCACCGCCCACTCCAGCGCCTTCTCCGCGGGTTCGATGCGGTACGGCCAACACAGGCCCCCGGAGATCCCCGACGCGGTGTCCGCGTCGTCGTCGCGGCTCCACACCCGCACGTTCATGCCGCGCTCGGCGAGAAGCACGGCCGTCGTCAGTCCGCTCACCCCGCCGCCCACGACGATCACTTCATCCATGCCGCGACGTTATCCCGCGGCGCCGCGTGGGCACCGTTCGGCGGGAAGCACCCTTCCCGCGACCCTCTCGTGCACACGTATCGGCCGCAAAACACTCACGTCCTGCACATCCCTGCGAAGAACTCTTACGCAGCGCACAGACAGCGGGCAGAATCCCGGCCATGTCCCGTGCAGCCGCCACCGAATTTCTCGACGGCCTCGAGCCGCTCGCGTCTCCGCAGCGCACCCGGCAGGTCGCCGCCCACGCACGGGCTGCCGACCGCGAGGAGCTGACGGGTCTTCTGCACGGGCTCGAGGAGCACGGCACGTACGGGCAGCGGATCGCCGTCATCGCCGCCTGCGCCGGCCAGGACACCGACTACCTCTCCGCCCGGCTGGCACACCCCGACCCCTTCATCCGCGGTCACGCCCAGCGCGCGGCAGCCGCACCCTCCGCCGACGTCAGCGACGACGCGCTGTGGGTGGCCCTGCACGACGCGCCGTCCGCCGTACGGGCCCAACTGGTGCGCACCATCGTCAGGGGCCGTCGCACGGAGCTCGCCGACGGCCTGATCGACGCCGTCCGCGGCCGCTGGGGCGACCGGGAGGCCGCGCGGCTGCTCCCCGCCTGCGGGCCGGACACGGCGGCCCGGCTGCTGCCGGCGCTCTTCCATGCCGTCACCGGCTGGCGCTCGCTCGCGGCCCGCCACCCGGACATCCTGCTGGCAGAGGCGGGACGGCAGTTGGATGATCTGCCCCACGTGCTGCGCGAGCAGTGGTGGCGACGGTACGGCGCAGGCGTCGCCCGCACCGCGGACGACCGGCCGCGGCGCGTGCTGGATCTGCTGGAGCAGTACCGCGAAGGCGGCCTGCTGGACCCGGAGTTCCTCCCGCACCTCGTGCGGCTCGTCTCGGCCGACGCCGGCCGCGCGCTCCGGCTGCTGCTGCGTCCCGCGCAGATCGACGGGCTGCGCGAGACCGGTCTGCCGGCGCCCGTGCTGAGGCGTCTCGTGCACGTCGATCCGTCCGAACTCGAGGATCTGGGACGGGTGTTCAGAGGCAACCCGGCCCGTCTTGCGGAGCTGCTGCACGCGCTGCCGCCCGGCCGCCGGGCCGAGTTCTACGAAGCGGTGACCGACGCCGAGGAGCGTGCCCACGCACCGGTCCACGAAGATGTGCTCCGGGCTCTGCCGCACGACCTCCGGGAGGACGAGGCGCGGCGGATGTCACTGCAGGCGCGGGCCCGCGGAGCGCACTGGTCCACCGTCATGGCCGCGCTCGCCCATCTGCCCGACGAATCGGCGTACGCGGAGGTCACCGCCGCCACCCGCCGTCCCTCGCCCGAGGACAGGGCGCTGGCCTGGCCGATGCTGGTGAGGCAGGCCGAGCACACCGCGCAGCGTCACGGCGGCAACAGGACCGTCGTGACGGCCCTCGTGGCGGACATGGCGCGGCTGCGCGACGAGCACGAGTCCGTACGGGCCGCCGCGCTCGGCGCGCTCGCGGACCTGCCGGCGGGACTCTTCGAGGACGAGGCCGTCGAGCATCTGGACCGTGTGGCGGGTGACGCCGTGGGAGCGGCGGGCTCGTCGCACGAGAGCCGCGCCGCCCTCGGCCGCCTCGCCCGTTCCGTGCTGCGCGAACACGTGGCCGGCTCCCAACAGGGCCTGACCGGCTGGGCGTTGCGCACGATCGTCAGGCTCACGGGCAACACCGACGCGGCGGACCTCGGTCATCTCGACAGGAGGCTGCCGCGCGGCGGGGAGTACGCCGTCTTCGAGGCACTGCGCTACTGGCTGGAGGCGGGCGCCGAGAACGACGACCATGGCCTGACGTTCGCGCTCGCGCGGGCCGTCGGCAGACGCGCGGCCGGGATGCCGGAACTTCAGCAACTGCTGTGGCAGGCCGTTCAGTTCGGCACCGAGTCCACCGCCCGTACAGCCGTCGAACTGTGGATGGCCGAGCCGGCGACGAGGGCGGAGAGAGCCGAGCGGGTGCTCGCCGTGGACGGCTCCGCGGCCCTCCTCCCCAGCATCTCGCGGACGATCACGACGCGGCGCACCGATCTCCTCGACCCCGTCCTGGACGCCACCCCGCCCTGCGGCCGGTTCCTCAGCAAGGAGACCCGCCGTCCGCAGCCTCCGGTCGGCAAGTGCACGGCGCGCTGGCTTCCCCGCCAACTGCGCGCCGCCGCCAAGCTTCTGGCGCAGGAAGCGGACGACAACACCAGCGACATGCCCACCCGGCGGGCCGCGTTGCGGCGGCTCGCCGCGATCCCCGGCGAGGGCGGCAGAGAGCTGCGGCTGTGGGCGAACGACCCCGTCGAGGCAGAGTCGGAACTCGCAGACACCGCCCTGGCGGCCACCGTCCGGACCGACCGCCCCGATGAGGCGCTGTCGCTGCTGCTGGAGCATGTCCGCGACGGCCGTGCGCGCATCGCCGTCCCCGCGCTGGGACGCGCGTTCCGCTACACGGACCCGTGGCGGCTGTCGGACGTGCTGCACCGCCTGCTGCTTCCGGCGTCCCGGAAGCGGGCGACGGAGGAAGAGGGCGGCCCGGGCGCAGAGGACGGCCCGGAGGAGTCCCGGACCGGGGCCACGCCGGTCGTCGGGCACAAGGCGGCGGTGCGGCTCGCCGTGGAATGCCTGCCCCTCGCCGAGGCCGCGGAGCTGCTGCTGAAGGTCTACTCGCTGCCGGGCCAGCACCCGGATGTGAAGGCAGCCTGCGTCACGTGCGCGCCGCGCCTGCTGGACGACGACCGCGCCTGGGAGCTCGTCGAATCCGCGGCACGGGGCGTGCCCGTACTGCGCCACGCCCTGCTGCGTGCACGTCCCCTCGAACTGCCCGAGCGGCACCGGGAACGGTACGCCGGGATGATCAGCGGCCTGTGCCACGCGGACGACCGGGGTGTGACCGAGGCCGTCTACTCCTCGCTGGCCGACTGGGCGCTGTGGGCACCGGGCGCGGCGGCCGTACTCTCCTCGGCCGTCACCGACCTGGGCAACCGCGGCACCTGGCGGCAGGCCGCCGAGGGACTCATCGAGCTGGTGATCACGCTGCCCGGTACCGGCCGCACACTCGAACAGGTGCTGTCCGGGCTCATCGCCGCGGACTCCGCGCCCGACACGCCCGACGCCCGTGCCGACCGCGACCGCCCGGCCCGGCGCCGTGTCGAACACCTGGCGCTGACCCTCGGCGAGTGTGCGAAGCAGCGGGGCATCGCCCGCCGCCCCGCCGGACGAACGGGCGTACTCCTCGCCGGGCACGAGGAGTTCATACCGATCGCGGCGAGGTTGCTCTGCTCGGCGGTGACCCTGGAGAGCGACGCGGAGACCCTGGGCCGGCAGCTGCGCGGCATCGCCGGTCTGCACACCCACCGGCCCGCGCTGGCATGGCGGACGGCCGAGGAGTTGCGCCGCTCGCTCCGCCCCGTCCAGCGTCCGTCGGAGACCAGGGAGCGGCTGCTGCCCGTGGCACAGGAGCTCGCCGATGACGGCGGCACCGCGGCGGGGCTGCTGGCCGTGACGCTGGCCGCCGCCGTCAACCCGGCATCGGGCTGGGCGGAGCCGTGGCGTGACCTGCTGCGGTCGATGCGCCGTCACGACGCGCCTGACGTCCGGGCCGCAGCGCTCGACCTGGAGACCCATCCGGGGGAGTGACCCGGCGCGGGCGCCCCCGCCTCTCCGGCGGGCCGCGCTGCCGTCGCACCCCGAAATGCGCGCGACCGCCGGCGGAAGTGCCCGTAGCATCGGCGGCCATGTCCGCCACTCTTGTCGCCAAGGCACTCGCGGCCGGTCACGGCGACCGCTCGCTCTTCTCCGGACTGGATCTCGTCGTCGCGCCCGGAGAAGTGATGGGCCTCGTCGGGGTGAACGGCGCCGGCAAGTCCACCCTGCTTCGCATGCTCGCCGGGCTGGTGAGCCCCGAGGAGGGGGAGGTGTCGCTCAACCCGCCGACGGCGACCGTGGGGCACCTTCCGCAGGAACCGGAGCGGCGTGCGGGCGAGACCGTCCGCGCCTTCCTGGAACGCCGCACCGGCGTGGCGGCGGCTCAGACGGCGCTGGATGAGAGCACCCGCGCCCTGGAGGAGAACCGCAACGGAGCCGAGGACACCTACGCCCTCGCGCTGGAACGCTGGCTGGCCCTCGGCGCCGCCGACCTGAGCGAGAGGGCGGAGGAAGTCACCGCCCGGCTCGGACTGGACGTGGCCCTCGACCGTCCGATGATGACCCTCTCCGGCGGTCAGGCCGCCCGTACCTCCCTGGCGTCACTGCTGCTCAGCCGCTACGACGTCTTCCTGCTGGACGAGCCGACGAACGACCTCGACATGGACGGTCTCGACATCCTGGAGACCTTCGTCACCGGCCTGCGCGCCGCCACGGTGCTCGTCAGCCACGACCGGGAATTCCTCTCCCGGACCGTGGACAGCGTGCTCGAACTCGACCTCGCGCAGCAGCTCGTGCGCCAGTACGGCGGCGGATACGACAGCTACCTGGATGAGCGCGAACGCGCGCGCAGGCACGCACGCGAGGAGTACGAGGAGTACGCACGCACCCGTGCCGGACTGCAGGCCCGGGCGCGGCAGCAGCGCGGCTGGATGGACAAGGGCGTGCGCAACGCCCGCCGGAAGATGCCCGACAACGACAAGACGCTGCGCAACGCCCGCATCGAGGCGACGGAGAAACAGGCCGCCAAGGCACGGCAGACGGACCGGATGATCGAACGCCTCGACGCCGAGGCCGTGGAGGAGCCGCGCAAGGAGTGGCAGTTGCGCATGGAGATCGCCGCCGCACCTCGTTCCGGATCCGTCGTCGCCACGCTCCGGGGCGCCCAAGTGCGCCGCGGAAACTTCGTGTTGGGACCGGTCGACCTCCAGATCGACTGGCGCGACCGCGTCGCCGTCACCGGGCCCAACGGCGCGGGCAAGTCGACGCTGCTCGCCGCGCTGCTCGGCAGGACCGAACTCGACGCCGGGAGCGCCTCTTCGGGGTCCGGCGTGGTCGTCGGCGAGGTCGACCAGGCACGCCGCCTCTTCCACGGGGAGGAGAGCCTGCTGGACGCCTTCCGCGATGCCGCGGAAGTGGAGCCCGAGGAAGTACGCACGCTGCTCGCGAAGTTCGGGCTCTCGGCACGTCACGTGCTGCGCCCCGCGGTGACACTCTCACCCGGCGAGCGGACGCGGGCGGCGCTGGCGCTGCTTCAGGGGCGCGGTGTGAACCTGCTGGTGCTGGACGAGCCGACGAACCATCTCGACCTGCCGGCCATCGAGCAGCTGGAGTCAGCGCTGGCCTCCTACGAGGGCACGCTGCTGCTCGTCACTCACGACCGCCGCATGCTGGACGCCGTCCACACGACGCGGCACATCGAGGTGACCGGCGGCCTGGTCACGGAACGCGTCGTCCCGTGACTGATGGCACGGGACACGGGGCGGTCGCCGTTCCGGTAGGGCGAGTGACGCTGTCGGATTCCGTAACGTCCTGTCCCTCGACCCCTTCAGTACAGTGCGTGGATGGCAAACCTACGGGAGCAGATTCTCGCTGAACTGGGCGTCAATACGGCTGTTGTGCCAAAAGTGGAAATCCGGCAACGGATCGACTTCCTCAAGCACTACTTGCGGTCGACCTCGGCCAGGGGCTACGTGCTCGGGATCAGCGGGGGCCAGGACAGCACGCTGACCGGCAGGTTGTGCCAGCTCGCCAGTGAGGAGCTGCGTGCCGAAGGGCATGAGGCCACTTTCGTCGCGGTGCGGCTGCCCCACGGCGTCCAGGCCGACGAGCGCGACGCGCAGATCGCGCTGCGGTTCATCCACCCTGACCGGTCGGTCACGGTGAACGTCAAGCCGAGCGCGGACGCCGTGGCCGCTGAGACGGCGCTCGGTCTGCGGGAGTTGCTGGGCGATGAGCCCGAGCTGCGGGACTTCGTGCGCGGCAACATCAAGGCCCGCGAACGCATGGTGATCCAGTACTCGATCGCGGGGCAGCTGAGCCTCCTCGTCGTGGGCACCGACCACGCGGCCGAGGCGGTGACCGGGTTCTTCACCAAGTACGGCGACGGCGGTGTCGACGTCACCCCGCTGACCGGCCTGACCAAGCGCCAAGGCGCGGCGCTGCTCCAGGAGTTGGGCGCGCCGCCGAGCGTCTGGGAGAAGGTGCCGACCGCCGACCTCGAGGACGACCGGCCTGCGCTGCCCGACGAGGTGGCACTCGGCCTGAAGTACAGCGAGATCGACGCCTATCTGGAAGGCGCCGACGTCACGCCTGACCTGGCGGCAAAGGTGGAGTCGCTCTACCTGGCGACCCGGCACAAGCGGACCGTTCCGGTGACCCCGCTCGACGACTGGTGGCGGAATTGATCTCTGTCTCAGTCCTCCACCCGCCCAGCTCAAGGCGGGCTTGGACGGGCCCGATGTGAAACGACGGCAACCGCGCGGGCCGGGCCGCCCCTGAGGGACGGCCCGCGCCCGCGCAACACGCTTTCGCTCAGCGCTTCTTCTTGCCGTCGCCGCCCAGCAGCCCGGCCCGGCGCAGCGCGTCGGCCATCTCGCTGTTCGCGGGCGCGGAGTCGCGGCGCTGCTGCCTGCCGCCGTTGCCGCCCCCGTTCTGCTTCCTGCCCTCGGGACGGCCTCCGCCCTGCCGTCCGCCGCCGCCCTTGCGGGGTCCGGGCGTGCGGTCGTTGGCGCCCTGGCGCTTACGGCGCTCACCGCCACCGCCGCCCTCGCCGGAACCCGAACCGGCCGCGGAGGTGTCGTCGTCCAGACGCATCGTCAACGAGATGCGCTTGCGGGCCGCATCGACTTCGCGGACCTTCACCTTCACGATGTCGCCGGGCTTGGCGACGTCCCGCGGGTCCTTCACGAACGACTTCGACATCGCGGACACATGCACGAGCCCGTCCTGGTGCACACCCACGTCCACGAAGGCACCGAACGCGGCCACGTTCGTGACGACGCCCTCCAGGACCATCCCCTCTTCGAGGTCCGTGAGCTTCTCCACGCCTTCCTTGAACGCGGCCGTCTTGAAGGCGGGACGCGGGTCGCGGCCGGGCTTCTCCAGCTCACGCAGGATGTCCGTGACGGTGGGCAGGCCGAACGTCTCATCCACGAACTGCTTCGCGTCGAGGGAGCGCAGCACCGCCGTGTTGCCGATGAGCGAGGGCACGTCGGTGCCGGTGGTGCTCACCATCGTGCGGACGACGGGGTAGGACTCGGGGTGCACGCTGGAGGCGTCCAGAGGGTCCTCGCCGTCGCGGATGCGCAGGAAGCCCGCGCACTGCTCGTACGCCTTCGGGCCCAGCCGCGCCACGTCTTTCAGTTCGCGGCGGCTCTTGAAGGGGCCCTGGCCGTCGCGGTGCGCGACGATGTTCTCCGCGAGGGACGTGCCGATGCCCGAGACGCGGGAGAGCAGCGGTGCGGACGCCGTGTTCACGTCCACACCGACGCCGTTCACGCAGTCCTCGACCACGGCGTCGAGCGAGCGCGACAGCTTCACCTCGGACAGATCGTGCTGGTACTGACCCACGCCGATCGACTTGGGGTCGATCTTGACCAGCTCCGCGAGCGGGTCCTGGAGCCGCCGTGCGATGGAGACGGCGCCGCGCAACGAGACGTCCAGGTCCGGCAGTTCCTGCGAGGCGTAGGCCGAGGCCGAGTACACGGAGGCGCCCGCCTCCGAGACCGTGACCTTCGTCAGCTTCAACTCCGGCTGCTGGGCGATGAGTTCGGTCGCCAGCTTGTCGGTCTCACGGGAAGCCGTGCCGTTGCCGATGGCGATCAGCTCCACGGAGTGCTCCCGCGCCAGCACGGCAAGCTTGGCCAGGGACTGGTCCCACTGCTTCTGCGGAGCGTGCGGATAGACGGTGTCCGTCGCGGCCACCTTGCCGGTCGCGTCGACGACGGCGACCTTCACGCCCGTGCGCAGACCGGGGTCGAGGCCCAGCGTGGAGCGCGTGCCCGCGGGCGCGGCCAGCAGCAGGTCACGCAGGTTCGACGCGAAGACGCCGACCGCCTCGTCCTCCGCGGCGGTACGCAGCCGCAGCCGCAGATCCAGGCCGAGGCGCACCACGATGCGCGTACGCCATGCCCAGCGCACCGTCTCCTGCAGCCAGGCGTCGCCGGGCCGGCCCTCGTCGCGCACCCCGAAGCGCTGCGCGACGGTGGATTCGTACGAGCTGGGCGTGCCCCGCGGCGCGGTCTCGCCCGGCTCCTCCGGCTCCAGCGTCAGATCGAGGATCTCTTCCTTCTCACCGCGGAGCATGGCCAGCACCCGGTGCGAGGGCAGTTCCGTGAAGGCTTCGGTGTAGTCGAAGTAGTCCTTGAACTTGGCGCCCTGCTCCTCCTTGCCCTCGCGCACCTTGGCGGCGAGGTGGCCCCGCAGCCACATGCGCTCGCGCAGTTCGCCGATCAGGTCGGCGTCCTCGCTGAAGCGCTCGGAGAGAATGGCACGGGCACCCTCCAGCGCCGCGGCCGCGTCGGCCACACCCTTCTCGTCGTCGACGAATGCGGCGGCCGCCGCCTCCGGCTGCACGCTCGGGTCGCCCAGCAGCCCGTCGGCGAGCGGCTCCAGGCCGGCTTCGCGGGCGATCTGTGCCTTGGTGCGGCGCTTGGGCTTGAAGGGCAGGTAGATGTCCTCCAGGCGGGCCTTCGTCTCGGCCGTGCGGATCTGCTCTTCCAGCTTCGGGTCGAGCTTGCCCTGCGACCGGACGGATTCGAGAACCGCCTCGCGCCGGTCCTCCAGCTCGCGCAGATAGTGCAGCCGCTCCTCGAGGGAGCGCAGCTGCGCGTCGTCGAGGAGCTCCGTCGCCTCCTTGCGGTAGCGCGCGATGAACGGCACGGTCGACCCGCCGTCGAGCAGCTCGACGGCGGCCTTGACCTGCCGCTCCCGTACGCCGAGTTCCTCGGCGATCCTGCCTTCGATGGTCGTCGTCACGATGGTTGGTCCGCCTTCTTGGTGCTGGGTGTCCCCGGTGAGCCTGCATTGTGGCAGGTGGCACCACCAGGCGGAGGTACGGACCGGGCCCGCGTACGGAAAACTCCGCACGCGGGCCCGGTCGTTGTGGCGTCTCCCGTTGTCCTGTCGGGTGATACGGGGGTTCAGACCCTGCGGCCCGCCCTCGATGCGCCGCCGAAGAGACGGGCCACCAGGCGGAAGGGCAGGGTCACCACGGTCGCGATGGCACCTCCGACCATGCGGAGTGCGTCTGCGATTGCTCGGAACATGCCGACCGGGTAGCCCCGTGCGGCGGACGCAAACCTCGGGCCACTGCCGGGGCGGCCGCGGCCAACCGGTCCGTATCCCTTTTCACTTGGCCCTTGTCACTTGCTGAACAGGTCGGCAGGGAAGGCGCCCGCGTTCACGGCCGACGCGGCGAAGCCTCCCGCCAGTTCGGTGAGCCGTGCCACGCCCGCCTCACCAAGGTGTTCATAAGGGGCCCTGTCCATACGGTCGGTGCTGTACTCCATCTCCTTGCGGAGTGAGTTGCCTTCCTCGGTGAGTTCGCCCTCGGCGTCCAGCAGCCCCCGTTCCCGCAGCCGCTCCTGGGCCGCCGTCCAGTCCTGCTGGTTGTAACCGCGGGTCCCCAGCACCCACTTGGGCGCCATACCGCGACCGCTGGCCGTGTGACTGACGAGGGCCTCCAGCGGATCCAGTCCCGCCGAGAGCAGTACGGCTATGTGTGCGTCGCCCCGGTGTTCGCGAAGCACGGTCGCGGCGTGCCAGTAGGCCAGGTGCGGTGCTTCCGGCACGGGGAGTTCCGCGTTGGCGGCGCAGAGGGGACGGCCCGGGCGCGTACACCCTTCGGTGGCCTTCAGCGCCAGCTGTGCGGCTTCGGCCATCTCCGGGGAGGAGATGGCCTCTTCGCCGAGCAGGTCGCGCAGCATCGCGTCGACGGCCCGCAGCCGCGCGGCGAGCACCGTCGCAGGGGAGGCGGACTCCCACACGGCCGGCACGAAGCGTGAGACGAGGGTGTGGCTGAAGTTGTAGAAGGTGGCCGTGACCGTGCCGGCGCTCGCCGCACCGAGAGGCGCGGCACGTCCCGCGAGGTAGACGGCACTGGTGTCCTCGATGCCGTACGGGGCGAGCTCCTTGGCCAGCGTGGGGGAGAAGTACACGGCCGAGTGGAGTGGGTTGAGCATGTTGTGGCACCGGCGGGCGGCGCGTTCCGGGAGAGACGTCATGACCACACGTTACCGATAGGTAAGTGTCCTGTCCCGGGGCCTCCCTGCGGCAGCCGGGCAGCGGCGGGCCACCGGGACGGAACGTCCCGGCCCCGGCACTACGGGTTGGCCGGGCCTTCCGGGCTTTGCGCGTTTTTCGGGCCTTCAGGACTCTCCGGGCCCGGCGTCCAGCGGAAGTGCGGGGACCGCCGCTCCATGAACGCGGCGGCACCCTCGGCCGCTTCGCCGCTCTCCGCGGCAACCCGCCGCCAGTACTCCGTACGGGATGCGTCCACGGTGCTCCGCGTGAACTCCTTGGCGGCCGCCTGGGTCAGCTGCGAACGCTCCACGAGCGTGCGCGTGAAGACGCCGACCCGCTCGTCCAGGCCCTCCTGCGGGTGCACCTCGTCCACGAACCCGGTGCGCAGCGCACGGTCCGCATCGATCAACTCGCCTGAGAAGAGCAGGTACTTGGCCGTCGAGGGCCCCACGAGCCGCACGAGGCGCTGTGTGGACGACGCCGGATAGACGATGCCGAGCTTCGCCGGTGTGACGCCGAACAGCGAACCCTGCGCGGCGAACCGCAGATCGCACGCCGCCGCGAGCTGGGCGCCGCCTCCGACGCAGTGACCGCGCACGGCGGCCAGCGTCGGCTTGGGGAACGCGCTCAGCGCCTCCTCGGCAGCCACCGCGAGTCCCTGCGAGGACTCCACGGAATGACGCAGCGTGGAGATGTCTGCGCCCGCACAGAAGGTGTTCTCCGCGCCCGTGACGACGAGGACACGCACGGACGTGTCGTCGGCGAGGGCTGAGAGCACCCCGGGCAGCTCGCGCCACATGGCCTCGGTCATCGCATTGCGCTTGGCCGGATTGTGGAGGACGAGGGTGGCCACGCCGTCCGCGTACTCCGTGAGCAGCGTGGGCGGTGCCTGCTGCGCTCCCTGCGACTGCTGTGCCTGAGGGGTCCTGGGTGTCTGCGGGGCGCCTGGTCCGTGCTGCCCGGGTCGTGCTCGCTCCATGCGCGGATCGTAGCCGGGCAGTGGCCTGCGGCTGCCTGAGCGTGGATGCAAGCTCTGTCACAGAGCCGTCCCGCACGGAAGTCTTCTGTCAATTGCCATCGATAAGTGCCGACTTGCGGTCAGTGGGCAGGACTTGGCCTCCGGCATACCAACACTCTATGCACGTACATCTGCAAGAACGCTCGCGTGCAAGAGCACTCGGAGAGGATCGGGGGTGCGGGAAATGGAGAACCACAGGGCCATCGGGCCCGGAGCGGGTGGAGTGTTCCCGGTCGCCCTGCCGGTGCAGGAGCGAGCCGAAGCGCCGGTCCGTGAGGGGAACTGGCGGTTCACGGCCCCCGCGCTGGACTCCTCCGTGCCGCAACTGCGGCACGCCGTGCGCGATCTCATCCGGCGCCAGGGCGCCGTGCCGGACGAGGTCCTGCAGAACCTGCTGCTGATCCTCTCCGAGCTGGCCACGAACGCCGTACGGCACGCGGCGCTGCTGTCACCCGAGATCGGAGTGGAGGTGGGCCTGCAGAACGGGTGGCTGCGCATCGCCGTGGAGGACAGCCACCCCTACAGACCCAAGGCCCTGGACGCCGACCCCGATCAGGAACACATCGGCGGCAGGGGCCTGCTGCTGGTGAAGGTGATCACGTCGGAGGCGGGCGGCGTGTGCGACGTCGAACAGACCGGAACCGGAGGCAAGGTGATCTGGGCCGCGCTGCCGATCCCCGTCGTCAGCGGGGCACTGCCGCCGGAGGTCACCAGCCGGCCGCCGCTCCCGTGAGGTCGCCGATCGCCGGACGCGCCGCGCCGAGCACCGTCATGAACCAGGTGGAGAACGCCCCTTCGGCCTGACGCCGGTCCAGCTCGCCCGAGGTGACGAACGCCGTCTCGGCGATCTCCTCCGGGTCGGGGCGCAGTTCGGCACGCACGAGTCCGGCGAAGAGGTGGTTGTACTCCTGCTCCACCAGACCCGAGTCGGGGTCGGGGTGGTTGTAGCGGACCGTGCCCGCCTCACGCAGCAGGAAGGGTGCCACCCCCAGCTCCTCGCTCACGCGGCGCGCCGCTGCGGCGAACGGCGACTCGCCCGGAAAGGGATGTCCGCAGCAGGTGTTGGACCACACACCGGGGGAGTGGTACTTGCCGAGCGCTCGGCGCTGGAGCAACAGCCGCCCCGCGTCGTCGAAGAGGAACACGGAGAACGCGCGGTGCAGCCGGCCCGGTGCCACATGTGCGGAGAGCTTCTCCGCGGTACCGATCGTGGTCCCGTCCTCGTCGACCAGTTCGAGCATGATCGGTGCCGCTGCGCTGTTCGCCATGTTGATCCTTCTATCGGGGCTGTCCGTCGTCCGCCGGCAGGCAATGTGCCCCAGTCTGCCGTAGATCAGTGGCACAACTTCGCTTCGTGGGCCGCATGTCCGCGCGGCTCCAGCTGGAACGTGCAATGAGCGACGTCGAAATGGTCACCGAGGCAGAGCTGCAGGTCGTGCAGCACGCGCTCCTGCCCCACGGTGTCCAGGGTCTGCTGTGTGACCACCACGTGGGCCGAGAGCACCGGCATGCCGGAAGTGATCGTCCACACATGCAGATCGTGCAGGCCGACCACTCCCTTGACGGAGAGGATGTGCTCGCGCACCTCGGCCATGTCCACGTCCCGCGGAGCCGATTCCAGCAGCACGTCCAGCGCCTCCCGCGCCAGTTTGAGCGTGCGGGGGACGATCATCGCGCCGATCACGAGGGAGGCTGCGGGGTCGGCACCCTGCCATCCCGTCGTCGCGACGATCACGGCGGAGATCAGCACGGCGAGCGAACCCAGAGCGTCCGCCAGCACCTCCAGGAAGGCGCCGCGCACATTGAGGCTCTCCCGCTGGCCGCGCAGCAGCAGCGAGAGCGAGACGACGTTCGCCACGAGGCCGATGCCGCCGAAGACCGCGGTGAGAACGCCGTCGGTCCCCGCCGGCTCGATGAAGCGCTCGACCGACTCGAAGAGGATGTATCCGCCGACGCCCAGCAGCAGAAGGCAGTTGGCGAGCGCGGCGAGGATCTCGGCGCGCGCGAAACCGAAGGTGCGCCGCTCGCTCGAAGGCCTGTTGGCGAAGTGGATCGCGAGCAGCGCCATGCCGAGCCCGAGCGCGTCGGTCGCGACGTGCCCGGCGTCCGCAAGCAGGGCGAGCGAATCGGCGAGCAGCCCGCCGACGATCTGCGTGACGAGGACGGCCAGCGTGATGAACAGCGCGACCCGCAGCCGCTTTCGGTACGCCGCGGACGTGGTGCCACCTGCCGCCGGAGCGGGCCCTCCGTGAGCGTGCCCAGCGCCCATCGCTGTGAGCCTCCGCGTCCTCGGTCCTGTGCGTCACGCGCCTGTCGGTGGCAAGTCAACTACGCCGGACGGGTAGGTGCAACGCGACGCTGAACACCGTTGTCATGTGCCGTGACCTGGGATTTCCGTCCGGGGGTGGACGGCGCTGAGGATCAGCGGGCGGGGCCCGGGATCAGCGTGCGCCGGGGTGCCGCAGACACCAGCCCTCCCACGCTGAGTTGATCATGTCGCGCACGCTGTGGCGGGCCGTCCAGCCCAGCTCCTTCTCCGCGAGTTCCGCCGAGGCGACCACGCGCGCCGGGTCGCCGGGCCGCCGTGGCGCGACCTTCGCGGCGGGCTCGCGCTTCCCCGTGAGCTCGGCGACGAGATCCGCCATCTCCCGTACCGACAGGCCCTTGCCGGTGCCGATGTTCACGGTGAGATCGCCGCCGCTGCCGGCCGGCGAGAGCCTGCGTGCCGCCGCGAGGTGCGCCTCGGCCAGATCCTGGACGTGGATGTAGTCGCGCACGCAGGTGCCGTCCGGGGTGGGGTAGTCGTCGCCGAAGATCAGCGGAGCTTCGCCGCGGGTGAGGGCGTCGAAGAACATCGGCACGATGTTGAAGACCCCGGTGTCCGCCAGCCGCGGCTCGGCGGCGCCCGCGACGTTGAAGTAGCGCAGGCAGGCCGTGGCGAAGCCGGCGGCACGGCCGGTGGAGCGCACGAGCCATTCGCCGGTGAGCTTCGTCTCACCGTAGGGATTCATCGGCACGCACGGGGTGTCCTCCGTGACGAGCCCGACGTCCGGCGTGCCGTAGACCGCGGCGGAGGAGGAGAAGACGAAGCGGGGCACACCCGCCGCGACGACCGCCTCCAGCAGCACCGTCAGCCCGTGCACGTTCTCCCGGTAGTAGCGCAAGGGCTGCTCGACGGACTCCCCGACCTGCTTGCGGGCAGCGAGATGCACCACGCCCGTGATGCCGTGTTCGGCGAACGTACGGTCCAGCAGCTCACGGTCCAGCACCGAACCCCGCACCAGGACGGGCCGCGGCTCGGGCATCGCCTCCAGCCGCTCCGGCACCGCCGCCGAGAGATCGTCCAGGACGACCACCCGCTCCCCGGCCTCCACCATCGTCCGCGCGACGTGCGCCCCGATGTAGCCCGCCCCACCTGTGATCAACCACGTCATGACGGCAGCCTATCCGCCGCCGTGACGGACCGGTCCGGGCGCAGATCACGCCGGTGCTGGCCGCGGCGCCGCTCGCGGTGAGCCAGCCTGACGGACACCACCCGAACGAGTCCGCGCGGGCCTCACGCCGGGTACGGAGGCACCGCGGAGCCGGGAGGGCGGCAGACAGCGCATTTTGCGCTCCGTTCAAGATCGACCATGCTGTGCTCCGGCAGAGCAACCCCCGCACGGTGAACGCGCGATGAAAGCCCGCCCGTTCGATCCGATAGCCTCTGCCGACGCGCCGCCCGCCACCGTACGGGCCACGGCGCACCCTGCCCGCTGCCCGGCCGTCCCCAGGCCGGAAGACGCGCTGTGCCAGCGTCCAAGGAGTGAGTTCGACTGTCGACCGCCATCCTCACCGGTCCGCCGGTCGCGGGGTCGCCGCTGGAGGGCGACCTGCGGTCGCTGGGGTTCGACGTCCAGGTCGCGGCGGAGGCCGGCCAGGTGTCGGCGGCAGTGTCCGCAGCCCCCGCGGGAGCGAGGGTCGCGCTCGTCGACCCGCACTTCGTCGGCCACCGCCACAGCCTCCGGCTCGCGTTGACCGACCCCCGCTTCGCGGCCGGCGCCGTCACCGGGGCACTGTCCGTACAGGCCCAGGCCCGCGGTGCGCTCACACGCGCCCTGCACGAAGCGGACTCCGCGGCGTCAGGCACTGCGGCCGACGTGGCGGGACGCGGACCCGATGACGAGGGCGCGGTCACCGCACCGCCGCGGACCCTGCCCGACGCCGTGGCCGACGCGCTGGAAGCAGGCGACGTCGACGTGCACCGTCCCGAACTGGGCCCGCTCGTGGCGTCCGTGCCGGTGGGGGAGGAGGCCCGCGCGGCCGCACGCGGCGCCGTCGACGGCGTCGACGACGAGGCGGTGCGCCTGCGCAACGCGGTGAAGTCGCGGGACGGCTTCTTCACCACCTTCTGCGTCAGCCCCTACTCCCGCTACATCGCCCGCTGGTGCGCACGCCGCGGCCTCACCCCGAACCAGGTCACCACCGCGTCCCTCGTGACCGCGCTGATCGCGGCCGCCTGCGCCGCGACCGGCACGCGGGGCGGATTCGTCGCCGCCGGGGTGCTGCTGATCGCCTCCTTCGTGCTGGACGCGACCGACGGGCAGCTCGCACGCTACGACCTGCAGTACTCCACGCTCGGAGCCTGGCTCGACGCCACCTTCGACCGCGCCAAGGAGTACGCCTACTACGCGGGCCTCGCCCTCGGCGCCACCCGCGGCGGCGACGACGTATGGGCGCTGGCCCTCGGCGCGATGGTGCTGCAGACCGTTCGCCACGTCGTGGACTTCTCCTTCAACGAGGCCAACCACGACGCCGCCGCCAACACCAGCCCCACCGCGGCCCTGTCCACAAGACTGGACAGCGTCGGCTGGACGGTGTGGCTGCGCCGCATGATCGTGCTTCCGATCGGCGAACGCTGGGCCCTCATCGCGGTGTTGACCGCCTGCACCACTCCCCGCATCACCCTCGCCGTGCTCCTCGTCGGCTGCGCCCTCGCCGCCTGCTACACCACGGCGGGCCGCGTGCTGCGTTCGCTGACCCGGAAGGCGCACCGCACCGACCGCGCCGCGCGCGCACTGGCCGACCTCGCCGACACCGGCCCCCTCGCCGCGGGTTTCGCGGCCCTGGCCCGTCGCGCACGTATCCGCCTGCCCGGCTACGGGCCTCCCGCCGTCGCGTTCCTCGGCACGGCCGCGCTGCTGGCCACCGCGCTGTGGACGCCGCTGGGCAGCGTCTGGACGTGCGGGGCCGCCCTCGGTTACGCGCTGACCTCGGGTTTCGCTGTCGCCGCCCCGCTGCGGGGCGCGCTGGACTGGCTGGCCCCGCCCTTCTTCCGTACCGCGGAATACGTGCTCGTGCTTGTCCTGGCGGCACGCGCGGAACAATCAGGGGTGAACGGCGCGCTGCCCGCCGCTTTCGGGCTGGTGGCGGCGGTCGCCTACCATCACTACGACACGGTGTACCGCATCCGCGGCGGCACCGGCGCGCCTCCGCACTGGCTTGTCCGTGCGACCGGGGGTCACGAAGGACGAACCCTGGTCGTCGCCCTCGCCGCGGCCCTCTGGGCCTCCGGCGCAGGCCGCGGCCCGGACCAGGGCCAAGGTTTCACCATCGCGCTGACCACGCTCGCCGTGGTCGTCGCGGCAGTGGTGCTCGTCGAGAGCATCCGCTTCTGGGTGTCCTCCAAAGCACCCGCCGTACACGACGAAACAGGAGAACCCGCATGATCGGCCTCGTGCTGGCCGCCGGCGCCGGACGGCGTCTGCGCCCCTACACCGACACCCTCCCCAAGGCCCTCGTGCCGGTGGGCCCCGAAGGCGACGAGGAGTCGCAGACCGTCCTCGACATCGCCCTGGCCAACTTCGCGGCCGTCGGCCTCACCGACGTCGCCGTCGTCGTCGGCTACCGCAAGGAAGCGGTGTACGAGCGCAAGGAAGCCCTGGAGAAGAAGCACGGCGTCAAGCTCACCCTCGTCGACAACGACAAGGCCGAGGAGTGGAACAACGCCTACTCCCTGTGGTGCGCACGCGACGTCATCAAGCAGGGCGCGCTGCTCGCCAACGGCGACACCGTCCACCCCGTCTCCGTCGAGAAGACCCTCCTCGACGCCCGCGGCAACGGCCAGAAGATCATCCTCGCCCTCGACACGGTCAAGAACCTGGACGAGGAGGAGATGAAGGTCGTCACCGACCCGGAGAAGGGTGTCCAGCAGATCACCAAGCTGATGGACCCGTCCACGGCGAGCGGTGAGTACATCGGCCTCACCCTCATCGAGCCCGAGGCCGCCGAGGAGCTGGCCGACGCGCTGAAGACCACGTTCGAGCGCGACCCGCAGCTCTACTACGAGGACGGCTACCAGGAGCTGGTCAACCGCGGGTTCAAGATCGACGTCGCGCCGATCGGCGACGTGCAGTGGGTCGAGATCGACAACCACGACGACCTCGCCAAGGGCAGGGAGATCGCATGCCGGTACTGACCCGCCTCATCCCGTCGCCCGTCGTCGTCGACATCAGCCGCGGCGCCCTGGACGACCTGGCGGGCCTGCTGGCCGATCAGCGGATCTCCTCGAACGGCAGGCTCGCCTTCGCCATCAGTGGTGGCTCGGGCGCGGCTCTGCGTGAGCGCTTCGCCCCCGCCCTCCCCAGCGCCGACTGGTACGAGGTCGGCGGCGGCACCATCGACGACGCCATCAAGCTGGCCGACTCCATGAAGTCCGGGCGCTACGACGCCGTCGTCGGCCTGGGCGGCGGCAAGATCATCGACTGTGCCAAGTTCGCGGCGGCGCGCATCGGCCTGCCGCTGGTCGCGGTCGCCACCAACCTGAGCCACGACGGCCTGTGTTCGCCGGTCGCCACCCTCGACAACGACGCGGGGCGCGGCTCGTACGGCGTGCCCAACCCGATCGCCGTCGTCATCGACCTCGACGTCATCAGGGAGGCCCCGGCCCGGTTCGTACGCTCCGGGATCGGCGACGCCGTCTCCAACATCTCCGCCGTACGGGACTGGGAACTCGCCCACACCGTGCGCGGCGAGGACATCGACGGCCTCGCCGCCGCCATGGCCCGCCAGGCGGGGGAGGCCGTGCTGAGGCATCCCGGCGGTGTCGGCGACGACGCGTTCCTCCAAGTCCTCGCCGAGGGGCTGGTGATGACCGGGATCTCGATGTCGGTCGCCGGTGACAGCCGTCCGGCGTCGGGCGCCTGCCACGAGATCAACCACGCCTTCGACCTGCTCTACCCCAAGCGCGCGGCCAGCCACGGCGAACAGTGCGGTCTCGGGGCGGCGTTCGCCACGTTCCTGCGGGGCGACCGGGAGATGTCGATGCTGATGGTCGAGGTGCTCCGGCGCCACGGCCTTCCTGTATTGCCTCACGAAATCGGCTTCGACGAGGACGAGTTCGTGAAAGTCGTGGAGTACGCCCCGGAGACCAGGCCCGGGCGGTACACCATTCTCGAACACCTCGACCTGTCCGCCGACCAGATCAGGGACGCATACCGCGACTATGCACAAGCCATCAGTAGCTGAACTCCGTCCGGTCGTTCATCCCGAGGGCGTGAAGGACAGGCGCAGCGGTGAGCACTGGGCCGGGCGGCTCT
Organism: Streptomyces sp. TAA486; assembly: GCF_000426165.1. Taxonomy (NCBI): domain Bacteria; kingdom Bacillati; phylum Actinomycetota; class Actinomycetes; order Kitasatosporales; family Streptomycetaceae; genus Streptomyces; species Streptomyces sp. TAA486. Next base: position 444,624 of record NZ_AUEV01000002.1, on the reverse strand, counting down.
ACATGCGCGAGGTCTCCTTGCGCATGGATCGGCACCTGGTGAACACGAAGGTCACGCCCAACCAGCTGACCTACCTGATGACGCTCGCCGGTGTCCTCGCCGCCCCGGCCCTGCTGCTGCCGGGGATCGGCGGGGCGGTGCTGGGCGTGGTGATGGTCCAGCTCTACCTGCTGCTCGACTGCGTGGACGGCGAACTCGCCCGCTGGAAGAAGCAGTACTCGCTCGGCGGGGTGTACCTGGACCGGGTCGGCGCATACCTCTGCGACGCCGCCGTGCTCCTGGGCTTCGGCCTGCGCGCGGCGGACCTGTGGGGCGGGGGGCGCGTGGACTGGCTGTGGGCCTTCCTGGGCACTCTGGCCGCGCTCGGGGCCGTACTGATCAAGGCCGAGACCGACCTGGTCGGTGTGGCCCGCCATCAGACCGGGCTGCCGCCCGTGAAGGAGGCCGCGAGCGAGCCGCGCTCGTCCGGCGTGGCGCTGGCCCGCAAGGCCGCCGCGGCGCTGAAGTTCCACCGCCTGATACTCGGGATCGAGGCATCGCTGCTCATCCTGGTCCTGGCGGTCGTGGACGAGATCAGAGGGGACCTCTTCTTCACCAGGCTGGGTGTCGCCGTGCTCGCCGGCATCGCCGTCGTCCAGACGCTGCTGCATCTGGTGTCCATCCTCGCCTCCAGCAGGCTCAAGTGACGGAGGGAGCCACCATGCCGCAGCAGAGCCCGGAGCGGTCCGCACCGACCGCGAGGCTCGGCGCCGTCATCCTCACGATGGGCAACCGGCCCGAGGAGCTGCGGGCGCTGCTCGACTCCGTGGCCAAACAGGACGGGGATCCGATCGAGACCGTCGTCGTGGGTAACGGCGCGCCGCTGCCCGCGTTGCCGGAAGGTGTACGGACGGTCGAGCTTCCGGAAAATCTCGGCATCCCCGGAGGCCGCAACGTCGGCATCGAGGCCTTCGGTCCGTCCGGCGCCGAAGTCGACGTGCTGCTCTTCCTCGACGACGACGGGCTGCTGCCGGACACCGGCACCGCCGAGCTCGTGCGTGAGGCCTTCGCCGCCGACCCGTCACTGGGCATCATCAGTTTCCGCATCGCCGACCCGGACACCGGTGAGACACAGCGCCGCCATGTTCCCAGGCTGCGGGCCGCGGACCCGATGCGCTCCTCCCGGGTCACGACCTTCCTCGGCGGGGCCAACGCCGTGCGTACGAGGGTCCTCGCCGAGGTCGGCGGACTGCCTGACGAGTTCTTCTACGCACACGAGGAGACGGACCTGGCCTGGCGGGCCCTGGATGCGGGCTGGTCGATCGACTACCGCGCCGACATGGTGCTGCACCACCCCACGACGGCCCCGAGCCGGCACGCGGTCTACCACCGCATGGTCGCCCGCAACCGCGTCTGGCTCGCCCGCCGGAACCTTCCGGCCCTGCTCGTTCCCGTCTACCTGGGCGTCTGGCTGGTCCTCACTCTCGCCCGCCGCCCCTCGCGCCCGGCGCTGCGCGCCTGGCTCGGCGGATTCCGGGAGGGGTGGACCAAACCATGCGGTGCGCGCAGGCCGATGCGCTGGCGTACGGTGTGGCGGCTGACCCGACTAGGTCGCCCGCCCGTGATCTGACAAGCTCGTCTCAAGCACCACCATCTCTTCCAGTTCACTTGCGCGTGTGAGGACGAAAGTTTCAAAAGTGACCGAGACAACGCACGGCGGTGCGGTGGGCGTCAAGCCTCCGCCCACACCGGACGACCGTCTGTCCCCGGCCGATCTGGCGACCAAGTACGGGCTCTCCGTGAGCGGTGCCCGGCCGTCGCTGCCGGAGTACGTGAGGCAGCTGTGGGGGAGACGGCACTTCATCCTGGCCTTCTCCCGGGCCAAGCTGACCGCGCAGTACAGCCAGGCGAAGCTCGGGCAGTTGTGGCAGGTGGCGACACCCCTGCTGAACGCCACGGTCTACTACTTCATCTTCGGTCTCCTGCTGGGCGGCAGGGACGGCACACCGGGCGGCCATCAGAACTACATTCCCTTCCTGGTCACCGGCGTCTTCGTCTTCACCTTCACCCAGACCTCGGTGCTCAACGGTGTCCGTGCGATCTCCGGCAACCTCGGTCTGGTGCGCGCTCTGCACTTCCCGCGCGCGTCGCTGCCGATCTCGATCTCGCTGCAGCAGCTCCAGCAGCTGCTGTACTCGATGATCGTCCTCATCGCCATCCTGATCGGATTCGGGCACTTCCCGGCCTGGTCCTGGCTGCTGATCTTTCCGACGCTCGCCTGCCAGTTCCTCTTCAACACCGGCATGGCGCTGATCATGGCCCGTCTGGGCAGCAAGACCCCGGACCTGGCCCAGCTCATGCCGTTCGTGCTCCGCACCTGGATGTACGGGTCCGGTGTGATGTTCCCGCTGGAGCCCATGCTGCGCGACCGGGCGGGGGCGCAGCCGTGGCTGGTCGATCTCATCCAGGCCAACCCCGCGGCCGTCTACATGGATCTCATGCGCTTCTCGTTCATCGACGGCTACACCTCTGCGGATCTTCCGCCGCACGTCTGGGCGCTGGCGCTGGGCTGGGGACTGCTGATCGGTGTCGGCGGATTTGTTTTCTTCTGGAAGTCGGAGGAGCGTTATGGGCGTGGCTGAAGACACCCAGGAGAAGGCAGAGATCGTCCCGCAGGTGGAGGGTCCTCCCGCGGAGAACCCGTGGATTCCCACCGTCATCGCCGAGGACCTGCACATTGTCTACCGCGTCTACGGCGGCGCGAAGGGCAGGGGCAGTGCCACCGCGGCGCTGAACCGCATCATCCGCCGCAAGCCCGGTGGCGGCAGCCTGCGCGAGGTGCACGCAGTCAGGGGCGTGAGTTTCACCGCATACCAGGGCCAGGCCATCGGCCTGATCGGCTCCAACGGCTCGGGCAAGTCGACGCTGCTGCGCGCCATTGCGGGCCTGCTGCCCCCCGAGAGCGGCCGCGTCTACACCAACGGCCAGCCCTCCCTGCTGGGGGTCAACGCCGCGATGATGAACGACCTCACGGGCGAGCGGAACGTCGTGCTCGGCGGGCTGGCGATGGGCATGTCCCGCGAAGAGGTCGAGGAGCGCTACCAGGGCATCGTCGACTTCTCCGGGATCAACGAGAAGGGCGACTTCATCACGCTGCCCATGCGCACCTACTCGTCCGGCATGGCGGCACGGCTGCGGTTCTCCATCGCCGCCGCCAAGAACCACGACGTGCTGATGATCGACGAGGCGCTGGCGACGGGCGACAAGAAGTTCCAGCGGCGCTCGGAGCAGCGCGTCCGCCAACTGCGGGAAGAGGCAGGCACCGTCTTCCTCGTCAGCCACAACAACAAGTCGATCCGCGACACTTGCGAGCGGACGCTGTGGCTGGAGAAGGGCGAGCTCGTGCACGACGGGCCGACCGAGGAAGTGCTCAAGGAATACGAGAAGTTCACGGGCAAGTAGGCCCGGCGGACACCACACGAGCCGCACACACAACGGTCAGCGGCTGATCCGGACCCCCGTTCCGAACCAGCCGCTGACCGTTGTCTCGCAGGGGACCGTCAGACCCCCGCGGGCGTGCGCTCCGGCTCCCGGGACTCCGGGAGTCCGGGCCCGGACCCGTCGGAGGGTGTCTCCTCCAGGCCGATCTTGCTGTGCAGCTTCCGCAGCACACGCGGCGCGTACCAGGCACCGCGGCCCAGCAGGCGCATCGCGGCGGGCACCAGCACTCCGCGCACGGCGACGGCGTCGATGAGGATCGCCAGCCCGCTGCCCAGGCCGAACATCTGCAGGAAGCTGATCTCGCTGGTGGCGAAGGCGAAGAAGCTGACGCCCAGCAGCCCCGCGGCCATCGTCACGATGCGCCCGGTGCGGGACAGGCCGCGCGTGACGGCCGTCGCGTTGGGGGCCCCGCTGTCGTGCAGCTCCTTGATGCGGCTGGTGACGAAGACCTCGTAGTCCATGGAGAGTCCGAAGACGATGCAGAACATCAGCACCGTCATCGAGGTGTCCATCGGCATGGCCGTGAAGCCCAGCGCCGACGAGAGATGGCCGTCCTGGAAGATCCAGACCATTGCGCCGATCGAGGCCGTCAGACTCACCGTGTTGAGCAGGAGAGCCCGCAGAGGCTGGACGACGCTGCCGGTGAAGAGGAAGAGCAGCACGAGGGTGGAGCCGACGACCATCCCGATGGCGCCGGGCAACCGGTCGCCGATCGAGGCCTTGGTGTCGACGAGCTGGGCGTCGCGTCCGCCCACGAGGGCCTCGCCGCTACCGGGAGCGGCCACGTCGCGGATGCTGCGGACGGTGTCCTGCCGCTCCTCCACCGCTGAGCCCCGCTCCGGTGTGACGGTGAGGAGCTGTGCGTCGGGCTTGCCCAGCGCGGCCTGGGCGCGCCCTGCCGGTGCCGCCTTCTTCCCGTCGGCGTAGACGCCGCTGCTCGCCTGTACGCGGGCCACGCCGTCGAGGCCCGAGACCCGCCCCGCGTACGCGTCGAGCTCGTCCCCGGGCACCCCGGCCGTGGTGACGATCTGGAGGGCCTCCGTAGAGCTGCCCGGGAACTGTTTGTCCAGGACGCTGCTGACCTGCCGGCTCTGTGCGTCCTCTGGCAGTACCCGCTCGTCCGGCATCCCGAAGCGCGCGCCCAGCAGCGGGCTCGCGGCCAGCAGGAGCACCGCCAGCACGGGCAGCGCGGTCAGGGCGGGACGGCGCATGACCGTACGCGCGAGCCTGCCCCACATGGGTGCGTCAGGGCGGCGCACGGCGTCGGCCCACGGCAGCCGGCCCTTGTTCACGCGGTGTCCGAGAACCGCCAGCAGCGCCGGTACGACGATCAGCGCCGCCATGGCCGCGATGGCCACGACCCCGATCCCGGCGTACGCGAAGGAGCGGAGGAAGAACGGCGGGAAGAGCAGCAGCGCCGCCAGAGCAGCGACGACGGTCGCCGCAGAGAAGGCGATCGTGCGCCCCGCCGTCGTCACGGTCGTGCGCAGCGCGTCCCCGACATCGTCGCCCTCGGAGAGCCGTTCGCGGAAGCGGCTGACGATCAGCAGCCCGTAGTCGATCCCCAGACCGAGCCCGAGCGCGGTGGTCAGATTGACGGAGAATACCGAGACGTCCGTGACGCTGCCCAGGACGAACAGTTCGGCGAAGGTGCCGAGAATCGCGATCAGCCCGATCGCCAGCGGCAGCAGCGCCGCGACGAAACTGCCGAAGGCGATGACGAGCAGCACCAGCGTCAGCGGCACGGCGATGGACTCCGCGACCGCCAGGTCCGCGGAGACCTGCTTCGAGATGTCGTTGTTGAGTGCCGCGCCACCGCCCGCCCGCACTTCCACCGGACCCTGGTCACCGCTCCACTCGTCGGTGATCTCCTTGGTGTGGTCGGCCACGTCGCTGCTGTCGCCCCGCACATGCGCCAGCACGAGGGCCTGTGAGCCGTCCCGCGAGGTCAGTGCTGACCCGCCGGCGTCCCAGTACGAAGAGACGTGGGAGAGCTGCGAGTTGTCCGTCAGCTCCTTCGTCAGCTTCTCGCCGGCCTCGCGCACCGCGGCCGAGTCCAGGCTTCCGCTCTCCGCCCGCACCAGCAGAACGAGGTTGTCCTCGCCGCCGAACTTGTCGGCGATGAGGGTCTGTGCGCGGCTCGATGGCGCGTCGGGATCCTCGAAGCCACCGGCCTGCAGTTTCCCGAACGCTCCGAAACCGATGGCGCCCATGGCCACCACCGCGATCAGGCTCGCTATGAGCAGAGCCCGAGGCCGGTGCAGGGCCAGCTCCGCGATTCGTCTCAGCACTGTCCTAATCCCCCCATGTGGCATTGCGCGCCGATGTTTACGGCGTCAACATGGACTCTGGCAGTGAATGTTAATGGTGTCAACATCGGACAGGATGAAAGCATGGCGGACATGGAGGCGCAGACCGGCTCGAGCGAGGCGCGGGCGGCGAACGGACCCGCGGAGGAGCGGACTCGGCGCGGAGGCAGCCGGTCCGCCGCCGGCGGCAAGGGGACCTATCACCACGGAGACCTGCGCAACGCCCTCATCGAGGCCGCGACCGACCTCGCCCGCGAGGGCGGCCCCGAGTCGGTCGTCCTGCGCGCCGCGGCGCGGCGCGTCGGCGTCTCACCGACCGCCGCCTACCGGCACTTCGCCGGCCAGGCCGAACTGCTCCACGCCGTCAAGGAACTGGGCCAGGAGCGCCTGGCCGTGAGCATGGAGGCCGGTGGCCGCTCTGCCTCGCCACTCGGTAGCGCCGGAGAGGCAGCGGAGGCGCGCATGCGGGCCCTCGGTCACGGCTACCTGTCCTTCGCGCTGTCCGAGCCGGGCCTCTTCCGTGCCGCCTTCTGCCACGACACGCTCCATCTCAGCCCGATGAGCGGCACTTTCGACCACGAGGGCGAGGACGGCTGGGAATTCCGCTCGTTCGAGATCCTCGTCGAGACGCTGGACGCCCTCGTCGAGGACGGCAGGATGCCCCCGGAGCGGCGTCCGGGCGCCGAGCTCACGGCCTGGGCGACCGTCCACGGGCTGGCCATGCTCTTCCTGGACGGGCCCCTCGGGGGGCTGTCCCCCGAAGAGACGCATGCCGTGGCCGAGCGCGCGTTCGACGTCCTCATCGGGGGATTCACCGCCCCGCCCGCGCGCTGAGGAGGCGCCAGCCCCGTCCCTGGCGGGTCCGTCCGGGCCGGGATCGCGCTCTTCGCCCGCCGTTTCACGCCGTCCGTGCAGCCGCCGCGGGCCGCCTCTCGCCGCCGTGCCGCAGCGGCGTGTCCGAAATAGGATGTTTTCGCCCAGCGGTGTAGAAACGGAGATGTGACGGCAATGGCTTCTGGCAGCACGTGGTGAGCGCGGAGGCGGACGCCCATGCGCGTGCCGTCCTCGCCAAGGCCACGCGGGAGAACTTCCCAGTGGCGCCCGGATTCCTGCCGCGCGAATGGCGCTACGACCTGATGGCCGTGTACGGCTACGCCCGGCTCGTCGATGACATCGGCGACGGCGATCTCGCCCCCGGCGGACTCGACGCCAAGTATCTGGGGCTCGGCCCCGAATGGGGCAGCGACCCCGGCGCCGACCGGCTCGCGATGCTCGACGCGTTCGAGGCCGACCTGTGCCGCCTCTTCGAAGCCGGACGTCCCGCCCCAGGTCACCCCCTGCTGAGGGCACTCGCGCCGACGGTGCGGCGCCGCAAGCTCACCCCCGAACCGTTCCTCGCGCTCATCGAGGCCAACCGCCAGGACCAGAAGGTCCGCCGCTACGCCGACCACGCCGAACTGCTCGGCTACTGCGAGCTGTCGGCCAACCCCGTGGGCCACCTCGTCCTCGCCATCACCGGAACCGCGACTCCCGAGCGGATCCGGTACGCGGACGACGTGTGCACCGGGCTCCAGATCGTGGAGCACCTCCAGGACGTCGCCGAGGATCTCGGCCGCGACCGCATCTACCTGCCCGCCGAGGACATGGCCCGCTTCCACGTCTCCGAGTCCGACCTCGCCGCCCCGAGCGCCAACGCGTCGGTCCGCGCGCTACTGGCCTTCGAGGCGGACCGTGCCCGCGCGCTGCTGTCGTCGGGCGACCCGCTCGTCGCCAGCGTGCGCGGCCGTCTGAGGCTGCTGCTGGCGGGATTCACCGGCGGTGGTCGCGCCGTCCTCCGAGCCATCGGCCGTGCCGGATACGACGTACTCCCAGGACCTCCCCGGGCCACCACGCGCGGGCTGCTGCGCGAGGTGGCCGCAACCCTGCGACGAGAGGGGTGAGCGGACCGTGGACAGAGCCCGGCCCGTACCGTACGTGCCACCGTCGGTGGCCGCCGCGTACGACTACTGCGAATCCGTCACGGGCCAGCAGGCCCGCAACTTCGCCTACGGAATCCGGCTGCTGCCGACGGGAAAGCGCCGGGCGATGTCCGCGCTCTACGCATTCTCCCGGCGCGTCGACGACATCGGCGACGGCCCTCTCGAACAGTCCGTCAAGATCGCCAGGCTGGAGGAGACCCGGGATCTGCTGGGACGCATCCGCGAAGGCGGCATCGAACAGGACGACACGGACCCCGTAGCGGTCGCGCTGAGCGACGCGGCGCGCCGCTACCCCGTCCCGATGGGCGGGCTGGACGAACTCATCGACGGGGTCCTGCTGGACGTGCGCGGCACCAACTACGGCAGCTGGGAGGAGCTGGAGGTCTACTGCCGATGCGTGGCCGGTGCGATCGGCCGGCTCTCGCTCGGCGTCTTCGGCACTCTCCCCGGTGTACGGGACGCGGTCCGCGCCCCCGAATACGCCGACACCCTCGGCCTCGCGCTCCAACTCACCAATATCCTCCGGGATCTTCGGGAAGACGCTGATCACGGACGCACGTACCTGCCTGCGGAGGATCTTGAAAAGTTCGGCTGCTCCGCTGACTTCCACAACGGCGAGGCGCAGCCCGGTAGCGACTTCCGCGGGCTCGTCCACCACGAAGTGCAGCGCGCCCGAGCCCTGTTCGCCCAGGGCTACCGGTTGCTGCCGCTGCTCGACCGCAGATCCGGCGCCTGTGTGGCCGCCATGGCCGGGATCTACCAGCGTCTGCTGGAACGTATCGCCGCGGATCCGTACGCGGTGCTGCGCCAGCGCGTCTCGCTCCCCAACAGGCAGAAGGCGTACGTCGCCGTGCGCGGGCTCACCGGCATCGACGCACGGAACGCCGCGAGGCGGAGTGCACGCGCATGACCAGGGCTGATGCCGGTGCGGCGGGCAGCCGCGCCTCCCGCGAGCGCCGCGCCCTCGTCGTCGGCGGAGGAATCGCCGGAGCCACGGCCGCACTCCGCCTGGCCGACGCGGGCGTGCCCACCACCCTCCTCGAGTCGCGTCCGCGCCTGGGTGGTCTCGCCTTCTCCTTCCGCCGCGACTCCCCGGCCGGCCCGCTCTCCGTCGACAACGGGCAGCACGTGCACCTGCGTTGCTGCACGGCCTACACCTGGTTCCTGCGGCGGATCGGCGGATCGGGGCTCGCACCGGTGCAGCGCCGCCTCAATGTGCCCGTCCTCGATGTGGCAGGCCCGCGGCCGCAGTTGAGCAGGCTGCGACGCAACTTCCTGCCCGTACCGATGCACTTGGCCGCCTCTCTGGCCAACTACCGGCATCTGACGCCGGCCGAGCGAGCCCGGGCGGCCCGCGCGGCCCTCGCCCTGAAGGCACTCGACCCGGCCGATCCCGCCCTGGACGACGTGGACTTCGCGACCTGGCTGCACGGGCAGGGCCAGAGCGACCGGGCGATCAGCGCGCTGTGGGACCTGGTGGGCACCGCCACGCTCAACGCCCGTGCTCCCCACGCCTCCCTGGGCCTCGCCGCGATGGTCTTCAGAACGGGGCTGCTCTCCGCGTCCGGCGCCGCCGACATCGGGATCTCCCGCGTGCCGCTGGGACATCTGCACGACACTCTCGCCCGCGAGGCACTGCGCGCGGCGGGCGTGCACGTCCTCACCCAGACCCGGGTCCGTGCCGTCACCGCGGCGCCGGACGGGGGCTGGACCGTATCGGCCGGCGACGGGCAGGGGAGCGTAACGGAACACCACGTCGACGCCGTCGTCCTGGCCGTGCCGCAGCGCGAGGCGCACGGCCTGCTGCCGGAGGGGGCGCTGCCGACCCCCGGCAGGCTTCTGGAGATCGGCACCGCCCCGATCCTCAACCTGCACGTCGTCTACGACCGCCGTGTGCTGCGCCGTCCCTTCTTCGCCGCGCTCGGCTCGCCCGTCCAGTGGGTCTTCGACCGCACAGGCCCATCAGGGCTCGGCGGCGGCCAGTACCTTGCCGTGTCGCAGTCCGCCGCGCACGGGGAGATCGACGAGTCCGTCGCGGCGCTGCGCGAGCGCTATCTGCCGGAGCTGGCGCGACTGCTGCCCGCGGCCCGCACCGCTCGCGTCGTCGACTTCTTCGTCACCCGTGAACGCACGGCAACCTTCGATCCCCGCCCCGGCGTGGGCCGGCTGCGTCCCGCCTCCCGCACCGCGGTGCCCGGTGTCTGCCTCGCTGGAGCTTGGACGGATACTGGCTGGCCGGCAACGATGGAGAGCGCCGTACGGAGTGGAATGACCGCCGCCCGGGAAGCCCTCACTGTCATGGGCCGCCCGTACGACAATGATCCGGTGCCCAGCACCACAGGAAAGGGCGGTGGCATGAGCAGCGCCGACACAGGTGGCACGTCCGGTCAACCCAGCAGGACGGCACCGCAGAATTCCCCCACTCCACCACCGCGGACAGCGGTACACGCACGAACGGCACAGAACGCAGAGGAGACCCCGTGACAACGGCGAACCAGCACACCGTCGTCGACAACACGAGCGTCAGCGCTCTGCTGGAGCGAGGCAAGAGGCTCGCCACCCCGCTGCTGCGCGCGGCGGTGGAGCGGCTCGCTCCACCGATGGACACCGTCGCCGCGTACCACTTCGGGTGGATCGACGAAGCCGGCCGCCCGGCGGAGGCCGACGGCGGCAAGGCCGTACGCCCCGCACTCGCCCTGCTGTCGGCCGAGGTCACCGGGGCCGCGCCGGAGACAGGCCTCCCCGGCGCCGTCGCCGTGGAACTGGTGCACAACTTCTCGCTGCTGCACGACGACCTGATGGACGGGGACGAGCAGCGCCGCCACCGCGACACCGTCTGGAAGGTGCACGGCCCGGCGCAGGCGATCCTCGTCGGCGACGCCCTCTTCGCCCTGGCCAACGAAATACTGCTGGAGCCGGGCACCGCCGAGGCGGGCCGCGCGACGCGCCGGCTGACGCGGGCCACGCGCAAGCTCATCGACGGACAGGCCCAGGACATCTCCTACGAGCACCGCGAGCAGGTCACGGTCGAGGAGTGCCTGGAGATGGAGGGCAACAAGACCGGCGCGCTCCTGGCCTGCGCCGTCTCCATCGGCGCCGTGCTCGGCGGTGCCGACGACCGCACGGCCGACGCGCTGGAGTCCTACGGCTACCACCTCGGTCTCGCCTTCCAGGCCGTCGACGACCTGCTGGGCATCTGGGGCGACCCGGGCGCCACCGGCAAGCAGGCCTGGAGCGACCTGCGGCAGCGCAAGAAGTCCCTGCCCGTGGTGGCCGCACTCGCCGCGCCGGACCCGGCCGCGACCCGGCTGGCCGACCTGATGAGGGGTGACGCGAAGAAGAGCCAGGCGGAGATCGAGGAGTTCGACGAGGCCGAGTTCGTCACGCGTGCCGCACTGATCGAGGAGGCGGGCGGCCGCGAGTGGACCTCGGGGGAGGCGCAGCGACAGCACGCCACCGCCCTCGCGGCTCTCGAACCCCTCGACCTGCCCGCGCACGTGCGGGAGCAGTTGACCGCGCTGGCCGACTTCGTCGTCGTACGCCAGCGATGACCACCCGGCCCCGGCGCCCGGCGCGTCACCGGAACCTCCGGAAGGTAGTGAGATGACAGCTACGACGGACAGCGGTGCCGGGGCGATGGCCACCGCTGTGTCGGCGGGTCCCGAGAGCCTTGAGGCCCGCGCGCAACGGGCGGCCGGCCTCGCCGTGGAGAACCTGCTCGCCAGGCAGGACGCGGAGGGCTGGTGGAAAGGCGACCTGGAGACCAACGTCACCATGGATGCCGAGGACCTGCTGCTGCGCGAGTTCCTCGGCATCCGCGACGAGAGCACCACGCGGGAGGCGGCCCGCTTCGTACGGTCCCAGCAGGGCCAGGACGGCACCTGGGCGACCTTCCACGGCGGGCCGGGAGACCTCTCCACGACGATCGAGGCGTACGTCGCGCTCCGGCTCGCCGGCGATCGTCCGGACGCACCGCACATGGAACGTGCCTCGGCCTGGGTGCGGGAGCAGGGCGGAGTCGCCGCGAGCCGGGTCTTCACGCGGATCTGGCTGGCGCTCTTCGGCTGGTGGCGCTGGGCGGACCTGCCCGAGATGCCACCGGAGGTGATCTGGTTCCCGAAGTGGTTCCCCCTCAACATCTACGACTTCGGCTGCTGGGCACGGCAGACGATCGTCCCGCTCACCGTCGTGTGCGCGAAGCGCCCCGTACGGGCGGCGCCCTTCTCGCTGGACGAGCTTCACCGTGACCCGGCACGTCCGAACCCTTCTCGCGGCATGGCGCCCGCGGCCAGCTGGGAGGGTTTCTTCCAGCGTCTGGACCGGAGCCTGCACGCCTACCGCAAGGTCGCCTCGCGCTCCCTGCGCAGAGCCGCGCTGCGCAGCGCCGCCCGGTGGATCATCGAGCGGCAGGAGAACGACGGCTGCTGGGGAGGCATCCAGCCGCCCGCCGTGTACTCGCTGATCGCGCTGCGGCTGCTCGGCTACGACCTGGACCATCCGGTCATGCGGGCGGGCCTGTCGGCCCTCGACAGCTACACGGTCCGCTACGAGGGCGGCCGGGGCGGCGACACCGGCGAGGCGCAGGACGGTCCGATGCGGATGGTCGAGGCGTGCCAGTCCCCGGTCTGGGACACCTGCCTGGCGACCATCGCGCTCGCCGACGCCGGCGTGGCCCCCGACCACCCGGCGCTCGTCAAGGCAGCCGACTGGATGCTCGGCGAGCAGGTGTTACGGCGGGGGGACTGGTCCGTACGCAAGCCTCAACTGCCGCCGGGCGGCTGGGCGTTCGAGTTCCACAACGACAACTACCCTGACGCGGACGACACCGCCGAGGTCGTCCTCGCACTGCGCCGCGTACGCCACCACGACCAGGCGCGTGTGGACACCGCAGTACGCAGAGGCGTTCGCTGGAGCCTGGGCATGCAGTCCAGGAACGGAGCCTGGGGCGCCTTCGACGCCGACAACGACAGCCCCTTCCCCAACCGGCTTCCCTTCTGCGACTTCGGCGAAGTCATCGATCCGCCCTCTGCCGACGTCACCGCGCACATGGTGGAGATGCTCTCGGCCGAGGGACGCCGCGACGACACCCGGGTGCGCCGGGCCGTGTCCTGGCTGCTGTCGGAACAGGAGATCAGCGGAGCCTGGTTCGGCCGCTGGGGCGTCAACTACATCTACGGCACCGGTTCCGTGGTGCCGGCTCTCATCGCCGCGGGGCTGCCCGCCTCCCACCCGGCCGTCCGGCGCGCCGCCTGCTGGCTGGAGAGCGTCCAGAACGGCGACGGCGGCTGGGGCGAGGACCTGCGCTCCTACCGGCCGGGCCACGAGCGCGAATGGGCCGGACGCGGTACCTCTACGGCCTCGCAGACCGGCTGGGCGCTGCTGGCGCTGCTCGCGGCGGGGGAGCGGGACTCGATGGCGGTGGAGCAGGGGATCAACTGGCTCGTGCGGACGCAGCGCGACGACGGCTCCTGGGACGAGCCGCATTTCACCGGTACGGGCTTCCCGTGGGACTTCTCCATCAACTACCACCTCTACCGGCAGGTCTTCCCGCTCACCGCTCTCGGCCGGTATCTGCACGGTCCGGGCACCGGAACCGGGCGGCAGGAAGAGAGATGACGCCCTCCGGTGACCGCGGCCCCCTGCTGATCGCCTGCGCGCTGGGCATCGAGCGGCTCGCGCTACGGCGCTTCGGCGACGCCCCGGAGGGGGCGGCAGGCCCGGTCACCGTACTGCGCACCGGCATGGGCCCCCTGGCTGCCGGACGCGCGGTCGCCAGGGCCCTGCGCGACGAGCCCGAGGCCGGCATGACAGCCGTCGTCGCGACGGGATTCTGCGCGGGACTCCTGCCCGGCATGCATCCCGGGGACCTGGTCGTCGCCGACGAGACACGGGACGCCTCGGGACGCACGGAGTGCACCGGCACGGAGCTGCTGGCCAACGCGCTGCGCCCCTACGGAACCGTGCACGTCGGACCGCTCGCCGGCTCCGCGCACATCGTGCACGGGCCATCACGTGCCGCTCTGCGCACCACCACCGCCGCCGTGGCCGCCGACATGGAGTCGGCCGCCACGCTCCGCACGGCCACAATGCCCGCCGGGCGGCCCGATGCCTCCGGGGGTCCGCAGCCCACGGCGCCGGAGCGAAGACGTCCCGTTGCGGCCGTACGGGTGGTGGTCGACGCGCCCGGACATGAACTGATCCGTCTCGGGACACTGCGAGGTGGAATATCGGCATTCCGCATGCTTCGCGGAGTTATGCCCGCATTCCTCGAATGGCACCGATCCTTGCTGCTCCCCTGGAGGTGAGCGAGTCATGGCCATGCCTCTGCGTCAGACCGTCCGAATCGGCAGCTATCTCTTCCAGCAGAAGCTGCGAGGCCGCGAGAAGTTCCCGTTGATCGTCGAGCTGGAGCCGCTGTACGCATGCAACCTGGCGTGTGAGGGCTGCGGGAAGATCCAGCACCCGGCGGGAGTGCTCAAGCAGCGGATGCCGGTCGCGCAGGCGGTGGGTGCGGTGACGGAGTCGGGTGCGCCGATGGTCTCGATCGCCGGCGGCGAGCCGCTGATGCACCCCCAGATCGGCGAGATCGTCCGCCAGCTGGTGGCGAAGAGGAAGTACGTCTTCCTGTGCACCAACGCCATGTTGCTGCGCAAGAAGCTGGACCAGTTCACGCCCTCCCGCTACTTCGCCTTCGCGGTGCACATCGACGGGCTGCGCGAGCGGCACGACGAATCGGTGGCGAAGGAAGGTGTCTTCGACGAGGCGGTCGAGGCGATGAAGGAGGCCAAGCGGCGCGGTTTCCGCGTCACCACCAACTCCACCTTCTTCAACACGGACACGCCTCAGACCGTCATCGAGGTGCTCGACTTCCTCAACGACGACCTGAAGGTGGACGAGATGATGATCTCGCCCGCCTACGCATACGAAAAGGCCCCGGATCAGGAGCACTTCCTCGGCGTCGAGCAGACCCGTGAGCTGTTCCGCAAGGCCTTCGCAGGTGGTAACAGGCGCCGCTGGCGGCTCAATCACAGCCCGCTCTTCCTCGACTTCCTCGAAGGCAAGGCCGACTTCCCCTGCACGGCCTGGGCGATCCCCAACTACTCCCTCTTCGGCTGGCAGCGGCCCTGCTACCTGATGAGCGACGGCTACGTGCCCACGTACAAGGAACTCGTCGAGGAGACCGACTGGGAGGCCTACGGCCGCGGCCGGGACGCCCGCTGCGCCAACTGCATGGCGCACTGCGGCTACGAGCCCACCGCCGTGCTGGCCACGATGGGCTCCCTCAAGGAGTCGCTCCGAGCGGCCCGCGAGACCGCGCGGGCCTGACGCCGGACATCTGCGGCGCCGCGTCCCGCCGGGCCGCCCACATCACCACGAGGCAACCGACACCGGGAAGAGGGCTGGGGGATGAGCGACTTCGACCTCACCGAGCTGCTGGCGGAACGCGGAGCCGAGCGGTACGAGTTGCACGCGCGTCACCTCAACCATCAGCAGCCGCGGATGCTGCGGACGATCGGCTTCGACAAGGTCTACGAACGGGCCGAGGGCGCCCGGCTCTTCGACGCCGAGGGACACGACTACCTCGACATGCTCGCCGGGTTCGGAGTGATGGGGATCGGACGCCACCACCCGGTGGTGCGGCAGGCACTGCACGACGTGCTGGAGGCCCAACTCGCCGACCTCACCCGCTTCGACTGCCCCCCGTTGCCGGGGCTGCTCGCCGAGCGGCTGCTCGCCCTCGCGCCCGGCATGGAGCGGGTCTACTTCGGCAACAGTGGCACGGAGGCGGTCGAGACGGCGCTGAAGTTCGCCCGCTGCGCCACCGGTCGCCCGCGAATCCTCTACTGCGACCACGCATTCCACGGGCTCACCACCGGCTCGCTCTCCGTCAACGGGGAGGCCACGTTCCGGCGCGGGTTCGGCCCGCTCCTGCCGGACACGGCAATGCCGCTGGGCGATCTGGAGGCTCTGGAGCGGGAGTTGAAGAAGGGAGAGGTCGCGGGACTCATCGTCGAGCCGATCCAGGGCAAGGGCGTACACCCCGCGCCGCCGGGCTATCTGGCAGCCGCCCGTGAAATGCTGCACCGCCACGGCGCGTTGCTGATCGTGGACGAGGTGCAGACGGGGCTGGGGCGCACGGGTGACTTCTTCGCCTATCAGCACGAGGAGGACGTGCGGCCGGACCTCGTGTGCGTCGCCAAGGCCCTCTCCGGCGGCTACGTACCGGTCGGCGCGACGATGGGGAAGGAGTGGATCTTCAAGAAGGTCTACTCCTCGATGGACCGGGTGCAGGTCCACTCGGCGAGCTTCGGGGCCAACGCACAGGCGATGGCCGCCGGGCTGGCGACCCTGGCCGTGCTGGAGAACGAGGACCTCACCGCCAGGGCCCGCCGCACGGGCGAGCTGCTGCGCGACCGACTCGCGGGGCTCGTGGGGGACTACGAGATGCTGCACGAGGTGCGCGGGCGCGGCCTGATGATCGGCATCGAGTTCGGCAGGCCCAAGTCCCTGAAGCTGCGCGGGCGTTGGACGATGCTGCAGGCGGCGCGCAAGGGTCTGTTCGCGCAGATGGTGGTCCTGCCGCTGCTCCAGCGGCACCGCATCCTCACCCAGGTCTCCGGCGACGAGCTCGAAGTCATCAAGCTCACCCCGCCGTTGGTGATCGGCGAGCCCGAGGCGGACAGGTTCGTCCGAGCCTTCAAGGAGATCATGGACGAGGCGCACGACGGCGGCGGCCTCATGTGGGAGTTCGGGCGGGACCTGATCAGGCAGGCGGCGGCGAACCGCTGAGCACGACGCCCACGCCCGGCGTCAGCCGTCCTCGAGCATCCTCTCCTGAAGGCGCTCACGGGTGGCCCGGTCCAGGCCGAGTCCCTCGGTGAGGTACCGCTCGACGCCGCCCCACATCTCGTCGATGGTGTTGAGGGCGGCGTGCAGATACGCGGCGCGCGCGTCGAAGAGCGGCGAGAGCAGTTCCGCCACCTCGGGGGAGATCTTGCCCTTCGAACCGCGGTGCATCTTGTAGCGGCGGTGCGGGGAGTTGGACTGCAGATAGTCGTCCTCGATCGCCTCCTGCTCCACGCCCAGCGCCATCAGCGTCACGGCGACGGAGAGTCCGGCGCGGTCCTTGCCCGCCGCGCAGTGCATCAGCGCGGGCACGCTGTCCTCCGCGAGGGCGTGCAGGATCCGGCTGTGCTCCGCCGTGCGGTTCTTGATCATGGAACGGTACGAGGCGATCATGCGCGTCGCGCCCCGGCCGTCGGAGAGGACCGACCGCAGCTGCTCCAGCTCGCCGTCGCGCACCATCTTCCAGAACTCCGCGCCGTCGGCCGGGTCGGACAGCGGGATGTTCACGTTGCGCACGCCCGGCAGGTCCACGTCCGGGCCCTCGAGGGCCTGGTCGGCGGAGTTGCGGAAGTCGAAGACCGTGTGCAGCCCCAGACCGCCGAGGAATGTCGCGTCCTCCGGCGTCGCGTGGGCGAGGTGGCCGCTGCGGAAGAGCGTTCCGTGCCGCAGCCGGCGCCCGTCCGCCGTCGGTACTCCGCCTACGTCGCGGAAATTGCGCACCCCGGTCAACGCGGGTTCGGTGGACTGCTGGCTCACGGATGCTCCTCGTCTGCGCGACAGCGGATGCCCGATCCGACGATACGACATGAAGGAGTGCGGGGCCGGAAGGGCGGAGATGCGCTGTCACGTACTGCACTCGACGTCCTTCGGAGAGTAATCAGTGCGGCTCTGTGGTGGCGCAGTGAGCCGGTCGTTTCGGCGGGGTCGAATTCCGGCCCAATATCCGGAGTTGTGAATCGGGGGCGGCGAGGGAGTGCGCGTGGAGAATATGCCGGTGTCAGCCGTCGGGTGCCGGTCCTGCATATGCGCGTATGAGCTCTTCGCCCGAATCGGCTCACGCGGCCAGGGAGTCGGAGCGATTCCGTTTGTGAATCGGTTCAGGGGGGTGACGGCCACGCGGTCGCGCGCTCCGGGTGCGCGACTCGAACTCGCCGTTCGTTACGGCGTATTCGCAGCTCAGTGCCGGTGTCCATGTGAACTCGATCTGAAGCGTGGCGAGTTGGCGGTCGGCGGGCGTGCGGAGGGTGGGGCGGTGCCGGAGGTGGCGAAGAGTAACCGCGAGGCTGCGCAAGGGAGTTACGATCACCTCGCGCACCCCGCACCCACGGTTGCGATCTTCACTCGTTAGGAGCTGGCGAAGGGTGGCGAATATGTCATCGGCGTCCGCCATGAGTGGTTGTGAGCACTAGCGTGGCCGTGGCGTTGCAGGAGCCGACGTGCACTGTGCTCGTGCTTCGAAGAAGCCCACCAGCAGACCTCAAGTCAACCGAGGAATCCGATGCCTGAACCCCCGAGCCACGCGGTGCAGACAGGAAGGGGAACAACCGGTCCCGCACACCTCACAGGGTCCCGCCCCGGGAACGCTCCGCTCCCGGTCGCCTTCCACGGGCCCAGTGGTGCAGCACCGCACAGCGCGCCGGCGGCACACGCGGCGGCCGGCGCCGGCAACGGCTCCCGGCGACGGCACGGCCGCACCCCGGCACGTCAGAGCCAGGGCGACGCCGCGATCAGACGCAGCATGGTGCGCCTGGCCGTCTTCCCCGCGGGGGTCATCGCCGTGGCCGGCGCCGCGGTCGTCGCGTACGTGATGAGCGCGGAGGCGGGCGCCGGCGCGTCCGGCGCCGCCGCACAGGGCACGAACGACATCGTCCTCTGGAGCATCCTCGGGGCGGCACTCTTACTCGTCTGCGGTGTCATCTTCGGTGCCGCACACTCCGCCACCACGCAGTCCCGCCGCGCTCTCGAGCGCCAAGCCGCGCTGCGCCGCTCCGTCGCACGGGGGCATTCCCAGATCCGTGCCCTGGTGAGCGCCCTGGAACAGGGCGAACGCCCGCGTCCCCGCCAGCTGCCGGTACCGGCCGAACCGGGCCCGCAGGCAGACGCGTTCGAACTGCTCACCCACGAACTCACCCTCGCCCAGCACGCCGCCGAGACGGCCGTGACCGAGGTCGTGGCACTCGTACGCAGCAACTCCAGCGGCAGCGAGGAGAAGGTCGAGGTCTTCGTCAACCTCGCCCGGCGCCTGCAGTCCCTCGTGCACCGAGAGATCGAGCTCCTGGACGAGCTGGAGAACGAGGTCGAGGACCCCGACCTGCTCAAGGGGCTCTTCCACGTCGACCACCTCGCCACCCGCATCCGCCGGCACGCGGAGAACCTCGCCGTCCTCGGCGGTGCCGTCTCGCGCCGCCAGTGGAGCCGTCCGGTCACGATGACGGAGGTGCTGCGCTCCTCCATCGCCGAGGTCGAGCAGTATCCGCGGGTCAAGCTCGTACCGCCCATCGAGGGCACCCTGCGCGGCCACGCCGTCGCCGACGTGATCCACCTGCTCGCCGAACTCGTCGAGAACGCCACGGTGTTCTCCGCGCCGCAGACCCAGGTGCTGCTGCGCGCGCAGCACGTGACCGCGGGCCTGGCCATCGAGGTCGAGGACCGCGGACTCGGCATGCCCGCCACCGAGCAGAACCGCATGAACGCCGTGCTCTCCGACCCCGAGCGCATCGACGTCGGTGAGCTGCTCCAGGACGGGCGGATCGGGCTGTTCGTGGTCTCCGCGCTCGCGCAGCGGCACGGCATCGTCGTACAGCTGCAGAGCAACATCTACGGCGGGATCCAGGCCGTGCTGGTGCTGCCCCGTGAGGTGCTCGGCGAGGATCCGGGCGCCGTCGAGCAGTCCGGCGCCGCGGTCGCAGCCGGTGCGAACGGCTCCGGGGGCGGCGGCCGCGCGGTCGTCGGCGCCCGCATGCCGCGCGCACGCACCGAGAGTTCGGAACATCCGCAGCAGCCTGCCGCGGAGCCGGCGGGCGTCGTCCCCCCTCAGGTGCCCTGGCCGGAGGCCGGATCACCGGCGGCACGTGCCGCCGTTCCGCAGCCCCAGCCGCAACAGGATGGGCAGTCCCGGCCCCAGCCCTCCCGGCACCAGCCGCAACGACAGCCGCAGCCGGAACCCACCACATCGTCGCCCGCCGGGGCCCGGCCCGGTCCGCAGCCCAACGTCCAGGCGTCCCAGCAGCGTTCGGCACCGGCTGCGGGTGCCACGAACGGCGAGCGCCCCGAACTTCCCAGGCGCCGGCGCCAGGAACACCTCGTCCCCGAGCTGCGAGAGGTACCCGCCGCCAGGGGCGGTGAAGGTGCGGACGGCAGCTGGGACGAGGCCGTGCAGGGCCACGACCCCGGCCTGCTGGCCGCGTTCCGGCGGGGCACCAGCCTCGCCGAGGACTCCGACGGCAACACCGACGGCGCAAGGAACGGCCACGCCGACGGCACCGGCACCGACGCCGCCTACCCCGCCAACTAGGGCCCGGCCGGTGCGCTTTCCGCGATCCTCCGGCCTTCGGCATGGGCATCCCCACCTGTCCATCGGCACGGCGGATCACATGTCCCCGACCCCGCGGCGGTACGTACCGCACGCCGCGGGCCCGATCTAGAGATTCCGAAGGACCGGGCCCGGAGCGGCCCTGGTCCCGCCCGCTCTGCGGTCCCCGCCCTGAAGGAGAAGAACGCGATCATGGTGAGCGAAGCCCCCATCGGCCACACGGCAGACCTCTCCTGGCTGCTGACCGGACTCGTCCAGCGTGTTCCCCACACGCGCAGCGCGCTGCTGCTGTCCTCCGACGGCCTGGTCAAGGCCGCACACGGTCTGGAGACCGACACCGCCGACCACATGGCGGCCCTGGCGTCCGGCCTGTACTCCCTGGCGCGCAGCGCCGGAGTGCGGTTCGGCGACGGCGGTGAGGTGCGCCAAGTGGTCGTGGAACTCGACACCTCGCTGCTCTTCGTCTCGACCGCGGGGCAGGGCGCCTGCCTCGCCGTGCTCGCCGGGAGCGACGCGGACGCCGCCGTGCTCGGATACGAGATGGCGATGCTGGTGAAGAGCGTCCGTCCGTATCTGGGCACACCGGCGCGACAGCCTGCCGGCCACTGAGGCGGCCGGATGAGACAGGAACCGTTAGAAGGGCCGTGGCTCGACGACGACGCCGGGCGGCTGATCCGCCCGTACACCGTGAGCAACGGCCGTACCAAGCCCACGTCCCAATTCGACCTTCTGACACTGGTGATGGCCACCGGCGACCGCCCGAACAACTACCTGGGCCCGGACCACAGCCATGTGCTGAAGCTGTGCGGCGGGCCCGTCTCCGTCGCCGAGATCGCCGCACAGATAGCCCAGCCCGCAGTGGTCACCAAGGTGCTGCTGTCCGACCTCGTGGACTGCGGAGCCATCACTTCGCGTGCCCCGGGGCGTGCGCCGCTGGGAGACGACCCGACCGATCGAGACCTGCTGGAGGCGGTGCTGGATGGGCTCCGTAGACGACTCTGAAGTGAGCCGTGCCGATCCGTTCCCTACCGCGCTGAAGATCCTCGTGGCCGGCGGCTTCGGCGTCGGCAAGACGACGTTCGTCGGCGCCGTGAGCGAGATCGAGCCGCTCAGTACGGAGGAGCTGCTCACTCAGGTCAGCGCGGCCACCGACAGCCTGGACGGCGTCGAGGACAAGGCGACCACCACGGTGGCCATGGACTTCGGCCGCATCACGCTCAGCGCCGCGCACATGCTCTATCTCTTCGGCACCCCGGGGCAGGAGCGCTTCTGGTTCATGTGGAACGAGCTGTCCGAGGGCGCCCTGGGCGCGGTGGTGCTCGCCGATACCCGGCGCCTCGAACACAGCTTCGCCGCCGTGGACTTCTTCGAGCGGCGGGGGATCACCTTCATCGTCGCGGTCAACGAGTTCGACAACTCATACCGCTACGAACCCGACGAGGTACGGGCCGCGATCGACCTCAAGCCCGACGTGCCGGTGGTGCTGTGCGACGCCCGGCAGGCCTCTTCCGGCACGCAGGTTCTCGTCTCACTTGTCCAGCATCTGCTCAACACGAGGAGTTCCCATGGCACCGATGTCGTTTGACCCGACAAGCCACCTGCTGCTGACCCCCGAGGACGCCGAGGCGCCGAACAGGGTCGTGCGGCTGCGGGAGTTGGGCCTCGGTGAGGCTCCCGTCCCCGAGTTCGACGACTTCGCCCGCCATCTCGCGCGCGTCACCGGCGCCCCTTACGCCATGGTGAACTTCATCGACGAGGAGCAGCAGTACTTCGCCGGTCTGTACGCACCCGGGTCCGACCAGGCCGTGGAGCTGGACCCCTCGTCGAACGCGGGAGGCGACGTCGGCCGCGTGATGGCCCGCGACCACGGCTACTGCCCGCACGTCATCGTGCGGCGCAAGGCCCTGGTGCTGGAGGACGTGTGCGACTACCCGCGCTTCGCGGGGAATCCCGTCGTCGACGAGATCGGTATCCGCTCCTACCTCGGGGCCCCGCTCATAGACCGGACGGGCATGGCCCTCGGCACCGTGTGCGTGGTCGACCAGGAGCCCCGGCCGTGGGGACGGCAGGGGCTGGAGACCATCAAGTCGATGGCGGCGGACCTCGTGGAGCAGATCCACCGGCGGGAGCACCAGGGGCCCTGACCCCGGCGCGGCCCTCCCGGGCGGGCCGGGGTGCCGGCCACCCGTGCCGGCCCCGCTCCTGGTCAGCCGGCGGGCTCGGACTCGCAGCGCACGAGTTCGCTCAGCCGCTCGGACCAGGAGCCCTTGGCGGTTCCGAGGGCGACCTCTCCCAGGCGCAGCCGCTGGACGTCGGAGGTGCCGGCCGGGGCGAAGATGTGGTGGGCGTCGCGCAGGTACCGCTCGACGGGCCGGTCGGTGAAGAGGCCGCATGCCGCGTGGATCTCCATGGCGTCGCGCGCGGAGTCCAGGGCGTACTCCACGTTCACCAGCTTGGCGTTCATCAACTCGGCGTCGCAGGGCAGCCCTTGGTCGAGGAGATGGACGGCGTGGTAGGCGGCCAGACGTGCCGTCATCAGCCGTGACTGCATCTGTCCGAGCTTCATCTTGATGGAGCCGAGCTCGCCGAGCGGAGCGTCGTAGCGCTGCCGCTCGGAGCAGAACGCGGAGGTCTCGTCCAGGATCGCCTGGTGGATGCCGAGGGAGACGGCGGTGAGGTTCGCGCGCCCGTACAGAACGCTGGAGGAGTAGGCGACGGCGAGACCGTCACCCTCCTCGCCGAGCCGGTGGGCCGCGGGCACCCGGCAGTCGTCGAAGATCAGCTCGCCGAAGCTGAAACCGTGCAGCCCCATCGCGGGCCGCTGGCGGCCCAGGGAGAAGCCCGGGGTGCCGGACTCCACGAGGAAGGCGGTGAGGCCCCCGGAGCCGGGGCCGGTGCGCACCACGACGCCGTGGAGGTCGCCGACGTGGGAGTTGCCGACGTAGACCTTGCTGCCGTTGAGGAGGTAGTCGTCGCCGTCCCGGACTGCGGAGGAGGTCATTCCGAGTACGTGGCCGCCGGAACCGGGTTCTGTCACCGCTATGGTCGGCAGGCAATCGCCGGAGGCAATTGCAGGTAGCCAGGTTTTCTTTTGCTCTTCGTTGCCGAAGTGAATGATCTTGGCGGCGCCGAGCTGTGACGCCTGCACCATGGCGCCCATCGCGCCGCTCACCCTGGACAGTTCCTCGATCACCACGGTCTTGCCGAGGTGACCCACACCCATGCCTCCGTATCCGGCCGGGACGGTGGCCCCGATCCACCCTTGACGGGCGATCAGACGTGACAGTCCGACGGACGCGGTGCGGCTGGCTTCCATCTCGGCTATTCGGGGTGTGACCTCGTTCTTCGCGAACTCCCGGACCGCCGTGCGTAATTCCTCGTGGCGATGGTCCGTGAAGTAGCGTTCCATGACGAGCCCTTCTCCGCGGGTGGCTCCGCTTCTGGTCGGGCGGAGTCGTGCATCGGTAGCTGACCCGCCCCTGGCATAGGCCGACCGCATTATCCTCCACTCTTTCACGGTCAGTACAAGATCGATCACAGCATTTGGCCGAAACGCTCCCTGGTGCAACTTCAACTGGCCGGTGCAAAGGGGCGGATGACGCCGACAGCGGTCGGTGCATGCGGGGACGCCCCACGAGCATTACCCAATGGCATAGCACCGTTACCGGCCGCAGTCAGCAATTCCCGGCGATTGGCGGCAACTCGACACGGGATGAGGCCGATCAGGATTCGTGAGGATGCGGCACTGATCGTCGGAGTGTGTAGCGGTTTGTGCTGGTCCGGCGCCGCTGCGGTGCTGTTCGGAGACTCGGTACGCCGGTGACTCGCGGGCGTGCGCGGCGCACGCGCCCCCCGTGAGCCGGCGGACGCGCGCTGCATCGGTCCCGTGAGTCCGGTCGTCCCGATGTGAGGCCGCCCCGACTGAGCGACGAGTACGGCCGCTACGTCATGGGTGGGACAGCACCGTCCATGCATGCTGTAGCCGTCCTCATGCCCTGGTGGCGACCTTCCCGCCGGAGGCGCCTGACAGTACGGTTACCGTCTGCGAGCGAACCAGGCGAGCGAGGAGGCAGAGACCGTGGGCGGCGTACGGCAGGACCACACGACGGCGGCGGACGGCACCACGATCGCCACCTACACCTGGCACCCCGACGACGCCGAAGGCGCGGGCAGAGTCCCGCGCGCCCTGGTGCAGATCGCCCACGGCGCGGCCGAACACGCCCAGCGCTACGACAGGTTCGCCCGCTTCCTCGGCCGCTTCGGCTACGCCGTCGTCGCCTCCGACCACCGCGGCCACGGTGCCACCGCCGAGCACACGGGCGGATACGGCGTGGTGGGTGAGAGCGGCTGGCGGGCGACAGTCGACGACCTCAAGGCCGTGGGTGACCGTGTGCGGTCCGAGCTGCCCGACGGCACGCCGTTCGTCTTCTTCGGGCACAGCATGGGCTCACAGCTGGCCCGCGACTACGTCCAGGAGTACGGGGAGGGCGTGGCCGGGCTGATCCTCTCCGGCACCTTCCGCTCCCTGCCGGGCTGTGAGGCCGAGATGGCGATCCGGCAGCTGGAGCGCGAGATCGACAAGGGCGGCCGCGACACCGTCTCGGACTTCGTGCCCGACCTGTTCAGCTCGTTCAACGACCCGTACCCGCACCGCACCGGATTCGAATGGCTCTCCCGCGACGAGGACGAGGTCGACGTCTACGCGGGCGACGAGCGCTGCGGGTTCGCCTTCAGCGCCGGGCTCTCACTGGACTGGGTGCTCGGCAGCCGCAAGATCAACGACCCCGCGCAGCTCGGACGGATCCCGCGCGACCTTCCCGTGCACATCGCCGTCGGCGACCAGGACCCCTGCAACCAGGGAATGACGCTCGTCTACGAACTCCTCGAGGACTTCCGTTACTTGGGGATGCGCGAGGTCGACTGGCGGGCGTACGCGGACGCGCGCCACGAGATCCTCAACGAGACGAATCGCGACGAGGTCCACACCGACCTGCTGCAATGGCTCGATGCGCACGTGTGAGACGCGCGCACGCAGGCCCGGAGGGGAGCAGCAGAGGTGAAGAACCGGGACAGTGAGAGACCAGGGACGGTCTCCGCCGAGGACGTCCGCGAAGTTGCCCTGTCCATGCCCGAGACGACGGAGAAGCTCGCCTGGGGGCAGCCGACGTTCCGCGTCGCGGGCAAGATGTTCGCCTCGCTCGGCGACGACGACACGACCATCGGCGTGAAGTGCCCGAGGGACGAGCGGGCCGAACTCATCGCCGCCGAACCGGCGAAGTTCTTCATCAAGCCGGGACATGACGACAACTACAGCCTCGTGAGGGTCCGTCTGGAGGCGCTCGAGGACGTGGAGGAGCTCCGCGTCATCCTTCTCGACTCCTGGCGGCAGGCGGCGCCCAAGCGGCTGAACGGCTGAGCGCCCGGCCGGGGCGGCGTGGCCGCCGGCGCGCACCCGGGTCAGGGAAGGACCGCGAAGCCCTGCTGGAAGCTGGAGGGCGGCCCCGGACGGGCGTAGTACCAGCCCTGAGCGGTGTCGCAGCCCAGGTCCCGCAGCTTCGAGGCCTGGTGCTCCGTCTCCACGCCCTCCACGGTCACGGCAAGGCCCAGAGCGTGCGCCAGCGTCACGATTCCCTCGACGAAGGTGACGTCCGCCGGGTCCGCCGGATGCTGCTGCAGGCCCCGGGTGAAGGAGCGGTCCAGCTTCAGCGTGGTGGCGGGCAGCCGGCGCAGGTTGGCGAGGTTGGAGTAGCCCGTGCCGAAGTCGTCGAGCGCGATCTCCACGCCGAGTTCGGCGAGTTGGCGCAGCGGCTTCAGCTCGTCCTCGTCGGCGCCGATCAGCGCGCTCTCCGTCACCTCCAGGCACAGCGACGAGGGCGCCATGCCCGCGGCCTCCAGCACCGCCACCGTGTCGGGCACCAGATCGGGGTGGTGCAGCTGCCTGGGGGAGAGGTTCACATTGACCCGCAGCGGCCTGCCGTCGTCCTCCGAAGCGCCCTTGCCTTTGGCCTTGCCCCGGCCCTTCTTCTTGCCCGCGTTGTTGCGCTCCTCGTGCCAGGCGCACGCCTGCCGCACGGCCTGCTCCATCACCCAGCGCCCCAACGGGACGATGAGGCCGGTGTGTTCGGCCAGCGGGATGAAGCGGTCCGGGCCGAGCAGACCGTGCACCGGGTGCTTCCAGCGCACCAGCGCCTCGGCGCCGTCCACGTGGCCGTCGCTCATGCGGATCAGCGGCTGGTACTCCAGGAAGAACTCGTCCCGCTCCAGCGCCGCCGGCAGACGGTTGGTGAGGCTGTGCCGGTCTATGGCACGGGCATCCGAGTCGGGGTCGGCCAGCTCGTAGCGGTTGCCGCCGGCGTCCTTGGCTCGGTACATCGTGATGTCCGCGCTGCGCATGACCTCTTCGGGACGCAGTTCGCCGCTCGGGCCCTCGACGATGCCGATGCTCGCCCGTACGGACAGCTCGCGTCCGTCGACGCCGATCGGGGTCGCCAGGGCCGCCAGCACCTGCCTGGCGAGCTCTGCGACCTCCTCGGAGCCCGAGGGGTCGGTGACGAGTGCGGCGAACTCGTCGCCGCCTATCCGTGCCACGAGATGGCCCGACCCGGCGGTGCAGGACTGCAGCCGCTCGGCGACGGCGATCAGCAACTGGTCGCCGACCGCGTGCCCCAGGCTGTCGTTGACGGCCTTGAAGCCGTCGATGTCGAGGTAGCACAGCCCGAAGCGCTTCACGTCGCCGCTCGCCGAGAGCAGCCGGTCGAGTCGCTCGGCGAACAGGGTGCGGTTGGGCAGACCGGTCAACTCGTCGTGCGTCGCCTCGTAACGCAGACGCAGATGCAGCAGCCGGCGCTCGGTGATGTCCTCCAGCAGCGCGAGCTGGTAGCGCGGTTCGCCGTCGGCGTCACGCAGCAGCGACACGGTGAGGTTGGTCCACAGGACGGTGCCGTCGGGCCGGTGGTACGGCTTCTCCACGCGGAAGTGGTCGCGCTCGCCGCGCACCAACTGACGGTGCATGCGCCACACATGAGGAGCGTCGTCCGGGTGCACCCACTCGTTGACGTTCCGCCGGCGCATCTCCTCCTCGGAGCGGCCGAACATCCGGGCCAGGGCACCGTTGGCGTCCCGGATGCGGCCGTCCATGTCGGCGATGGAGATGCCGATGGTGGCGTCGTTGAAGACGGCGCGGAAGCGGGTCTCACTGGCGTGCAGCGCTTCCTCGACGGCGGTCTGCGCGGCGAGCGCTGCCCGGGAGAGGGACTCCTGCTCGCTGAGGGTGCGGTCGCGCAGGGCGTGGGTGAAGCCGGCGGCGATGGAGTGCTGGAGCCGGGAGCAGCGGGCGCGCGCCTCGTCGACGTCGAGTGTGCTGCTCTCCGGGTCGCGTCCGTAGAGCACCAGATAGGAGTCGATGACGCCGAGCAGATGCGGCAGCGCGTCCGGGCTGGTGCAGTGACCGTCCACGAGCGCGGCCCCGACCTCACGGCCCACCGCGGGGGTGAAGGGATGGGCGTGGAGTGCTTCGCACAGCTGCACGGCCAACGGGTAGAGGTAGTCCTCCAGTTCGGCACGCGTCATCGAGGTCTGCGTGACCGGATAGACGGCGCGGCTCCAGATCGTCGCGAAGCGCCGTAGTCCGTCCTTCTCGAGCCCCTCGGACTCGTGCGGCCCGGGACTCACCCGACGCTTCCCGCCTTGTGGCCCACCCCGGCGTAGCCGCTGAGGAGCAGGGGATCCTCCGCCTCGGGCATGTCCTCGGGGCGCCAGCGGGGCAGCGGCACCAGCCCCGGTTCGACGAGATCGAAGCCGTCGAAGAACTGCTTGATCTCCGAGCGGGTCCGGGTGATCAGCGGTGAGCTCGTCTGTCTGTAGACGTCGCGGACCCCCCTGCCGAGGGTGCGCATCGGGCCCTTGTCCGCCGAACTGTGCGACACCACAAGGAGACTGCCGGGTGCCAGAGAGTCACTGATCTCTCTGACGGTCTTCCAGGGATCGTCCTTGTCCTCGACGAAGTGCAGGACCGCGACGAGCAGCAGCGCGACGGGCTTCCCGAAGTCCAGGAGCCGGTCGGCCTCCGCGCTGTAGAGGATGTCCTGCGGGGAGCGGAAGTCGGCCGAGACCACGTCCGCGAGGTCGTTGCCGTCGAGCACCGCGCGGCTGTGCGCGACGGCCACGGGGTCGTTGTCGACGTACACGACGCGGGCGGAGGCGTCCGCGGACTGCGCGACCTCGTGGACGTTGCCGAAGGTCGGTATGCCCGAGCCGATGTCCAGGAACTGGGTGACGCCCTCGCCGATCGCATGGCGGATGGCGCGGCGCATGAAGGCACGATTCGCCTGGATTATTTTCGGCAGCCCCGGCCAGGCTTCGATGGCGCGTTTCCCCGCTTCCCTGTCCACCTCGAAGTTGTGCGAGCCGCCCAGGTAGTAGTCATACATTCTGGACACGCTCGGCACCGTCAGGTCTATGCCCTGCGGGGCCCAGGCAGGACGCTCCATCTGGGTCTCCAGCTCGTTCAACTCCACGGCCGACTGCCGCTGGGTCATGAGGCTACTGACAGGTGCCGGGCGGTTGGAAGGAATCGGTAACTCTACGGCTTGATCTTGTCCGCTGGTACGGGCGTTTCTGGGGCATAGCACCCCGGCAAGTTACCTCCGGCCGGATGAGGACCCCGAGAACGGGACGAACTGGGCTGCCCTGCCCCTGTGTTGGCTTCCGGATCGTCCGGCGGCGCCGGATGCATGGCACCGTAACCCCCTTCGGCACGTGGGCGCCGTAGAACGGCAGACCTTCGGTGCGAATCCCGTACGGGTCGGTAGGTGCCGCACGATCCGCGCAGAGCGCATGCTCCGGTTGGGCGCCAACCCGGCGAGCAGGGCGGGCCGTTGACGGTGCGTCCGCCCGGGTCCTCGTCGCGGGTCCCGAATCCGTCGCCGTCGCTCCCCGGTGCCTCCGCTCCCCGGTGCCCTGGTCCTTCAGAGCCCTTCGGGTTCCGTCACGGACCGTAGCGGAGGGTGTGCCGTTTCCGCGCCACCGGCGGTGGCAACCCGGGCCTGGCGGCGGGCCCGCCCGCGCCCGCCGCGGGCGGCTGAAGGGAGTCCGGTCATGAACTGCTACGACTGCCTGGCACTGCAGGAGAACACCGTCGCGGTGGCCGTCTGCAGCCGCTGCGGTGCGGGGCTGTGCATGGACCATGCACATCTGGCGCCGCAGACCGTGCACGAGGCGGCCGGCACGGGCAGGTCCACGCACACGCCGAACGCACGGCGTCTCACCTGCGGTGTGTGCCACGAGGCCGAGGCCTGAGCGGGAAGCTGCCTTCTCGCCACCGGCGTCCCTGCGCGGCGCCTTCCTGCCACCGGGCGGCGCGGACTGGAGGACACTGGAAGTGGAAGCCAGAACGGGAAGAGGCGAGAGAAATGACCCTTCGCCGTCCCGGACAGCGGGCCGGGACGCCACGCCCCGAGCCGCCCCAGCCGTTCGAACGCTACTGGTCACGCACGGGGACCGAACCGGTCACGGCCCGTAGCGCGATGGGCGTCCGGCTCGTACTCGCGGTGCTCTTCACACCCGTCTTCCTGGCCGGAACCGCGCTGTTCTGGTTCTGGGCGACGCAGACGGGCCCCGGTGACGTGCCCGGCGCGGACTCTCTGCAGACCCTCACCGCGATCTGTGCCGGACTGTCGCTGTTCGCCCTCACAGACCTGATCATCTTGTTGCGGCGCAGGCGCAGGCGGCGTCCGCCGCCCTCCCGGTGAGGCCGTCATGGACGTTTTCGACTGGGCCACACGGGTACCGCCGGGTGGCATGACAGAGGACGAGGGCCACGACCCCGGCGCGGAGCCGGAGGACGAGGGCATCCCCGACGTTCAGGACGATGCGTCGCCCGAGTCGGCACTGGCGAGCGACCCCCAGCAGGCGCCTGTTCCGGGAGACGAGCCCGTGGCTGTCGAGAGCTACGGGACGACCTTCAACGAACAGGTCGCGGGCGAGTCCCTGGACGAGCGCCTGGCCGAGGAGGAGCCCGACGTCGGCGACGAGGGCGCCGAGGAACTCCCTGACGCACCGGCCGGTCAGCTCAGCGACGATCCGCTGTCGTGGCGGAGCGCCAACCAGGACACCTTCTCGACCGCGTCACCGGGGCAGGGACTGTCGGGCGAGGAGACGGCGATGCACGTCGCCGAGGACGACGAGCGTGAACTCGGCCTGGACCTCCAGGACATCGAGGAGGCCGCGGAGGGCATGGACCAGCGGCCGGACCGCCCCGCCGGACCGGAGCAGGTCGACCTGGACACCGATGAGGACCAGTGACGAGCGGCCGGCCACGAGGGCCCGAGGCGACGTCCTTCTGACGAAGATCTGCGACCGAAGCCGCAGACGCTGCCGTCACAGGCGCACGCCGCGCCCTCGCAGATAGCCGAGCGGGTCGATGTCCGTGCCGAATCCCGGGCCCGTGCGGATCTCGAAGTGCAGGTGCGGGCCCGTGGAGTTGCCCGTGGAGCCGGAGCGGCCCAGACGCTGTCCGGGGGTGACGGTCTGGCCCGCCCGTACGGAGATCGCCGATAGGTGCCCGTACTGGCTGTACCTGCCGTCGCGGTGCCGCAGGACCACCTCGTAGCCGTATGCGTCCGCCCAGCCCGCCGAGACGACCTTCGCGGCGGAGACCGCCTTCACCGTGGTCCCGGTCGGGACGGGGAAGTCGACGCCCGTGTGGTGGCCGGACGACCAGCTGCTGCCTGACGCCCGGTACGCCGTGCTCGGGGCGAATCCGCTGACCGGCGCGGACGCGGCTGTGGACGCGGGCTTCCGTGCCGGTGCCGCCGCCTTCTGCTCGGCCCCCGCCTTCGCGTCGGCCTTTTGCTTCGTGCCTGCCTTCTGCTTCGTCTCCGCCTTCGCACCGGCCTTGGCGTCGCCGTGCGCCTTCTTCGCGGACTGGCCGGAGCGCTGCGAGCCCTTGGCGGCGTCGGACTGGTCCGGTTGTGACGGCTTCGCCTGAGGCTTGCCCGTACGGTGGGTGCCGTCCAGGTGCAGCTGCTGGCCGGGGAGGATGAGATTCGGGTCGCCGCCGACGGTCTTGCGGTTGCGCTCGTACAGGCCGGGCCAGCCGCCCTTCACCTCGTGCTTCTCCGCGATGGCGGAGAGGCTGTCACCGCCCACGACCTCGTACGTCGTCGCCTTCTTCGAGCGGTCCGCTCTTGCCCGTTCGGCTCTCTCGGCCCGCTCCGCCCGTTCGGTCCGCTCCGCCTCGTCCGTCTCCGGCTTGTGCTTCCCGCTCTCCGCCTGGCGCTCGCCCGTCGCCGCCCGTTCCGCGAGAGCCCGTACGCCTCCGCGTGAAAGTCCCGCCCGCGGCCCGCAGTTGGGCCACGCCTCGGGGCCCTGACCCAAGAGCACCTTCTCGGCCACGGCGATCTGCTGGCCCTTCGTCGCCAGGTCCGCACGGGCCGCGTGGGCGGTGCCGCCGTACGCCTCCCAGGTGCTCTGTGAGAACTGGAGCCCGCCGAAGTACCCGTTGCCCGTGTTGATTTCCCAGTTCCCGCCGCTCTCGCACGCGGCGACCTTCTGCCAGGTGTCGTCCGGAGCGGCATGCACGAGCTGCGCCCCGATCAGGGGTAACGCGACGCCGGCACCTCCCGCGGTGACCTTGAGCGACGTGCGGGAGAGCGTGCCGGTGCGGTTGCGGCGGTGACGTCCGCGAGCGGCCATGGCGGGACCTCCGGGTCAAGTGGGCACCCCGTCATGGGAGTTACGGAGCGTCAGTGAGGTAACGGAGCGCGCCCACGATACGTTCGGCGCCCGGAAAGTCACAAGGGGTCACGACAAGTCGCACAGAGACACACAGTTGTGCCGTCCCCGGACAGGCCCGGCGCTCAGACGTTCAGGAACCGAAGCCGCGGTCGCGCACCAGACGGTTCACGGCACGGTCGGCGAAGCCCTCTTCCAGGTAGACCTCGCAGACCAGTGCGCCCGTGCCGGACAGGTCGTGCTCGACCTCGTACAGGCTGATCTCGGAGCCGTTGGCCAGCAGGAACGCGTGCTCGTAGACCGTGCACCACACGTGCCGCTCGTGGGCCAGCACCTGCGGCCTCGGCACGGGCAGGATCTCGTGGCCGCGGGCCGTCTCGAGCAGCCGGACGACGGCCTCACCGGGACGGTCCGCGTTCTCCGCACGGCGCAGCAGCCGTCGGGCGTGGTCGGGGGAGTCGGTCTCGCTGTACGTACGCCGGCCGAAGGGATGGTCCGCCGTCAGCAGGAGCTCGACAGGTACCTCGCGGCTGCCCCGCCTGCCGCGCGGACCGTGCGCCGCGGACCTGTGCGCCTCGTGCACGCGCCGCTCCGAGCGGACCAGTGCCTCCTCGCTCTCGTACACCTCGTGCAGAACGCGGCCACCCGCGGTGCTGCCGTCGTCGCTGTCGTAGCTGAGCTCCCACAGCGAGAGGAGGTCCCCGTCGGGCAGCAGGAAGACGTGCCGGTGGCTGGTGCACCGCAGACTGGGCGCCGGCGCCTTGCGCTGCCGCCAGCCGTGCAGCTCCACATGGCACAGCAGGGCGTTCTCGACGCGGGCCAGCACGGCGTCGGAGACGTCGAAAGGATTCCGGGCCCGCGCCAGCAGTTCACGCACATGTACAGCAGGCGTCGGCACTGCTTGTACGCCCATGGCGGAGCCCCTCCCGGCATATGGCAAATGACGATCCCCGCAGACACACACCGTAGTCCTGAGGGCACGCTCACGGGAGCGGATTCGATGGAATTCCGGTGCCGGAAGGGGAACTTCCGCGGCAAGGGACTGTGTAGTTCCACCGAAGGCGGGTACCGCGACCAGCACAGCTCCCTGCATGGAGGGAGGAGGCCGTCATGCAGTTCAGTGACCGCCGGGAGGCAGGGAAGGCGCTCGCCGAGAAGCTGACCCGGCAGCAGCACGAAGGACGGCTGCCGGACCCCGTCGTGCTGGCGCTGCCGCGCGGCGGCCTGCCCGTCGCCGATGAGATCGCCCGAGCGCTGGGTGCGCCCCTGGACGTCGTCGTCGCCCGCAAGATCGGCGCTCCCTTCCAGCCGGAGCTGGGCGTGGGAGCGGTGGCGGGTGACGCTCCTCCCGTCTACGACCACGCTCTATTGGGGCAGTTGAGGCTGAGCGAGCACGATCTGGCACACACCGCCGAGCGCGAGCAGGCCGAGCTCAAGCGGCGTGAGAAGGCCTACCGGCGCGGCCGTGGTCCCCTGGAGCTCGCGGGCCGCTCGGCCGTCCTCGTCGACGACGGCGTCGCCACGGGCTCGACCGCCCGGGCCGCGCTGCGCGCCGTACGGGAGGCAGGTCCCGTACGGACGGTTCTCGCCGCCCCCGTGTGCTCGCGGGAGGCGACGGAGCAGCTGGCAGGGGACGCCGACGAGATCGTCTGCGCGTACGTGCCGCCGGCCTTCGGCTCGGTCGGCTTCTGGTACGCGAGTTTTCCGCAGATGACCGACGACGAGGTGCTGGACATCCTGCACGTCACGAGGTGACGCCGGCGACGAGAACGGCCCCGGCAGCCCTTCCGGGCCACCGGGGCCGTATGTACGCCCGCCGCAGATTCGCGCTCACGGCCGCATGACGACCTTCACGGCGCCGTCGGCCTTCTTCTGGAACATCTCGTAGGCCTCTGGTGCCTGCGCGAGCGGCAGGTGATGGGTGGCGAAGTCGTCGACCCCGAGGACGTCCTCGTCCGTGAGCAGCGGCAGGATGTCCGGCACCCAGCGCTTGACGTTCGCCTGTCCCATGCGCAGCTGGATCTGCTTGTCGAAGAGGGTCATCATCGGCAGAGGGTCCGCGGCGCCGCCGTACAGGCCGGAGAGCGAGATCGTCCCGCCGCGGCGCACAATGTCGATCGCGCCCTGGAAGGCGGAGAGCCGGTCCACCCCGGCCTTGGCGACGGCCTTCTCCGCCAGCTTCCCGGGAAGCATGCCGCCCACGGTCTGCGCCACCTTGCCGGCGATGTTGCCGTGCGCCTCCATGCCGACGGCGTCGATGACGGCGTCCGTGCCGCGGCCGCCTGTCATCTCCCGTACGGCGGCGCCGATTTCATCGTGCTCGGTGACGTCGAGGACCTGTGCGCCGCGGGCACGCGCCCGCGCCAGCCGCTCGGGAACGAGGTCGATGCCGATCACCTGACGGGCCCCGCGGTGCAGCGCGATCCGGCACGCCATGTCGCCGATCGGGCCGAGCCCGATGACGGCCAGGGTGCCGTCCTTGGGCACGTCGGCGTACTCCACCGCCTGCCAGGCGGTCGGCAGAACGTCGGAGAGGAACAGGAAGCGGTCGTCGTGGGGCCCCTCGGGGACCTTGATGGGCCCGTACTGGGCCTGCGGTACGCGCAGATACTCGGCCTGTGCGCCGGGTACGGAGCCGTAGAGCTTCGTGTAGCCGTACAGCGGCGCACCCATGCCGTGCTCACGGATCTGCGTGGTCTCGCACTGGGTCTGAAGACCCTGGTCGCACATGAAGCAGGAGCCGCACGATATCTGGAACGGCACCACCACGCGGTCGCCGGGCTTCAGGTGCGTCACCTCGCTGCCGACCTCCTCGACGACGCCCATCGGTTCGTGCCCGAGGATGTCGCCCGGTGTCATCAGCGGTGTGAGCACCTCGTAGAGATGCAGGTCCGAGCCGCACAGTCCGGTCGACGTGATCCGGACGACCGCGTCGGTCGGCTGCTGCACCGCGGGGTCGGTCACGTCGGTGACCTGCACATCCCGCTTTCCCTGCCAGACGACTGCCTTCATTCGTCATCACCTCCGTCGGAGGCGGCCGGGTACCCGCGGCGCCGTCCCCGGACACCTGGCCGCGGTGCGAAACCCGGCTGTCACGCGTGACACGTGCGGTGCCGGGAATCACAGCAGGGTCGAACACCTCGACAACGATCACGGGGAGCCACGGGGGTGTCCCGCCTGACGCGCGTGCGGCGATGAACACCGGTGCGTGTCACGAGCGAGCGAGCAGCACGAACCCGGACGAGCCGGAGGAGCCGGTGAGCCGTGGGCGACCATGAGGAGCAGCGGTGACCACACTGCCCGTCGGTTACGAGTCCTACTGGATGCTGTCGGCCGGGGCCTCCGCCCATCCGCCGCTTCCGGCCGGGAGCGTGACGGAAGTGGACGTCGCGGTCGTCGGCGGCGGTGTCGCCGGCCTGTCCGTCGCGTGGGAGCTGGCGCGGGCAGGCCGGAGCGTCGCCGTCCTCGAGGCCGACCGCATCGCCGCCGGGGTCACGGGACACACGACCGGCAAGGTCTCGGCCCTGCACGGTCTCGTCTACTCGCATCTGCGCGAGAAGCGGGGCGCGGACGATGCCCGCCTCTACGCCTCCTCCCAGCAGCAGGCCATCGACCATCTCGAGGCCGTGGCAGGGGAGTTGGGGATCGGCTGCGACCTGGAGCGGGTCCCGGCCTACACCTTTGTCGAGTCCGAGCACCACGCGGAAGAGATACGGGCCGAGGCGGAGGCGGCCCGCGAGGCCGGGCTGCCCGCCTCCCTCGTCACGGAGACCGGGCTTCCCTTTCCGGTGTGCGCGGCCGTACGGGTCGAGGACCAGGCCCAGTTCCATCCGCGCAAGTACCTTCTCGCGCTCGCCGAGGACCTGCTCAGACGCGGCGGACGCATTTACGAACGCACCCGTGTCATGCGCCTGGATCAGGGCGATCCGTGCCGTGTGGTGACCGAGAACGACGCCGAGGTCGTCGCGCGGGACGTCGTGGTGGCCACTCACTACCCCGTCTTCGACCGTGCGTTGATGTTCTCCCGGCTGGAGCCGCGCCGGGAACTCGTCGTCTCCGCGCTGCTGCCCGCCGGACAGGACCCGCAGGGCGCCTATCTCACGCCGGAGCGGGGCACGCGCTCGGTGCGCACCGCTCCCTATCCGTTCGGCAAGGGGAAGCGGCTGCTGATCGTCACGGGCGAGAAGTTCACCCCTGGAACGGGCGGGCAGGGCTCGGTGGCGGCGGGCTACGAGCGGCTCGCGGCATGGACGTACGAGCGCTTCCCCGACGCACGGCTCGTGCACCGATGGGCGACCCAGGACAACGACACCACGGACCGCGTCCCCTATATCGGGGCCTTCCACCCGGCTGCGCAGCACACCTGGGTGGCCACCGGCTTCGGCGGCTGGGGCATGTCCGGCGGGGTGCTCTCCGGGCAGCTTCTTGCCGCGTACATCACGGGTGAACCACTGCCGCCCTGGGCGAAGTTGTACGAGCCGCGCCGTCTGAGTCCCCGTGAGGCGCCCGCGATGCTGCGCCTCCAGACGGCGGTCGCGGGCCGCTTCGTCGGTGACCGGCTGCGTTCGTCGTACGTCGACTCCGTGGACGAGATCGCTCCGGGTACGGGCGCCATCGTCCGGGTGCGGGGCCGTCGTTGCGCGGTGCATCGCACGCCCGAGGGCGAGGTGCGCGCCCTCTCGCCGCGATGCACGCACCTGGGCTGCCTCGTGCGGTTCAACGATGCCGAGGGTGCGTGGGAGTGCCCCTGCCACGGCTCGCGCTTCGACACCGAGGGGCGCGTCATCCAGGGTCCCGCCACCAGACCGCTGGAGCGGCGCGACGACGTGACGTGAGCGGTGCGGGTCGGGGGCCGGGAGGGGATTCGGCGTCCGAGTGACCGGGATGACCGGGCGGGAGGCGCTGGCGTTCATCTGACCGGGTGAGCCGTACGGGTGAGCACGACGTAGCGCCGGAGGTCCGGGCACGGGCCGTGCCTAGCATGCGGAATCCCCCATTCCGCGGAGGTGCACAGACTCATGTCCCCTCTCCACCGCCCCGCCCGGTCGCCACGCTCTCGCCGGATGCTCGCTCTGGCCTGCGCCGTCTGCGCCGCCCTAACCTGCGGCGCCGCACTGGACGCGAGTACGGCCGCGACGAACGCCCCTGCCCCGCCCGGGGGTTCGGAGCGCGTGAGCAACGCCTTCGACAAGCTCCCGGAGTCCGGCCGCCCCGCCCGGGGCCCCGGCATGACCATCCTTCTCGCCGGCCTCGACAGACGTGAGGGGCTCTCCAAGAAGACGAGGAACCGGCTGCACGTGAACGGCGAGCAGTGCGACTGCACGGACGTGATGATGCTGCTTCACATCTCCGCCGACCGCGACCGCGTCAGCGTCGTGAGCATTCCCCGCGACTCCTACGTGCGCTTCGCGGCACACCGCGACCATGGAAAGGGCTTCGGCAAGATCACCGATCGCACCACCCGCCACCTCGGCAAGATCAACAGTGCCTACGCCCACGGCGGCCCGGCGCTCACCATCCGCACCGTGGAGCAGAGCACCGGGGTCCGGATCGACCACTACGCCGAGACCGACTTCCGCGGGTTCGAGAAGACCGTGAACCGGCTCAAGGGCGTGAAGGTGTGCTCCGCCAAGCCGATGGAGGACAAGAACAGCGGCCTGAAACTCGCGCAGGGCACCCACGTCCTGAACGGGAACAAGGCACTGAGGTTCGTACGCGCACGTCACGTCGACCCGCCCGGCGACCTCGGCAGGGCACGGCGTCAGCAGCACGTGGTCGGTGAGCTGCTGCGCACGCTCACCGGCGACCGCACGGCCGCGCAACCGCTCGAAGTGCTGCGTGCCGCCGCCGCGTTGCGCGGCTCGGTCCGCTGGGACAAGGGCTTCACGACGGGACGTCTCGCACGGCTCGCACGCGATCTGCACGGCCTGACGGCGAAGCGCACGGAGTTCGCGACCGTTCCGATCCTCGACTTCGACCACCGGGCACCCGTGTGGGGCTCCACCCTCAGATGGGACGGTCCGCGCGCACGCGCCCTTTTCGCCGATCTGCGTGCTGACCGGCCCATCACGGGCAGCACCGTCACCGGCCCGGCGCCAGGTGCCACGCCCGTCCCGTACAAGCCGGAGGAGGTCACCGTCCGGGTGGAGGGAAGCGGGGAGACAGCCGCGCGCATCGAGCAGGATCTGCGGGACAACGGCTTCAAGGTCATGAACCCGCGGCGGGCTTCCGCCGCCGGCCCGCGCGGCGGCCGTACGGAGATCACCTACGACGTCTACTGGCAGCGCAAGGCGAGCACGGTCTCGGCGGCTATGCCCGGTGCGGTGATGCGCGCCCAGCAGGTGAAGGGCACGAAGCACTCGGACGTCTTCACGGTACGGCCCGGCACGGAGGGCACCGACGTGGCCGACGTCGTCTACGACCGCAGCAGCGTCGAGGGCGCCCCGGTACGCGGCGACGAACTCGACTGTGACGGGCGGACACAGCACAACAAGAGCTGAGGCAGGGGCAGTTCAGGCGTGGGCCCGGTCGGCAGACCGGGCCCACGCCGTGTCCGTGTCCGGATTCCCGGACCCCCTCGGAGGTCTCCGGAGGGGTACGGAGCGTGCGGGTCCTCGCTCCCGAGAGGTCGCAGTTCCTGCCTCCTGGCGAGTCAGCCGTGCGGGCCCAAGTCCCCCTGCCCTACTTTCACTTGTCATGGAAGCGTGACGCCCGACCGACGATCCGCGGGCTGTCCCGTGCCACAGCGGCGAGGCCGCCCGCCACCGTCAACCGTCCCGGCAGAGCGCATTGATATTCCGCAGCGAGTTCGCCGACGTCCCGCCTGCCGACCGGCCCATCCACGAAGCCGCGTTGGGCGAATCGGCGCTCGCGCATGCCGAACGTGCTGCCTTCGTCGACGTGTCGGACGGGTCCACGGTCACGTATGCACACGAAGCCGGGAACGAGGTCCCGAAGGCTTTCGTCGTCCGAAGGCCAGACCGTGCGGGATCCTCTGCCTGGAACTGCGAGGTGCGGCGGCGAACTGAACCCTCCCTGGTGTTCCGGCCGTGGATCTTCATCTGCCCTGGCCCCGGG
This sequence comes from Streptomyces sp. TAA486, assembly GCF_000426165.1. NCBI lineage: Bacteria > Bacillati > Actinomycetota > Actinomycetes > Kitasatosporales > Streptomycetaceae > Streptomyces > Streptomyces sp. TAA486. The sequence goes on along the minus strand of NZ_AUEV01000002.1, from coordinate 405,667 downwards.
GCTGTCCGAGCCGGCGCAAACCCAGATGAGCCCGACGGGCCGTCTGCGTAGGGTTGGGCGGTGCCCGAGCTGAGGCGGCTGCATGCCGACCATGGTCCGGCGGTCCTGGCGTTCGAGCTGGCGAACCGTGCCTACTTCGCTGCCTCAATCCCCGACCGCGGCGACGACTTCTTCGACCACTTCACGGACCGGTACAGCGCCCGGCTGGCCGAGCAGGAGGCGGGCATCTGCGCCTTCCATGTGCTCGTCGCCGAGGACGGCTCGGTACTCGGCAGGTTCAACCTGGTCGACATCGAGGACGGCACGGCGGAACTCGGCTACCGGGTCGCCCAACACGTCACCGGCCACGGTGTGGCGACCGCGACCGTCCGGGAGCTGTGCCGGCTGGCGGCGGGGCGGTACGGGCTGCACACACTCACGGCGGCCACCTCCAACGGGAATGCCGCGTCCCGGAGGGTGCTGACCAAGGCCGGGTTCGTCCCGGTCGGCCCGGCGGACCCGGCCGACCTCGGCGGGAAGCCCGGAACCTGGTATCAGCGCGACCTGGTTCCCGGCGGCAGATCGTGATCTCGCGTTTCAAGATCACGATCTGCCGGCCGCACTACTAGAACCAGTCCGGCTCGGCGTCCAGCGTCGTGGTGTCGAGCGATTCCAGCAGGTCGAACTGCGGTCCCGTGCGGGGCAGTTCATGACGGAAGAAGTAGCGCGCCGCCTGCCGCTTGCCCCGGTGGAAGGCGTCGTCGTGTCCGGCCGTGGCCAGGAACTGGCCCAGCCATATCCACGCCACGACGGTGTGGCCCACCGCCTCCAGGTAGGCGGAGGCGTTCGCGAGGGCCACCGACGGATCGCCGGTGCCCCACAGCCGCGCGGTGACCTTGGAGACCCGCTCCCACGACTCCCGCAGCGCGGCGCCCAGTTCGGCTGCCTCGCCGTCGGTCGCCAGCGCCCGTTCGACCGTCTTGCCGATGGTCTCGCCGAGCGCGATGAGGCCGGCGCCGCCGTCCATGACGGCCTTGCGGCCGAGCAGGTCGAGGGCCTGGATGCCGTGCGTCCCCTCGTGGATGGGGTTGAGGCGGTTGTCGCGGTAGTGCTGCTCCACGTCGTACTCACGGGTGTAGCCGTAGCCACCGTGCACCTGGATGGCGAGGTTGTTGGCCTCCAGGCACCACTGCGAGGGCCAGCTCTTGGCGATCGGGGTGAGTACGTCCAGGAGCAGGCGCGCGTGTGCGCGCTCCTCCTCCTGCTCGGCCGTCTGCTGCTCGTCGACGAGCCGCGAACAGTAGAGCAGCAGGGCGAGGGCGCCCTCGACGTACGACTTCTGGGCGAGCAACATCCGCCGCACGTCGGCGTGTTGGATGATCGGGACCTGCGGCGCGGAGGCGTCCTTGGCTGCGACGGGCCGGCCCTGCGGGCGTTCCCGTGCGTACTCGAGCGACTTCAGATAGCCGGTGTAGCCCAGGGCCATCGCGCCGGCGCCGACGCCGATGCGGGCGCCGTTCATCATGTGGAACATGTACGTGAGCCCGCAGTGCGGCAGGCCCACGATGTACGCGGCCGCGCCCGGAGCCCCGCCCGGAGTGTGCGCGCCCTCACCGAAGTTGAGCAGTGTGTTGGTCGTACCCCTGTAGCCCATCTTGTGGTTGAGCCCGGCCGTCACGACGTCGTTGCGCTCGCCGAGGGAGCCGTCCTCGCCGACGAGGTACTTGGGCACGATGAACAGCGAGAGTCCCTTGACGCCCGGGGGCGCTCCGGGGATGCGGGCGAGGACAAGGTGGACGATGTTCTCCGACAGCTCGTGGTCGCCCGCCGAGATCCACATCTTGCTGCCGAACAGCCGGTAGGTGCCGTCGGGTTGGGGTTCGGCCCGGGTGGTGACGTCGGCCAGGGACGAGCCCGCCTGCGGCTCGGAGAGGCACATGGTGCCGAAGAAGCGGCCGGCGAGCATGGGCCGTACATAGGTGTCGATCTGCTGGCGGGAGCCGTGCTCGCACAGGAGTCTGGCGTTGCCGAGTGTCAGGAAGACGTAGGCGGACGTGCCGACGTTCGCCGCCTGGAACCAGCTGAAGCAGGCCGTCGTGACCAGCTGGGGCAGCTGCATGCCGCCCAGTTCCTCGTCCATGGGGGCGGCCAGCAGGTCGGCCTTGGTGAAGGCGTCCAGCGCCTCCTTCGCCTCGGGCAGGGTGTGGACGCGCTCGCCGTCGAAGCGGGGCTCCTCTTGATCGTTCTTCTTGTTGTGCGGCGCGAAGTGGCGCGTCGCGATCTGCTCGCTGAGGTCGAGCACCGCGTCGAAGGTCTCGCGGGAGTGCTCGGCGAAACGGGGGCGCCTGGTCAACTCCTCGGTGTCGAGCCACTGGTGGAGGAGGAAGTCCAGGTCCCGGCGGGAGAGCAGGAGCGACGAAGTGGCCATGGGGCGTGATCCGATCACGGTCGACGGCGTACGGGTGCATACCTAAGCGCTTGCTTATCGTGCGTCCCGGCGACGTCCCGTGTCAACGGCCCCCTTACCGCGGTACTCGCGATCAGGGCTTGCGGGCGACCCCGGCGTAGCTCGGCACCTCTTCGGCGGGGAGGTGCGCGGGAGTGTCCCGGTCCGGGCGCCAGCGGTGGGGGAGTACGAGCCCGGGGCCGGCCATCTCCAGGCCGTCGAAGAAGCGGGTCACCTCCGTGCGCGTACGGGGTCGCAGCGGGCAGCCGTTGCTCGCGTACGTCTCCAGCACCGTCTCGGCCCGCTGCGCGCCGGCGGCGTCGAGGAAGTCGGCGGTGGTGTGCGTGAGGACGAGATGGCTGCCGGCGGGCAGCGCGCCAAGCAGGGTGCGGACGATGTCGTACGGATGCTGCTCGTCGGCCACGAAGTGGAGGACGGCGTTGAGGGAGAGGCCCACGGGGCGGCCCAGGTCGATGGTGTCGCTCAGGCCCGGGGCGTCGAGGATGCTCTCCGGGTCCGTGACATCCGCGTGCACATAGGCGGTGCTGCCCTCCTCGTCGCCGTGGAGCATCTCCCGGGCGTGCTTGAGTACGAGGGGATCGTTGTCGCTGTAGACGACCTTCGCCTCGGGGGCGACGCCCTGGGCGACCTGGTGCAGGTTGGGCTCTGTGGGGATGCCGGACCCTATGTCCAGGAACTGCCTGACGCCGCGCTCGGCCGCCAGCCAGCGGGTCGCCCGGACCATGAAGTCCCGGTTGGCGCGTGCCGCGGTGCGCACCGCCGGCAGCGCGGTGGCCACGGCCTCCGCTGCCCGCACATCGGCGTCCGAGTGGTCACGGCCGCCCAGGTAGTAGTCGTACATGCGGGCCGGGTGCGCTCTGCCGGGCTCCTGCGCGGGCACGGCCCGGCCACTGGTGCTGCCGCCGCGGGAGACTCCCGCGGACCGCACCGCTCCCGTCCGTCCCGGCGTTCTCGTCACTCCAGTCAACGGTGTCTCCGTTTCCGTACTGGGCGGTCGTGGTCATCCGTGGGTGAGCAGGAAGTCGGCCTCACCGCGTTTCGTGCCGCGTATGAAGGTGTCGATCTCGGCGGGGTCGTATATCAGCGCCGGCCCGTCCGGGTCGTTGGACTGCCGCAGCGCGATGCGGCCGTCCCCGAGCTTCATGACCTCCAGGCAGTTTCCGCCGTTCGGGCCGCTCCACGGCTTGTGCCAGCCCTCGGAGCCCAGCTCCCGGGAGGGCATGCCGTTGTAGATGTGCTGTGTCGAATCGCGGCCCATGCAGTCAGAACTCCTTGCGGATCTCACCGAGGAGAGCCTCGGTGCGTTGTGCCGGTGCGGCCTGCGCACCCATTCGGTCCAGTGCCTCCAGGTAGACGGCTGTGTCGTGGCGTTCGTCGTAGTAGACGGCGCCGCTGAGACTCTCGGCGTAGACGATGTCGGGCAGTTCGGGGATCTCGAACCGGAAGAGCTGGAAGGGCCCGAACATGGCGGGGTGCGCTCCCGAGGCGAACGGGATGACCTGCACGGTGACGTGAGGCAAGGCGGCGCACTCGATGAGCCGGTCGATCTGGGCGCGCATCACCTGCGGAGTGCCGACGTGCCGTCGGACGACCTGTTCCTCCAGCAGGATCCACAGCCGCGGGGCGTCGGCACGCCGCAGCAGCTCCTGCCGCTCCATGCGCAGGGCGACCCGGCGGTCCAGCTCCTCGTCCGCGGCGTTGGGGAACCCGGTGCGCAGCAGAGCCCGTGCGTAGTCCTCCGTCTGGAGCAGCCCGTGCACGCAGTGCGGCTCGTACGCCCGGATCAGGCTCGCCTCGCCCTCGAGGCTGACATAGAGGCTGAACCACGGCGGCAGTACGTCGCGGAATCCCTGCCACCAGCCGGGCTGATTGGCTTCGTCCACCAGCTCGAGGAAGGCGGTGATCTCGTTCTCGGGGATGCCGTACGTTTTGAGAAGTTTCTCCACGTATGGCGGCTTGAGGCCGACCTCGGCCTTCTCCATGCGGCGGACCGTCGTGGTGTTCACGCTCAGGGCCGCGGCCGCCTCGGCGAAAGAGCATCCGGCGGCTTCGCGCAGGTCCCGCAGCCGCATTCCGAGGACCATCTGGCCCACGGTCGGTGCGGTACGGCCGTCAGCCAAGACGCCTCCCTTCCACCGGACTTGCTGCGCTAGAAGTGTGCCACGCGATCAGTGCATGGACCACTCTGTCTCTCCGGTTCTGCAATTCGCAGAACGACTCTTGCCAACTGTGACGGGCACGGCCATAGTGATGTACGTGATACAGCTCATGCCCCGCATGGTGCTGCCTCCGGGCCCTGTCCCTCCCCAGCAGGTAGTCGGAAGGCGTTAACCCACCGTGGCCCCGTCCCGCCCCGTCATACCGCTCTCCCCGTCCGAACCGGTCGGGGCGCTCGTGCGTCGTGGGGGATTCGAGCTGCCCGCGCACGCGACGGCCGTGGCGGACGCCCGGGAGATGGTGCGTGGCCAGGTGCGCAGCTGGGGGCTGCCGGAGGAACTGGGCCGTACGGCGCAGCTCGTCGTCTCGGAGTTCTTCACCAACGCCGTGGTGCACACCGACAGCTGCCGCGTCCGCTGCAGACTCCAGGTGCAGGAGCAGCGGCTGCGCATAGAGGTGTGCGACGAAGGCGTCGGATGCGATGCGGTGACCCCCCGTCAGGCAACCGCGGAGGACGTGAACGGTCGCGGGTTGCAGCTCGTGAACGCCGTCGCGGAGACATGGGGAGTGCGCTCGGAGGACTCGGACTCCGGGCGCGTCGTATGGGCGGAGCTGCCTCTCCCGGGACTGTGACCGCCGGTCACTCCCGTCACTCGCGTCCCGGCCGCAGCAGCAGTCGCACTTCTTGCGAATTTCCGTTCCCTACTGGGCAGTTGCGGTGCTCTGCGCCACATCGTCGTGCAATGCTTCGCCGTAACGGAACGTGTACGCAACGGGACGCGTGCACGGCGGGACGGTGAGGCACGCATGCGGGAAGACGAAGTCGCGGCAGGTCAGGGAGTGGACGTCACAACTCCCAGTGTGGCGCGTATGTACGACTACTACCTCGGCGGGAAGGACAACTACGAAGTCGACCGTCAAGCCGTCGAGGAGCTCGACAAGGTAGTACCGAGTACGCGGCCGCTGGCCGTCAACAACCGCCGCTTCCTCCAGCGCGCAGTACGCGTCCTCGCCGAGGATTACGGCGTACGGCAGTTCCTCGACCACGGGTCAGGCCTGCCCACGCAGGACAACGTGCACCAGGTCGCCCAGCGCATCGATCCGCAGTCGCGGGTCGTCTACGTCGACAACGATCCGATCGTGCTGGCGCACGGGCGGGCGCTGCTGGAGGAGAACACCAACACCGCCGTCATCCAGGCGGATCTGCGGGACACGGAGAAGATCTTCGGGCACCCCGAGGTGGGCCGGCTGATAGACCCCTCGCAGCCCGTGGGCGCCCTCTTCGTCTCCGTGATGCACTGCATCCCCGACTCCTCCGATCCCGCGGCTGTACTGCGCGGGATCGTCGATCGTCTGCCCTCGGGCAGCTTCCTCGTGATCAACCAGCTGGTGAGCGAGGACAAGGCCACCCGCGACTTCGTCACGGACTTCATGGCGAAAGCCACCGGCGACCGCTGGGGCAGGGTGCGTCAGGCCCACGAGGTCGAGCGCTACTTCGACGGGCTGGAGGTCCTGGAGCCGGGCCTCGGGGAGATCAACGACTGGCGGCCCGACTCGGAGCTCGGGCCGAAGCAACTCACCGACGAGTGGTACGAGTTCGGCGGCGTGGCCCGCAAGCCCTGACGGCGAGGCGGGGCCGCCACCACCCGGTCGGCTCCGCCACACACCACGGCCCGTTCGGCCGTGCCGAACGGGCCTTCCGCTAGCTCGACTGGCGCTCGAAGCGGCTCAGCAGCCGCTCCAGGAACTCGACCGTCATGGACGGCGGTTCGGCGGTGGCGCACAGGCGGTCCATCACCACCATGTAGTTCTCCACCTCTTCGCGCTTCTCCAAGTACAGCGAGGAGGTGAGCTGTTCCAGATAGACGATGTCCGGCAGGTCCGGCTCCTGGAAGCGCAATATCGTCACGGGCCCGCCGGCCGCGGCGAGGCCCCCGATCGCGAACGGCGCGATCTGCACAGTGATGTTGGGCTGTTCCGTTGCCCACAGCAGCCGCTTGGTCTGCTCGCGCATCACCGATGCCCCGCCGAGCGGGCGCTGCAGGGCCGCTTCGTCGACGACGGCCCAGAGCTTGGGGCTGTGAGGCCGGGTGAGGATGTCCTGCCGGTCCTGGCGGAGCTCAACGCGGCGCTCGATCTCCTCCGTCGACGCGCGCGGATGCCCCAGCCTCATGACGGCACGGGAATAGTCCTCCGTCTGCAACAGTCCGGGGACGAACTGCACTTCGTACATGCGGATGACTGATGCCGCTTCCTCCAGGCCGATGAGCCTGTCGAACCACGGCGACATCACGTCGCTGTACTTCTGCCACCAGCCAGGGGTGTTGGCGTGCCGCGCGAGCACCAGGTACTCCTCGCGCTCCTCCGGGTTCGTGATGCCGTAGAGCGAGAGCAGGTCGGCGACATCCCGCTCCTTGCAGCCCACCCTGCCCAGTTCGAGGCGGCTGATCTTGGCATGGGATCCGCGGATCGCGTCTCCTGCCTGCTCACGGGTGATGCCGCATCCCTCGCGGAGCCTCCGCAGCTGTGTGCCGAGCACGATGCGCAGAATCGTCGGCCCACCGCGGGGATGGTCCAGGATCCGCCTGACCGACGAATCGGTTCCCTGCTCTGCTGACATCAGGTGTTCCCTGCTCCCGTGAGTGACGAGCCGAGCGCCCAGTGTCCCACTCGGTCAACGGCCCGTACAGTCATGCTGCTTGCACATACCCCGGCCATGTGCCACACCGTCAGGTGCCGCATACGGCCGGGGGTCACGCGCCCCCCGCTGTGTGCTCCGGCCGGCTTCCGGGTCAGCTGCCCACGGTCAGCAGGTCGTCGAAGTCGCCGTCCTTGGCGCCCTGTACGAACGCCGCCATCTCGGCGGGCGTGTAGATCAGCGCGGGGCCCGAAGGATGGCGCGAGTTGCGCACGGCGACGTGACCGCCCGGCAGGTCGGCGAGCTCGACGCAGTTGCCGTTGGGGTTGCTGCGCGCGCTCTTCCGCCACGTGACGCCCTCGAGACGGGTCGCCTCGATTCCGTTGTCGATCTGCATGAATGGCCTCTCTGTCACTTCCATCTGACAGCTGTACGGGGGGTGTTGGACCGTACTGTCTCACAGCGCGGCGTTCTTGCATCTGTAATTGCAGATGTACTTGCAGCGGTAAGTACGTGTGGGGAGAATGGCTCACGCAGCGGCACTGGAAACGGTGAACGTGCCCCGGCTTCACCGCAGTTCGGCTCATCTGTCCCTCACTCTGGAGTCCTGGTGACCTCATACGGATTCGAACGTCCCGCCTCGGCCGGGCCGCTGGACGCCCAGGCCGCCATCGCGGAGCTCGAACACTGCGACTGGGACGCCCCGTTGACGCGGCTGCTCCTGCTGCTGGAGATCGCCGACCGCCCGGCCTGGCTGCGTGAGGTGGCCCGCAGCGCCCAGCGCGGCGGCTCCGGCGGTTCCTCGGGCACCTGACCACCGGCGGGACCAGAAACACGGCCGGACGGGACGTCACGTCCACAGGGCGTCAGTTCACTCCGCGTCAATCTCGCACCGCCACACTCGGGCGGACACGTCACCTCGTCACCCCGCGGCGCCACGCCTTCTCCCGGCGTTCGCGCGAATCCCGCACACTGGGACATACGGACGAGCCGACCCGAGGAGAGCCGCCAGATGAATGACCGCTCCGCAGCCCCAGCCGCCGAAGGCCGCGTGGTCGTCGGCGTCGACGGATCCGAACCTTCGCTGCGCGCCCTCGACATGGCCGCGGAGGAGGCGGGCCGGAGAGGCGTCGCGCTCGAGATGGCGATTTCCGCCGGATGGCCGCGCCGCTCCAGGGTCCCCGTCACGGAGGCGGACACCGAACGCATCAAGGCCGCCGCGGCGACCGTCCTGGACGACGCGGGGAAGCGCGCCCACGAACACCGTCCCGGACTGCGCGTCATGGCGCAGATCCACACCGAGGCCCTGGCGGCCGACACCCTCGTCAAGGCGAGCAAGAGCGCCGCACTGACCGTGGTAGGAACCCGCGGGCACGGCGGATTCGCCGGGCTGCTCATCGGCTCGGTCAGCCTCCGCGTCGCCACGCACTGCGAGGGCCCCCTGCTCGTCGTGGGCGACAGCCGGAAGGGTGGCGGTACCGAGCGCGGCACCGTCATGGTGGGCCTGCACTCCGAGTCGGACGAGCCCGCGCTGCGCTTCGGCTTCGAGGAGGCCGCCCGCCGCGGCTCGTCCCTGCGTGTCCTGCACGCCTGGCACCAGCCCCGCATGCCCGGCAGGCTCCAAGTGCCGCCCAGCGAGGCCCAGCAGGCCCGCTCCGCGGCCTCGGACCTCGTACGCACGATGGTCGACCCGGTCACCAAGGACCACCCGGGGGTCGAGGTCAGCGCCGACGAACAGGGCGGCAGCCCGGCCGCGACCCTCATCGAGGCCAGCCGCGCCGCCGACGTCCTCGTGATCGCCGTGCACCGCCACCAGCACCGCCGCCTCGGGCTGCAGCTCGGGTCCGTCGCGCACGCGGTGCTGCACCACGCCCACTGCCCGGTCGTGCTGGTGCCCACCAAGACCGGCTGACCCGGCCCGGGCGAGCCAAGCCGCACCCGCCGGCGCTCGAATACTCCACCGGCCTCCAGAACCGTTTACGACCAGCGCCTGCGCGCACCCGCACCACTCCAGCACCGAGCATGTGGAGGCCGACATGACACGCTCCGAGGCGACCGCTCCGACCACCGGCGCGCTTGACGGCGACGAGTACGACGTCATCGTGATCGGAGCGGGGCCGGTGGGGGAGAACGTCGCCGAGCGCGCGCATGCCATGGGACTCGGCGCGGTCGTCGTCGAGAGCGAACTCGTCGGGGGCGACTGCTCCTACTGGGCGTGCATGCCCAGCAAGGCGCTGCTGCGTCCCGTCGCGGCGCTGGCCGACGCCCGGCGCGTGGCCGGCGCCGCGCAGGCCGTGGACGGCGGACTGGACGCGAACGCGGTGCTCGCCCGGCGTACCTCGTTCACCTCGAACTGGCAGGACGGGAGCCAGGTCGCCTGGCTCGAATCGGTCGCGGTCGACCTCGTACGCGGTCACGGCCGCCTCGACGGCCCCCGCCGCGTGGTCGTCGAGACGCCGGACGGCTCGTCCCGGACGCTCACCGCCCGGCATGCCGTCGCCGTCTGCACGGGCAGCCGCGCCGCACTTCCGGACCTGCCGGGCATCGCCGAGGCGCGGCCGTGGACCAGCCGGGACGCCACGTCGTCCAAGGAGGTGCCGGGACGCCTGGCGGTCGTCGGCGGGGGAGTGGTCGGGGCGGAGATGGCCACCGCGTGGCAGGCACTCGGGTCCGACGTGACGGTGCTCGTACGTGGCGACCGGCTGCTGCCCCGCATGGAGCCCTTCGCCGGGGAGCTGGTCGCCGAATCGCTCACGGAGGCCGGGGCGAAGGTGCGTACGGGCGTCTCCGTCGAGGGCCTGGAGCGGCCCTCCCCGGACCGGCCGGTCACGCTGTCACTCAGCGACGGCAGCAGGCTGGAGGTCGACGAGGTGCTCTTCGCCACCGGCCGCAAGCCACGCACCGACGATCTGGGCCTGGAGACGGTGGGCTGCGAGCCGGGCGGCTGGCTGACGGTGGACGACAGCCTCCGGGTGACGGGCGTGCACGGTGGCTGGCTGTACGCGGTGGGCGACGCCAACGGCCGTGTCCTGCTCACGCACCAGGGCAAGTACCAGGCCCGCATCGCGGGGAGCGCCATCGGTGCGCGGGCCGCGGGCGTGCCACTGCTGGAGACCGACCGCTGGGGTGCGCACGCCGCCACCGCCGACCACGACGCCGTGCCGCAGGTCGTCTTCACCGACCCCGAGGCCGCGTCGGTCGGGCTGACCGCCGCGGAGGCGGAACAGCGGGGCCTGCGGGTGCGCGTGGCGGACCTGGACATGGGGGAGGTCGCCGGCGCCGCGCTGTACGCCGACGGCTACCGGGGCCGCGCCCGCATGGTCGTCGACATCGACCGCGAGGTGGTCGTGGGCGTCACCTTCGTCGGTCCGGGCGTCAGCGAACTGCTGCACTCCGCGACCGTCGCCGTGGCCGGCGAGGTGCCGCTGGAGCGGCTGTGGCATGCCGTGCCCTCGTACCCCACGGTCAGCGAGGTGTGGCTGCGGCTGCTCGAGGCCTGCCGGGGCTGACGCGGGCACGTCCGGCCGTCCGGTTGTGCGGGCGTCAGATCCGCGCCGACAGGCGCCTGTCCGCAGCCCGCACGGACCGGCCCCGGGTGGCGGTCCCGGCCCACGGGTCGTCCTCGCCCAGCCTGTCGGCGATGTTGCGGACGTTCCACCGGTCGGGGCGCAGCTTCGGATCGTCCAGCTCCGACCACCCGATCGGCGTGGCCACGGGTGCGCCGGGCCGTGCACGCACCGAATAGGGGGCGACGGCCGTCTGCGCGTAGGCGTTGCGCTGGATGTCCAGGTAGATGCGGTCGCCGCGGTCGGCCTTGCGGGGCTCGTCGGTGAGCCGGCCGGGATGGCGCGCCACGAGTACCCGGGAGACCCTGCGGGCGAATTCCCGTACGGAGTCGAAGTCCGACTTGCGATCGAGGGCAGCGATGACGTGCAGCCCTCGCGAACCCGTCGTCATCAGCTGCGTCGGCAGCTCCACATCCTCCAGCAGTCCGCCCACGCACGACGCCGCCCACCGCACGTCCTCGAAGTCCGCGCCGCCGTTGGGGTCCAGGTCGAAGACGAGCAGGTCCGGATGGTGGGGCCGGTCCGTCTTCGACATCCAGCGGTGCGTGGTGATGCACGCCTGCCCGGCGAGGTACACCAGGGTGTCGGCCTTGTCGCACACCACGTGCCGCACCGTGCCGTTCTCCTTGGGCAGTTCGGCGGTGTGCACCCAGTCTGGGAAGTAGTCGGGGGCGTTCTTCTGCATCAGCGGCTTCCCGCCGATGCCGTCCGGATGGCGCTCCATCATCAGGGCACGGCCGCGCAGCCGTGGTACGGCGCGGGAGGCCACGCGCCGGTAGTGGTCGGCGAGTTCGCTCTTTGTGATCCCGTCGTCCGGGAAGAGCACCTTCTCCGGTCTGCTGATCTCGATGTCCCTCACGCCGCGACGAGTTGACCACCTCCTGCAGCGCAAACCGCCATTCGGCCCTCTCCGGGCTGTTTCGTCCATCACCCGTGGGTCACCCGGGGCCACACCCCGCCGGGTGCTGCCGTCTTGCGCGCAGCGCTTCCCCGAAGCAGTCTCGGACTCCACAGGGCCAAACGCACACGCACCGTCCGTATCCACAGGAGGCGCCGGATCCCATGGATGCCGTGCTGAACGAGGACGAAGCAGCCGCGTACGTCGGCGGCATCTGTTTCAAGACCGGGCCGCCGCGCCGCGTCGGAGTGGAGCTGGAATGGCTCATCCGCGACCGGTCCGCGCCGTCCCGCGCCGTGTCTCCCGGCAGGCTGGAGAAGGCGCTGGACCCGCTGTGGACCCGTGGCCTGCCGGGCGGGAGCAGACTCACACGGGAACCCGGCGGTCAGCTCGAAGTCTCCTCCCCGCCGGGCGAGACGCTCTCCGAGTGCATCGCCGTCACCGCCGCCGATCTGACCGTACTGCGTCACCGGGTTCGCAGCTCCGGGGCGCTGCTCTACGGACGGGGCCTCGACCCGTATCTCAGCCCGCCACGGGTGCTGGAGGATCCCCGCTACCGCGCCATGGAGGCGCACTTCGACCGTTCGGGCCCCTGGGGCCGGATGATGATGAGGGCCACCGCCGCCGTCCAGGTCAGCCTGGACGCGGGTGACGACTCCGACGGGCCCTCCGGCTACCGCTACCGCTGGCGGCTCGCACACCGGCTCGGCCCGGTACTGGTGGCGGCCTTCGCCAACTCGCCGCTGTGGCGCTCCCGTCCGACCGGGTGGGTCTCCACCCGGCAGAGCGTGTGGGCCCGTGCCGACCCCTTGCGCACCGCCCCACCCCGCGCGCACAGCGACCCCCGCGAAGGCTGGGCACGGCACGCGCTCGACGCCGAACTGCTGTGCCTGCGGCGGGATCCGCCGGCCGAATGGACGGCGCCGCCCCGGCTCTCCTTCCGCGCCTGGCTGAAGGGCGCCCACAGGGAACGCCCGCCCACACGCGACGACCTGGACTATCACCTGGGCACGCTCTTCCCGCCGGTGCGCCCGCGCGGCTGGCTGGAGCTGCGGATGATCGACGCGCAGTGCGGCGACGGCTGGATCGCGGCCACTGCCGTCGCGGCGAGCCTGTTGGACGACCCCGTCGCCGCGGATTCCGCGTGGGAAGCGACGGAACCCCTCGAGTGCGACCCGGTGGTGTGGCAGCGCGCCGCGCGGGACGGGCCCGCCGACCCGCTGCTGGGACCGGCGGTGCGCCGGTGCGTCGCGGCCGCGGAGTCCGCGCTCTCCCGTAATGACCACGGCAGCGTGGTGCACGAGGCGGTCGTCGAGTTCGCCGAGCGCTACTCCGAGCGCGGACGCTGCCCCGCCCACGACCAACTGGACACGATGCGCGGCTGAGACCGCGGCTGATCGCCGCGCGCCCGCCCCCGTAGGCGTGCACACCCCGAGAGACAGTCCAGCAGCCTCTGCCGTGGCTGAACTGGAACCGCCTACTCACTAATTAGGAGACACCCGAAGATGTCCGAACACTCAGCCGCGCAGGCCACCACGGCCGAGGCCGCACCCGCGGGCCGTGAGCGTGCGCTCGCTGCTCTGGAGCGGGCACGGCGGCGCACCGAAGCACTCACGGACTGCCTGGACGAGGCCGAACTGACCGCTCAGCACTCCAAGTTGATGTCACCGCTCGCCTGGGACCTGGCGCACGTGGGCAACCAGGAGGACATGTGGCTGCTGCGCGAGGCGGGCGGCACTAGCGGAGTGCGACCCGATCTCGACGCCGTCTACGACGCGTTCCGGACGCCGCGCGCCGACCGGCCCGCCCTGCCGATGCTCTCGCCCGACGCGGCCCGTGCCTACATCGCCGAAGTGCGCGCCCGCGCGCTGGAGGTGCTCTCAGCGCCACCGCCCGACGGCGTCGACAGTGCGCTCTTCGAGGGCGACTTCGTCTTCGGCATGGTCGCCCAGCACGAGCAGCAGCACGACGAGACCATGCTCGCCACGCATCAGCTGCGCCGCGGTCCGGCCGTGCTCGACGCCCCCGATCCTCCCGCGCCCACCTCCCGGGCCACGGACGCGAGGCGCGGTGAAGTGCACGTGCCGGCGGGCCCGTTCACCATGGGCACCTCCACCGAGCCGTGGGCGCTGGACAACGAGCGTCCCGCGCACACCGTCGACGTCCCGGCCTTCGACCTGGACGCCGTGCCCGTGACCAACGGCGCCTACCAGCGCTTCATCGAGGACGGCGGATATCAGGACGAGCGCTGGTGGCACCCCGAGGGCTGGGCGTATGTGCAGAAGACGGAGCTGGCCGCCCCTCTGTTCTGGCGCAGGGACGGAGAGACGTGGCTGCGGCGCCGCTTCGGCTACACCGAGCGAGTCCCGCCCGGAGAGCCGGTGATGCACGTGTGCTGGTACGAGGCCGACGCGTACGCACGCTGGGCCGGGCGCCGGCTGCCGACGGAGGCCGAGTGGGAGAAGGCCGCCCGCCACGACCCGGAGACCGGCGAGTCCCGCCGCTACCCGTGGGGCGACGCCGAACCCGACGAAGGACGCGCCAACTTGGGCCAGCGCCATCTGCGGCCCGCACCCGCCGGCGCCTACGCGGCCGGTGCCGCACCGTGCGGTGCCCGGCAGCTGATCGGCGACGTGTGGGAGTGGACGGCCTCGGACTTCACCGGCTACCCGGGCTTCAGGGCCTTCCCCTATCGCGAGTACTCCGAGGTCTTCTTCGGAGGCGACCACAAGGTGCTGCGCGGCGGGTCGTTCGGCACCGACGAGGTCGCCTGCCGGGGCACGTTCCGCAACTGGGACCTGCCGGTGCGCCGCCAGATCTTCGCCGGGTTCCGCACGGCGCGCAGCAGCGGAGGAGCGGGCTGATGTGCCGCCATCTCGCCTACCTCGGGCCGGCATCGTCCCTGGCCGACCTCGTGATCCGTCCCCCGGGCGGACTGTACGAGCAGTCATGGGCTCCCCGCATGCAGCGGTACGGGACCGTCAACGCCGATGGTTTCGGGCTGGGTTGGTACCCCACACCACAGCCGCAGGGCGGGCACGCGGCAGCAGGGGACGGGCAACTCCCCGCTCGCTACCGCCGAGCCGTTCCCGTCTGGGCCGACGTGAACCTTCCCGACCTCACGCGGGCGGTGCACAGCACAGCAGTGCTCGCCGCTGTGCGCGACGCCACCGAGGGCACCGCTCAGGACGAGACCGCGGCGGCACCGTACGCGGACGGACGGCTGCTCTTCAGCCACAACGGCGCCGTGCGGGACTGGGAGCGCCTCGTCGAGGACCTCGGCCTGGCCATGGCGCCGGCCGAACTGCTCGGGCTGGAGGCCCGCTGCGACTCCGCGCTGCTGTGGGCGCTGCTCACGAGCAGGATCCGCGGGGGTGAGCCGGCAGAGGACGCCCTCGCGTGGCTCGCGGTGCGCATCAGGGGCATACGCCCGGGCGCCCGGCTCAACTTCCTTCTCACGGACGGCCGCACCGTCTGGGCCACCCGCTGCGGCGACACCCTGTGGTACCGCACCGGGCCCGGAAGCGTGCGCGTCGCCTCCGAGCCGGACGACGCCCCCGCCGACGAATCCGAGGCCGGCTGGCAGGAGGTCCCCGAGGATTCGCTGCTCGTGGCCACTGTCTCGTCCGTACGCACCGTCCCCCTGGTCCACACCGCAGAGCGGCCTCCGGCACATGTGTCCGGAGGCGTCACCGGCATTCACGCGAGGAGATCCTGATGACGGGCTGCTTCGACCTCACCCGCCGTCTGCCCGACGGATACTTCACCGACGCGCTCCACACCGACGTGCTCAAGGGGCTCACCGGCCGCCCCAAGACGCTGCCGCCGAAGTGGTTCTACGACGGCCGCGGGAGCGAACTCTTCGAAGAGATCACGCAGTTGCCCGAGTACTACCCGACGCGGGCCGAGCACGCGATCCTCGCCGAGCGCCGCGACGAGATCGCCGCGGCGACCGGTGCCCGCACCCTCGTCGAGCTGGGTTCGGGGTCGTCGCGCAAGACGCGGCTGCTGCTCGACAGCCTGCTGCGGCACGGCACCCTGGAGTCCTACGCCGCGCTCGACGTCAGCGACGACGCGCTGCGCGAGGCCGGCGAGCAGCTGTGCCGCGACTACCCCGATCTGCGGGTCACCGGCTGCGTGACCGACCTGGAGACCGACCTCGGGATGCCGGACCCGGACGCCGCCCCGGGGCCGCGTCTGGTGGCCTTCCTCGGGGGGACCCTCGGCAACCTCGACGGTGAGGCGCGGCCCGCGTTCTACGCCGCGCTGCGCGCCGAACTCCGGCCGGGGGACGCCCTGTTGCTCGGCGTCGACCTGGTCAAGGACCCGAAGGTGCTCGTCCCCGCGTACGACGACGCTCAGGGCGTGACGGCCGAGTTCAACAAGAACGTCCTGCGGGTGCTCAACCGCCGGCTCGGCGCCGGCTTCGACCCGGACGCCTTCCAGCACGTCGCGGTGTGGAACGAGCAGGAGGAGCGGATCGAGATGCGGCTGCGCTCGCTCCGTGCGCAGGCCGTGGAGCTGCCCGCCCTGGGCATGACCGCGGAGTTCGAGGAGGGCGAGGAGATCCTCACGGAGATCGCCGCGAAGTTCCGCCGGGCCCCGTTCACGGACGAACTCGCGCGTGGCGGCTTCGCGTTGAGCCACTGGTGGACGGACGAGGAGGGACGTTTCGCGCTCCTGCTGGCCGAGCCGTCGCCGGCCCGGCCCGGAACGTAACCGCTCAGCCGGTGATGCTCCACGAGAGCGACTGGTCGGCGGCGGCGACCGTCGCGAGCACGGCGAGGTCGGCGACGCCGAGCGTCAGCCCGAGCACCGCCCGGGTGCGGCGCGTCGTGCCGCGCATCAGGGCGAGGCCGGCGAGCACCAGGGCGCACGGGCCGAGGAGGAGGTTGAAGACGAGCAGCCCGGCCAGGCCCATGACGAACGAGGCGACGGCCATGCCGTCGGCGTCACGCAGGCGTGCCGCGGCCGCGGTGCGGGGCTGTTCGCCGGCGGTCTGCGAGTCATTCACCTCGTGTGCCTTCGGGTTCGAAGTGCCGGGCCGGACAAGGGTGTTCATGGCGTTCACGGTCAGCTCCCCTGACGGTGGTGCTTGCGCTCACGGACGGCGAAGATCAGCAGCCAGGCACCGATGGCCGCGGCTGCGGCGAGGGTCGCCGGCAGCGGGATGTGCGCCGCGGTTCCCACCAGGAGTCCCAGCAGGAGGAGTGCGGCAACGATGAAGATCATGTCTGCCCTTTCGTCTCGGAGCTGCGGTGATCGCGGATTCGACCGTCCGCCTCTCCACTTCTCAGTGAACAGTTGGAGTTACAACTGTTCACTGAGAACAGGTTACCTTGGCAGAGGAGCGAGAACACCTGTTTACTCAATGACATGAGCCACACCTCCACGCCGACCGCCCGGGAGACACAGAAGGCCAGGACCCGCAGCGCCCTTCTCGACGCGGGCCTGCGGCTGCTGGAGCACCAGAGCCTCAGCAGTCTCGGCCTGCGCGAGGTCACGCGTGTCGTGGGAGTGGCTCCGGCCGCCTTCTACCGGCACTTCAGGGACATGAGCGATCTGGGAGTCGCCCTCGTCGAGGAGTCGCTCGGATCACTGCACGACGTCGTGCGCGAGATCCTCTCCGGCCCCGCCGACGAGGCCGCACGCATCGAGCGCACCGTCACCGCGATCGCCCGCTACGTACGCGAGCACCCGACGCACATCCGCTTCGTCGTGCGGGAACGCCACGGCGGTGTACCGGCCGTACGGGCCGCCATAGGCGCCGAGTTGGACCGTTTCGCCGAGGAGGTCGCCGATGCGCTGGCCGCCGACGAGGTCTCGGCCGGATGGAGCGCCCAGGACATGCGGATGCTCGGCGAACTCTTCGTCGACCACATGGTCATGACGGCGTCGGCATTCCTGGACGCCGCACTCGGCGAGGGACCGGACGAGGAGAGCGTCGCGCACACCGCACGGCGGCAGCTGCTGCTGGTCAGCACCGGCCGGCGGCACTGGCAGGACGGCTGAGCAGTGGCCGGCGGACCGCCGGCCACTGCCCCGTCAACTGCCCTTGGTGATGCGGAAGGTCTTCACCGCCATGTCGAAGTGCTTCTTGGAAGCGCCCCATTCGGCGTCCGGCGCTGAGAGGTACAGCGCGTAATGCTGCTGGCCCTCCTCGCCGAAGCCGAGGTCCACGGCGTGGTAGGTCCGTGCACGGCCCTGCCACGTGTACTCCCAGATGGCGGCCTTCCGGCCCTGGTAAGTCGTGGCGTTCATACGGAGGTTGCGGTAGCCCGGCGACTTCGCCCGGACCTCGGGCTCCAGCCGGCGCCAGTGCTTGAGCGGGCTGTTGCCCGCGAAGTCCAGCACGCTGAACTTCAGGTCCGTACGACCTGACGGGCCGCCCAGGAAGTCGACCTCCTGGCCGCC
Source organism: Streptomyces sp. TAA486 (assembly GCF_000426165.1). NCBI lineage: Bacteria > Bacillati > Actinomycetota > Actinomycetes > Kitasatosporales > Streptomycetaceae > Streptomyces > Streptomyces sp. TAA486. The sequence goes on along the minus strand of NZ_AUEV01000002.1, from coordinate 387,548 downwards.
CGGCTTCTCCTGCCGCGTCCAGCCTTCGGGCACGTCCACGGAAAAGCCGAGGTCCTCCTTGACGCGCTGGTAGCCCTCCGCGACCGGTGGACGCGGAGGGGGCCCGGACTGGGACGGACCGGAGTGGGAGGCGGACGGACCCGGCTTGCCGGGACCGCCGTCCGAGCCTCCGGCCTCCCGCTTCAGCCACCAGCCGCCGCCCGCGACGGCGGCCACGGCCACCACCGCGCACACGGCCCACGCGGCGGCACGCGACCGGCGCCGCCGCGGAGCGGCGAGGGCCGGGGCGGGAGCGGGGGGAGTGACGGGGGTCGGGGCGGGGGTAGGCGTGGGTTCCCGCGCCCCGTCCCGCCTCGAGCCTGCCGCCGTCTGCTCACGTTCGTTCCATGGTGCGCCCTGAGGCAGCGCCACGGTGCCCGTCGAGCCGGCCAGCCACTCCTCCGCCTGCTGGAGCGTCGGCCGGTCCGCCGGGTCCTTCGCGAGCAGCGCTTCGATCAACTCGCCCAGGACACCGGCTTGTTCCATGGTGCGCGGCGGTTCGCTGGCCGTGGCGTACGCCGTCTCCACCCAGGTGCTCCTGTGGAACGGCGCGATGCCCTCGACCGCCTCGTAGAGTGTCGCGCCCAGTGCCCATGCGTCGGCGGCCGGGCCCGACTCGCCGCCCTGCATCCGCTCCGGGGCCGCGTAGTTGATGGAGCCGACGAACTCCCCGGTGCGAGTGAGAGTGGTCGTGCCGGAGGCCGCGGCGATGCCGAAGTCGGTGAGGACGATGCGCTCCGCGTCCTGCGACAGCAGGACATTGGCGGGCTTCACATCGCGGTGCAGCACCCCTGCCGCGTGGGCGGCACGCAGCGCCGAGGCCATCGCCACTCCCGTGCGGGCCGCGGCCTCGGGCGCCAACGGCCCGTCCTCGCGCAGGACATCGCTGAGCGAACGCGAGGGCACGTACTCCATGACGATGCACGGCAGCCCGTCCTCCTCCACCACGTCGTGCACGACGATGACCCCGGGATGGCTTATCCGGGCCGCGCTGCGCGCCTCGCGGCGCGTGCGCTCGTAGAGCCTGGTCCTCTCGTCGTCGTCCAGATGTGGCGGCACATGCAGTTTCTTGACGGCCACGTGCCGGTCCAGCAGCGTGTCGCCCGCGAGCCACACCGTCCCCATGCCCCCGCGGCCGAGCTGCCGGGAGAGCCGGTACCTCCCCGCCAGCAGCCGGTCCTCGTCGGTCACCTCGTACTCCCCGATCCCCCTTGAACACCCGTTCCAATGGTGAACCCTAGCTGCCCGTACGGGGGCTGGGGCGGCGGACCGGACAGTCGGTTCCGGCCGGGCCGCGGTCGCGGTTCGGGCACCGCTTCGCCGACGGGCCGTCAGGGAGCGTCAACTACCGGAGGACTCGGAGGTGTTGGTGCGCTTCGCCCTGCTCGGTTGTACGCGCTTCGGTTCGCCCTTCACCTTCGGGTGCTCGGGCGGATAGGGAAGGTCGCCGAGCCCGTGCTCATGCTCGTCCCTGTTGGCCAGCTCCAGGGCCGCATCCAGGCGGCAGCGGTGCGCGTCCATCTGCGCGTGCACGTCTCCGACTTCGGCGTACCGCAGCGGCATCGTCACCACGTCGAAGTCGTCGGGATGCGCGCTGCCCAGCTCCTCCCAGCGCAGCGGCGCCGAGACGGTGGCACGGCGGTTGGGGCGCACGGAGTAGGCGCTGGCGATGGTGCGGTCCCGCGCCGTCTGGTTGTAGTCGACGAAGATGCGGCTGCCGCGCTCCTCCTTCCACCACGCCGTGGTGATGCGGGACGGGTCGCGCCGCTCCAGTTCCCTGCCGATGGCGATGGCGGAGCGCCGCACCTGCGCGAAGTTCCACTCGGGCTCGATGGGCACGAAGACGTGCAGTCCGCGGCCGCCGGAGGTCTTCGGCCAGCCACGCAGTCCCAACTCCTCCAGCAGCGGCTGGAGTTGCTGCGCCGCACGTACCGCGTCGCCGAAGTCCGTGCCCGGCTGCGGGTCGAGGTCGATGCGCAGCTCGTCCGGGTGGTCGGTGTCGGCCCTGCGCACCGGCCACGGGTGGAAGGTCAGACAGCCGAGGTTCGCGGCCCACAGCACGGCCGCGGGACCAGTCGGGCAGATCTCGTCCGCGTGCCGTCCGCTGGGGAAGCTGATCCTGGCCGTGGGGATCCAGTCGGGGAGGTTCTTGGGAGCGCGCTTCTGGAAGAACGACTCGCCGCCGATGCCCTCCGGATACCGCTCGAGAGTGGTCGGCCGCTCGAAGAGCGCACGTGCGATGCCGTCCGCGACGGTCACGTAGTACCGGGCGACGTCAAGCTTGGTGAGCCCGCGCTCGGGAAAGTAGACCTTGTCCGGGCTGGACAGCCGCACCTTCTGCCCGCCGACCGTAAGCTCCACCGCCTCACCCATGCCGCAACGCTATGCGGCCCTGTGCCGGATCGCCTCCCGGCGGACGGTAAAGCTTCGAACTGCAGCCGTGCGGCGGGGCAGTGCAGGCAAGGGCGGTGCGGGGGCCGCGGCTCCCGCACCGCCGGGCCTCAGATGCCGAACGGCACGGCGTAGCGCACGGTCCCGCTCGGTAGCCGGTAGCCGGTAGCCGGTAGCCGGCGGCCGGCCCCGAGCGCGAGTGCCATCCCGCCTCGTCCGGGGCCTCGATGGGCAGGCCGATGCCGTGGAGGGAGGCCCGGGTGAAACCGAACCTGGGGTAGTAGGCCGGGTGGCCCAGGACGACGACGTGGTGCTCACCCGACGCCTCCGCCGCCCGCGGAACGGCGCGGACGGCGGCAGGGCCTGCCCCCGTGCCCTGCTCCTCGGTCCCCCGGCCGGACCCCGGCCGGACACGAACGCGCATCACTCTAGGGGAGCGGGCCCGCACCCCGCCCCGCTGCGCGGCGGCTTCCGCCGTCGAGTCACCAGTCGTGCACCGACCCGTCCAGCCGGCGGCTGACCGGCAGATACCTCGGCTCGTACGGAAAGCGCGCAGCGGCCTTCTCGTCGAGTTCCACGCCGAGCCCGGGGTCGTCCGACGGGTACAGGGCCCCGTCCCGCAGTTCGTAGGAGGGACGGAACACCTCGTGGGTGAGCGGGTCGTGCTCCATGTACTCCTGGATGCCGAAGTTCGGCACGGTCACGTCGAGATGGACGGCCGCCGCCATGCTCACCGGCGACAGGTCCGTCGCCCCGTGCGATCCCGTACGCACCTGGTACAGCTCCGCGAGGTTGAAGATGCGCCGCAGGTGGGTGATGCCTCCCGCGTGGGCGACGGAGGCACGGATGTAGTCGATCAGGCGCTCGGTGATGAGCTGCCGGCAGTCCCAGACGGAGTTGAAGACCTCGCCGACGGCGATCGGGGTCGTGGTCGCCCGGCGGATGTCACGGAAACTCTCCTGGGCCTCCGCGGGGGAGGGGTCCTCCATCCAGTACAGACGCAGGTCTTCCACCCTGCGTCCGAAGTGCCCGGCTTCCGTCGGTGTCAGCCGGTGGTGCACGTCGTGGAGCAGATGCAGCCCGAACCCGAATTTCTCGCGCACGGCAGCGAGGTAGCCGGGCGCGAAGTCGAGATACGCCTCGGTCGACCAGGGCTGCTCCTCGGGCAGGGCAGCCGCCGCGGGCTCGTAGAGCGAGCCGCGGCGGATTCCGTAGGTGCCGGAGACGCCGGGAACGGCGGCCTGGGCCCGCACCGCCCGGTAGCCCAGATCCCTGAACCGGGCGACGTCGTCAAGCAGTTCGGGCACGGTGGCGCCGCTGGCGTGCCCGTAGACCATGGCGCCCTCGCGGGCACGCCCGCCGAGCAGGTCGTGCACCGGCATGCCGGCCACCTTGCCCTTGATGTCCCACAGGGCGGTGTCGACAGCGGCAATCGCGGTCATGGTCACGGGCCCGCGGCGCCAGTACGCGCCCTTGTAGAGGTACTGCCACATGTCCTCGATGCGGGCCGGGTCCCGTCCGCTCAGCAGCGGCACCACGTGGTCCCGCAGATAGGAGGCCACCGCGAGTTCCCGGCCGTTGAGCGTCGCGTCGCCGAGCCCGGTGACACCGTCGGACGTCGTGATCTTGAGTGTTACGAAGTTCCGGCCGGGCGAGGTGACGATGACGTCTGCCCCTGTGATGGCGGCCATTCGCTCGCGTCCTTCCCTGACATGTGCGGCCAGGCCGCGTACTCCCTGCCGCCCCGGCGACCGGGGGCGGTCTCCGGCACGAAGAACAGCGCGACGATGCTGACTGCGATCAGAGCGCCGACGTACAGCCCGACCCAGGCGTACGAGCCGTCACCCGCGATCAGCAGGGCGGTCGCCGCCACCGTGAACGGACCGCTGGCGATCATCGACCCGAACTGCCAGACGACCGATACGCCGCTGTAGCGCGTGGCCGCCGGGAAGAGCTCGGGGAAGAACGAGGCCTGCGGCGCGTACGTACCCGCGTGACCCAGGGCGAGCCCGGCCACGAGCAGGACGATGATCACGGCCATGTTGCCGGTCTGCACCGCCTCGAACGCCGGTACCACCAGCAGCAGATTCAGCACGGCGGCTGCCAGATAGACCGGTCGCCTCCCGACGCGGTCGGTGAGCCGGCCGAGCAGCGGGATCATCGCCAGTTCCGCGACGATCGCGATGATGACCGCGTCGAGGACCATCGCGGAATCCACGCCCTGGTCCTCGGCGTAGGCCACCAGGAAGACCGTGTAGAAGGGGAAGACGGCCGCCTCGACGAACTTGACCAGGAGCCCGCCGAGGACCTCGCGGCGGTTGTCCCGCATCAGCGTCCGCACCGGATTGGCAGCCTTCGTCTTCGCCGGACTCCGTTCCTTCTCCGCCAGGAACTCCGCGGACTCCTCGACCCGGAGCCGGATGAACAGCCCTACGACGACCACGAGTGCCGAGAGCAGGAACGGAACCCGCCAGCCCCAGGAGAGGAAGGCCTCCTCGGAGAGCGTCCCGGTGAGGACGGCGAAGAGCCCCGTGGGGATGAGGTAGGCGGCCGGTGATCCCAGCTGCACCAGGGACGCGTAGAAGCCGCGGCGTGGCGGTGGTGCCGCCTCGGCGGTCAGCAGCACGGCACCGCCCTGCTCGCCCCCCACGCCGAAGCCCTGGATGAGACGGACGAGGACCAGGACCACCGCGGCCCAGATGCCGATCTGGTCGTACGTGGGCAGCAGACCGACCACGAAGGTTCCGAGCCCTGTGAGCAGCAGCGTGTACACCAGGGCCTTCTTCCGGCCGATCCGGTCGCCCACGTGCCCCCACACCAGGCCGCCCAGCGGCCGTGCGAAGAAGCCCACGGCGTAGGTCGAGAAGGCGGCGAGCGTGCCCACAGTGGGGTCGACGTCGGGGAAGAAGACCTTGTTGAACGCGAGCGCCGAGGCCGTCCCGTAGATGAAGAAGTCGTAGTACTCGGCGATCGTGCCGACGACGGACGCTCCCACGGTCCGCCGCAGCCCCCGCGGGCCTGGCTGCGCGGCGCCTGGGTGTCCGGACATGGATCCGCCTCCTGAACGGCTGAAAAGAGCCATACGGCTGAGTCGTGTCGGCTACCATACAAGTGTTCCAGTAAGCGTCAACAGTTCGACGGAGGCCGGGAGTGGACTCGATACGGGGACTGAGCGCCGCGCGTGCCCAGGGGCGCAACACGAGACGGCTGGTCCACGGGCTGCTGCGCTCCCGTGTTGTCGCCCTCGAACTGCCGCCTGGGACACCGCTGTCGGAGAACGACCTGGCCGCCGAACTGGGGGTGAGCCGCACCCCGGTGCGGGAGAGCCTGATCCTCCTCCGCGAGGAAGGGCTGGTCGACGTCTATCCGCAGCTGGGCACCTTCGTCTCCCGCATACGGGAGAAGGACGTGGCCTCCGCGCAGTTCGTCCGCGAAGCTCTCGAGTGCGCGGCCCTGCGGGATGCCGTCGACGTTGTGACGGAGGACGACATCGCTGCCCTGCGCGCCCTCCTCGACGGACAGGCGGAAGCGGAACGGCGGGAGGACACCGACGGCTTCTTCCGCCTGGACGAGGAGTTCCACGCCCGGCTGATGGCCGTGAGCGGACACGGGGACGCCTGGCCCGTTGTGAGCCAGGCCAAGACGCAGCTCGACCGGGCGCGCCGGCTCTCCCTTCCGCTCACGCAGCAGCTGTCCCTGCTGATCGGCCAGCACCGCGCGGTGGTCGACCTGCTCGCCGAGCGCGATCTCGACGGGGCGGAGGACGCGCTCCGCTCCCACCTCCGTCTGGTCTTCTCGGACGTCGGGAAGATCCGCGCCCGGCATCCGGAGCTCTTCAGCGACGAGGACGCCTCGGTGCCCCATCCGCCGAGGCGCTCCGCCCGTGGCCGGGCAGCGGCCCCCGAAGGAGCGGCCCCCGGAGGGGACTGACACCGCCGCGCTTGCCTGCGTTCCTCCCGTTACGCGCAGAGCAGGCGGGCGCGCCCGCGCGGGAATACAGTGCTGGGCATGGATCTGCCGGTGATGCCGCCCGTCAAGCCGATGCTCGCCAAGCTCGCCTCGAAGATTCCGGCGGGCATGCAATACGAGGCGAAGTGGGACGGCTTCCGCGCCATCGTCTTCCGCGACGGCGAGGAGACCGAGATCGGCAGCCGAACCGGCAAGTCCCTCAAGCGCTACTTCCCCGAACTGGTCACGGCGCTGCTTGCGAACCTCCCCGAGCGCTGCGTCGTGGACGGGGAGATCGTCGTCGCCCGCAACGACAGGCTCGACTTCGACGCCCTCGGCCAGCGCATCCACCCTGCCGACTCACGGGTGCGGATGCTCGCCGAGCAGACCCCGGCGTCCTTCGTCGCCTTCGACATACTCGCGCTCGGCGACGACTCGCTCATGGAGACGCCACTGGAGGAGCGCCGCACGATCCTCGAGCGCGCACTGCGCCCGGCGCGCGACCCGGTCTTCGTGGCCCCCGCGACCACCGACATCGACCTGGCCAGGCAGTGGTTCGACCAGTTCGAAGGCGCCGGGCTCGACGGACTCGTGGCCAAGGCGCCCAACCTGCCCTACCGGCCCGACGAACGCCTGATGGTGAAGATCAAACACGAGCGAACGGCGGACTGCGTCCTCGCGGGGTTGCGCCCGCACAAGAGCGGTGAGGGCGTCGGTTCGCTGCTGCTCGGCCTCTACGACGACTCCGGCACGCTCCAGCACGTCGGGGTCTGCGCCTCCTTCACCATGAAGCGGCGCCGCGAGTTGATGGACGAGCTGGAACCGCTGCGGATGTCCGACCCCGCGGCGCACCCGTGGGCGCGCTGGCAGAGCGAGGAGGCCCACATGCAGAGCCGCATGCCGGGTGCGCCGAGCCGCTGGAGCGGCACGAAGGACCTCTCGTGGGTACCGCTGCGCCCCGAGCGGGTCTGCGAGGTGGCCTACGACCACATGGAGGGGGACCGCTTCCGGCACACCACGCAGTTCCGGCGCTGGCGCACCGACCGCGATCCGCAGGGATGCACCTACTCCCAGCTCGAAGAGCCCGTCAGTTACGACCTGTCCCGCATGCTGACCGAGTCCCCGGAGACCCCCACCTGAGCACCTGAGAAGGGACGACGCCATGGGCCACCTGATGTGCCATCGCAGACATCACCGGCGCAGTCACCGCATCCACAGCATCCGCCACGACATCGGACTCCTCGCGCTGCGCCTCGGCACCGGAGGCGTGCTCTTCGCACACGGTACGCAGAAGCTCTTCGGCTGGTTCGGCGGTCACGGCCTGGAGGGGACCGGCAAGTTCATGGAGCAGGCCGGCTTCCGGCCGGGACGGGCGAACGCCCTCGCCTCCGGCCTCGGTGAGGCCGGAGGCGGAACGCTGCTCGCACTGGGCCTGGGAACTCCCGGAGCCGGCGCTGCCGTTGCGGCCGCCATGGCGGGTGCCGCCTCGATCCACGCGCCGGCGGGGTTCTTCAACGACCAGGGTGGACTGGAGTTTCCGGCGTTCATGGGGCTGGCAGGGTCGGCGCTCGCACTCTCGGGCCCGGGCGGCCTCTCCCTCGACCACCTCCTGGGTCACCGGCTCAACCAGCCCTGGATGCCGGCGGTGACGTTCGTCGCCGCGGCGGCCGCCGCGGCCTGCGTCATCTCCCGGCGGGCGCGCGTCCTGCGGGACGCCGAGGAGGAGAGGGGCACTCAGCCGGGCTGATCACCCGCGTCCGGCCGGCCTCACTGGTCGGACGGCTCGTCCTCCGGTGCGGCGGCGGACTGGCGTACCTCTTCCATGTCCAGGTTCCGGGCCTGCCCGATCAGGTCCTCGAGGGCGGATTCGGGCAGCGCTCCCGGCTGCGAGAAGACGACGATGCGGTCCCGCACGATCGTCAGCGTGGGGATCGACTGGACCTCGAAGGCCGCGGCCAGCTCCTGCTCGGTCTCGGTGTCCACCTTGGCGAACGTCAGGTCCGAGTGACGCTCGGCGGCAGCCTCGTAGACCGGCTCGAACTGGCGACACGGACCGCACCAGCCCGCCCAGAAGTCGATCAGTACGAAGCCGTCGTCAGCGACGACGTCGTCGAAGTTGTCCTTGGTGAGCTCCGTGGTGCTCATGTGCTCTCCTGCTGTTGAAGACGGTGTCGGACCGTGACGGCCCTCGGCCGGGACCGGCGCTTGAGGCCGGGAGTCCCGGACCGCGTTCCCACGGTCGCACGCGGCGTAAACCGCTCGTCCGGCCCCGATGTTCCGCAAGCGCTGTCATGAATGTCTCCCGGAACTCTTGACCGAGGGCAGACCATCGCTATGGTCTAGACTAATGGCGAGCGTGAATACCGGGTCCCCCAGCTCGAAGCCGTCAGAACTCCCCACGGCTGCCCTTCGCCGCTGACGGGGCGTGCCTTCACATCGCCTCCGTTCTCAACGAGGCCGTCCGTAAGGGTGTGCGGCACCTGTGTGTCCTCCCCTCCTCGCCGCTTGCCGTCGGCCGGACCGTGAAGGAGTTGCCATGAACTTCAAGAGAAAGCTCGCGGCCGGAATCGGGGCGGGGATCGCGCCCCTGCTCGTCCTCACGCTGCCGGCGTCCCCGGCCAGCGCGCACGGCTACGTCAACTCGCCGCCGAGCCGTCAGGCGCAGTGTGCCGCCGGCACGGTCGAGTGCGGGGACATCACGTGGGAGCCGCAGAGCGTCGAGGGGCCCAAGGGGCTCACCAGCTGCAGCGGCGGCAATTCGCGGTTCGCCGAGCTGGATGACGACGGGAAGGGCTGGGCGGTCACGAACGTCGGCAGCTCGACGAGCTTCCAGTGGCGTCTGACGGCACGTCATTCGACCAGCACCTGGCAGTACTTCGTCGGCGGCTCGAAGATCGCGGAGTTCGACGACGGCGGTGCGCAGCCCGGGGAGACCGTCACGCACCAGGTCGACTTCGGCGGTCTGAAGGGCAAGCAGAAGGTGCTCGCCGTCTGGAACATCGCCGACACGGCCAACGCCTTCTACGCCTGCGTCGATGTGAACATCGGCTGAAGAGGACCAGTCTGCTGATCCGCCGCGGCGCCGCCGGAGGAGGTCTCTCCGGCGGCGCCGTCATGTGCGGCCGGGCCCTCTCGCGGCGGGTGTCCTGGCGCTTCGCCGCCCGCGGCACCTCCGCGCGACCATGGAAGAAGACCGCGTGGGAGACTGGTGGGACTGTGTAGTTCAACAGTGAACTAATGGCTCCGCGGAGCCGGCGAGAGGGTGAGAGTGGTGCAGTTCGGGATCTTCACCGTCGGGGACGTCACGACCGATCCCACCGACGGCCGCACGCCGAGCGAGCACGAGCGGATCAAGTCGATGGTCGCGATCGCGTTGAAGGCCGAAGAGGTGGGCCTCGACGTCTTCGCCACGGGCGAGCACCACAATCCGCCCTTCGTGCCCTCGTCGCCGACGACCATGCTCGGCCACATCGCCGCACGCACCGAACGCCTCGTCCTCTCCACCTCGACGACGCTCATCACCACCAACGATCCGGTGAAGATCGCCGAGGACTACGCGATGCTCCAGCACCTGTCCGACGGACGCGTCGATCTGATGATGGGCCGCGGCAACACCGCGCCCGTCTACCCCTGGTTCGGACAGGACATCCGGCAGGGCATCCCGCTGGCGATCGAGAACTACGCGCTGCTGCACAAACTGTGGCGCGAGGACGTGGTCGACTGGGCGGGCCGCTTCCGCACGCCGCTCGAGGGCTTCACCTCCACGCCGCGCCCGCTCGACGGTGTGCCGCCGTTCGTCTGGCACGGCTCCATCCGCAGCCCGGAGATCGCGGAGCAGGCCGCGTACTACGGCGACGGCTTCTTCGCGAACAACATCTTCTGGCCCAAGGAGCACTACATGAAGCTCATCGGGCTCTACCGTGAGCGCTTCGCACACCACGGGCACGGCACCCCGGAGCAGGCGATCGTGGGGCTCGGCGGGCAGGTCTTCATGCGCAGGAACTCCCAGGACGCCGTGCGGGAGTTCCGCCCCTACTTCGACAACGCGCCGGTCTACGGGCACGGGCCGACGCTGGAGGAGTTCACCGATCAGACGCCGCTGACGGTGGGAAGTCCGCAAGAGGTCATCGAGAAGACCCTCACCTTCCGCGAGTCCTTCGGTGACTACCAGCGGCAGCTGTTCCTCATGGACCACGCCGGCCTTCCGCTGAAGACCGTGCTGGAGCAACTGGACATGCTCGGCGAGGAAGTGGTGCCCGAGTTGCGCAAGGAGTTCGCCGCGCGCCGGCCCGCCGGAGTGCCGGACGCCCCGACGCACGCGTCGCTGGTCGCTCAACGCGGCTGAGTCGCCCCGGGATTGGTTCCGACCAATCCCCGCACGCGCATTGTGGCGTGCGTTACACGATGGGATGCTCAACGGGCAGTTACCGGGAAGTAGCCCTACCGAGGAGCACCCGTTGAGTAGCACCCACCCCCACACCCCCCAGTCCGCCGGGCAACCGGAGCACGACCCCCCTCCGGGCCCCCGCAGCAGCCGCCGCACCGTACTGCGTGCCGGCGCCGCTCTGACCGGACTCGGCCTGGCCGGCATCACGCCGGGCGCCCAGGCCTCGCAGTCGCAGAACACCGTGCACGCAGCCGTCGGCAGCGGCTATCTCGTCGGTCGCGGCGTCGTCGACGCCACCGGCGAGATAGCCGAGGTCGGCATGATGGGCTACGGCCGCGTCGACCAGCAGGCGCAAGGTCTCCATACCCGCCTGCGCGCCCGTGCGTTCGTCTTCGCGGACCAGGAGACGCAGGAGCGCGTCCTCCTCGTCGTCGTCGACACGGCCATGATCTTCGAGAGCGTGCACCAGGCCGTGCTCAGCAGACTCGGGGAGAAGTACGGCGACCTCTACACCCACCGCAACGTCATGCTCACCGCCACCCACACCCACTGCGGACCGGGCGGCTCCTCGCACCACCTGCTCTACGACCTCACCACGCTGGGGTTCCACAAGAAGACGTTCGAGGCCATGACGGACGGCATCGTCGAGGCCGCGACCCGCGCCCACGAGGACGCCGCACCTTCCGAACTCACCCTCACGCACACGGAGTTGACCGGAACCAGTGCGAACAGGTCACGCGAGGCATTCGAGCGCAATCCCTCCGACCTGCGCGGCCACTTCCCCGACGGCATCGATCCGCAGAGCACGCTGCTTCGCATCGAGCGTGATGGGCAGGCCGTGGGGGCGGTCAACTGGTTCGCCGTGCACGGCACCAGCATGTCCGGCGACAACAAGCTGATCAGCGCCGACAACAAGGGCTACGCCGCCTATCACTGGGAGCGCGAGGTCGAGGGAGCCGACTATCTCGACGGCACCACGCCGGACTTCGTCTCCGCGTTCGCGCAGACCAATGCCGGCGACATGTCACCGAACCTCGATCTGAAGCCGCCGACGACGCCCGCCGACTTCGGGCACACCCGCGAGTGCGGCCTGCGCCAGTACAAGGCCGCCGCGGGCCAACTCGACCAGCGGGGAACGAAGATGAGCGGAGGCGTGGACTCGCGGCTCGTCTACATCGACCTGTCCGACGTGACCGTCGAGCCCGAATTCACCGGGGACGGCAAGCAGCACAAGACCGCAAAGCCGGCAATCGGCGCGTCGATGGCGGCCGGCAGCCTCGAGGACGGCCCGGCGTTCCCCGGGTTCGAAGAGGGCGAGAACCCCCTCTGGGACAAGATCTCGGACTCGATCATCTACGAGGCCTCACCCGAACTGCGTGAGGCGCAGGCGCCGAAGGGTATCGTCGCCCCCGTCGGCGAGATGAACCGCATCTACCCGTGGGTCCAGGAGCAGGTGCCGGTGCAGCTGGTGCGCATCGGGCAGCTGTACCTGATCGGTGTTCCCGGCGAGGTGACCGTGTGTGCCGGGCTGCGGCTGCGCCGCACGGTCGCGGAGGGCGTCGGTGCCGAGGTGAAGGACGTACTCGTCGCGGGCTACGCCAACTCATATTTCCACTACCTCACCACGCCAGACGAGTACGACTCGCAGCAGTACGAGGGCGGGAGCACCCTCTTCGGGCGCTGGCAGCTGCCCGCGATCCAGCAGACGGCGGCACAGCTCGCCCGTGCCATGCGGGACGGCAAGAGTCTGCCGCTCGGGCCGGTCGCGCCGGACATCTCCGGGAAGACGATCTCCCTTCAGCCGCCGATCGTGCTGGACGCACCGCCCCTGTCGCACGAGTTCGGTGACGTGCTCACGGCTCCGCGCGCCAACTACCGTGCGGGAGAGCGGGTGACGGTGGTGTTCGCGGGGGCCCACCCCGGCAACGTGCTCCACCGGGGCGGGACCTATCTGCGCGTGGAAGCACGGAAGGGCGGCGAATGGCGCACCGTCGCGGACGACGGTGACTGGTCGACGACCTTCCGCTGGGAGCGTTACGGCATCGCCGCCTCGAAGGTGACGGTCACCTGGGACATCCCCGAGGGGACGGCCTCCGGCGAGTACAGGATCACCTACGAGGGCGACGCCAAACCGGTCGCGGGCGACCCGAAAGCCATCTCCGGCACCAGTTCTGGTTTCACCGTGAGCGGCTGACGGGACGCCCGTGGGGGCGGCCGGGCAGTGCTTACTGCCCGGCCGGCCTTACTTACTGCAGCTGCTGCTGCTCTTCCTGCTGTCCGGCCTCCCCGCCGCCTTCGCCGATCGTCGCGCCGGTCGCCTCCAGCGCGTCGGTGACCGGCTGGAAGAAGGTCTCGCCGCCCTGCGTGCAGTCGCCGCTGCCGCCGGAGGTCAGACCCACGGCCTGGTCCTCGGAGAACATCGCGCCGCCGCTGTCGCCGGGCTCGGCGCAGACGTTCGTCTGGATCATGCCGTTGACGACGTCGCCGCCGCCGTAGTCGACGGTGGCGTCCAGCGCGGTGACCTCACCGTCGGTGACGCCGGTCGTGCTGCCGCTGCGCTGCACCTGCATGCCCACGGCGGCCTCGGCGGCGCCGGTGATCTCCTGCGTGCCGCCCTGGCCCTCACCCAGCGGGTCGAGGTTCACGGCGCTGGTCGCCTCGGCCTGCGCGTCGTCCAGCGTGGCGATCGCGAAGTCGGTCTCCGGGAACTGCGAGTCGGTGATGGAGCCGAGTGCCTGCGCCCCTGCCTCGTCGGAGGTCCAGTTCTGCGCGGCGTTGCCGCAGTGGCCCGCGGTCAGGAAGCCCGGCGCTCCGTCCACCTGGACGTTGAAGCCGAGCGAACAGCGGGTGCCCTCCGCGAAGATGGCGTCGCCGCCGAGCACACCTTCGGCAGCGGCCTGGCCGCCCTCGCCAGCGCCTGCGCCCTCGTCGCCCTGGCCGGCGCCTTCGTCCCCGGCGCCGTTGCCGGCGCCCTGGTCGCCGGCGTCGCTCTGGCCGACGCCGCCGTTGCCGTGGAACTTCTGGAACTTACCGGCGGTCCGCTTGACCGACATCATGCCGTTCATGCCTGCGGCCGTCTTGTTCAGCGAGGCCCACTCTTCGTCGTCGACGGTGCTGTCGGCGAGCACGTTGACCTTGTTCGTACGGGGGTCGACCGACCAGGCCGAGCCCGCCACCGAAGCACCGTTGGCGAGGGTGTCGCTGACCTTCTTCAGCTCCGCCTTGGAGTTCTGCACGATTCTGGCCTGGGCGCCGCTCTCCTGGACGCGCTGAGCGGTCTCCTCGTCGAGGACGTTCATGACCAGGCGTTTGGCCTTGCTGTCGATGAACCAGCCGGCCGTCCTCGCCCCGTTCTCGTCCGCCAGTTTCGTGCCCATCGCAGCGGCGGCCTTTGCGCTCATCGTGCGTGGACCCGGCTGTTCCTGCTGCCCTGCGTTCGCGTACGGCAGCATGATTGCGGCCGTCGCCAGTGCCGCGGTGCCTGCGCCGGCTATCACATACGCCCGCTTCTTGTCCTTGCGTCGATGGCTCAACTCACTGACCTCCCTGGGTGTGGACCGGCGCCTCATTGCCGGCTCGGCGCAGTGGCACGCCATGGTTCTCCACAGGTACTCGCTCCGCCCGTTTCGTAGTTGAGACCGCTCAATGTCCGTGAGTTTCCCCCGCCGTTTCCCTTGAGGCGGTAGGGTCAGCGGGTTCCAGCGGGAACGGGCGGGCAGCCACCGGACCGCACGGGGGAGCGCTAGCGCATCACACGCCACCACGCCTGAACTGCCCCTTTTTCAGGGTCTCTTGGCCCTTTGAGGGGCGGGCGCGACCGGTGATGTACCGGGGAGTACCGTGCTGTCCTCGCACGACCACCGCTCGCATCACTTCTTCATCCTCAGAGGGAGATCATGACCGCTATACGTCACAGATGGCACCGCACCGCCGCCGTCGCCACGGGTGCTGCCGCTCTCGTCGGTGCCGGGATGTTCGTCGCCACGCCGGCCTCCGCCCACGTGCCGGGCTGGGAGGTGGACTGCTACACGACGAGCATCCACCTGGAGAACTACAGCGAACAGGGCAACACCATCAAGATCACCGCGGGTGACAAGACCCTGGTGAACGAGACTTTCGGCAAGACCTTCGACAAGAAGGTGAAGCTGCCCAAGCACACCTCTCCGCTCGAACTGCGCCTGGCGATCGACGCCGTTGACGACGACAAGTTCGACGTCAACGAGACCAAGATGTCGCCGGTGTGCGAGGAGTCCCCCTCGCCCAGCGAGCCCGCCCCCTCGCCCAGCGAGTCCAGCGAGGCCCCGGCGCCGTCGGAGCCCAGCACCGCTCCCCAGGGCGGAGGCGACGACCTCGCCGAGACCGGTGCCTCCAGCGCCACCCCGATGATCGCCGGTGCCGCCGGTGTCGTCCTGGTCGCGGGTGCCGGCCTGGTCGTGGTCGCGCGCAAGCGCCGCGCCGCGCAGGACTGAGTCCGTCCCGCGAGTTCTTCAGCAAGCCCGACGAGGGCCCGGCAGCCAAGTGATCGCTGCCGGGCCCTGGTTGTGTGAGGGGTGACTGTCGTGCCGGGTCAGACGGTGACAGCCCTGGACCGCGGGCCGGCCTCCGTCTCCTGGGTCTCCTGCGAAGGCCGGTCATGGTCGGGCCGCTTGAGCAGCAACAGCATGCAGCCCAGGGTGAGGAGCACCTGGAGGACCGCGTAGCAGATCACGGCGGTGATCGAGCCCGTACGGTTCAGCAGGAACTGTCCGACGACGGGTGTGGTGCCGCCGAGCAGCGTGCCGCACAGCTGGTAGCACAGAGAGATGCCGGTGTAGCGGACGTTGGCGGGGAAGCGGCTGGCCAGCATGCCGGCCAGTGCCGCGTAGTAGAGGCAGTGCGGGACGGTCGCCACCGACACGCCGAGCATCGCCAGCCAGTAGTTCTCCGTGCCGATCAGGATGAACATCAGCGGCATCAGGACCAGTTCGGGCAGCAGCATGATGCTCACCGCTCGCGACCAGTTGCCCATCCGGGTGGCGAGGACGGCACCGAAGGGCTGCACCACGATCTGCGTGATGTTCGCGACCAGGATGATCGTGAGGAACGAACTGCGGTCGAAATCAAGGCTGGACGTCGCCCACGAGAGCGCGAACGTCGACTTGAAATAGGTGGCCGACAGCCCGATGGTGCAGGCGCCGATGCCGAGCGCGATGAGGCCCGGGCAGGTGCGCAGCACCTCCTTCAGCGGCAGCTTCGCGACGCCCCGGTCCTCGATCAACTTGGCCATCGCCGGTGATTCGGTGACCTTCATGCGCAGGAAGAGGCCCACGACGACGAGCAGGGCGGAGGCGAGGAACGGTATCCTCCAGCCCCAGCTGAGGAATTCGGGCTCCGGGAGCGCGCTCACGGCGAGGAAGGCCACCGTGCTGAGGGTGTTGCCGACGGGGGAACCCTGCTGCGCGAAGGCGCCGTAGAGAACCGACTTGCCCTTGGGCGCGTGCTCGGAGGCGATCAGGACGGCGCCGCCCCATTCACCGCCCAGCCCGATGCCCTGGATCATGCGGATCGTCACCAGCAGGACGGGAGCGGCGACTCCGATGGAGGCGTAGCCGGGCAGCACGCCGATCAGGGTGGTCGAGACACCCATCAGCAGCAGCGTGATGATCAGCGTGTTCTTGCGGCCGACCCGGTCGCCGATGTGCCCGAAGACGATGCCCCCCAGCGGGCGGGCGAGGAAGCCGACCCAGAACGTGGCGAACGCGACGAGCGTGCCGATGGCGCCCTCGAGTTGGGGGAAGAAGACCTTGTCGAAGACGAGGGCGGAGGCGGTTCCGTAGATGTAGAAGTCGAACCACTCGATCGTGGAGCCGATGAAGGCTCCGAATCCTGCGCGGTTCGCGGTCCTTCTCTGGTCCTGAGCGAGCGAGGCGCTCATGCGGCGGCTCCGGGTGAGGACATGGGCGGGCGGCGGGGCACGCCGCCCGCCTTGTGTGAAGGTGGGATGCCGGTCAGCGTGCCAGCCCCGACCTAGACGGGTCCAATACCGAATGACTGCCGCAGTGAGACCGTGCAGATATCAATAGCGCTCGAAGACCGCGGCGAGGCCCTGCCCGCCGCCGATGCACATCGTCTCCAGCCCGTACCGCGCCTGCGTGCGGTGCATGTGGTGCGCCAGTGTCGTGAGGATCCGCGCGCCGGTGGCGCCCACCGGGTGGCCCAGTGAGATGCCGGAGCCGCACACGTTGATCCGCTCCTCGTGGTCCTTCTCCGTCCATCCCAACTCACGTGTACAGGCGAGGACTTGGGCAGCGAAGGCCTCGTTGAGCTCGATCAGGTCCAGGTCGGACTCGGACAGCCCGGCCCGCTCCAGGGCCGCCTTCGTCGCGCCCACCGGGCCGATCCCCATCGTCTTCGCCGGAACTCCCCTACGGGCGAAGGAGACCAGCCGCACCATCGGTGTCAGGCCGAGGCGCTCGGCTGTCGCGGCCGTGGTGACCAGGCACGCGGCGGCGGCGTCGTTCTGCCCGCTGGCGTTGCCGGCGGTGACCGTCGACTCCGGGTCGGCCTTGCCCATCACCGGGCGCAGCGCGGCCAGTTGTTCCGCCGTCGTGTCCGGCCGCGGGTGTTCGTCCACGGACACGGTGCTCTCGCCCTTACGTCCCCGCACCGTCACGGGCACGATCTCCTCGGCGAACCAGCCCTCCTCCATGGCGCGGGCGGCACGCTGCTGCGAACGCAGCGCCAAAGCGTCCTGGTCCTCACGGGAGACGGCGTACTCACGGCGCAGGTTCTCCGCCGTCTCGATCATGCCGCCGGGCACGGGGTGGTGCTCGCCGCCCGCCGTGACACGTCCGCGGGCGAGGGCGTCGTGCAGCTGGAGACCGGGGCCCTTGATGCCCCAGCGGCCGTCGTGGGTGTAGTAGGGCGCCGCGCTCATCACATCGACGCCGCCCGCGATCACGATCTCGCTGAACCCGGCCCGTATCTGCATCGCGGCGTCCAGCACCGCCTGGAGCCCCGAACCGCAGCGCCGGTCGATCTGAATGCCGGTGACCGAGTCCGGCAGCCCGGCGTCCAGGGCGGCGACCCGTCCGATGGCCGGGGCCTCGGCGCTCGGATAGGCGTGGCCGAGGATCACCTCGTCGACCTGCGATCCGTCGACGCCGCTGCGCGCGACGACCTCCGAGATGACGCGTGCCGCCAGCGCGGCGGGCCGCTGACCTGCCAGGGCGCCGCCGAAGCGTCCGATCGGTGTGCGAAGGGGGTGGCAGATGACGACATCGGTGCGATCCGGCGTGGGGGCTGACATGGGGGGCCTTCCTGGCTGATTGCGGTCGCGGGCAGGGGGACGGCGCTTGGCCACGACCCTTCCACCGCACACTTTTCCGGTCCAATATCCGATTCGCCTCGCACTGATACGCGGGCGTACTCAATCGCCGCCCGAGCCCCCGGCGGTCACGGAACCCGGCGGGGGCAGCGCGTCCGCCGCGACGTCCAGGACGCTGCGCAGCGCAGCCGACGGGTTGTCCGTACGCCATGCCAGCGCCGCCTGGAGCACCACGGGCTGTCCGGTCAGCGGACGGTAGACAAGGCCGGTCTGCTGGATGTGCATGCAGGAGGTGAGCGTCAGCGTCACCCCGACCCCCATCGCCACCAGCGCGAGGATCGTGTACGAGTCGGGGGCCTCCTGCACGATCCGCGGGTGGAAGCCGCTGTGCTCGCACGTCTCCAGCGTGACGTCGCGCAGGCTGGAACCCGTACGGGCCGGAAAGCTGACGAACGGCTCCTCCGCCAGGTCGCCCACGGAGATGCGCCCGTGGCGGGCGAGGGGGTGGTCCGAGGGCAGCGCGCACACCAGCTCCTCCTCGGCGATCACACGGTGCTCTACTCCCGGCCGGTTCAACGGAAGTCGTACGAAGCCCAGGTCGAGCGTGCCGTCGGCGACCCGTGCCGCCGCCCTGTTCGCATACGTCTGACCCAGCATGACCAGCTCGATGCCGGGGTGCGCCGCCCGTACGGCACGGGTGAGCCGGGGCAGCGTCGTATGGCTGGAAGCGCCGGCGAAACCGACCCGGACGCGCCCGTACTCCCCGCGTCCGGCGGCCTTGGCCACCCGCGTCGCGATGTCGATGTCCTCCAGGACCGTGCGGACGGGCTTGAGGAACGCCTCGCCGGCGCTCGTCAGCCGCACCGAGCGCGTGCTGCGTTCGAAGAGCTGAACCCCCAGCTCCTTCTCCAGCTGCCGGATTTGCTGGCTCAGCGGCGGCTGTGCCATCTGGAGCCGCCTGGCAGCACGTCCGAAGTGCAGCTCCTCGGCGACAGCGACGAAGGAGGAGAGGTAGCGCAGTTCCACGTCGGCACGCTCCCGTCGGCCAGTTATCAGTTTCGCGTCTCAAACTGACCTTAATTCGGTATTGGACGCCAATCAATGGAGGGTGGGAGCGTAGTGCTGGGCGTGCCGTGACGAGCGGCGCCGAGGCGCACCGAGGAGATCTGGAGATGGCCGTGGAGACCGCCGTGGACAAGACGATGACGATGCGGGAGGCCGTCGCGACCTATGTCAGTGACGGTGACACCGTCGCCCTCGAAGGCTTCACGCACCTCATACCGACCGCGGCGGGCCACGAGATCATCCGCCAGGGCCGCCGCGACCTGACAGTGATCCGCATGACCGCCGACATCGTCGTCGACCAGATGCTGGCATCGGGCTGCGTATCGCGGCTGGTCTCCTCCTTCGTCGGCAACTCCTCCGCGGGCTCCCTGGGCGAGCTGCGCCGCCGCGTGGAGAACGACGACCCCGAGCCGCTCGCCTTCGAGGAGTACAGCCACTACGGGATGATCTGCCGCTACATCGCAGGAGCGCAGCGGCTGCCCTTCTACCCGTTGCGCAGCTACGGCGGCAGCGACCTGCCGGGCGTCAACCCGGCGCTGCGCAAGGTCACTTCGCCCTACCCCGGCCCGGACGGCGAGACCGAGCAGATCTACGTCGTGCCGCCCGTCAACCCGGACGTGACGATCGTGCACGCGCAGCGCGCCGACCGCTCAGGGAACACCCAGATCTGGGGCCTGACCGGCGTCCAGGCCGAGGCCGTGTACGCGGCGAGCAAGGCCGTCGTCGTCGTGGAGGAGGTCGTCGAGGACGCGGTCGTACGCTCCGACCCGAACCGCACCGTCATCCCGGCGCACGCCGTGGACGCCGTCGTCGTCTGCCCCCGCGGTGCACACCCTTCCTTCGCCCAGGGCTACTACGACCGCGACAACGCCTTCTACCGCTCCTGGTCGGCGATCAGCAAGGACAAGGAGCGGCTGACCGCCTGGCTGGAGGAGTGGGTCCACGGGACCGCCGACCACGCCGAGTACGTCGCCAAGCTCGGCGAGGAGTTCTGGGAAGGGCTCGCCGTCGGAGAGGCGATGAGCCTGCCGGTCAACTACGGCCGCAGGCTCTGACCCGGCCCGGCGACCGCCCGGCCCCGCAACCGGCCGCGGCCACGCACCCGATGCCGCCGCAGTCCCGAATCCGTATCCCGCACCTCCGCACACGGAAGTGAGCCGCAGATGACCACCGACACCGTGACCTCCTCCGAACTGCTGTCCGTTGTCGCCTCCCGTGAACTCGCGGCCAGGCGCACGGTGTTCGCCGGAATCGGGCTGCCCACACTGGCCGCCTCCCTCGCGCACCTCACCGTCGCGCCCAAGCTGGAGATCGTCTACGAGTCAGGGGTGTGCGGCGCGCACCCCTCGCACCTGCCCGAGACCATCGCCGACGCCGTACTCATCACCGGGGCTGAAGCGGTGATTCCGATGCCTACGCTCTTCGGGTCCGTCCTCCAGGGCGGCCACATCGACGTCGGCTTCCTCGGCGCCGCCCAGATCGACAAGTGGGGCAACCTCAACTCGTCCGTCATCGGCGACTGGCACCACCCCAAGGCCCGGCTGCCCGGATCGGGCGGTGCGAACGAGGTCATGGCCAGCTCCCGTGAGGTGTTCGTCGTCATGCGCCGCCACGACCAGCGCTCCTTCATGGAGGAGCTCGACTTCTGCACCTCGCCGGGCCCGGACCGTGCCCTCGCCGACGGCATCCGCCCGCTGGGAGCCGGAGTCACCCGCGTCATCACGGAGTTGGGCATCCTTGCGCGCGAAGGCGTCGGCGAGGAGCTGAAACTGGCCGCCCTGCACCCCGGTGTGACGGCCGAGGACGTGAAGGCGAACACCGGCTGGGACCTTCAGGTCGCCGGCGACCTCAGCGTCATCGAGCCGCCCTCGGCGGACGAACTGGCCCTGCTGCGCGAAGATGTGGACCCCGAGCGCGTGTATCTGCGCTGACGGGACGCCCAGGGACGACAACGGGACGAGCGCCGTCCGGCCGGGAGGGGCCGGGGCGGCGGCGCGTCCGGGGGAGCGGAGACGGAGAAGGCATGCGCATCAGAATCGTCGGTACGGGCGTCATGGGCCGCGGCATCGCACAGTGGGCCGCCACGGCAGGGCACACCGTCGAACTCGCCGACGCGCGCGAGGAGTCGGTCACCGAAGCCGTCACGTTCGTGGCCGGCATGCTGGAGCGTGCCGTGCAGAAGGGCCGGATGAGCCAGGACGACGCGGACGCCGCCCGGGAGCGCCTGGTGCCGCTCGCCTCGCCCTTCGCGGCGCCCGACGGCGAGGACTCCGCGCCCGCACTCGTCGTCGAGGCCGTTCGGGAGGACCTGGAGACGAAGGCCGCAGTCTTCACGGAGCTGGCGAAGGTGTTGCCGGAGACCACCGTCTTCGCGACCAACACCTCCTCGCTGTCCGTCACCGAGATCGGCGCACGGCTCGGCGACCCCGCCCGCCTCGGCGGGCTGCACTTCTTCAACCCCGTACCGCTGATGAAGATCGCGGAAGTCGTGCCGGGCGCCGCCACCCGCGAGGACGTCCCCGGATTCCTTGCCGCGTTCGTCGAGGGCTGCGGACACCGGGCGGTGACCGTGGCGGACACTCCGGGCTTCCTCGTCAACCACGCGGGGCGAGGTCTGGTCACCGAGGCACTGGCGCTGCTGGAGGAGTCCGTCGCCCCGCCCGCGGACCTTGACGCGATCGCCCGCGACGTCCTGGGCCTGCGCATGGGCCCGTTCGAACTCATGGACCTCACCGGCCTCGACGTCACCGCCTCCGTCATCGACACCATCTGGCGCGGATTCCGCCACTCCGACCGGCTGCGCCCCTCGTACCTCACGGCGAACCGGGTCACCGCCGGACTGCACGGACGCAAGACCGGACGCGGCTTCTACGCCTACGGTCCCGACGCCCCCGGCGATGCCGCCGCACCCACGGCGCCCCCCGTGGGCGGCGACGCCTCCCGCGGGGTGGAGGTCGTCGGCGAGGGACCGGACACCGACGCCGTACGGAGCCTGCTCGGCAGCCGCTCCGGGCCCGGGGGAGCGGCCGGCGGCTCCGGTACCGAGCCTCTCCTGCTCGTGCCCACGTGGGGCGGCACGGTCGCCGAGGCGGTGGCCGAGCAGGGCCTGCCCGCGGCCCGCACCCTCGGCATCGACCCGCTCTCACTGGACACGGGACGTCTCGTGCTCGCGGTGACACCGGCGACGGGGCCCGAAGCAGTCCGGGACGCGGCCGCCGTGCTCGCCTCCGCCGGAGCGCCGGTCACGGTCGTACGGGACACCGCGGGCTCCGTTGCTCAGCGCCTGCTGGCCTCCATCGTCTCGGTGGCGGCCTCCATCGCGGAACGTCACATCGCGTCGCCCGCGGACATCGACCTGGCGGTCACTGCGGGCCTCGGCTACCCGCACGGGCCGCTGGCGTGGGGCGAACGCATCGGCGCCGCCCGGATGTTCGCCCTGCAGCGCACACTTCTGGCCACTACGGGCGACCCCCGGTACAGGCCGACGCGCTGGGTCAGGGAACGCGCGCAACTCGGCCTGCCGCTGACGGCCCCGGACCTCCCGATCGACCGGCAGACTCAGGAGAACTCCCCATGACGAGCAGGGACTTCGGCCTCACGGAGACGCAGCGCGACATCCGCGCGATGGCCGCGGACTTCGTCGACCGGGAGATCGCACCGCACGCCCGCGAATGGGACCGCGCCGAACGCGTCGACCCGGGCATCCCCAAGCGCCTGGGAGAACTGGGCTTCCTCGGCCTGACCGTCCCCGAGCGCTACGGCGGCGTGGAGGCCGACCTGCTCTCCTACGTCCTGGCGACCGAGGAACTGGGGCGCGGCGACTCGTCGGTGCGTGGCATCGTCTCGGTCTCCCTCGGTCTGGTGACGAAGACCATCGCCGCGCACGGCACCGAGGCACAGCGCGAGGAGTGGATACCGCGGCTGGTCAGCGGCGACGCCCTCGGCTGCTTCGCGCTGACCGAACCGGGCACCGGCTCCGACGCCGGCTCCCTGACCACGCGGGCCACGCGTGACGGCAACGACTGGATCATCGACGGCGGCAAGATGTTCATCACCAACGGCACCGTCGCCGACGTCGCGCTGACCTTCGCCCGCACCAGCGAGAGCGGCATCACCGCATTCCTGGTGCCCACCGCCGCCCCAGGTCTGACCGCCACGGAGATCCACGGCAAGCTCGGCCTGCGCGGCCAGGCCACGGCCGAACTCGCCTTCGAGGGCGTGCGGGTGCCGGACTCCGCTCGTCTCGGTGCGGTGGACCGCGGCCTCGGCATCGCGCTCGGCGCGCTCTCCCGCGGCCGCATTTCCGTGGCGGCGGGCGCTGTCGGACTGGCCCAGGCCGCGCTCGACGCCGCCGTCGAATACGCCACGCAGCGGGAGCAGTTCGGCAGGCCCGTGGCCTCGTTCCAGCTGGTCCAGGAGCTGCTGGCCGACTCCGAGGTGGACATACGGGCGGCGCGGCTGCTCACCCACCAGGTGGCGAGGATGGCCGACGCGGGCGTCTCGCCGAAGGAGTATGCGACGGACGCCTCCATCGCCAAATACCACGCGAGCGAGGCCGCCGTGCGGGTCAGCAACAATTGCCTGCAGACGTTCGGCGGTTACGGCTTCATTGACGAGTACCCCGTCGGCAAGTACCTGAGGGACGCGCGAGTGCTCACGCTCTACGAAGGCACCAGCCAGGTCCAGAAGCTGATCATCGGCCGGAGCCTGACCGGTGTGAACGCGATGACGTGAGAACTCGACTTACGGCCGGTTCAGGAGCTGTCGCGGAGAGCCATCGGTGAGAAGGTGTGTCGCCGGCGACCGCGCGCGTAGGGGAGAGCAGTGACCGCGAAAGACGAGATCGACACCAGCAGGCCCCACCCGGCCCGTGTCTACGACTACTGGCTGAACGGCAAGACGCACTACGAGGCCGACGTGGCCGCCGGCGACCGGGTCGTGCAGGTGTGGCCCGGCGTGCTGCTCGGCGCCCGGCTCAACCGCGAGTTCATGCACAGGGCAACGCGCTGGCTCGCGCGTGAGGCGGGCATACGGCAGTTCCTGGACATCGGCTCGGGAATACCGACGGAGCCCAACCTCCATCAGGTCGCCCAGGCGGTCGCGCCCGGGACAAGGGTCGTCTACGTCGACAACGACCCGATCGTGCTCCGGCACGGACAGGAACTGCTGAGCGGCACACCCGAGGGCCGCACGGCCTACGTTCACGCCGACTTCACCGAACCCGAGACCATCCTCGAGGCCCCCGAACTGCGGGAGACCCTCGACCTCGGCCGTCCCGTCGCGCTGTCGCTGATCGCACTGCTGCATTTCATCACCGACGAGCGGGGCGCCTACGACATCGTCCGCAAGCTCATGGACGCGCTTCCGTCCGGCAGTTACCTGGTCGTCTCGCACGCCACCGCCGACTTCGACCCGGATCTGCTCACACGCGTCGCCGAGGCGTACCAGTCGTCCGTCGCGGAGGGCCAGATCCGCTCCAGCTCGGAGGTGAGCCGCTTCTTCGACGGGCTCGAACTCGTCGACCCGGGCGTCGTGGTGGCCCACCGGTGGCGGCCCGACGACGGCGAGTCCCAGCCTGACATCACCGACGCGGAGTTCCCGGTCTACGGAGGGGTCGCGCGCAAGCCCTGATCACGTGGGCCGCGCCGGCCCGGACGCGGCCGCGCATGCTTCGCCCTGCCGGGGGTAACTGCTGGCCAGACAGTACCTAGGCCCTCCGGGGGTGCAAGCAGATGGCGAACTTTCTGACCGAGATGAGGAGAAAGGCGAAGGCGGCCGCGAACGGGAACAGCGGGCGCGCAGCGACGAAGAAGACGTCCAGGAAGACGACGACCGGGACGAAGAGCACAGCGAAGAAAACGGCAAAAAGCACATCGAAGCGGTCAACTGCCGCGAGGCCGAAGAAGACCGCGAAGAGCGCCCCCAAGAAGAAGACCACGGCCCGCACACGGACCGCCCGCGAGACCGTGCTCACCAAGCACCAGCTCCCGGCCGTATGGCGCGTGCTGATCCTGCTGGTCGCGTTCGTGGCGATGGTCGGCTTCGCGGTCGTCCTCTCCAAGCTGACGCTGGGGCCCTCGGCCGCCTCCGAGTCGCTCACCCACAGCAACCTGCGACCCGGCGACTCGATCCGCAACTACCTCCAGCAGCCCGCGCTGCGCGACACGATCAAGCAGCTCGGCGGAAACATCGTGCTCGGCATGCCCTTCGGCGCGCTGCTGCCTGCCCTGGTGCCCCGCCTCCGCGGGCTGGTGCGCGTGATGCTGGCGACGGCGGTGGTCATGCTGGCGGTGGAGCTGGTGCAGGGAGCCCTCGTCCAGGGCCGCGCCTTCGACATCGACGACGTCATCCTCAACAGCACCGGTGCCGTGCTCGGCTACCTGATCATCGGGCGCCGCCTCGGACGCGCGGTGCATCCGCGGCGGCCCCACTGGTGGCACCGCTTCTCTCTCAGCGCTTCGCGTGGCCGTCCGTGAACTGGACCGACACCTTCTCGTAGCCCAGCGAGACAAGCAGCTCCCGCAGCATGTTCCGGGTGTTCTTCTCCGCCCGGTCGGTGAGGTCGCTCTTCTTCGCGGCCTCACCGATGTGGTCCTCGGCGAGCTTGTGCACCTCGCGCTCGTCGTTCGGATTGTCGGAGAACACATCGCCGAGCCGGTCGAGCAGACCGCGCTCCTTCGTCACCGCGTACGAGCGATCCGCGTCCAGCGCGGGCTTCTCCAGTCGGGCGTGGGGGAGTTTCACGGTGGCTTCCGTACGGTCGCGGCTGACCTTGACCTGGTCCTCGCCGACGTCGCCCAGGTCCACGAACGCACCCACATCGCCCTTGCCGACGAAGAGAGTGCGGTTGCCGCGCACCGCGTCCGGCAGGAACTTCGCATCCTTGTCCAGGTCGACGACGACCTGGAAACTGCCCGACGCCGCCTCGTAACGGCTCATGTCCTGGATCGACTTGAGCAGCACGGGCCCGGTGCGGTCCTTGGTCTCCGTCCCGAACGGGTTCGTCGCCTTCGGCAGGAGGTTGAACACCCCCGCGAGCAGAAGGAGCAGGAGAAGAAGGATCAAGGCCATGAAAAGCATGACCCACCACGACGGACGCCTGCGGGCATCGACTGGACGCTGCACGGGTGACATTTGACCGTCCCTTCGGACCACCGGTGGAACTCACGGACACTGTCCCGTTGCCCCGGGTTCCCTCGGTTCATGGTCGCCACCCCCGCGGATCCGCCCCGTTGCCGGCCGACCGACAGCCCGCTCACCTCAGCTGTCCAGCGCGAAGACCCGGTCGACGAAGTCGTTGGCGAAGACGCGTCCCGGGTCGCGCTCGAGCACCAACTGCCGGAAGTCCTCGGCCCGTTCGTACAAAGCCGCGATCCGCTCCGGCTCCATGGCGGTCAACTTGCCCCAGTGGGGCCGCGCGCCCAGCGGCAGCAGCTTCTCCTCGACCGCCGCGACCACCGGCAACACCGCCTGCGTGTCCTTGACCCAGGTGAAGTGGAAGGCGACGCAGTCACGTTCCCAGGCGGGGCTGAGCCACAGGTCGTCAGCGGCCACGGTGCGCACCTCGGAGATCTGAAGCACCGGTGCGATGCGGTCCCCCAGGGCGCGCAGTGCGGCCAGCGCCTCGGCCGCGGCGGCGCGGGGCAACAGCAGCTCGGACTGGAGCTCTTCGCCGTTGCTGGGCGTGAAGTCGGGCCGGAAGTGCGGCAGTCGCTCGTACCAGGGGCCCGGTACGCCGAGCTGTTCCGTGCAGTGCGTCGCGGGAATGCCGGGGATCGGGTGGTGTGCGGCGTCCGCCGGGGTCTGCCCCTCCCAGCCCGGGGGCCGAACGCTGCCGTCCCGTTCCGTGACACGGCGCTTGACCCACACCCGCGCCTCCCCGCTGCGGTAGTCGGTGAACGCGCTGACGCTGTAAGCGCACCCGAAGATCTCGTCGAAACGCGCGGCCGCCTCCGTGAGGGGCACGCCCGTGTAGATGTGCTGGGAGACGTCGAAGGCCGGCTCCACACGGAGCGTGAGCCGGGTGACGATGCCGAGGGCACCGAGGGCGACGACCGCGCCGGGGAAGCGCTGCGGTTCGTTCCTGCGGCTCAGCAGCGACAGTTCACCGTCCGCCCCGACGAGTTCGACCGACGTCACTGCCGCCGCCAGGCACTTCTCCGAGTCGCCCGAGCCGTGTGTGGCCGTCGCGCAGCATCCCGCGACCGAAATGTGCGGCAGCGACGCGAGGTTGGCCAGGGCGTACCCGGCCTCGTGCAGGATGCCGGCGACTTCGCCGTACCGCATTCCGGCACCGACCGTGACGGTCGAGGACTCCTCGTCGACGTCCACGGCAGGCGGCAGCCCGTCGAGCCGCACGAGGTCGCCGGAGGTGTCGGCGACGCGGTTGAAGGAGTGGCCGCTGCCGAGCGCCCGCACGCGGTGCGTGGAGGCGACGATCTGCTGCAACTCCTCGACGGATCCGGGACGTAGGACCCGGCGGGCGCCGAAGACGGTGTTGCCCGCCCAATTGTGTGCGGGGCTGCCGGACGCGGGAGCGGGAGTGGTCACGCGGGGGCTCCTGGATCGAGTTCTGGTGTGTCGGATACCGGCCCGCGCGCGGCGTCAACACGCCGTCGCCTGACCGGAATCGGCGGTGTTGCGGGGTGCGCCGCCCATGAGGGAACATTTTCGGCCTCCGGGATTGGCCGATCCACGCCACACAACGTACATTCCTTCCCTTGTGCAACTTGCGCAACAGTCCCGCTACGGGTGACTTCGTGGCGGGGACTGGACAGGGGCATGTGCGGGAATGAGGACGGACAGTGCCGTGGAAACGTACCCCTCGCGCAGCGCGAGGAGGAGTGGACCGGAGCGGACGCATGGTCACCGTGGCGAGACCCATGCGTTCACAGCACGGGGAGCTGAGGCATGCGCATCACTGAGATTTCGGGCGGCCTGCCGGACCGTCGCATCCCGGAACGTCCACCGGGGCCGGCCGTTCCCCGGCTGGTGCTGGGGGAGCGGTTGCGCAAACTGCGCGAGGCACAGTACATATCCCGCCAGGAGGCCGGCGAGGCCATCAAGACCTCGGACGTGACCATCGCCCAACTGGAGCGTGGCCGCTGCGGTTTCCACGAGCGGGACGTGACCGACCTGCTGACCATCTACGGGATCACCGACCGGACGGAACACGCCACCCTGCAGGCCCTCGCGGCGCAGACGAACGCCCCCGGCTGGTGGCACGCCTACCAGGACGTCGTGCCCGAGTGGTTCCACACCTTCCTCGGCCTGGAACAGGCGGCCGGCGTCATCCGCACCTACGAGGTCCAGTTCATCCCCGGGCTGCTGCAGACACCCGAGTACGCACGCGCCGTCATCGAACTCGGCCACCGGGGCGCTCCCGAGATGCAGATCGCGCGCCGCGTCGAGCTGCGCATGCTGCGCCAGCGCATCCTCCACTCCATGCGGCCCCCTCATCTGTGGGCCGTCATCGACGAGGCCGCGCTGCGCCGCCGCGTCGGCGGCGCCGAGACGATGCGCGGTCAGCTGGAACACCTCATCGCTGCCTGCGAACTCCCGCACGTCACGATCCACGTCATGCCCTTCGAGGCCGGAGGGCACGCCGCCGCGGGCGGGCCCGTGACGCTGCTGCGCCTTCCGGAGCGCGAGCTGCCCGACGTCATATACCTGGAGCAACTCATCGGGGCCAGCTATCCGTCGGAGGCGAGCGAGGTCGACCACTACCGCCACGTCGTCGACCGCCTGGTGACCGACGCCGCACCGGCACGGGAGACCCGTGCCTTCCTGCTCCGGATGCTCGACGAACTCTGACAGCGCCCTCGGCGGGACGTACCGCGCGGCGGGCGGTCTCAGGACCGCCCGAGCTGCGCCCCCATCGGCCCCGATGCCGCGGCGCGCCGCTCACCTGCGAGGTCCTGCCACCAGGGAGCGTGCGGAAGCACGGGCGCGGACGGTTCGAAGCTGCCGCCCGGCACCGGCAGCGCGGCCCGCACACCCGCCTGCTCCGCGGCGGCCAGGAGCCGCTCACCGGGCTCCGCCCAGGGATGCGGCGCGAGGTTGAAGGTGCCCCAGTGGATCGGCAGCAACGCCCCGGCATTGCCCGTCAGATCGCGATGGGCGCGCACCCCGTCCTCGGGAATCATGTGGATGTCCGGCCAGAACTCGCTGTACGCGCCCACCTGGATCATCGTCGCGTGGAACGGCCCGTACTCCGCGCCGATCTCGGCGAACCCGGGGAAGTAGCCGGTGTCGCCGCTGTGGAAGATCCGGTGCTCGGGGCCCGCCACCGTCCAGGACGCCCACAGCGTGCGCTGCTCAGTGCGCACGCCTCTGCCGCAGAAGTGACGGGCCGGAGTGGCCGTCAGCCGCAGACCGGCGATCTCCGTCGACTCGTGCCAGTCCAGCTCGGTGAACCGATCCGGCGTCATGCCCCACCTCTCCAGGTGCGCTCCGACACCCAGTGGCACGGCGAACGCCACGCCGCTCGCGGTGAGTTGGCGGATGGTGGGCAGATCGAGATGGTCGTAGTGGTCGTGCGAGATGACGACGGCGTCGAGCCGTCCCAGTGCGGCGAGAGACACTGGAGCCGCGTGCAGCCGTTTCGGCCCGATGAACGAGAACGGCGAGCAGCGCATGCCCCACACCGGATCGAACAGCACGCGCCTGCCGTCGATCTCGGCGAGGACGGTGGCATGACCCAGCCAGGTCAGACGCAGCCCTGAGGCCGGGGGCGAGCTCAGATCCGGGCGCGAGAGAGGGATGGGGCCGGTGGGTCTGCGCCCCTCGCGTCTGAACAGCGCGCGCAACATCTCCCGCCGGCTCCGCACGGCTCTGGGCGTACGGCCGGCGGGCAGGGGATTGCGGAAAGCACCGGCCTCCACGTCGTAGTTCGGCGAGCGCTCGATGCGGGCCAGCCGCTCGCCCGAGGGCTCCGCGCCGAAAGAGAGGGGATTGAAGCCGAGCACGCCGCTCATGGGGTCTCCCGTTCTGCCGATGTCACCGCAACAGGCTTGTGATGCCACCAGAACGCTGTTCGGCGTCCGGTTTGTTCCCCGGCGATGAGTTCCAGGGGCTCGCCGGGTCAACACGCGAGACCGGCGGAAGAGCCGCCCCGGACCCGCGGACCCGGGCTTCCGGACCCCCGGGCCTGACCCGGGCCCCTGAGGCACGGAGGAAGAGGTGTGTGCACGTGACGACGATGCTCGATCTGGGACCGCAGACGCGCGAGGTGAAGGCGCTGCTCGACGGAATCGGCGACGACCAGCTCGCGGCGTCGACGCCGTGCGAGGCGTACTCGGTGGGGGATGTGCTGAGCCACCTGCTCGGGCTGAGCCTGGCCTTCACCGACGCGGCGAAGAAGAACCTGGGCGCCTCCACCGACCAGAACCCCGATGGAGGTCTGCCGCCGCTCCCGGGGAACTGGCGCAGCCGGCTGCCCGCCCAGCTCGACGAACTCGCCGCCGCCTGGCGCAGCGAGTCCGCCTGGGAGGGGGAGACCCAGGCGGGCGGCGTCACCCTGCCGGGCGATCTCGCCGGCGTGGTCGCGCTCAACGAAGTGCTCCTGCACGGCTGGGACTTGGCGCGCGCCACTGGCCAGGACTACCGCGGTGACGCCGACAGCCTGGAGGCATCCATCGGCATGCTCTCGCAGGCCGACTCCATGGAGATGCGGGGCACCATCTTCGGGCCCGTCGTCGAGGTGCCCGGCCACGCGCCTCTTCTGGACCGGGCCGTCGCGCTGAGCGGGCGCAGCCCGGACTGGAGCCCGGCGTCTCGTTGACGCGGTGCGGGGTGGATGGCAGGCACGCCCGCCCGGACACGCCGGGGGGCGTGCCTGCGACTGCGCTCCTGGTGAGCACAGTCAGAGCCTCCGGCTTCCCTCGCCTGTACGGCGATCCGCCCGCGCAGCACCGCGCGCCCGCGCCGCGAGGAGGTGCGGCGACTGCGGCCTCCCGCGTCCCAGCCCGCCGATCCCGGCATGACCTGCGGGGACGTGCCCGCGAGGACGTCCACGGGCCGCATGTGCGCCGGATTCACGGAGGCGGCGCGGCACCGCCGAGGCCGGTGCCCGCCGGCCCTCCCCGGCGGGTCATCGGCCCTGTCCCGTGGGAGACGGGTGGCGGGAGGGTAAGGACCGGGAGGAGGTGACATGACAAGCCAATCGAACCCCCGCATCGGAACCGCCCCCCACACCCGCACGAGCACACCGCTGCTCGCCGGTATCGACATCGGCAGCACCCACTGCAAGGCCTTGATCTGCACCCCCGACGGCACCGTGCTGGCTCGGGCGCACCGCGCCACACCCCGCAACCCCGACCAACACACGCATGACGCCGACGAGTTGACCGGCGCGGCCCTCGAAGCACTCAGCGATTGCGTACGCGCCGCGGGCCGCGCACCCCACACCGTCGGACTGACCGGCATGGCCGAGACGGGCGTGCCGCTCGACCGGCACGGGGCACCGCTCGGCCCCGTACTCGCCTGGAACGACCCGGCGCCCGCCCCGCATGCCGAAACGTTGCGCCGCAGATGCGGCGCGGCGGAACTGCACGCACGCACCGGCGTCCTGCCCAGCGCCAAGGTCCCTCTGGCCCGCTGGTGCTGGCTGCGTGAACACCACCCCGAGCTGCTCAAGCGCATGCGGCAGTGGGCGGGCGCCGCCGACCTCGTGGCGCGTGCGCTGACCGGACGGGTCGGCACCGACGCGACGTTCGCCCAGCGCAGCATGGCCTGGGAACCCGGAACCGACGGCGCCGCACTCGGCCGGTGGAGCGCCGAACTCCTCGCCGAGGCCGGACTGACCCCCGCACAGATGCCGCACGTCCATCAGCCCGGCTGCCCCGTCGGCCCCGTCACCCGGGCGGCGGCCCGCCGCCTCGGGCTGCGAGCGGGCACCCACGTCGTCGTCGCCGGGCACGACCACCTCGTGGGCGCGTGGATCGCGGGGGCGCGCCGCGCGGGCCTGGCCGCCGACTCCATGGGCACCGCCGAGGCCGTGCTCACCGTCTCGGACGCTCCGCCGCACCGCGCCGCCGCCGCGGCGGAAGGCATGTCCTGGGGGCGGCACGCCGACGGCGAACACTGGATCACCCTTGCGGGAATGGCGAGTTCGGGAGCGCTCGTCGATTGGTTCTGCGACCGCTTTCTCGACGGACAGGCGCAGGGCCAGGGCGACGGACCCCAACCGGCAACCCGCTACGCGCAGTTCGCCCGTCTCGTCGAGCGCTGCGGCCGCCGGGTGAACGGGCACGGACCGGCCCTGCCCAGCGGCATCACCGTCGAGCCCTACCTCCAAGGACGCAGCGCTCCGCACCCCGATCCGGCCGCACGCCTCGCCGTGCACGGCATGGCCGCACGCCACGGACCGGCCGACCTCGCGCTCGCCCTGCTGGAGGGAGCCGCGTACCAGGCTCGCTGGATGGCCGATGTTCAGGCCGAGTTGACGGGAGCCGAGCCGCACGCCGTCACGCTCCTCGGCGGCTCCACACGCCAGCGGACCTGGACGGCGCTGAAGGCGGCCGTCACCCCGTGGCCCACCGAGGTCTGCACCGAACCGGAGGCGCCCGCCCTGGGAGCGGCGGCGTGGGGCGGCGCCGCCATCGGCATCGACCCGGCCTCCATCCGCCCCGCGACCAACTCCGTACGGGCCGACGGCCAAGCCGCGGCAGCGCACCGCGATGCCTACCGGGACCAATTCCTGCCCCGGGTCATGCCGCGGCAGGCGAGGTCCAGGGAATCGGAAGAGCGGGACTCACTGGACCTGACAGGCTGAGAACGCCGCAGCTGGAGGGACCTGCAGTGGCCGGGTAGGAAGGGGGCAGGAAGGAGAGGTGAAGGCGCGGCTGCCGCTGCCCCGACCCCACCTCGCTGCGCCCACCCGCGCGGCGGGCGAGTCCCCCAACTCGCCGCGATCCGCCGACGTTTCAGGACGACAGGCGCCCGGACGCCGTATGATCCCGGACCTCAACCCCCGCAGTTGAGGTCCGTCTGACGCATGTGACCCAGCGGCTTGCCGGTGTCGGCGCGGGAGACACGCCACAGGCGGAACGGACCGGCGGCGGCGACCTTCTCGCCTGCCCGCATGGTGCCGAGGACCTTGCTGTCCGTCCCGTCAGCCGCGTAACGGGGCGCCTTGTCGTGCACCACCTGGCAGATCGCTCCCGCCTGCGCTGTGCCGCCGACCGAGGGGATGGCTATGGCGCCTATGGCGAGCGCGCAGGGTGCGGCGAGACGAACCGCCAGTTTCCGTTTCTTCATCCTTCTCCCCGTATCGGTACCGCTCGGCGCACATCTTCACCCCCATCGTGCCAACTACGCACCCCGGTAGGCACGATGGGGGTGGATTAGGCACTCTGTGCCACCGTTGCGGCCGCTCTGCTGACGGCCAGAGCCGTGGCCATGATCGTCAGCTGAGGATTCACCTCCGGGCAGCTGGGCAGCGCGGAACCGTCGGCGATCAGCACCCCCTGCACGCCCCGCAACCGCCCCTCGGTGTCGGCCGGAGCGGTCTGCGCGTCGGCGCCCAGTGCCACCGTCCCGGTGGGGTGGAAGGCCGACAGATGCAGCTGCTTGGCGGTCAACCCCCGGAGCATTTCCTTGAGTTGGTCCTGCGACTGCGCCTTCGGGGCGGCGGGGATGCCCGTGAGGACCTCCTCCGCGCCCGCCGCGAAGAGGACCTTGCCCATCGCTCCGAGGGCCCGCATCAGCCGCTCCCCGTCCCGGCGTGCCAGGTCGTAGCGCAGCAGCGTACGGCGGGCTCCCATGACGCGGCCCGAGGGCAGGTCCGCGATCATCGCGCCCAGAGTGGCGAGGGACTCGGCCCCGTCCAGCTCCCGGCGCAGGGCACGTCCCACCCCGGGAAGCACGAACGAGCCCATGCCGGGCGGCCCGGCGGTCGCCTCGATGAGGATGCCGTCGCTGTGAAGCTCCTCCACACCGACGCTCTGCAGCACGCCTCGCCATGCGGTGACGGGCTCCGTGAAGCGCCCCGCCACGCTCGCGGCCGGGTGGATCGCCAGGTTGCGGCCGAGTCGCGGGTGGCCGCCCAGGCCTGACCGGCGCAGCAGCGGCGGTGAGTGAAGGGCACCCGCCGCGACCACGACGAGTGGGCTGAGGATCTCCAACTCGCTGCCGTCCGGGCGGCGTACGACGACACCGCACGCCCGCGGGCCGCCCGGCCGGTCCTTCTCGACGAGGACGCGCTGCACATACGCCCCCGTGACGATCCGCGCCCCGGCGGCACACGCGTCGGGCAGCACCGACAGCTGCACGCTCTGCTTCGCGCCCGTGGGGCAGCCGACGACGCACTGGCAGGAGCCCTTGCAGTCGGTCGCGTTGCGGCGCAGCGGTGCCGCCTGCCAGCCGAGCTTCTCGGCGCCGAGCAGCGCGGTGCGCCCGTTGCGGCCGAGGACGTCGAGGGAGGCGGTGGCGACCTGGAGGGTGCGTTCGACCTCGTCCAGGCATTCACCGAAGGAGTCCGCGTCGGCCATGCCCAGCCCGTACGCATCGCGCCAGCGAGTCAGCACATGGTCCGGAGTGCGGTAGCACGTACCGGAGTTGACGATGGTGGTGCCGCCGACGGCCCGTCCGACGGGCAGGACGACCGGCGGGTTGCCGAGCGCGATGGTCCCGCCGCCGTCGCGGTAGAGCTCCCCGAACCGGTCGAGGGGCGCGCGGCGCCCGAACTCGGCCGTGGTGTGCCGCCGGCCCTCCTCCAGCACGAGGACGCGCATGCCCGCGCGAGCGAGCGTGCGGGCCGCGATAGCGCCTCCCGCGCCGGAGCCGATGACGACGGCGTCGGCCGTCGATCTGTCCGGCCACTCCACGGACGGCACGCAGTCCAGCGGCGGATCCTCCGGCGCGGACACCGGCGGGGGAGCGGGCTCCTCGTGGATCATGCGTTCCGTGCCGGCCGCGAGCATCACCGGCACCTTCACGGCGTCCAGCACAGGCAGCAGCGTCCGGCGGGACGCGAGTGAGGCCAGCACCGTCTCGCGCTCATCCGGGGTGAGACCGTGCAGGCGGCGGCCGGTCCGGACCGCGGCGTAGGCGTCGACGGCGGCTGCCGCCGCCCGGACGCCGGCACGTGCGCTTGCGGGCATCGTGCCGAGCACGGAGCCCAGTCGGCGGGGTACGGCACCCGGCCACGCCTTGCTGCCGTCGTCCGCGAGAAGTGCGGCAACCAGGCCGCCGAGCCGTTCCTGACCGCTCATCGGTCACCCACCTCCGCGTGCGCCGTGCCGTCCAGGGTCCATTCCGCTTCGGTGCGCCACCGTCCCCACCAGCGCTCCAGGACGATCCGGGCGTCCGCCGTCTCGCTGTTGCGGCACACGGCGCCGCTTCCGTCGGGATCGGTGTAGTCGAGGGCGAGGGTGCGCTCGTCGGGCTGGGTGACCTCGACGCGGATGCGGCGCAGGCCCGAGCGGCCGGCCACCGTCCACGTCGGCAGCGACACATTGGCCTTGAAGCGGCCGAGCCCGGCCCAGCCGACCGCGGTGCGCTCCGGCCTGCGCGGCCAGGTGCGGCCGTCCTTGCGCAGCCGCAGGAACACCAGCGGCGGCAGCCGCCGCAGCCCGGGACGCATCGAGGTCGCGGCGACGATCTCCAGCACGTCGCCGCCGCCGAGCCCCGCGTGCAGCCACGCCCAGCGGCGAGCGTTGCCGTGCCCGTAGATACGGGCGGTCGCCCCGGGCGCCTCGTCGAGCCTCAGCTCGCCGCCGTCGTAGGTGAATGTCCCCGTGTACGAGGCATGCGGTGCCGGCACGATCTGCGCCGCCGGAAGCAGCTGACGGCGCCAGGACCAGCGGGGGAAGGTGAACAGCGGCTCGTCCTGCGGGTGTTCGGCCAGGTCCCAGCTGAAAGGGCCCGCTGCGCCGCGCAGCCGTCCCGGGCCGGCCTCGATGCCGTCCGAGGAGAAGCCACGCGCCTCGGCCTGCTGCTTCCAGGGCTCCGGGCCGAACCGTGCGTGCTCGACCGGGCCTTCGCCGTCGGCGGGGAAGCGGGCGACCCAGCCATGCGCGTAGGCGCCCGATCCGTCGGCCGGTGCGACGAGTTCGTGGTGCAGCCACAGTCCACTGCGGGTGGCGGGGTCGGTGACGGTGGTGTACCAGACCTCCGTCCGGCCCGCGGATCCGTCCCAGCGCGGCGCGAGTTGGGCCGCCGGGTCCTCGGAACGCGGGAAGCGGAAGCTGGCCAGGAAGGGAAGCAGCTGCGTGCTGAGGGGGAAGCGCAGCGTTCCCTTCCCGGCCTCCTCACCGTCCTCGAAGAAGGAGAACGGCAGGATGGTCATCGACTTCACGGGCCGGCCCAGGGATATCGACTTCCAGCCGTCGAGGGAGTGACGGCGGCCCTGCGCGGTGAAATCGATGCGGTAGCGGATGCGGCGACGGGCGAGCGGTGAGATCTCCAACTCGCCCGTGGCCTGGGCGTCGTCGGCCCAGCCGGCGATGCGCACCCGTCCGGTCACGGCACCGCGGATGGTGCGGTGCGGGAGCAGCACATCGCCCGCCCGTACGGACAGATCCAGGCGCATCGCGCGCGCCTCGCTCTCTCCGGCCAGAAGGACGGAACCGGCCATGACCTCCGAGAAGACCGTGCCCCGGGCGCCCATCAGGCGATCCCGAGACCGTCGAGCATGATGCGCTCGGTGGTGGCGAGGTACGCGTCCGCCGCCTCACGCGCCGCCTTCGCGTCGCCCGCGCCGACAGCCGAGACGACAGGTTCCAGCCGGCCGTGCGCCACGTCCGGATCCAGGAACGGGCCGACGAGGTGTTGGCGCATCGGCAGGTAGGCGTTGAAGAGGGTGTTGGTCAGCAGCGTGTAGACCCTGTTGCCGGTGGCGCGGGCGAGCGCGCGGTGCACCTCGATGTCCGCGAGCTGCACGTCGCCTCCGCCCTCGGCCTCCCTGACCGCGGCCAGCAGCGCCCGCAGTTCCTGGCGCTGCCCGGTGGTCGCCTTCATCGCCGCCCGCTCGGCGATCAACGCACCGACGCTGCGGCGCACTTCGAAGATCTCGCCCATCCATTCGGGGCTGTGCCGGACCAGCATGGGCAGCAGGTCGGCCCCGCCGAGACGTACGAAGTCCCGTACGCGCGTGCCGACTCCGTGGCGGGTCTCCAGCAGGCCCGACTGCACGAGCCGGCCGAACGCGTGCTTGAGCGTGGTCCGCGTGACGCCGTAGCCATCGGCCAGCTCACGCTCGGGAGGCAGATAACTCCCCGCGGGATGGGATCCGGTGAGGATCTCCTCGCGCAGTTTGTTCTCCAGTACGTCGACGATCGTCTCGCGGGGCAGAGTCTCCACGGCCCGGCACCTTCCTCAGTGACTCAGTGGATGAGCCACTGAATCACGTACCGTCCGGCGGGACAAGAGTCCGGACGGGGAAGGTGCCAGGTCCGGTTGGCGCAGCCCCCGGAGATCCACCTCGGGGCCGGCGTCAACTGCCGCCCCTGGCAGGGCAGTCACGAGGCGGAGCAGCAGGTGTGGCCCGGTGTCGTCGCCGCCCGGTGCCTCAGAGGTTGTAGCCGCCCGAGACCTCGATGTTCTGTGCGGTGACCCAGCCGCTCTCCTCGGAGAGCAGGGTGGCGATCACCTTGCCGATGTCGTCGGGTTCGCCGACACGGCCGAGCGCGGTCTTCTCCGCGAGGGCCGGGATCACTTCGGGGAACCGCTCGAACGCGTCGTCCGCGATGCGGGTACGGGTCGAGCCGGGAGCGACGCCGTTGACGCGGATGCCCCGCGTGCTGAACTCCTTGGCCATGTAGCGGGTCAGCACGACGAGGCCGCCCTTCATCGTTCCGTAGGCCGAGTATCCGGGCTCCAGGCCGGACACGAGCGCGGAATTGCTGGTCGTGTTCACGATCGCTCCGCCGTCGGCCATCAGCGGCAGCAGCTTCTGCGTCAGGGAGTACGGCCCCTTGAGCAGGACCCGCATGAACTTGTCGAAGAGTTCCTCGGTGGTGTCCTCGAACATCGCCATCTGCCCGAAGCCGGCGTTGTTGACGAGGTATTCGAAGGTGTCGCGCTGCCAGGTGTCGCGCAGCGCGGCGACCACGGCGTCGTGGAATGCGGGAAAGCTGCTCGTGTCGCTGACGTCGAGCGGCAGCGCCACCGCAGTGCCGCCTTCCTTCTCGATCGCCGCAACCGTGTCCAGGCCCCCTTGCCGGTTGGCGCTGTAGGTGAGGATCACTCCGTCCCCCCGCGCGGCGATCTGCATCGCCGCGCTCCGTCCGATGCCCGAGCTTCCGCCGGTGACGATGGCGACCTTCATGACGTCCTCCTGCACATCAGTGGAGTACTCGATCTCCACGCGGGAATCTCTGTTTCCCATCGAAGCACTCTGAACTGCTGAATCAGAAGAATGATCGTATCTGGTACTTGCACGATCCTGCCCCAGCGAACATCTCGGCTGCCAACGGGGGGAGGCGCGCGGAACGCTGGTCGCTCCTGGCGCGCAGGGCCCCACCCGACGAATTCGGTGACTTGCCGGGGCGCGGGCACCGAACCGTGATGCGTCAGGGCAGTCCGGCAGCCGCTGTCCCGGTGGGGAGGCGCAGGCGATCGGCATCCTGGCTGGGCGGTGCGCCGAACTGGCGGCGGTACTCCCTGCTGAACTGCGAAGCGCTGTCGTAACCGACGCGGTGGCCGACGCCCGTGACGTCGTGAGGGTGGGTCGCCAGCAGCAGCCGGGCTTCCTGCAGGCGGATCTGCTTCTGGAACTGGATGGGGCTCATCGCGGTCACCGCCTGGAAGTTGCGGTAGAAGGCGGAGACGCTCATGCCGGACAGCCGTGCCACGTCCTCGACCCGGAATGCCTCCGCGTAGTGCTCGCGGATCCACCTCACCGCCCGCGCTACGTGGCTGAGGCTGCTGTCGGCGAGGCCGAGCTGGCGCACGATGTCGCCCTGTTCGCCGCTGATCAGCCGCCACAGGATCTCGCGCTTGATGAGGGGAGCGAGCACTGCCCGGTCACGGCGCGGCTCATCGAGAAGGCGCAGCATCCGGATCACCGCATCCAGCA
The DNA here is from genome assembly GCF_000426165.1 of Streptomyces sp. TAA486. NCBI lineage: Bacteria > Bacillati > Actinomycetota > Actinomycetes > Kitasatosporales > Streptomycetaceae > Streptomyces > Streptomyces sp. TAA486. The sequence goes on along the minus strand of NZ_AUEV01000002.1, from coordinate 348,392 downwards.
AGGGGACCGGGGCGTCGCTGACGGCGATGCCGGGCAGCGCGCCGCCCCCGGCGCGCGGAATGTCCCCGGCCCCGGCCTGCAGCAGCACCTCGGCAACGGCGGAGGGCTCCAGCGTCAGTCCGAAGCCCAGGGCCGGGCGCTCCGGGCTCGCCTCGGTGAAGTGGCCGGTGATGGGCAGGTCGACCGACGCGACGAGGTACTGGCCGGCGCCGTACTCGTACACCTTGTCGCCCAGCGCGATGCTCTTGGTGCCTTGGGCGATGACGGCCAGGATCGTGCCGGTCATGGACGGCGACGGCGGGTTCGGCCGCTCGACCTTCGAGACGAAGACGCCATCGACCGCGGTGGTCCAGTCGGGCCGCGCGTGCCGTGCCAGCAGCGAGCGGAACTCCTCGAGGTGCATACCCCGATTGCACCACACCAGCCCGGAGCCGGCTCCCGTACGGGGGAGGATCGTGCAAGGGCCTGAGATGATCGCTCTACTGTCTCCACAGGTCACGGAGGTTTCATGGAGTTGCCGGATTCCTGCAGGACATCGCAGTGCTCCAGGTTCGGCATCTTCAGTGCAATCCGTCCGACAGGAGATACGCCGTGACCGCCGACTACGGATTCAACGCCACTCTGATCGCCAGGCCCGGCATGGGCGGCCGGCTGGCCGACGTGCTGCTGTCCGGTCTGGACGAGGGCAGTCCCGCCGCGAGCGAGTACTGCCTCGTCTACCTCGTCTGTCGTTCGGCGTCGAGCCCCGACGTCGTGCACCTCGCGGAGGGGTGGACCAGCGAGGAGGACCATCACCGGATCTTCGCCGGTGAGGCCGCGCAGGCCCTCATGTCGCGGATCGAGGGGTTGCTGGCCGGGGAAGCCGAGTACGCAGACCACGTGCCGGTCGGAGGCAAGGCCGCCTTTTGACACCTCCTCCGGGTGCCGCCGCCCCGCTGCAACTGCTGCCGTCCGGCAACGACCTTCCCGACCACCGACGCCCTCCGAAAGGACCTGCCATGACGCAGGCGCGCCCCGACATCGACCCGGAACTGAGTGCGCAACTCGCCGGAATGCCGTTCACCTCCCGGCTCGACCCGCAGATCCTGGAAGAGCTGCGCAGCCAACCGTCAACACCCGTCGAGGAACTGCTCCAGGGCCGCGAGGTCGACCGGCGCGAGGTCACCGCTCCCTCGCCGGACGGGACGCAGATCCCGCTGTCGGTCTTCAGCCCCGCGGGAACCGATCGGTCCTCGATGCTGCCGTGCGTCTACTGGCTGCACGGCGGCGGGATGGTCATGGGTGACCGTTCCTGGCAGATCGACATCCCGCTGGAGTGGCTCGACCGGTTCGGCGCCGTCGTGGTCTCCGCCGAATACCGGCGGGCGCCGGAAGCCACCGGATCGGCGCCGCTCGAGGACTGCTACCACGGTCTGCTCTGGGTCGCGGAGCACGCCGACGAGCTGGGCATCGACCCTGCCCGCCTCGTCGTCGCGGGTGCCAGCGCGGGCGGCGGCCTCGCTGCCGGAGTCGCGCTGACGGCACGCGACCGCGGCACCCCCGCCATCGCGGCCCAGGTCCTCATCGGCCCCATGCTCGACCACCGCAACAACACCGTCTCCAGCCGCCAGTACTCGGGCACACCCGCCATCTGGACCCGGGAGAAGAACGAGTTCGCATGGCGGTCGCTCCTCGGCGGCGACGCCCGGGACGCGGACGTGCCGCGCTACGTCTCACCAGCGCTCGCCGAGGACCTCTCCGGCCTGCCGACCGCCTACATCGACGCCGGCTCCGCCGAGGTCTACCGGGACGAGGACGTCGAGTACGCCACCAGGATCTGGGCCGCCGGCGGGCAGGCCGAACTGCACGTGTGGGCCGGAGGGTTCCACGGCTTCGACGCGCTGTTCCCGCAGGTGGGGGTCTCCGCCGCGGCCCGCCGCACGCGCAACGACTGGCTCGGCCGGGTCCTCAATCCCGCCGCCGACGCATAGGTGCTCCTCGCGGTCGGCGGCGCAGGGGTCACTGGACCCTCCAACACCTGTGCGGTTAACGTGCGTTAGCCGATACCTCGCCACATGTCCCGCACTCGAGGAGCCACCGTGCCCGAACTGTCCGCCCATGAGCTGCTGACCACAACCCGGAGCGTGCGCAAGCGGCTCGACCTGACGAGACCGGTGGACCCGGCACTCGTGCACGAGTGCATCGAGACGGCCCTGCAGGCGCCCAGCGGCTCCAACGCTCAGCGCTGGCACTGGCTGGTCCTCACTGATCCGGAGGTCCGCCGGGAGGTCGGCGCCCTGTACCAGAAGTCCTGCCGCGCCTATCTCGACTCGCCGAACGCGGCGGGCCGCCTGTATGCGGACGACCCGGAACGCTCACGGGTGCAGTCCCGCGTGAACGACAGCGTGGCGCACCTGGCCGACCGCATGGGCGACGTCCCCGTACTCGTGATCCCCTGCCTCCAACTCCCCTCCGAGGAACTGCCCGAGGGCAATCAGGCCGGCCTGTGGGGGTCGGTCCTCCCGGCGGCCTGGAGCTACATGCTCGCGGCCCGCTCCCGCGGCCTCGGCACGGCATGGACCACCCTGCACCTTCGCTACGAGGACGAAGTGGCCCGCGTCCTGAACCTCCCCGCGAACGTCCGCCAGGCCGCTCTCATCCCCACCGCCCACTACACCGGTGACACCTTCAAGCCGGCACCTCGCGCGCCACTGTCGGAGGTGCTGCACGAGAACGGCTGGTAGGAGGCTGCGCGCGAGAGGGCCCCGCCCGGTCTCCGAGTGTGAGGCGATGTCACTCGGCCCGGGTGGGGCCTCTCGTCGTTACGGCAACGGGCGCGGATGGAGGTGGCAGCACCCGGTCCTCCGGTCGGCCGGAGCGAAGCGTGTCAGGGAGCCGACCGGGAGCCCGCGGTGTCCGGCACGGGAGGTCAGCCGGCGCGATGTTCATGCCCCGTCCTGCGACGCACCGCGGCGAGGGCGGATCAGTCAGTCGGTTCGGGGCAACGCGGCACGTGCCCCGTGATGTTGACGAACGGGGCGCTGACGTATCCGAACAGGAATCCGGAACCGGGCCGCACCTCGTACCAGGTCCTGTCGCCCTCGACGGGCTGGCCATCGGGCACGAAGCAGTGGAGCGGGATCTTCGTGCCGCGACTGAACCGTGCGACCTCCGGAGACGCCGTCGTCGGCCTCTCTCGCTCCGAGAGGAAGGTGACGATGCGGTTGTTCACGGTGGCGTACGGCTCGGCAGGCGTCTCGGTGTCCTCGCCTTCGCCCGCCTCGGTCTCGGTGGACTTGTCGATGTCTCCCCGGGCGACGGTGTTGTCGTCTCCCAGCACGATCTGGTTGTGGTTCCCCTTCACGATGATGTCGTGGCCGGCCTTGTGATGGCCGGCCTTGCGCCCGTCGTCGCCGCCGAAGCCGTCGTTGGTCTGGGCGACCGACGTGCTCCCACCAGCCAAGGTCAGTGCCGCCAGCACCGCGACGCCGATGCCGATCGTCTTCGTCTTCATATATCGCTTCCCTCCGCTGAGTCGGTTACAGGGAGTGAACGGTATATGCCGATAAGCGAACAATATGCCTATTGGTCCGTACGTGAGCGCGCCCTGACGGGTGCGCCGCAGTCGGACGTGCACCTCAGCGCTTGGGCCAGTGCCAGGCGGGCTGGTCCAGGAGCCCTTCGCGTCCGGCCACCTCCGTCTGCCCGTACTCGTCCTTGACCAGCTCTATCGAGTTGATCTCGAGCCGGTGACGCACCGAGCCGCGCTCCAGATGCGTGGCCAGCTCCGAGGCGTGGGTGACCACCACGATCTGCGTGTCCTGGGCGGCAGTGACGATCAACTCCGCGAGCGGCTGCAGCAGTTCGGGGTGGAGGCTGGCTTCCGGTTCGTTGAGGACCAGGAGCGCGGGAGGCCGTGGCGTGAGGAGCGCGGCCGTCCACAGCAGATAGCGCAGGGTGCCGTCCGAGAGCTCTGCGGCGGTGAGGGGGCGCAGCATCCCCGGCTGGTGCAGCTCCAGCTCGAACCGTCCTGCCTGGCTCGCGACGGTCAGCCGACTGCCCGGGAAGGCCGCGTCCACGGCTTCCTCCAGCCTCTTGCGGTCGCCGGTCTCGTGGATTGTCCGCAGGGCGGCGGGCAGGTCCGCGCCGTCGTGACCGAGCACGGGTGTGCGCGTGCCGATCTGCGCGGAACGTGCCGGCGCCCGCGCGTCGGTGCGCACGTGGTCGTAGAAGCGCCAGGACCTGATGTGTTCACGCAGCCGCAGCAGGTCGGGGGCGAGCTGCGGGTCGGCGAATTCGCTCAGCATGCTGTCGTACGGGCGCAGTTCGCCCGCCGAGCGATGCCAGTCGCCGTCCGCGGTTCGCGTCCGCACGGCGGGACCCTTGCGCTCCGAGAGCACCGCGGCCGGACGCAACACGGGCCCCACCCAGGTGCATTCGACCTTGATCTCCGGATCGAGGTCGAAGAGCGAATCGGCGGGAATCGGGTGCCCGAAGTCGACCGCGTAGCCGAACTCGTCGCCGGCGAAGCCGAGTCGCAGCCCCACGGGCCCGCTCCTGCCCGCGCCCTGCGCCGGATTCTCCGAGCCTGCCCACAGCGTGGATCGCAGCCCGCCCTCGCGTGCCAGCGCCGCGACCGCCCCTCCCCGTGAGGCGTCGGCGAGCAGCCGCAGCGCGCGGTACAGGCTGGACTTTCCGGTGCCGTTCGCGCCCGTGACCACGTTCAGCCGGTCCAACGGCACTATCAGGCGGCTCAGCGAGCGGTAGTTCTCGACGGCGAGAGTGGTGATCATGTGGGGGCTCTCCGTGCGCTTCGGTTCCTCAATGACCTCAGTGTGAGGGGACGGTCTGACACCCCCTGTCACGCGGCGGCTCGTCACCCCCTCCTACGGCGGAGTGTGGCTGTGGAGAGCCGACGGCCGCGACCCTCGGGCGCGGCCGTCGAGCAGGAAGGTCTCGACCAAGACGAACGGTGCAGAAGACGTCGCGGATCAGCAGCGGTACAGCGGTCGAGCCCGCTCCAACCCGGGGCCGAGCCCAGGGGAGCGGGTTCTCTCGCTGAACGGCTTGCGGCACTGCGCCGTGCTGAGGCCGACGCCAATGCATGCCGGAGGAAACCTGGCGGGCGGTTCGGAAAATACCCGCAGCCGCCGCGGGGGACACCATGGCCGTGATCCTTGGCGACCTGCACGAAGCGGGCTCACGCGGCGAGTCTGACGTTGGGACAGGAGCCGGTGACTGACTCTTCTGACCCTGTGACAGCGGATGAGCGAGACAACTCCACCGGATCCTCGCCGGCTCAGTAAGGATGAACAGTGGAGACCCTCAACTCAACTGGCAAGGGGGCCGCGGCACTCGTCCGACACGACGTTGCGCCCGTTGCTCCGACGTTCGAGCACGCGGCTCACCTCTCCGGCGACACCCGCAGTCAGCAGGAGATCCTCGACGATGGGGGCAGAGTTCGCGAAGTCCCCGCCGGCACGGAAGCTGCCAGCTCTTGGCCGCTTCAGGCGGCAACCCTACCTACCCACGGTGGTGGTGGGGGTTGAAACGTTATATCGGGCTGGCTCACTCGCGGTCGGCCTTTGGGGTCAGAGTAGATCCGCCAGCGCGCGGCGGGCTGCCTCCCAGTCCCCGCTCTTGCCCGCCAGGCGGAACGGCAGATCCAGCGGGGCAACGCTCAAGTAGCGGGCGGTGCGCCGGGCGATGTCCGAGGAATCCTGGCCGAGTCCGTGGTCGATGAACAGGGTGACGACCTCGTTCCACAGCTCCGGGGTGTCGATGAGGTCGCGGACGGTGACGATCTCCACCTCTGGTGCGGTGGGGGCGGTCACGGTCCAGGAGTGGCGGCCGTGCCGCACCTCGACGGGGTCCTGGGTGGGGTCGGCGCCCGGGAGGTGGACGGTCGCTGTGGTGCCGGGTGGAAGGACGGCCTCGACGGTGAGTTGGTCACCTTCGCGGCGCCAGGCTGCACTCGCCTCACCGTACGGGGTGAGGTGCCGCGCCTCGGCGTGGGTGAACGCCGGGTAGGGGACGGGGCGGATGGTCATGTGTCGGTATCCGGGGGCGGAGGGTGCGAGGCCGGCGAGGGTGCGGTGGAGCCAGTCGGCGACGGCGCCCAGGGCGTAGTGGTTGAAGGAGGTCATCTGGCCCGGGTTGATCGTGCCGTCGGGAAGCATGGAGTCCCAGCGTTCCCAGACGGTGGTCGCGCCCATGGTGACCGGGTAGAGCCACGAAGGGCAGCCGCGTTCCAGTAGGAGGCGGAAGGCGAGGTCGGGGTGGCCCGTTGAGGTGAGGGCGTCAGTGATGAGAGGGGTGCCGACGAAACCGGTGGCTATGCGGAACCCGCTGGTGCGCACCAGATCCGCGAGCCGCTCGGCAGCGCCCTCGCGTTGTGCGGCGGTGGGCAGCAGGTCCCAGTCGATGGCCAGCGCGTAGACGGTGGGGGAGTCGGAGAGCACCCGGCCCGCACTGGTGACGTAGTGGCGGTTGAAGGCGTCGCGGATACGGCTGGCGAGCGCGGCGTAGCGTTCGCCGTCGGCGTCGCGGCCGATGACGCGGGCGGCCTCGGCGGTGATTCCTGCTGACCGGGCGAGGCAGGCGGTGGCGACGACGTCGGGGTTTGCCTTGGCGGCGAAGGGGTTGTCGGGCGGCGCGTCCGGGTCGAGCCAGTCGCCGAACTGGAAGCCACCCACCACGACGCCGTCGGTGGTTCGGGCTGCGACGGCGTCGGTCCAGGCACACATGGAGTTGAACTGGCGGCGCAGCACCTCGGGGTCGGCGTAGCGCTGGTGGAGCACCCACGGCACGACGGTTGCGGCGTCGCCCCAGGCGGCGGCGGTCGGGCTCTCGTCGCGCAGGATGTCGGGGATGACGAACGGCACGGCGCCGTCGGGGTGTTGTTCGGCGTCGAGGTCGGCGAGCCAGGAGGAGAGGAAGCCGGCGGTGTCGAAGAGGAAACTGGCGGTCGGCGAGAAGACCTGGATGTCGCCGGTCCAGCCGAGGCGTTCGTCGCGCTGGGGACAGTCGGTGGGTACGTCCAGGAAGTTGCCGCGCATGCCCCAGACGACGTTCTGGTGGAACTGATTGACGTCGGGGTTGGAGCAGGAGAACCAGCCGGTGCGGCGCAGGTCGGTGCCGATGACGACGGCCTCCGCGTCGGCCGGGACGAGTCCGTGGAGACCGGTGACCTCGGCGTAGCGGAAGCCGTGGAAGGTCAGGCTCGGTTCCAGCACCAGCGCCTCGTCCGCCCCTTCGTTTCCGCCCGCTGAGTCAGCGGGCGGGAGGAGGTAGGTGTCAGTGGCTTCAGCGGAGCGTAGGGGGCGTACGCCGAGCTCGCCGTGCTCGTCGAGGACTTCGGCGTGGCGAACGGTGACTTCGGCTGCGTCGTGGGGAGGGCGGGCGGTGAGGCGGACCCAGCCGACGAGGTTCTGGCCGAAGTCGATGAGGGTCCTGCCCGAGGGGGAGGTCCACACCTTCACGGCGGGCACGGTCTCGGTGGCCCGCACGGGTGGCCCCTCGGGGGCGACCAGCCTGCCGAGGTCCGCCTCGACGACCTCGACGGTGTCTGAGGCGGCCGCCGTGGCGTCGGGACGCAGATCGGTGCGCTGTCCGTCGTAGATGTCGTCGGCAAGGACGTTGCTGTTGCGCGCGGACCACTCTTCGTCGGTGCCGAAGGTCTCCGTCGAACCGTCGGTGTAGGTCACCTCCAACTGCGCCAATAGTGCGAGCCGGTCGCCGTACAACGCGCGAGGCGGTTCGGCCCAGCCCAGCCGGCCCCGGTACCAGCCGTTGCCCAGCAACACCGACAGCTCGTTGTCTCCCTCACGGAGCAACTCCGTGACGTCGTGCGTGGCGTACCGCAGGCGGTTGGGGTAGCTGGTCCAGCCCGGCGCCAGGACCTCGTCGCTGACCCTCGTCCCGTTGAGGGTCGCGGCGTAGACGCCGTGCGCGGTGGCATACATCCGCGCCGAGGCGATGCCTACGCCGGAGCGCAGTGTCACCGTGTGGCTGAGGAGCGGTGCCGGGTCGCCGATGCGGCCGAGGGTGACGGGGCTGATGAACCGTGCGTTCCAGTCCTCCGGCGTGAGCAGGCCGGCCTCGGCCGTCGCGGGTTCGCTCCAGCCCGTCCAACGCTCCCCGGAAGCGACCCGGACACGGACGGTGGCGCTGGCGCGGGAGGCCAGCGGTGTGAAGGGCCAGGGCACCAGGAGCTGTTCGGCAGAGTCGATGCGAACGACCGTGCCGTCACAGTCGAGTTCGTATGAGGTTTGGCGCCAGTCCGGGTCATCGGTGGTGATCTGCCATGACAGGCGGGGGGTCGCAATCCCGATCCCGAGCGGGGAGCCGTCGCGGTGTTCGAAGCGGACGGGGCTGACGATGGTATGAGGCATGAGTGATGGGCCTCCTCAGCCCTTGATCGCGCCAGAGGTCATTCCGGCGACTATCTGCCGGTTGAAGAAGAGGAACATGATCAGCGGCGGGATCGTGATCAGCAGGATGTCCATGAACAGGAGGTTGTACTGGCTCTCGAACTGGCTCTGGAAGTTGAACAGGGTCTGCTGGACGGTGGCGTTCTCCTCGCCGGGCAGGAAGTAGAGCGGGTTGACGAAGTCGTTGAAGACGTTGACCGACTGGACGACGATCACGGTGACTGTGACCGGGCGCAGCAGGGGGAAGATCACGCGAAAGAAGAGGCGTAGCGGGCCGGCGCCGTCGATCACGGCTGACTCGTCGAGGTCACGCGGGACGGTGGAGATGAAGGCCCTGAAGAGCAGGACACAGAACGGAAGGTGGAAGGCGACCTCGACGAGGATCAGGCCGAAGAGGGTCTTGAAGAGGCCGAGTTCCTGCAGGACCCAGATGGTGGGGACGACGGCCGGGGGGATGATGAGCCCGGACAGCACGAGGAAGCTGATCGGCCCGGTCGTCCGGCTGGTCCGGCGCTGGAGGACGAACGCCACCATCGCGCCGAGGACAACCATGAAGGTGACACTGGCGACGGTGAGGATCACGCTGTTGATGAACGCGATGATCAGGATGTAGTCGCCGGTCTCCAGGACGGCCTGGAAGTTCTCGACGATCTGCCAGTCGGTGGGCAGGGAGAACCCGAGCTGGGCCGCTTCCTGTTCGCCCTTGAACGCGGTCACGGCGATGAAGGCGAACGGGATGACGAAGACCACGATGAAGGCGAGCGTCACCACCACGCTGAGTGTGTAGTTGGGGCGGCGGACCCGTTGGCGTGGGCGTGCGCTGGGAAGTACGGCCTTCACCGTCCTCGCGTCGTCGCTCACAGCTCCGCCTCCTTCCGGTTGAGGAACCAGAACAGCGGAACGACGATCGCGGACACCAGAAGGAAGAGCACGACGTTGCCCGCCGTGGACAAGCCGTAGAAGCCGGCCTGGTACTGCTTGTAGATGACCGAGGCGATGACGTCGGAGGTGAATCCGGGGCCGCCGCCGGTCATCGTCCAGATCAGGTCGAAGGTGCGCAGGCCGCCGATGAGGGAGAGGATGATGACGGTGACCGTCGCCGGGCGCGCCAACGGCAGTGTGATGTGCCGGAATTGGGTGAGCGGCCCCGCTCCGTCCACCTCCGCCGCCTCGTAGTACTCGCGGGGGATGGAGACGACCCCGGCGATGTAGATGACGGTCGCCAGTCCGACGCCCTTCCAGACGTCGACGAAGGCGACCGACAGGAGCGCCCAGGTCGGATCCGTGAGCCAGGCCGGGCCGTCCACGCCGAGCGCCCTGAGGCAGTTGTTGATCATGCCTTCGGAGGGGTGCATCAGCACGGTGAACGTGATTCCGACGCCGATGGTGCTCACCAGCACGGGGAAGAAGACGAGCGAGCGAAGGAAGCCGCGCCCGATGATCTGGCTGGTGAGCAGCACGGCGAGCAGCAGGCCGAGGACGACCTTCAGGCCCGAGGTGACCACGGCGTAGATGAGGGTGTTGGTCAGGCCCTTCACCAGGGCCGCCTCGCTGACGAACTGCTCGAAGTTGTCCAGGCCGATGAACTCGTAGTCGAACAGCGTCCAGCGGGTGAGGCTGAAGAAGAAGGCGGCGAAGGTCGGCACTACGAACAGCGTCGCGTAGACGACCCCAGCGGGAACGTAGAACCCGAACGGGTAGGCACCCTTGAGGGCCGCGCTTCCCGCCCGGGTGTTACCCCGGGATGTCTGTGTTCGCTGCTTCCTCGCCCGCCGCTTCTCGGGGGCTTCGAGCGTGGTGGTCATGGTGAGTCCCCGTCACCAGCCTTTGAGGCCGAGTTGCTTGGCCTGCTTCGCCACGTCCTTGTCGTAGAGCTGGGCGCCCTTCTTTGCGGGACGGATACCCGAGCCGACCTCGATGCAGATCTGCTCCAATGCCGGGCCCTTGACCGGGGAGAGGAATTCCAGGGCGGGCGTGACGGCGTCGTCTTCGAAGTAGCGCTGTGTGTCCTTGACTGCCTGCGGCGCGTTCGCGGGCAGCTCGCAGCCCTTCACCGAATAGGGTCCCGAGGGAGGCTGCGCCTTGGCGAAGGACTTGCAACCGGCAGGGCTCGCCATGAAGGCGAGGAACTCCTTGGCCGCCTTCAGCTTCTCTCCCTTGGTCGACTTCGGTATGTACGTCGCGGCTGGGGCCCAAGCGGTCAGCCCGTTCTTCGCGGCGTCCTCGCCGGGGAGCGCGAAGAAGCCCATGTTCTCCTTGGCCGAGGGCACGGCTTTGACCACGGGGCTGATCGCGTTGGTCAGCATCGGGTAGTGCGCGCCCTCTCCCTTGCCGATCATGCGCAGACCCTGCTCGTAGGTGGCAGAGGCGAAGCCCTTGTTGAGGTAGCCGGCGTCATGGACCTCCTGGAGTCGCTTGAAGCCCCGGAGCGCGGCCGGGGAGGTGGCGTACTTGAGGTCGTTGGCGGTGTACTTCTTGGCGAAGCCGGGCTCGGCGGCGGCGACGTTGTGGTAGTCGCCCAGAACGAACAGCTGCGAGGTCCAGGTCTCCTGATAGGTCTGGATGACCGGGGCGATGCCGGCGTCCTTGATCTTGGCGTTGTTCTTCATGAACTCGTCCCAGGTCTTGGGCACCTTGAGATCGAGGTCGGCGTAGACCTTCCGGTTGTAGAGCACGCCGCCGCCCATGCTCGAGCCGAAGGGCGCGCCGTACACCTGGTCGCCGACGGAGGCGGTCGGGACGAACAAGTCGCCGAGGTTGCGGGCCCAGTCCTCGTCGGTCACCGGCACGAGATTCTTCTCAGGGTCGATCGCCTGGAAGAGGGAGCCGGTGTTGTACTGGAAGACGTCAGCCATCTCGCCGGTGGCCAGCCGTGTCTTCACCACGTTGTCGCCCTCGCCCCCGCCGGGCCGCGCCTCCACGTCCACCTTGATGTCCGGATGCGACGCGGAGAAGTCGCGTGCCAGCTGCTCGCCCACGGGGAGGCTGTCCGGGCCGGTCGGCACCAGGAAGTCAAGGGTCAGTTTGTCCTTGTCGCCGCTCGAACCGAGACTGCCCGAACTGCATCCGGTCAGGCTGATCGAGAGCACCATCAGCGTGGTGAGCGCCGGTGAACGGCGGGCCGTGATTCCGAACCTCATGTCGTCGAACCTCCGTAGAGTGCGGGCTGCGCTGTCCGGTGCGGACGCGACGTTGCCCGGGGTTCTGGATCGTGAAGAAATGGGGCCGCGGAACGGGCCGGTGTTGAAACGTTTCAGTCGCTGGAAGTGACTAAAGGTTTGCGCCGGGAGGGTCGCTCGTCAAGTCGCGAGATGGTAACGAAAAGGTAAATGGGTGACGTGGGTCATGCGTCGCCATGTGGCGACGAAGCCCCCGATGGCTGATGTGCGTGGCGCCCGACAAGACGGATTTGTCGGCTACGTCGGTGCCCGCCACCTGCTAGGCGAACCCGGCTCACCGAGGTCAGGGGAGTCTTGGAAATCTCGTTGTGGTCATCTCTGCCGACACGACCACCACGAAGTTGCTGGCGATGTACTGGATGCGCCGCCAGCCCGTTCAACCATGCCGGGGCCAAGCTGTCGGGCTGGCCGGAATACCGCGAGCAGCTGGTAGTGCGCGAGGTTGCCGACGTTCAGCGGGCCCGAGCACGACATGAGTCAGGCAGGCAAGTCCCCATGGACGAGAGCCCTCGCGATGATGTCCGTCAGTTTCACGACCTCGGAAGTCCGTGAATGGTCTTCGCGAGTCCTGCGGGAGAACCGTGGGCGCTCCAGAGATCCAGAAGCCGGGGGGAGAGCAAGTCGTCAACGACCATGTAGGCGGCGCCGATCAGACCCGCGGCATTCCCCAGCGGCGATACGGCGAACTGCAGGTCATGGACGGCATCGGGTAGCGACAGATCGTCGACGGCTCCACGGAGTGCGGTCATCAGGGGGTCTTGCATACTCACCAGCCCGCCGCCGACCAAGAGCAGAGAAGGGTTGAGCATGTTTACCACGACTGAGACGGTCCTGCCGATCAACTCTCCAGCCGCACTGAGAAGTTCATGACTTGTCTTGTCACCGGCGAGGGCTGCTGTGAACACCTCGTGTGGGCCGATCCCGCGTCCTTGTGCCTTGATGGCCGCCAGGACCGGGCTCCGGCCCGCGACCGCTGCCTGTTCGCCCTGGATGCCGAGCGCCCGGGCTCCGGCCGCCTGCGAGAGGCAACCTGCCCGGCCGCACCAGCATCGCTCTGTGGCATCTGACGAGATGACGGTGTGCCCGATTTCCCCGGCGAATCCACCCGACCCGCGAGCGAGGGCCCCGTTCGTGACGACGGCCCCTCCGATGCCGCTCCCGATCTTGAGGAAGAGCAGGTCGGAGTGGTTGCGGCCCTCACCGGCACGGGCTTCACCGAGAGCCATCAGATTGACCTCGTTGTCGACCCAGACAGGGACGTCGTAGCGGGCGGCGAGGCGGTCGCGTACGGGGTAGTTGACCCAACTGGTGGTTGAGACCGCGCCGATGGGCCGCCCGGTGGCGATCACCACAGGGCCCGGTACGCCGATGCCGATGCCCCAGATCGGCGGCGCGTCCACAGGGCGTTGCGCAAGGAGCTCGTCGAAGAGCGCCTCGACGCAGGCGAGTGTGACCTCCGGGCCTGCCTCAGGGGCGAGTCCTTCGGTCGACTGGCTCAGAACAGCGCCTCGGAGATCCGCCAGGCCCACGGTGACGCTGGTGGCGGTGACCTCCGCGACGAGCAGGTGACCGCCGCCGGCGCGAAACCTGACCTCACGGGGCGCACGTCCGCCGGTGGACCTGGCCATAGCTCCGTCCTCGGCGAGACCGCAGGCGATCAGATCCTCGACGCGCTGGACGACAACCTTCCGTGTCAGCCCAGTCTGCCGGGCGAGCTCCGGGCGCGTGATCCCGTCCGTCGACCGGAGCAGGCTGAGCACCCAGAACAGGCTGTCAGTCAGGGACGTCGGCCGCTGGCCCTCCACGTCTGTCCCCCTTCTCGTGCTCCGGACTCGTTCCCACTCTAGGCCGCCGGGGCGATTCACTGCCGCGGGGAAACTCTTTGGTCCTTCAGGGTGGACTTTTGGCCCTCAGGGTCATATGTTCCGCCACGCCCCTACCGCGCCGTCCGCAGAGTCGAGGAGAGCGTGTGACGACCCCCGAGGATCGCGCTCCGGAATCCGGAGCCGAATTCCCCGCCGACTTCCTGTGGGGAAGCGCCACAGCCGCCCACCAGGTCGAAGGCGGCAACGTCAACAACGACTGGTGGGACTACGAACACGACCCCGCGACCGCAGCCCTCGAGTCATCCGGCGACGCCATCGACCACTACCACCGATACGTCGACGACTTCGCGCTGCTGAAATCCCTGGGCCACAACGCGCACCGGCTGTCGCTGGAATGGTCACGGATCGAACCGGCACCGGGAGAGTTCAGTGCCGCCGCCTTGGCCCACTACCGGCGCGTGCTCACGGCACTGGCGGAAACGGGAATGACTGGGTTCGTCACGCTGCACCACTTCACGGTTCCGCGGTGGTTCGCGGACCGGGGTGGCTGGCTCGCCCCCGACGCGGTCGAAGCGTTCGAGCGGTACTGCGCCCGCGTCGCCGCCGAGTTCGGTGATCTCATGCCGTTCGTCTGCACCGTGAACGAGCCGCAGATGGTGTCCCTGCACGGGTATCTCGAAGGCCGGTATCCGCCCGGCGTCACCAATGCCGCCCTATGGAAACGCGTCGGACGCGTGCTGCTGGACGCTCACCGGGCAGCGGTGCGGGCCGTGCGCAATGGTGCGGGAGAGCCCAGCACCGGTCTCGTCGTGCAGCTGCCGTTGCTGGCACCCGCCCGCCCGGACGACGAGAGTTGTCAGGCGTTCTGCCGAGCCATGCGCGAGGAGATCGTCGACCTGTACCTCGACGGTCTCGTCGGGCCCGACCGGGGTGACTGGCTGGGGGTGCAGTATTACCGCCAGCAGTGGGTCGACCCGGCATGTCCGACGCTCTTCGCCGAACCCCCGCCCGGAACACGGACGAGCCAGATGGGCTGGGCAGTTCATCCCGACGGCTTCCGGCAGATGCTCCACCGAGCCTCCGAGACCGGCCTGCCCCTGTACGTCACCGAGAACGGCATGGCCACCGAGGACGACTCGGAGCGCATTGACTACCTCACCTCGCACCTCGCCGCCCTCGCCCAAGCACGGGCCGAGGGTGTCGATATCCGCGGCTATCTCCACTGGTCGGCGTTCGACAACTTCGAGTGGTCCGCGGGCTACGGCCCGAAATTCGGCCTCGTCGCGGTCGACCGGGACGAGGACTTTGCCCGCGTGCCCAAGCCCAGTGCGTACGTCTTCGAGCGCATCGCGCGAACCGGGCGTCTCGATGCCGCGGGCGACGCCGGCTGAGCACCGGAGCGCCGCACAGGACAAGGAGTAACCATGGCGCAGGACCGACCCTCCACCAGTGGCAGTGACATCGCCGCAGCGCCCGCGACGCGACGTCCCGATAAGGCCATTTCCCGAAGGGCCGTCGTCGCGGGCGCGATCGGCAACTTCGTGGAGTGGTACGACTTCGTCCTCTACGGAGCGTCAGCGACCATTCTGGCCCGCGTCTTTTTCCCCTCCTCGGATCCCCAGGCTGCGCTGATCGCCACCTTCGCCACCTTCGGCGTGGCCTTCGTCGCGCGTCCCGTCGGCGCGTTGGTTCTGGGCAACCTCGGCGACCGCGCCGGACGTCGCAACGTCCTCGCTGCGGTGGTCCTCGCCATGTCGGCCGGCACGGCCGCCATCGCGCTGCTGCCCGGCTACGAACAGATCGGAGTGGGCGCTCCGCTGCTCCTGCTGATCATCAGGGCTCTTCAAGGCTTCACGGCGGGCGGCGAGTTCGGCGGCTCGGCCACCTTCATCGTGGAATACGCGCCACCCGGTCGGCGTGGCCGCTACGGATCCTGGCAGATGGCCACCGTCGGCCTGGGCTCCGCAGCCGCCACCGCGACCGTCTTGTTCTTCAGCGCCGTGCTCGACGATGCCCAACTTCACTCATGGGGCTGGCGTATCCCGTTCGCCCTCGCGCTGCCCCTGGGGGTCATCGGCCTCTACCTGCGGATGAAGCTGGACGAGACACCCGAGTACCAGCACGTCTCCGAACTGCGGCACGCGATGGACAGCAAGCCGTCCATGCCCGTCGCCGAGGCGATGCGCCGCCACAGGAAGCGGATACTGCTCGGTGCCGCGATCGTCACCGGCGGCACGGTCACCACGTACGTCTTCCACAACTACATACCGGCCTACCTCAACTCCGAGCGAGGAGTACCGCTCCCCGTCGCTCTGGGTGGCACTCTGATCGGCCTTCTCGTCTACTCCGCGGCCAATCTGATGTGGGGCCGGTTGTCCGACCGGCTCGGACGCAAGCCGTTCATCATCGGCGGAGCACTCTGCCTGCTGGTCCTGACGTATCCGATCTTCAAGATCGCCCAGAGCGGAAGCCTGGTCGCTGTCGCTGTCGCCCAGGCACTCTTCGGGATCTTCGCCGCAGGCGTCATGGGCATGGTGCCCACGCTGCTGTCCGAGCTCTTCCCCACGACGGTGCGCATGAGTGCGCTGTCCGTGTCCTACACACTGGCGAACGCCCTCTTCGGCGGGACCGCTCCGCTGGTGGTGGCCTGGCTCGTCAGTGCCACCGGCACGGAGAACATCGTCGTCGTGTACTGCGTGGCCGCGATGTCGTTCACCCTCGTCGGCGCCTTCGTCGTCCGGGAGACGGCGCGCGAGCCGATGGCCGACATCTGAGCCCGCTCGGCGCATCTACTCGTGCGCAGAGCCACCGGGGGGAGCTAGGGCGAGAGGGTCCGGCTCACTTCCGGGGCAGCGCGGGAGGCGATGAGGTGCAGGGATTGCACCGCGGCGGAGTGCGGCAGACCGGGTAGTCGCGCCCAGTGGGCGAAGTGGTCGTAATGGATGTCTTGGTGCAGTTCGACGAGCCTGGCTGCGACCTGTTCCGGGGTGCCGACGAGGGGTACTGGCCGGGTCTGCGGCGCGCGCTGAGGCCGCACGGGATCATCGCGGTGGACAACGCGGTGGACAACGCGGTGAGCCACGGCCAACAGCTCACCGGCTTCCGCGGCCTCCTGGAGGACGACCCCTCTTTCGCCGTGTCGCTGCAGAAGACCGGCGACGGGGTGCTCACTGCTGTACGGACCGGGACCCGCGGGGGATAGCCCTCTCCGGCGCCCTGTCGTGCTGTGTCCGAGGCCCGCTCAGCCGCCTGCCGGACCGCGTTCTTCTCCCGGCAGGCGGGGCTTGCCCGGTACGGCGATGTGCCTGTCGGCAGCACGGCGGTTGGCGCCACCGAAGAAGACGTTGCTGCACGCGATGGACGCCGTGATCACGATCATCATGGGTACGTAGTCGGGTGCCCTGTTCAGGATCGTGTCCCAGAGGGAGTCCCCCTGCGGCGGTCCGAACGAGGCGTTGTGGGCGATCATGAGGAGCGCTCCGCTGACGGCGAGACCCCCGAATATCAAGGTCAAGTGGCCCCGGGTCGGTCTTGGTGCGTCTCGTCCGCCGAGCTGCAGGGCGGCGATGAAGGCCATGGCGTAGATGAGGCATGCGGCGACGGTCAGGAAGGAGTACATAGGGCTCCAGGAATGAACGTGGTCGACAGTGACGGCGTTGCGAGGCGGGCCCGCCGGCGGGGCGTCGCCGGCCGTCGAAGCGGCGGAGCCAGGCAGCAGGCGGCGTCGTGCCAGGCAGCGTAGTTCGGGCCTCTGATCGGTGCGGGCCCATTGGCGCATTTCGACAGGACGACGCGAAGGGGCCCCGCCGTACATGGCGGGACCCCTTCGGCTGAGGGCGTCGCCCACAGCAGCCGCGTCAGAGCTCCTTGATCCGCACGTCCCGGTAGGAGATCACGTCCGTGACGCCGTGGACCTGGAGGCCGATGTAGCCCGAGGCATACCGGCGCCCGTCGGTGCCGGGGTCGTCGCCGCGTGGCGGCTCGAAGACCTGGCCGCCGGTGTTGTCGAACTCGTTGATCAGCTCTCCGTTCCGGTAGATCGAATAGTGCTGCCCGACGACTTTGATCTCGTAGTCGTTCCACGTGCCCTTCGGGGTGACGCCGGCGCCGGCCAGTCCCACGCGGTCGAAGCCGTAGACCGAGCCGGTCTTGTACATGTCGCCGTCGGGCCTGTCGAGGATCTGCAGCTCGTGCCCGAACTTGATGGCGACCCACTCGGGCCGTGACTCCTCCGGGTTGTCGTGGACGTACGGGAAGCGGGCGAAGACACCGGAGTTGGCGTTCCCGTTGCCGGGAGCGTCGTCGCGGAACTGCAGCTTCAGCGAGTAGTCGGCGTACTTGCGCTTCGGATACCAGAGCATGCCCATGCCCTCGACCTGGGTGCTGCTGGTCATGCTGCCGTCGCCGTTGAGGGAGAACGCTCCGCCGCCGACGTGCTGCCAGCGGTCGAAGGTCTCCTTCGTCCCGTCGAACAGCTTCTTGTAGCCGGTCTGCTGTCCGGGCTTGCCGATGCCCGACTTCTTCGCGGCCTGGTAGATCAGCTTGTGCTCACGCGCATCGAGCACCTTGTCCTTGAGCAGCGCGTCGATGACCTTCGTGACGTGCTTGAGGAACAGGGCATGCGAGGACCAGTCCTTCTCGTCCTCGATCAGCTCGCCCACGGTGCACCGCTGGCGCGTCATCCGGTTGGGGACGCCGGTGTCGATGTCGCCGACGAAGACGGTCTCCCGCTCGTCGTACTCGGGGCAGTCGGGTGCGGGCACACCGCCGCCGGGTACGACGTCGAAGGACTCGGCGATGGCCTGCGAGGTGTTGCCGGCCTTGTCGGTCGCCCGGTGGGCGACGCTGTGATGGCCCGCACGGTCCACCACGACGGGGTCGGTGTAGGCGAGGAACGGGCCCCCGTCGAGGGAGTATTCGACCTTCTCCACCCCTGATCCCTCATCCGTGGCGGTGAGGGTCACCGTGGCCTTGCCGAGGTAGTCGCCGTCGGAGTTGGTCGTGCCCTCCGTTTTCGCTGTGGTCTCCGGCGGAGTCGTGTCCTCCTGAGGCTGCTCGACGACCGTGAACTCCACGGACTTGGCCGCGGCGGCGTTGCCCGCCTTGTCCGTCGCCTTGTAGCGGACAGTGTGGGTGCCCGGCTCGTGCACCATCACGGGTGCCGTGTAGGGCTGGAACTCCCCGTCACCCAGGGCGTATTCGACCGTGTTGACGCCCGACCCGGCGTCGGACGCCGTGACGGTGACCGTGGCCATGCCCACGTACGCGCCGTCGCCGTCCTGTTCACCGTCGACCGTCGCGGAGGTCTCCGGCGGTGTGGTGTCATCCGTGGGAGGTGCGACGACGGTGAACTCCACCGACTTCTCCTCCGCCACGTTGCCGTCCTTGTCGGTGGCTCTGTAGCGGAAGGTGTGCGCGCCGGTTTCGTGCACCATCACCGGTGCGGTGTAGGCCTGGTAGCCGCCGTCGCCCAGCGCGTACTCGACCGTGTTGACGCCGCTTCCGCTGTCGGAGGCGGTCACGGTGACGGTGGCCATGCCCACGTACGCACCGTCCGCGTTCTTGTCGCCCTCGACCTTGGCGGACGTCTCCGGGGGAGTGGTGTCCTCGCCCTCGCCGCCGTCGGTGACGACGAGGGTGCCCTGCATCTGTCCGTGACCGGGGATGGTGCAGTGGTACTTGTACGTCCCGGGGGTCAGGGTGACTTCGACGGAATGCTTGCCGCCCTGCGCGTCCGAGGGGTTGGCGAGGATGTTGACGTTCACGTCGTCGTTGTAGTCGGGGTCGCTGGTGACGAACGTCAGCGTGTGCGGCATGGACGTGGTGTTGCCAGTCGCCTCGCTGTTCTCGAACTCGATGGTCGCCGGGCCCGCCACCGCCGTCTCCGGTGCCGAGGTGTAGCGGGTGATGTCGTCGCCCGCGGTCCACCTCAGCAGCTGTGCGGCCGCCGTGCCGGAGCCGCCGGGCGGCGCCTGCTGCCCGTACGCCGGTGCCGAGGTCAGGCCCAGCACCATGAGCAGGGACGCGAACAGCGCCGTCACAGCGGTACGGAAAGCACGCCGCCGGCGAGCGCCCGGCCTGGTGCGTGTGCGTGCGTACGGGGTCATCGTGACGCCCCCTTCGCGCTCTTGCCGACGACGTCGCCGGCAGCGGGAGTGGCCTTGCCGCCCTGGTAAGTGACGTGCCACAGGGCCGACTTGTCGTCGGAGGTGAAGAAGCCGCGCCCGTAGTCGAGGACGTAGAGCGAGCCGTCCGGGGCGAACTTCCAGTCCATCAGGTTGCGGATGCCGCCCTCACCCACCGGGATGATCTTGCGCAGGCTCTCGGCGTGCACCGGGAGCGCACCGGGCTCGTCGCCGTCGGGCATCACCACGGCGTGTCTGGGCTGTTCGGCGTCGTAGAAGTCGCCGACGAACCACTTGCCGTCCCAGTAGGCGGGCCACTTGGCCTTCGAGGCCACGGACTTGTCGAAGCGGTAGACCGGGCCGTCCATGGTGGCCTGGCCGCCGCCCTTCAGCCACGGCAGCAGCAGCTTCTGCTCGTCGGTCTTGTAGCTGGGCACGCCGTTCTCGTCACGCGGGTAGTCCGGGGCGCCGCCCTGCGGGGAGTACCAGATGTTGTTCGGCTGTGCGGGCGGGATGTTCACCAGCCCGTCGTTGTTGGGGGATTCGTTCTTCAGGTGGTCGCAGTCGTACCAGCCCAGCGGCTTTTCCGGGTCGGGCAGATTGCGGTCACGGTAGGGCTGCTTGTTGCCCATGCAGTACGGCCAGCCCTGATTGCCTGCCTTCGTGATGCGGGCGAAGGTGTCGTACTTGGCGGGGCCCCACGTCGTGCTCGGCGCACCCGCGTCGGGTCCGACCCAACCGGCGTACAGGACATCGGTCTTGGTGTCGATGGAGATACGGGCGGGGTTGCGCACGCCCATCACATAGATCTCGCCACGGGTCTTGCCGCCGCCTTCGTCGGTCTCCTTGCCCGTGAAGAGGTTCCCCTCGGGGAGGGTGTAGGTGCCGTCGTCCTCGGGGTGGATGCGCAGGATCTTGCCGTTGAGATTGTTCGTGTTGCCCGCGGTGCGGCGGGCGTCGGCGAAGGAGACACCCTTGAAGGAGGGTTCGGGGTTGTTGCCCGAGTAACCGTCGCTGAACCGCGAGGAGTTGTTGTCGCCGGTGGCGATGTAGAGGTTGCGCTTGGAGTCGAAGGCCATGCCGCCGCCCGCATGGCAGCAACTGTGAACCTGTACGGGCCACTTGAGCAGGACCTTCTCCGAGGACTCGTCCAGCTTCCCGGTCTTCGCGTCCACGGTGAAGCGGGAGACGCGGCGCTCGGCCATGTGCTTGTCCCGGTCGAGCTGCGAGTGCGGCGTGTAGTGCAGATACAGCCGGCCGTTGTCGGCGAAGTCCGGGTCGAGGACGATGCCCAGCAGGCCCTCCTCGACCTTGACGAGCTCGTCGCCGCCGCCCTTGTTGCCGAACACGGTGAGCGAGCCGACCAGGGAGACCTTCTTGGTCTCCGGGTCGTAGACGTGCACCGTGCCCTGGCCCTTGCCGATCTGCGGATCGTCCCAGTCGGTCACCACGGGAGCGTCGCCGTCGCCGCCGCCGCGTCCGATGTAGAAGACGCGGCCGTCGTTGGCCGTCGCCATGCCGTGGGGCTCGCCGATCTGATCGGACTCGCCGGGCTTGTTCGGCGAAGTGACCCGCTCCGCCTTGTAGTTGGAGGTGACGGTGGCCTGGCAGTCGGCCCGCGCCAGCCGCGTCGTCCACAGCAGCGCACCGCGCAGATGGGTGCGGAAGTCGGCTTCCTGGAAGCTGTCGGCGGTGCCGCCCATGCCGGTGTAGAAGGAACGCCCGCCGTCGTAGTCGCGGCACCAGGAGATCGGGTGGTCCCAGCCCATGGCGCCCTGGCCGGGGTCGTAGCTCCGCTCACGTACGCGGGCGACGGTGTGCACCGAACCGCTCGGGTTCTTCTCCCAGTTGAGCCACTTGTCGGGACGCTTCCACTCCGTGGGCAGTCCCTTGGCCGCCGGGTTGCGGCGGTCGCCGACCTCCACGGTGGCGCGCTGCGCCTTGGCGGGTCCGTCCGCCGCGGGACGTGCGCCCACCAGACCGGAGAACCAGTCGGAGTACGGCTCCGCGTCCGCCGCGCCGTGGATGCCCAGGAAGCCGCCGCCGGCCTCCATGTAGCCCTCCAGACCGGCTTCCTGCGCAGGGTCGAGAACGTCGCCGCCGCCGGTGAGGAAGACGACCGCGTTGAACTTGCCGAGCTTCTCGGAGGTGAACACCGAGGGGTCGGCCGTCGCGGTGATCGTGAAACGCTGTGCGGCCGGGCCGCTCCGGCCGATCTGCTCGATGGCCTCGATCCCGGCATCGACGGTGGGCGGCTCGTCCCCGGCGGAGCCGTGGAAGACCAGCACGCGGACATTCTCCCCGCCCGGCGGGGAGGGGAGTTGGAGCTTCGCGGCCGACGGGTCCTGCGGAGTGCCCGCGAGGGCCGGGGATCCGCCGAGCAGGGCGGCCGAGACCGCTCCGGCCAGCAGCGCCGCGAGCCGGCCGCGCCGGGAGATCCGCCGGAACGTGAGCCGTGACCTGCGCAACCCTCTGAGGTGTGAGGGCTTTTGAAGCGGTTCGAGCCGCATGACTGATCCACCCCTCTTAAGTCACAGAAACGACGAAGAAGTTAGACCTCTTTCGGTGGAACGCCAAGAGCTATGACCACGATTCAACGAACTTTGTCCTGGATATGGATAAACGAGGCCGACGACGCTACGGTCCTTGTCGGCTCACCTCAATGTCCAAGCGCGCAGGGGTAGTTCAGGCACGCAGGCAGGCAGTGGCGGCTCCGTCCGTCGCCGAAGGGAGACCGATGTCCGAGACGTCCGGCAGCAGCAGCCTCGCCCGTCGCAGCTTCAGCAGACGCCTTCTCGCCGGATCGGCGGCGGCCGCGCTCGGACCCGCCGTCCTCGCCTCTCCCGCGTCCGCCGCCCCGCAGGTATCCGCGGGCGTCCGCCGGGCCGGGCCCGGGGGCGAGGTGCGCCATATGAAGCTCTACGCACAGAAGTTGGCAGGCGATCAGATCGGCTACGGCCTGGAGAAGGGCAAGGCGACGGTGCCCGGGCCGCTCATCGAACTCGTCGAAGGCGACACCCTTCACATCGAGTTCGAGAACACGACCGACACCACGGTCAGCCTCCACCCGCACGGCGTCGACTACGACCGGGCCAACGACGGCACCAAGATGAACGACAGCGTCGTCGAGCCCGGCGGGAAGCGCACGTACACCTGGCGCACCCACGCACCGGGCAAGCGTAAGGACGGCACGTACCGGGCGGGCAGCGCGGGTTACTGGCACTACCACGACCACATCGTGGGCACCGAGCACGGCACCGGCGGCATCCGCGCCGGCCTCTACGGGCCCCTCGTCGTGCGCAGGGAAGGCGACATCCTGCCGGAGGAGCAGATCACCATCGTCTTCAACGACATGACGATCAACAACCAGCCCAAGGGGCCCGATTTCAAGGTGACCGTGGGCGACCGCGTCGAGATCATCATGATCACGCACGGCGAGTACTACCACACCTTCCATGTGCACGGGCATCGCTGGGCCGACAACCGGACGGGCCTGCTGGAGGGCCCCGGCGACCCCAGCCGGATCGTCGACAACAAGATCACCGGCCCCGCCGACTCGTTCGGCTTCCAGATCATCGCGGGGGAGGAGGCGGGCGCCGGCGCGTGGATGTACCACTGCCATGTGCAGAGCCACTCGGACATGGGCATGGCGGGAATGCTGCTGGTCGCGAAGCCGGACGGCACGGTCCCCGGCCACGACCATCACTGATGGGCCGATGTGAACCGAGGCGTCTGAGGTGTGCTAAGTTGCACGAGTTGCAGTTTTGGTACCCATTACTTGTGTGCGCCTGACGGTTGTGACCTCAGGCGCATTTCTGTTTTCCGGTGTTTCTGGATGGGGTCAGGGCGGCGACGGTGCCCCGCGAGGTGCGGAGCACCAGTTTTGCCTCAGAGGGAGATCGACATGGCATCCGGCACCGTGAAGTGGTTCAACTCGGAAAAGGGCTTCGGCTTCATCGAGCAGGAGGGTGGCGGCGCCGACGTCTTCGCCCACTACTCGAACATCGCCGCCCAGGGCTACCGTGAGCTCCACGAGGGCCAGAAGGTGAACTTCGACGTCACGCAGGGCCAGAAGGGCCCGCAGGCGGAGAACATCACCCCCGCCTGATCACAAGCTTCGCCCGAGGGGCCCGCACCTGCAGCTGACTGCAGGTGCGGGCCCCTCGGCGTGTGCGGGGCCATCGGCCTTCCCTGGGCTTCGGCGGTCAGGGGAACGGGTGGGGCCGCCAACTCCGGTCGGCATGGCGCGAGTTCGGGCAATGTCACAGCCATGTCCCTATGTCCGGTATCCACGGAACAGTCGTGAGGAATCCGACTACCGTCGGCGGCTCCTGTTCCGACAAGCGCCCCGAGAGGCACACGTGAACATCCTCAGATCCGTCACCCTCACCGCCGGCGCCCTGGCTCTGGCCCTGGCGCCCTCCGCCGCGTTCGCGCACGACGGCGGCCACCCGTTCGAGAACTGCACCGCCGCCTACGACGCCGGGTACTCCAACATCCACAAGGGTGACTCGCACTACGGGAAGCACCTGGACCGGGACGGCGACGGCGTCGGCTGCGACCAGCCGCCTGCCGGCTTCGTGCCCGCAAAGGACCGGGACAAGGGCGAGGACTCCGGCAGCGGCGAGTCGAACGGCGATGAGGCCACCGCGAAGCAGGACGAAGGGCTCGCCGAGACGGGCGGCAGCAGCGCCACCCCGTACCTGGCGATCGGAGGCGGGCTCGTACTCGTCGCCGGAGCGGGTGTGCTCGTCGCGACCCGCAGGCGCCGCACCGAGAGCTGACGCGCAGTCACCCACGAGGTCCCGCCGGTCTCGGCGGGGCCTCGTGGGTGTCCGGCCACGGCCCTGTGAGCTGTTGAGTCGACCGAGACGGAGTTCGTGCTGGACGCCACGCTCGACGGCCACGAGGGCGACCAGCGGGTCTTCCCGCACCTGGAACGGGCGCGTGCCCCGCGATCACCTCTGACCGGGTGCGTTCCGCCCGCCGTCGGGTGTCACGTAGACGCGGTAGCCCGGCAGCTGACGCAGCGGAAGGGAGGGCCAGCCGCGTGCCCAGCTGGGCGGCGGGCGGTGGTTGCGGGTGGTCACCGCCATCGGCTCGTTCCGCAGCGCGAGCCGCCGCAGACCGTCTCCGGTGATGTTCATGTCGTGGCCGTTGGACTGGAGCGAAGTGCATCCCGCGTAGTGGGCCATCGGCACGGCGAGCGGTCCCGTGAGCGTGCACGGGGCGCGCAGGCCGAGCCGGTGCATCGCGTCAGCGGCCTCCGTCAGTCGCCCCGTCATCGTGTAGTTGCGCTCCAGCACCGAGCCCAGCACCTGGTACTGCACGCCGAAGTGACTCCCCAGCAGGAGAGCCGGCACGAGGATCAGCAGCAGCGGGCGCGGTCCGTTCGGGCCCTGTGCGAACGCCCGCCGCACGCACTCGCCGACGGGGAGCGCGATCAGCGCGTAGGACGGCAGGAGGAAGCGGGGTGCGGCGTAACCCATGAGGAAGAGGTAGGGCAGGGCGAGAACGACCGCGGTCACCGTGGCCAGCACGGCCGTGTCCCGTCTGCCCGCTCGTACGGCCGCCACGATCCCGGCGCCTGCGAGCATCGGAAGCGCGAACCACCACACCGCGGTCTGCGGTTCCTCCCATGCCATGTCGCAGGGGCGGCACAGCATCCGGCCCTGAAGGGCCCGCACATGATCGCCGATCGCGATGTTCCAGCCCATGCCACCCTGGATGTCGCTGCCCCGGTGCAGCCGTGCGAAGAGGCCGCCGTACGCCGTGTACGCCTCGATGATCCATGGCGCGGCACCCAGCAGCGCCCCCGAGGCCAGTGCGACGAAGAGCACCGGACGGCGCCAGTTGCGTACCACCAGCGCCGCGGCGCCGAGGGCGAGCACCAGCCAGGCGGCGTCGGGCGGGCGCATCAGCGCGACCACGCCGACGGAGGCTGCGAGCCCGACGAGGATGCGGCGGTCGTCCTCGCCGCGTGCGCAGCGAAGGAAGCACCCCACGGCCGCCAGCGAGCCGAAGGCACACCACAGGTTCGGCATGGCCTGCGGCCCGTAGTAGAGGGTGACCCACAGGCCCGCGAAGAGCGCGCCGCCCCAGGTGAGTACCGGCAGAGGCAGCAGCCGTCGCCACACCCACAGGGCCGCGAGAAGCGTCGCACCGGACAGCACGGCGAGACAGACGCGCAGAACCGTCGTCGACGAGGTGAACGAGACGATCGGCGCCACGAGATAGGAGATGCCGCGGGCGCGGGGGGCGCTGAAGTACGCGACGGGGTCCTGGTCGTCGACCTGGCTGATGTAGACCGACTCGTCCCAGCCGAGGCCGGTGCCCGGCAGCACGAGCAGGATCTGCAGCAAGGTGTAGAGCGCCGCGACCGCCCCGAGATGGAGCAGAGGGCGACCGGAGGGCCCTGACCCGTATTCGGGGAGGCGTCTGAGGCGGTCGGTGACCGGTGCGCTCGGAGCAGCAGGCAGCACGTACATGGCCGAACCTCGTCCCGCTTGTGAAACCGGTGGAACCGGCTGAAGATCGGTGGGCGAGATCTATGCGTAACACCCGTTATGTCGGTTTCACGGTAATGATGGCCCCGGCCAGGTCACTCACAGGTGGGCACATACGATCGCCCGTATGAGCTCTTCAGCACCGTCCGCACGCATAGCGGTGATCGGCGGCGGCGCGGTCGGCGGCCTCACCGCCGCTTTCGCCCAGGAGGCCGGTCACGACGTCACCCTCTGTCTACGCAGTCCTCTCGACGAGCTCACTCTGAGCACGGAGGGTGAAGTGCTCCGCCCCGCCCTGCGGTTCGCCACCGCGCCGGAGGAAGTGGCGCAGCACGACTGGGTCTTCCTGACGACCAAGGCGCAGGACACCGAGGGCGCCACGGGCTGGCTGAACGCCCTGTGCGGACCGGACACGGTCGTCGCCGTCATCCAGAACGGCATCGACCACACCGAGCGCGTGGCACCGCTGCTCCCGGCCGGATCCGAGGTCATGCCGACGCTGGCCTTCATGGCCGTCGAGCGCGTCGCGCCCGGCCGGATCGTGCACCACTTCAACAGCGAACTGCACGTCCCCGAGGGCCCTTCCGCCGAGCGGTTCGAGGCCCTGCTCGCGAACAGCCGGATCAGGGTCCGCAGCGTCGCGGACTTCCGTACCGCCGCCTGGCGCAAGCTGTTCACCAACGTCGCCGCCAACCCGCTGACCGCGCTCCTCAAGCAGCGCATGCACATTCTCGAGGACCCGGAGATGCTCGAGAGGGCCGAGGAGATACTCCTCGAAGCGCTCGCCGTCGCGCAGGCGGAGGGTGCGCAGGTGGACGAGAAGGACGTACGGCGTGCACTGCGGGGGAACCTCGCGGTGGCACCCGACGGGGGGACCTCCACCTTCTACGACCGTCTCGCGGGGCGCCCCCTGGAGCACGAGCACATCACCGGAGCGGTGGTGCGCGGCGCCGACCGCCACGGGATCCCCGTGCCGCTCAACCGCCTGCTGCTGACCATGCTGCGTGCCGCGGACCGCGAGCTGCGCGAGGGCCAGAAGGGCTGAAGGCGCCGCGCGCCGGCAGGCGGGAAGCCGGGGTGGACGCACAGCCGGTGCAGGGGCCGAGGACCTCGAGGCGGCTCAACGAGCCCGGCAGCTCACGAAGTGCCGGGGCGCGAACCGCCGTCCATCCCGCGCAGCCGCTCCATCTCGCGCCGATCCCGCTTCGTCGGGCGGCCCGTGCCGCGGTCCCGGCGGCCGGCCGGCGCGACCGCCTCGCGCGGCGGCGGGGGAGGGCTGTGGTCGGTGTAGCACTCCACGGCAACCGGGGCGCCGACCCGCTTGCGGATGATGCGGGACACCACGACCACCCGTTCACGCCCCGCGTTCCGCACCCGCACCTGGTCGCCCGCGCGCAGCGGATGGGCGGGCTTGACGCGGTCGCCGTTCACCCGCACATGACCCGCGCGGCAGGCGGACGCGGCCGTCGAGCGGGTCTTGGTGAGCCGTACGGACCAGATCCACACATCGACCCGTACGGTCCCTGCGTCTTCAGCCATGGCCCCGACTCTAGAGGGACCGGCCGCACGGGTCAGCGGCGTGCGAGGCGGCGCTCGCCGCCCGCGCCCGTCTCGTAGTCCAGCTTGTAGTGCTCGAACACCATGGCCTCGTCCTCCGCCGGCAGCTCTCCGTCCGTATCGATCCAGGGGGCGGCGCGCACTTCGTTCTTCCCGTAGGCGACCCGTACGTACTCCGGACCGACCGTCGCTCCGGTCAGCGGCACGAACACCAGCTTGCGCCGCGTGGGCATGCCCGTCGTGAGGGTGGCGAAGAAGGGCTGGTCGGTGCGAGTGTCGACGTACACGGACTCGAGCTTGCCGATCTTGCTGCCGCCTGGGTCGACCACGTCACGGTCCCGCCACTCGCGGATGTCGCCTGCCTCGAACATCTTCCGCCATCCCTTCGCGCCAACGGTCCGCCGACGGTCTCCGCGCACCGGTACGTGCCCCCCCAGCGTGCCGCAGATGCCCAGGTTTGGCACTGTGCGGTCGGGTGGTACTGGGGCGGCGTGGATTCTCACCTCACCCTCCAGGTCGACGGCGAAAGACGTGCCCTGACCGTCGACACGCGGACCACGCTCCTCGACGCCCTTCGCGACCGGCTGTCCGTCACCTCGCCCAAGAAGGGCTGTGACCACGGGCAGTGCGGCGCCTGCACGGTGCTGCTAGACGGCCGCCGCGTGCTCAGCTGCCTGACCTTCGCCGTCGCACACGACGGAGCCGAGGTGATGACCGCCGGGGGGCTCGCCGACGCGGACGGTGAACTCCACCCGTTGCAGCAGGCGTTCCTCGATCACGACGGCTTCCAGTGCGGCTACTGCACGCCGGGCCAGATCTGTTCGGCAGCCGGCATGCTCGCCGAAGCGGCCGCCGGGCACCCCAGCGCCGTGACGCCGATGACGGACGGCGGCCACGCCGGGCCCACCGCCGGAGGCGCCCCGGCAGTACTCGACGACGACGAGATCCGCGAGCGCATGAGCGGCAACCTGTGCCGCTGCGGCGCCTACGTCAACATCGTCGCGGCGATCCGGGAGGTGGCCGCGAAGTGATCCCCTTCGACTACGCGGCTGCCTCCGACACCGGCCGCGCCGTCGCCACCGTGACGGCGCGGCCCGGCGCCGCGTTCCTCGCCGGCGGCACCAATCTCGTGGACCACATGAAGCTCGGCGTCGCCACTCCCGACATGCTCGTCGACGTGACGCGGCTGCCGCTCGACCGGATCGAGGAGCTGCCCGACGGGGGCCTGCGCATCGGTGCCACCGTCCGCAACAGCGACCTCGCGGCGCATCCGCTGGTGCGCGAGCGCTACCCCGTCCTCTCGCAGGCGCTCCTCGCCGGCGCCTCCGGCCAATTGCGCAACGCGGCCACCACCGCGGGCAATCTGCTGCAGCGAACCCGCTGCGGCTACTTCCAGGACGTGACGACACCGTGCAACAAGCGCGAGCCCGGCACGGGTTGTGCGGCGGTCGGCGGCTGGAACCGCTACCACGCCGTGCTCGGCGCGTCCGAACACTGCCTCGCGGTGCACCCGTCGGACATGGCCGTCGCCATGAGCGTCCTCGATGCCGTGGTGGGCGTGCTCGGCGAGGACGGTGAACGGCGCATCCCGCTACGGGAGTTCCACCGTCTGCCCGGCGGCAGGCCCGAACGCGACACGGTCCTCGCGCACGGCGAGCTCGTCACGTCCGTCGAACTCCCTCCGCTGCCCGCCGGTGCCCGCAGCGGCTACCGGAAGGTGCGCGACCGCGCCTCGTTCGCCTTCGCGCTGGTCTCCGCCGGCGCCGTCCTCGTCGCCGATGCGGAACGCGTGCACGAGGCGCGCATCGCGTTCGGCGGCCTCGCGCACAAGCCCTGGCGTGCCACGCACGCCGAAGAGGCGCTGCGCGGTGCGGCACCGACGGAAGAGAGCTTCATGCGGGCGGCCGACGCCGAACTGCGGCACTCCAGTCCGCTGCCCGGCAACGCCTTCAAGATTCCGATGACGCGCAACGCTCTCGCCGAGCTGCTGCGCGGACTCACCACACAGGAGCGGCGATGAGCGCCCCGGACGCTTCACAGCCGCTGAAGCCGCTCGACGTGCACAGCGTCGGCACCTCGCCGCAGCGCGTGGACGGCCCCGCCAAGGTCACCGGAAGAGCCCCCTACGCCTGGGAACACACCCTGCCGGGCCCGGTGTTCGTACACCCCCTTCAGGCGTCGGTCGCGCGTGGACGGGTCGTGGTGATGGACACCGGACAGGCGGAGGCGCTCGACGGCGTC
The DNA here is from genome assembly GCF_000426165.1 of Streptomyces sp. TAA486. Classification (NCBI taxonomy): domain Bacteria; kingdom Bacillati; phylum Actinomycetota; class Actinomycetes; order Kitasatosporales; family Streptomycetaceae; genus Streptomyces; species Streptomyces sp. TAA486. Next base: position 318,547 of record NZ_AUEV01000002.1, on the reverse strand, counting down.
CTCGCCGTACTCACCCCGGACAACGCCCCCCGCCTCGCCGACACGGGGGACGCCGAGCTGGCGGTGCTCCAGTCCCGCGAGGTCGACTTCCGCGGCCAGTTCATCGGCGCCGTCCTCGCAGAGACGCCTGAGGTGGCACGGCAGGCCGCGCAGCTCATCGGTGTCGAATACGAACAGCAGTTGCACGACACGGAGTTGAGCACAGACCGGACGGACCTCTACCGGCCGGAGACCGTCACACCCGGCGACCCGCCCGACTCCGACGACGGTGACGTGGACGCCGCCCTCGCCGCGGCCCCGGTCACCGTCGACGTGACCTACCGAACCCCGATGGAGCACAACAACCCGATGGAGCCGCACACTTCGGTCGTGGTGTGGGAGGAAGGCCCTGACAACGAAGCGCAGTTGACGGTCTACGACTCCACGCAGGGCGCGCACCAGGTCCGGCAGACCCTCGCGCCGCTGTTCGGGCTTCCCCCGGAGCGCGTCCGGGTCGTCTCACCGCACGTCGGCGGGGGCTTCGGCTCCAAGGGGATGCCGCACGCGCACAACGTTCTCGCCGTGATGGCAGCGATGCGCTGCGGAGGCAGGCCCGCCAAACTGGCGCTCACCCGGCAACAGATGTTCTCGCTCACCGGCCACCGCACCCCCACCATTCAGCGCGTGCGGCTCGGCGCGGACACCCGCGGGCGCCTGACCGCCCTCTGCCACGACGTCGTCGAACAGACAGCCAGGATCAAGGAGTTCGCGGAGCAGACGGGGGTGCATGCGCGGATGATGTACGCCGCCGACAACCGCCGCACCAGTCACCGGCTCGCGGCGCTGGACACCCCCGTACCGTCCTGGATGCGGGCCCCCGGCGAGGCACCGGGACTGGCCGTCTCGGAAGCCGCCATGGACGAACTCGCCCTCGCCTGCGGCCTCGACCCCATCGAACTGCGCGTGCGCAACGAGCCGGAGACCGACCCGGAGACCGGCAGACCATGGTCCGGACGCCATCTCGTGCAGTGCCTGCGCACCGGCGCGGAGCGCTTCGGCTGGGACAGGCGCGCCGAAGCCGGCACCCGGCGCGAGGGAGACTGGCTGGTCGGGCTCGGTGTCGCGAGCTCGACCTATCCCATGTACGTCATGCCGGGGACCGCGGCCGAGATCGAGCGCCGGGCGGACGGCGCGGGCTCACCCGACGGATACGCGGTGCGCATCGGCGCGGTCGACCTGGGCACCGGCACCTGGACCGCCCTCACGCAGATCGCGGCCGACGCGCTCAATTGCCCGTTCGGCGACGTGCACTTGGAGATCGGTGACACCGACCTGCCGCCGGCGAGCGTCGCCGGCGCCTCCTCCGGCATCAACACGTGGGGAACCACCGTCGTCGCCGCCGCCCGTGCCTTCAGGGAGGAGCACGGCGAGACCCCGGCCCCCGGCGCCCGGACCCGCGCCTCCACCCCGTCCGACCCGGCCTTGGAGAACTACGCCGCGCACTCCTTCGGCGCGCAGTTCGCCGAGGTCCGTGTGCACTCCGGCACCGGAGAGCTCCGCGTGCCGCGCATGCTGGGTGTCTTCGCCGCCGGACGCATCATCAACCCCCGTACGGCACGGTCCCAGTTGATCGGCGGCATGATCATGGGGATGTCGATGGCGCTGTTCGAGGAAAGCGTCTTCGACCACGGCACGGGCCACGTCATCAACCACGACTTCGCGCAGTACCACATCCCCACCTGCGCGGACGTCCAGGACATCGAGGCGATCTGGCTCGACGAACCCGACCTGCACGCCAACCCCATGGGCTCCAAGGGCATCGGCGAGATCGGCATCGTCGGCTCGCCGGCGGCCGTCGTCAACGCCGTGCACAACGCCACGGGGATCCGCGTCCGCGACCTGCCGGTCACACCGGACAAGCTGCTCCCCACCTGACGGGCCGGCTCCAACGGCGGCGCACCTGCCGGCTGGGGCGGACGACCACCGGGCGCAGCTCAGCGGAAGGCGCCGAAGTCGTCGCTGATCGCGAGGCCGGCGCGGTGCATGCGGATCACGATCAGAGGAATGCGCGAGGGCAGCAGCCGGTCCGTCGGAGCGGCCACCGCGATCGCCCCGACCGGCGCCCTGGTCCGGTCCCGTACGACGACACCCACCGCGGCGACGTCGTCGGCGCTCTCCCCGTGGTTGGTGGCGTAGCCGGCATGGGCCACTCCGGCCAGGTGGCTCTCGATGTCCTCGATGGACTTGAGCGTCCTGCCGGTCAGCGTCTGCACACCGCGCGGGTAGAGGTCCCGCACCTGCTCCGCCGGCATGGCACCCAGGATGGCCTTGCCCGCGGACGTGGCGTGGGCGGGAAGCACCATGCCGGTGCGCAGCCCCACTCGCAGCGGCTGTGCGCTCTCGACGCCGTCGACGAAGCGGACGCCGTTGCCCTCCAGCACCGCCAGGTGCACCGTCTCTCCGGTCTCCTCGGCGAGGGCCCGCAGGTGAGGGCGTGCCACCTGGCGCAGGTCGATACGGGTGAGTGCCCGCAGGCCCGCTTCGGCCAGTGCCGGGCCGGGACGGTAGACGTGGCTCGTCCCGGACTGCTGGGCGAATCCGCGGAATGACAGCGTCGACAGCAGACGGTGGGCGGTGGAGCGCGCCACGCCGAGAAGCGTGGCCGCCTCGGACACGCGGAGCTCTCCGTTCTCGTCCAGGGCGTGGATCAGCCGCAGTGCGTTGTCCACCGAGGCGAGGCTGTAGGGCGGCGCCACCGGCTGCGCTTCTTCCTCCGCGCGTGCCCCGCGGGCGGCACGCGGCCGTTCCCGGCGCGGTGCCGCGGCCCTATTCCTGCTTGCTGACGCGCTCTCTGTCATAGGAGGCGACCTTCTTGTAGCTGTCGGAGATCGCGGCCATTTCCTCGAGGCTCATGACGTCCTCGATGCGCCGGAAGGGACGGTCACCGGTGCGTTCGTAGACCTCCTTGAGGATCGTATCCGGCGGCCGCGTGCGGTTGGCCTGCACGACTTCCGCTGTGGCGGGCAGCCGCCGCGACTCGTAGCCGAGCAGTGCCTCGCGGGGATCGGACGAACTCTCCAGCGCGATGCGCAGCGCCCGTGCGTCGAGGACGGCCTGGCCCGCGCCGTTGGAGCCCCTGGGGACCATGGGATGCGCGGCGTCGCCGAGCAGCGTCACGCCGCCGAACGTCCAGCGGGGGATCGGGTCCTGGTCCACCATCGGGTATTCGAGGATCGTCTGCGTGCTGCGGATGAGCGCGGGAACGTCGAGCCAGTCGAACCGCCAGTCCTCGAACACGTCGATGAAGTCCTCGATCCGGCCCCGGCGGGTCCAGTCCCGCTCGGGGCTGCGGGGACGCTCCACCTCGGCCACCCAGTTGACGAGCTGCTCGCCGCCGGCGCCCACATCTTCGCGTACGGGATAGATCACCATTTTCCCGGAGGCGAGCCAGCCGGCCCGCACCATGCTGGCCCCGCTGAGGAACGGCTTCCACTCGGTGGTGCCCCGCCACATCGTCACGCCCGAGTACACGGGGGCGCCCTCGTCCGGGTAGAACTGCGACCGCACCGCCGAGTGGATCCCGTCGCAGCCCACGGCGACCGTGGCGGTCTCCTCCGTACGCGCTCCCGTCGCGGTGTCCTCGACGGTCAGCCGCACGCTTCTGCCGTCGTCGTGCACGTACGTGACCTTTCGGCCGAGCTCCACGGCGTCGTGGCCGAGCCTCTCCCGCACGGCGGCGAGCAGCGTGAACTGCACGTCGCCGCGGTGCATGGACACCTGTGGCTGTTCGTAGCCGGCGTACCGGCCCGACGGCTCCCGGTAGACGAACTGGCCGAAGCGGTTGAAGAAGACGGACTCCTTCGTCGCGACCCCGGCGTCCTCCATCCGCTCCGCGACGCCGAGCCCGTGCAGCACGCGCATCGCGTGCGGGAGGAGGTTGATGCCGGCTCCGACGGGTTCGAGCTGCGGCGCCGCCTCCAGTACGCGGCAGGGGATGCCGGCCTGGTGCAGTTCGAGGGCGAGTGTGAGCCCTCCGATTCCCGCGCCGACGACGACGACGTTCATGTGCGGTCTTGCCCTTCTCGTCACACGTCCGGTTCCGGCCGCACGGCGGGCGGCCACCAGCGGCCGGGTACGGCGGAAAACAGTCACGATTCTGTTCCGTGGAACAGCTCCGCCCGTACTCCTGGGCCGGTCGATACGTGGCTCCGGCCGTATCCGATGATGCGCGAGGTGCTCCTCCGCGACCGTGTGAGACCGGAAGATTCGCCATAGCAGAATCCGAGTGGCCGGAATCCCGAGCATGTGAAGAGGCCGTCTACGTTGCTGACGTCGGGAAGGGCCGAGACCCCGGCATCGAGGCTTTACGACGGCCTCCCAGGCCGCCCCAGGCGGCCGGCCGACAGCCGGCGGTGCGACCGCTTCGCCGGAAGCCGCCCCGGGCGGCCAGCCGGGAGAGGACAGCGATGAGAAACCGAATGAGGGCCGCGGCCCTGCTGAGCGCCGCGCTCTTCGGCGTCGCCGCCTGCGGCGCGGGGTCTCCCGGGGACCGGGAGGAGTCCGGCCGTGCCGGCAACGTCCTCCGGGTCGGCGAGACCGACGGGATGCCGTCCGCGTTCCTCCAGTTCGGCAAGCAGCGGGGCTACTTCAAGGACCACGGCATCGACATCGAGATCAAGCCGTCCGCCGGTGGAGCCGCGGCGATACCCGGACTCGTCGGCGGTGACCTCGACATCGCGGGTTCGAACGTCGTGAGCGGAATGCTCGCAGGACACCAGGGCCTGCCCGTGCGGGTCATCGCGCCGGGGACCTTCGCCACCGACGACACCGCCGAGGACTTCTCCGGCGTGCTCGTACCCCGCGGTTCCGCCATCGCCTCGGCGAAGGACCTCAGGGGAAAGACGATCGCCGTGAACACGCTGGAGAACATCGGCGACATCACCATCGAGGCGGCCCTGGAGAAGCGCGGAGTGGACACCTCCGACATCGAGTTCGTCGAGATCGACTTCCCGCAGATGCTTCCGGCGCTGAAGAACGGCCGCGTCGATGCCGCCTGGGTCATCGAACCCTTCCTCAGCATGGGCGCCGCACAGGGCGACCGCACGGTCCTGCGCCCGTACGCAGAGGCGCGCCGGGGCCTCCAGGTCGGCTCGTACCTGGCGACGGACCGGTTCATGAAGGAGAACGGCGCACGGGCGGAGGCGTTCCGCGCGGGAGTGGCCGACACGGCACGTGCCATATCGGAGGACCCGGACTCCTTCCGGAAGGCGCTGCCGAAGATCACGAAGATGAAGCCGCCGATCGCGTCGAAAGTGACGCTTCCTCAGTTCAAGAGCGACGTCGATGCCGGCTCGCTGCGGTTCATCGCCGACCGGATGCTTCGGAGGGGGTACGTGGATGAACGCATCGACGTCGACGCCGTCACCGCCCGCTGAGGGCGCGGCCGCGCAGGAGGCGTCCCGCCCCGGTCAGGCGGCAACGGCCGCCGGCTCCGCGGGCCGTCGGAAGGGGTGCGGACCCCGCAAGGTGCTGCTCGGCCTGGCCGGGATCGCCGCGTTCCTGCTGGCGCTGGAGGCGCTGCCGCACACCGGGCTCGTCGATGCCCGGTTCCTGCCGCCGTTCTCCGAGATGGCCTCCGCCCTGGGGGATCACGCACGCGCGCCCGGGTTCTGGCAGGCGCTGCGCGACACCCTGACCACCTGGTGCCTCGGTCTGTGCATCGCCGTCGTGGCGGGGACGCTGACCGGGCTGACCGTGGGCTCCGTTCCCCTGTTGCGAGAGGCGACCGCCTCCACCATCGAATTCCTGCGCCCGATCCCCTCGGTTGCGCTGATCCCGCTCGCCGTGCTGCTGTACGGCACCGGAATGGAGTCGACGCTTCTGCTGGTGGTCTACGCGTCCTTCTGGCAAGTGCTCGTACAGGTCCTCGCCGGCGTACAGGACGTGGACCCCGTCGCTCGGGACACGGCCCGCTCCTTCCGGTTCTCCCGGCGGACGCGGGCGGTGCGGTTGGTGTGGCCGACCACGCTTCCCTACGCCGTCGTCGGCTTCCGGCTGGCCGCGAGCGTGGCCCTCATACTCACCGTCACCGGGGAGTTGATCATCGGCACTCCCGGCCTTGGGCGCCTCATTTCGCTCGCCGAGACCTCGGGCGCGATGCCCTCGATGTACGCACTGGTGATCGTCACGGGTCTGCTGGGGGTGGCGGTGAACCTGCTGACGCGTTCGCTGGAGCGCCGCGTACTGCGCTGGCACCCCTCCGTACGGCGGGAGTCTGCATCATGAACGCCACCTCTGCCGGAGCGGCGCGCATCCTCCCGACTGCCGACGGGAAACGAGCCCGCCGGAACCCCGGACTGGCCCTGTGCAGGCGGCTGTTGACGGTCCTGGGCCTTCCCGCGCTTCTCGTCGCCGTCTGGTGGGCGGTCTCCGAGCGCAGCGGTGACTTCTTCTTCCCGCCGCTGAGCGACATCGTCTCCGCCTACGCGCCGACCTGGCTCGACGGCCGCATCACTGACGACGTACTTCCCTCGATGGCGCGGCTGTTCGCCGGTTACGGTCTGGCCCTCGCGCTGGGCGTCGCCCTGGGAGTGCTGATCGGCTCGTCCGCGAACGTACGGGCCGTCACCGAGCCGGTGCTCGAGTTCTTCCGCGCCATTCCGCCGCCCGTCATGGTGCCCGTGCTGATGCTTCTCTTCGGCATCGGCACCACCATGAAGGTCTTCGTGATCGCGACCGGCGCGCTGTGGCCGATCCTGCTCAACACCGTCGAAGGTGTGCGCGGTATCGACGAACTGCTGCGTGACACCTCCCGGGTCTACGGGCTCCGCCCGCTGACCCGCTTGCGGAAGGTGACGCTGCCCGGTGCCGCCCCGCAGATCTTCACCGGAGCCCGGCAGGCGCTGTCCATCGCCATCATCCTGATGGTGATCTCGGAGATGTTCGCCGCGAACAACGGCCTCGGCTACTCCATCGTCCAGTTCCAGCGCAGCTTCGCCCTGCCCGAGATGTGGACCGGCATCACGCTGCTGGGCCTGCTGGGCGTCCTGCTGTCCCTGGTCTTCCGCGCCGTCGAGCGCTCGGCACTGGCCTGGTACCGCGGGCAGCGCCAGTCACAACGAGGAGGCAACTGATGGTCACCGCGACTCCGGACACGGAAAACCCGACCCGGATGCTCAACGTGTGCGGCCTGCGAAAGGTCTACGAGTCCGCCGAAGGGCCGGTGGAGGCCGTCCGCGACCTCACCTTCGGCCTCGGCAGCGGAGAGATGGTCTGCGTCGTCGGACCGTCAGGAGCCGGCAAGACCACTCTCCTGCGGTGCATCGCCGGGCTGTTGCCACCCACGAGCGGCGAGGTCTTCCTCGAAGGCAGCGCCGTATCGGGACCGCCCAAGGGTATGGCGGTCGTCTTCCAGGACTACGCGCGCAGCCTCTTCCCCTGGCTCACCGTCGCGCAGAACGTCGAACTGCCCCTGAAGGAGAAGGGGACGGGGAAGGCCGAGCGGCGCCGCCTCGTGGACAGTTCGCTGGAGGCGGTGGGCCTGTCCGACGTACGCCGGTCCTACCCCTGGCAGTTGTCCGGAGGCATGCAGCAGCGGGTGGCGATCGCACGCGCCGTCGCCTACGAACCGCACATCCTGCTCATGGACGAGCCGTTCGCGGCCGTGGACGCGCAGACGCGCGCCGACCTGGAGGACCTCGTACGGGAGTTGTGGCACCGGCTGGGCATCACGCTGCTCTTCGTCACGCACGACATCGACGAGGCCATCTACCTGGGCCAGCGGGTACTGGTCCTCTCGGGGCGGCCGACGGAGATCATGCAGGACGTCACCGTCGACCTGCCCGACCGGCGTGACCAGCTCTCCACACGCAACGATCCGCGCTTCTCGGAGCTGCGCACCGAGGTCTACGGGCTGGTGCAGAGGGCGAAGCGGGGCGAGAGGCCGTAGTCGGGCGTGGCCCGATCCAAGCGGGTGGCCGGGCGGGCGGAAACAAACCGGGCGACAACTCTCCCGCAACCGTTGCAAGGTTGGCGGATGTTGGACCACATCGCTATTCAGGTGAATGACATCGCGGCCAGCACCGCTTTCTACGACGCCGTACTCGCCCCGCTCGGCGGCGAGCGCAAGAAGCAGTTCGGCGAGAACATCAGCTTCGGTGTCACGGGGCACCCGCTGTGGCTCGTCCCGGCAAAGGACCCCGCGCCCTCGCGCGAGGTGCACATCGCGTTCACCGCTTCCGACCGCTCCACCGTGGACGCCTTCTACGCCGCGGCCCAGGCAGTGGGTGCCGAGGTCCTGCACGCGCCCGGACTCCGGCCCGAATACCACGACTCCTACTACGGGGCCTTTGTCCGCGATCCCGACGGCAACAACGTCGAGGCCGTCTGTCACCGGCCCTGAGGACTGTCAGGCGGTCCGCGAAGTCCCCGTCAAGCTGGAGGCGTTGCGCCCGTCCCGAAAGGTGCAGCTCCGCCGGAGACGCACCGGGAGGTCCGACCGGCGCGTGCCGGTCACACACGATTCACTCGTGGCGCCCCGCAGTCGGCGGGCCTGCGGGTATCTTGCGGAACATGCCCCCGGAACAACCCGAGCCCCACGAGGCGGACTCCGTACCGCCACCGCCGTCCGGCTACCAGCTCAAGGCGATCGTCTTCGACGTCAACGAGACCCTCAGCGACATGACACCGCTGCGGGACCGCTTCGAGCAGGTCGGCGCGCCCGCGGACCTCATGCCCACGTGGTTCGCGGGAGTGCTGCGTGACGGCTTCGCGCTGGCTGCCGCCGGTGCGTATGCGGACTTCGCCGACATCGCACGGGACGGAATCCGCACGCTCCTCGTCGCCTTGGACGGGCGTGGCCCGGACGAGGCGGACGACGCCGCCCGGCACATTCTGGAGGGCATGGCCGAACTGCCCCCGCATCCCGATGTTCCTGGCGGCGTCCACGCGCTGCGCAGGGCAGGGTTCCGGCTGGTGACCATGACCAACGGCTCGGCCGATCTGACCGACGGGCTGCTCAAACGGGCCGGTGTGCGCGACCAGTTCGACGCGCTGCTGGGCGTGAGCGGGCCGCGCTGCTGGAAGCCCGCTCCCGACGCGTACCGGTACGCGGTGCGCAGGGCGGGCGTACGGACGGGCGAGGCGCTGCTCATAGCCGTGCATCCGTGGGACGTCGACGGTGCGCAGCGCGCCGGGCTCGCCGGGGCCTGGCTGCGACGCGGCACGGTCCACTACCCGGAGACGATGTCGCGGCCCAAGTGGACGGCGGAGGACCTGGAGGAGCTCGCCGAGGTGCTGGCCGAACGCGCCAACGGCCAGAGCCAGGGCTAGCCGGGCCGGAGCCCCGGGCCGGTCCCCGGCGTATGGCCGTGCAGGTCCGGCCCTTGACAGCCCGATGCCGTTGCTGGATTACTGGACCGCGCCTCGATGGTGACCGAATGGTCGGTCGGTGGAGCGAGTACGAGAGCGTGGAACGCATGACGCAAGCCATGAGCGACGGGGCGGCGCACGCGATGTTCGCCGCGGACGAGGCCTCACAGGCCCTGGGCATCGAGCTGCTGGAGGCCGCGCACGGCGCCGCGAAGCTGCGCATGACGGTGACCGCGTCGATGGTCAACGGTCACGGCATCGCACACGGCGGCTACATCTTCCTCCTCGCCGACACGGCCTTCGCCTGCGCCTGCAACAGCCACGGCCCGGTCACCGTCGCCTCCGGCGCGGACATCTCCTTCGTCAAGCCGGCCCGGGAAGGCGATACGCTCACGGCGCTCGCCGAGGAGCGCACCACTTACGGCCGCAGCGGGATCTACGACGTGAGCGTCCTGCGCGACGGCGAGGTCATAGCCGAATTCCGCGGCCGGAGCCGCACCGTTGGGCGCGTGGAGGACTCCCGATGACGACGAGCGAGACCCCGGCCTCCGCCCGCGTGCCGCGCAGGACCGGCGAGGCGATGCCCGAGCACCTGCTCGACGCCGGCGAGCGGATGGGCGCGGAAGCACTGCGCGCGTACCAACTGGCCGCCCTCCAGCGGACACTGCACACCGCCTACAACGAAGTCGAGCTGTACAGAAGGAAGTTCGACGAGGCGGGCGTGCGCCCCGAGGACTGCCGCACCCTGGAGGACCTCGCCCGGTTCCCCTTCACCACCAAGGCCGACCTGCGCGAGACCTACCCGTTCGGGATGTTCGCCGTGCCCATGGCGGACGTGCGCCGCATCCACGCCTCCAGCGGCACCACCGGCCGCCCCACCGTGGTGGGTTACACCGAGAACGACATCTCGATGTGGGCGGACATGGTCGCCCGCTCGATCCGGGCGGCGGGCGGCCGTCCCGGACACAAGGTCCATATCGCCTACGGATACGGCCTGTTCACCGGCGGGCTCGGCGCGCACTACGGAGCGGAGCGCGCCGGCTGCACCGTCATCCCGGTCTCCGGAGGGATGACGGCCCGGCAGGTCCAGCTCATCCAGGACTTCGAACCCGAGATCATCATGGTCACCCCGTCCTACATGCTCACGCTGCTGGACGAGTTCGAACGCCAGGGCGTCGATCCGCGCGGCACCTCGCTCAGGACGGGCATTTTCGGTGCCGAGCCGTGGACAGAAGAGATGCGCGCCGAGATCGAGGAGCGCCTGGGCATCCACGCCGTCGACATATACGGGCTGTCCGAGGTGATCGGGCCCGGCGTCGCGCAGGAGTGCGTGGAAAGCAAGGACGGCCTGCACATCTGGGAGGACCAGTTCTACCCGGAGGTCGTCGACCCCGTCACCGACGTGCTCCAAGCAGCGGGCGACGAGGGCGAGTTGGTCTTCACCTCGCTCAACAAGGAAGCCATGCCGGTCATCCGCTACCGGACCCGCGATCTGACCCGGCTGCTGCCCGGCACCGCACGCCCCGCCTTCCGCCGCATGGAGAAGGTCACCCGGCGCTGCGACGACATGATCATTCTTCGGGGCGTCAACATCTTCCCCAGCCAGGTCGAGGAGATCCTGCTGCGCAGCGAGGGGCTCGCACCGCACTTCCAGCTGCGGCTGAGCACCCGCGGCCGCCTCGACCACATGACGGTGCGCGTCGAGTCCCGGCCCGGCACAGCTCCGGCACAGAGCGAGGAGGCCGCACGCTCCGTCGCCCAGGCCGTCAAGGACGGGATCGGGCTGAGCGTCGAGGTCGAGGCCGTCGAGCCGGAGACGCTGGAACGCTCGGTCGGCAAGATCCGCCGGGTCGTCGACGAGCGTTCACGGAGCTGACGGCTGGGTGGTGGCGCTCCCGTCGGCACCGAAGTTGCTGGTCGTGAACTGCGGGTTGGCGATGAGGAATCCGCCGTCGACGGGATACGACTGGCCGGTCGTGTAGGCCGCGTTTTCCGAGGCGAGCCACGCGATGAGGGAGGCGACCTCCCTCGGGTCGCCGGGACGCGCAGCCGGCAGCGCCGGGCGGTGCACGGTGCGGACGTCGGCGCCTTCCAGGCCGGACATGCGGGTGGCGATGAGCCCCGGGGCGACGGCGTTCACAGTGATGCCGTGCGCGGCCAGTTCCAGTGCCATCGACTTCGTGAGTCCGCCCAGTCCGTGCTTGGCGGTGTTGTACGCGGCGGCGGACGGCAGAGGCGTGTGCTCGTGCACCGACGTGACGTTGATGATGCGGCCGCCCCTTCCCCGGCCGATCATGCGGAGGGCGGCGCGCTGGCTCAGCAGGAACGGACCCTCCAGGTCCACCTGCATCACATGACGGAAGTCCTCGAACGTCATCTCGGTGAACGGTGCGGACCGGTTGTCCCCTGCCGCGTTGACCAGTACGTCCAACGTGCCGAAGGCGTCGGCGAATTCGTCGATCACGGCCTCGGGTCCCGGCAGTCGAGTCAGGTCGAGGTGACGCACCTCCGCGCGCCGTCCGTGACTGCGGACCTCTTCGGCCGTGCGCTGCGCGTCCGCCTCGTCCACGAACCAGGTCACGCCGATGTCGAAGCCGTCCCGGGCCAGCGCGGCGGCCGTCGCCCTGCCGATGCCGGACTCCGATCCGGTGACAACGGCGGCCTTGCTTCCGGGGATGCCGGAGGCGCCGCGTCCGCTTGCGCCGCCGGTGGGGTGGTCGTCCATGGTGATGCTGCTCCTCGTCTGCGACCGGGCACCGGGGATCCGGTGGCGCTGCCGGTGCTGACAGGGTGCCCGGGGTGGGCCCGGATGATCAGGCCGCCTCCTCCAGACTCAGCAGCGTCAGTTTGGCCTCGGGGCCTCCGGCGTAGCCGCCCGCCGAGCCGTCCGAACGGACCACCCGGTGACACGGGACGACGACGGGCAGGGGATTGGTCGCGCATGCGGTGCCGACGGCGCGTACCGCCCTCGGGCTGCCCGCCGCGGCCGCCACCTGCGCGTAGCTCTCGGTGCGGCCGTATCCGATGTCGGCCAGATGCGTGATGACCTCGCGCCGGAACCCCTTCGTCAGCCGGAGATCCAGGGCGAGTTCGAAGCGGGTGCGCCCCCCCTCGAAGTACTCCTCGATCTGCCGCACGGCCGGCTCCAGCCGGTCGGGCGCCCGCAGCACGCGCGGACTCACGCGCTCGGCGAGGTCCGCCAGCACGGCGGAGTGGCCCTGGACGTCGTAGGCCACGCGAACCAGGCCCTCCTCGGTGGCGGCGAGCAGCAGAGACCCCACCGGTGTCTCCAGCGTGCGGTAGGCGACGTCCAGGAGCCGGTCGCGCCCTGCGCGGTCCACCAGACGGGAGTGGAGGCGCCCCTGCGCCGCCGCGTCAGTGGTGGGCAGCGCCGCGAACAGTCCGAGGTCGCCGTCCCCGGGTGCGGTGCCCGACGCGCCAGTCGAGTCGGGCACGGCGGACGCACCGGACGCACCGGATGCGCCGGCTGCGCCGGGCGTGGGGGTTGCAGGAGTCCTCATCGCTTCTCGCCTTCCTCCGTGCGGCGTGGAACGCTTCTGCGCAGGGATTTGATGCCGTCCGCCGCGGCCCTGCGTGCCGCGTCGGTGCTGCCGCCGGTGATGTCGGCGATCTCTCTGTAGGGCAGGCCGGCCAGGTAGTGGTACGCGACCGCGGCGCGCTGGCGCTGCGGCAGCGCCTGGAGCGCGTCCCACAACTCCCCGTCGCGCTCCCACTGCTGAGCCCCGCCCCCGGCCCCAGTGACGGAATCCGCCGGGGGCTCGGGGACCTCGGCGACGGCGACGGGACGGCGTGAGCCGGCCCGTACCAGGTCGATGGCCTTGCGGTGAGCGATCGTGACCAGCCACGCCTCGACGTTGGCGTCCTCCCGGAGCCGCGGGTACGCCTTCAGCGCCGCCAGGAACGTCTCCGACCACGCGTCCTCCGCGTCCACCGGTCCGACGACGGCTCGGCACACCCGGAGCACCATCGGCCCGTACTCGGTGACGATCTGCTCGAAAGGTCTCAAGGTCACATCCACACCCCGTAGGCGGTTCCCCGCCCCGGCTGCTGCCGTGGGCGGACGGACGAGCAGGCCCTCAGAAGAGCCGGGCCGTACGCGTCACCGACGCCGCCCCCTCCAGCTCCAGGAGGAGCCTCTTGCGCTCCAGCCCGCCCGCGTAACCCGTCAGGGCGCCGTCGGCACCCACGACGCGGTGGCAGGGCACGACCACGGAGATCGGGTTGCGGCCGTTGGCCGCGCCGACGGCCTGCGCCAGCGCCCGGTCGCCCAGTTCGCGGGCCAGCACGCCGTACGAGCGTGTCTCGCCGTAGGGGATCTTCTTCAGCAGCTCCCACACCCGCTGCTGGAAGGGCTCTCCACGCGGTGCCAGCGGCAGGTCGAAGCGCTGCCGCTCTCCCGCGAAGTACTCCTCCAGCTGCCGCAGCGCCTCGTCGAAGCCGGTCGCGTCACGCGGCCCGATCTCGTCGGGGGACGGGCCGCGCCGATGGTTCTCGAAGTAGACACCGGTCAGTGCGTCGCCGTCGGCCACGAGCGTGAGCGCGCCCAGCGGCGAGAGGAAAACCGTGTGCCTGACACTCCCGGCGCTCCTCGTGCCGCCGGTCCGGCCGGCGTGCGTCCCTGCAGTCATCGTCCCGCTCCCTTCCGCGCTGTGGCCGATTCTTCCGGTCCACACCAGGAAGACGTGACGGGAGCCCCGGGCGTGAGACCGGGACGGCAGAAATTTCCGCCGGTCCCCGGGTCGCTCCGGCTGCCGCTCAGGCGGCCCTTTCCTCCGCGGCCACCTGCTTCAGCGTGCGCCTGGTGCGGGCGGAACGCGCTCGCTGCGGATCGGGCGTGCCACCCTTACGAGCCGCCCGTGCGTCGGCCTCCTTCACCAGCAGCCAGGCCTCGCGCCCATCGTCCCCGCCGCCGCGGAACCGGGTGAGCGCATAGCCGCCGCGGAGCTTGCCGCCCTCCAGCCAGAACGTCGCATGCCCGCGCCGAAGGGCGTCCGCGAAGTTCTCGGAGATCGGCCGGTAGGTTCCCTCGTCCCAGATGATGACGGTGCCTGCCCCGTACTCACCTGCCGCGATCACGCCTTCGAAGTCGCGGTATTCCAGCGGGTGATCCTCCGTCGGAATCGCCAGCCGCTTCTCACGCGGATCCGGCGAGGGGCCCTTCGGGACCGACCAGGACTTCAGCACTCCCTCCACTTCCAGCCGGAAGTCGAAGTGCATGGTGCTCGCGTCGTGGATCTGCACGACGAAGCTGCCGCGGCCCTCGGACGGCGCGGTCCCGGCGCCGCGTGGCTCGCTCGTCCGACCGAAGTGCCGCTTGCCGCGGTAGCGCCTGAGTGTGTCCGGCTGGGCACCCTGGCCGTCCTTGGCGGCGCTCTCACCGCTCTTCCCGCTGTTTGCGGCGCTCCGGGTCCCGGTCTCCCCGCCCCGCGCGTTCTTCCTGGTCCTGGGCTCCTTCGTGTTCTTCCTTGCCTTCTCGCTCACCGCGGCTCCTTCCGGCGGACAAACACCGCGGACGGGTGCCCACAACGGCGCGACCCGCACCGCTCGCGTCAGCGGGAAGATCACGGCCGCCGGGAGCGCTGTAGTGAACGGCGCGATTCCGGGTACATCCGCCGTCCGGGGGGAGTGACCGGCACGCGCACCACGACGCGAACGGAAGGGAAGCAACCACCGTGAAATTCGGCGTATCGACCTTCATCACCGATCAGGGAATCGCCCCCGACGCCCTGGGCCGGGCAGTCGAGGAACGCGGGTTCGACTCGCTGCTGATCGCCGAACACACCCACATCCCCGTGGAGCGCCGATCGCCCTACCCCGGAGGCGGCGATCTGCCCGAGATCTACTACCGCACCCTCGACCCCTTCGTCGCGCTCAGCAACGCCGCGGCGGTCACCGACCGGCTGCTGCTCGGCACGGGCATCGCGCTGATCGCGCAGCGGGACCCGATCGTCACCGCGAAGGAAGTGGCGTCCCTGGACCTGGTCTCCGGCGGGCGGGCGATCTTCGGAGTCGGTGTCGGCTGGAACCGTGAGGAGATGGAGAACCACGGGACCGACCCGTCGACCCGCGGCCGTCTCGCCGACGAGCGGCTGCGTGCGATGCGCGAGCTGTGGACGGCCGAGAAGGCCGAATTCCACGGCGAGTTCGTGGACTTCGGCCCCGTATGGTCGTGGCCGAAGCCCGTGCAGAGCCCCCATCCACCCATCTACGTCGGCGGCGGCGAGGGCGCCTTCGACCGGGTGGCCGCGCTGGGGGACGCCTGGCTCGCCAACCGCGTCTCGCCCGAGCAGCTCGCACCGCAGATCCAGCGGATGCGTGCGAAGGCCGGACGGGAGGTCCCGGTGACGGTGTACGGAGCCGCGGACGACCCGGCGACGATCGAGGGCTACGCGAACGCGGGCGCCGAGCGCGTTCTGCTGTATCTGCCGACGCGTCCGGAGCGCGAGTCGATCGAGGTGCTCGACCGACTCGCAGCCGTCGCCGAGCAGTTCGACTGAGGAGGCCGTGCCGCATGCCGAGGATGACGGGTGACGAGGCGCGGGAGCGCTTCGCCCAGGCACGGTCCGCGACGCTGGCCACCGCCGACGCGGACGGGCGTCCGCACCTGGTCCCCGTCACCTTCGCCATGACCGGCGACGTCGTCGTCTTCGCCGTCGACCACAAGCCGAAGGAGTCGCACCGGCTGAAGCGGCTCGCCAACATCCGTTCCAACCCCGCCCTTTCGCTCCTCGTCGACTCCTACGACGAGGACTGGGAGCGGCTGTGGTGGGCGCGCGCCGACGGCACCGGCCGCGTGCTGCCGCCGGCCGGTGGTTCCCCGGCGTCCTCCGCATACGCGGACCTGCTCACGCAGCGGTACGTGCGGCAGTACGGACCCAGACCCCCTCAGGGGCCGGTCGTGGAGATCGCCGTCGCACGGTGGGCGGGCTGGCGGGCCACCTGACGAATCACCCGCGGGGCGTTCCGTTTGTCGGCCCCCGCCGCTTCCGCAGTTCGGCGAGCGTGCAACGATCCGCCTCATGGCGACAGTGAGTGAACTCCTCCCCAGTGACGCCGTGCGGCTGGATGCCGAGGCCGGGGACTGGCGTGAGGCCGTGCGGCTCGCCGGCGAGCTGATGACACGGACGGGGATCAGCACTGCTGACTACACGGCGGAGATGGTCCGGAACGTCGAGGAGAACGGTCCGTACATCGTCATCGCTCCCGGCTTCGCGCTCGCCCACGCCCGCCCGTCACCCGCGGTGCTGATCACGGGGATGTCATGGGTGCGCCTCGCGGAACCCGTGGAGTTCGGGCACGAGTCGAACGACCCCGTGGACCTGGTCGTCGGACTCGCAGCCGAGGACAGCCGTGCCCACCAGGTGGCGCTGGCCGGACTGGCGAAGCTGCTGGCGGACCCCGAGACCTCGCGGGCGCTGAAGGACGCGGCCACGCCGGAGGCACTCCTCGCCGTGCTCGCCGGCCGCCCGGGCTCCGGCAGCGGGGAGGGCGAGGGTGACGCGGGAGCCTCCGGAAAGACAGCCCGGCGGAGCGGCGGAGCCGCGGTGCACAAGATCCTCACGGTGTGCGGCAACGGGCTCGGCACGAGTCTGTTCCTGAAGAACACCCTGGAGCAGGTGCTCCAGCGCTGGGGCTGGACCTCCCACGTCACCGTCGAGGCGACCGACACCGTCTCGGCGAAGGGCAAGGCGTCGGAGGCCGTCGCCGTCTTCACCTCACGCGAGATCGCCTCTGCCCTGGCGGGCATCAGCGTCCCCGTCCGCGTCATCGAGGACTTCACGAGCACCGCCGATGTCGACGGCGCTCTCCGCGACACCTACGACGTCTGAGGACGGGAAGGGAGCAGGCGGCACCCATGGGCCCGCTCATCTCCACCGCTGAGTTTCTCGTGAACGAGATCCTCAGCCAGCCTCCGTTTCTGATCGGTCTGATCACGGCCACGGGCCTGATCGCACTGAGGAAGCCCGCCGGTCAGGTCGTCGGAGGAGCCATCAAGGCGACTCTCGGCTTTCTGCTCATCAACGCCGGTGCCGGCCTCGTCGTCGACTCCCTCGCGCCGCTGGGGGAGATGATCCAGGGCTCGACCGGGGCGCACGGCGTGATCCCGACCAACGAGGCGATCGTCGGGATCGCGCAGGAGCAGTTCGGAGCCCGCGTCGCCTGGCTGATGATCACCGGGTTCGTGCTGAGCCTGCTGCTGGCCCGCTTCACGCCGCTGCGCTACGTCTTCCTGACCGGCCATCACATTCTCTTCATGGCCACGCTGATCACGATGGTGCTCGCCACGGCCGGACTCACCTCGCTCGTGGTCGTCCTCGTCGGCGGCGTGCTGCTGGCCGTCATGCTCGTCTCCATGCCCGCCTTCGCACATCCGTGGACCAAGCGCATCATCGGCAACAACAGCATCGCGATGGGGCACTTCGGCACCGCCGGCTACGTCACCGCGGGGGCGGCCGGACAGCTCTTCGGCCGGCGCAGCCGCAGCACCGAGGAGATGAACCTGCCCGAGGGGCTGCGCTTCCTGCGCGACTCCATGGTCGCCACCGCCCTGTCCATGCTGCTGATCTACGTGGTGATGGCGCTGGTCCACCTGGCGAAGGCGGGCGAGAAGGCCGCGTTCAAGGTGTTCGCGGCCGGCGGGGGAGAGGCGGCGAGCGACGTCGGCAACTACGTGATGAGCGCCGTCATGCAGGGTCTGCAGTTCGGGATCTCCGTCGCCGTCATCCTCTTCGGAGTCCGTACGATCCTCGGCGAACTCGTCCCCGCCTTCCAGGGGATCGCCTCGAAGGTCGTTCCCGGCGCGGTGCCCTCGCTGGACGCGCCGATGGTCTTCCCGTACGCGCAGAACGCCGTGCTCATCGGCTTCATCGCCAGCTTCACGGGGGGTCTCGCCTCACTCGGGCTGCTCACCGCCGTCTTCGGGCCCGCGTTCGGCCTCGCGCTCGTACTGCCCGGCCTAGTGCCGCACTTCTTCACGGGCGGTGCGGCCGGTGTCTACGGCAATGCGACGGGCGGACGGCGCGGGGCGGCGATCGGCGCCTTCCTCAACGGTGTGCTGATCACCTTCCTGCCCGCGCTGCTGCTGAAGGTTCTCGGTGCCTTCGGCGAGGAGAACACGACGTTCGGGGACGCGGACTTCGGATGGTTCGGAACCCTCATCGGCAACGCGGCCAAGGCCGGTGAGACCGCGGGCGTCGTGCTGATGCTGCTGATCGGCGCCATCGTCCTGGGCGGGGCGGTGCTGATGCAGAAGCGCGTCGTGGAACGCGGCTGGGATCCCGGGGCCCGCCGCGACGTCCTGCTGCCGCCGCAGCAGGACGAAGCGGACGAGCCCGCGACGGCCACGGCCGCCGCGAAGCTTCCGGCGCAGTCCACGGGCACCGGCGCGGGCCACGCGAAGCTCGCACCGCCCCGTGGTGCTCCCGTCCCGCCGCCACCGCCCGCGAATCAGGACTGACAAGGCCGGGCCTCCGGGGCCCAAGGAGGCGGCCCTGCCCGGGAGTTCACACCGCGCGGGCCAGCCCGCCTCGGGCAGCCGCAGCCGCAGCCGCCGCGGGCCCCGCGGCGAGGCTGCCGACCAGCCGGGCCACGGTCTCCGTGACGCCGTCCGCGGCCTCCGCGGCGACGACAGCTGCACCCTCCGCCTCCGCGGAGACGTGCTTGTCGAGGACGAACCAGCCCCGCAGCACGTTGTCCGTGCCCAGTGAGGTCAGGACGGGCCGCAGCGCGTAGTCGATCGCCAGGACGTGCGCCGTGCTGCCGCCGGTCGCAAGCGGCAGCACCGTCTTCCCCGCCAGGGCGAACTGGGGCAGCAGATCGAGCAGCGTCTTGAGCAGCCCGCTGTAGGCGGCCTTGTAGACGGGTGTGCCCACCACGAGGGCGTCGGCCCAGTCGATCGCCTCGATGACCTCCCGGATCGCGGGATGGGAGGCGTTCCCCGCGAGCAGCGCCTCGGGTGGAAGGTCGCGCACGGCGACATGCCGTACGTCGTGGCGTTCCTCGGCGAGCAGTCCGCCGACGTGACGGACGAGCGACGAGGTACGTGAACGGGCCGACGGACTGCCGGAGATGGTGAGGATGTTGGGCATCGCGGTTCTCCTATGAGGTCTGGGGGACGGCGGGCGAGCGCGGGGCACTGGGCTCGGGGCGGTCCCCGAGGGGTCCGCCGCCGGTGACCACATAGAGGTCCCGCTCCCGCAGCCGCGACGTGGCCCACATGCTCACGAGCGCGGTCAGCGCCAGATATCCGCACGCCGCCCAGGGCGTGCCGTCACCGAGGGCGAGCAGCGCCGTCATGATCAGCGGGGTGATGCCCGAGGCGAAGATGCCGGACATCTGGTAGACGAACGACATGCCCGTGTAGCGCACCTGCGTCGCGAACAGCGCGGCGAACAGCGTGCCTTGGGCGCCGTAGAAGTAGGCGTGCACCAGGCCCAGGGTCACCACGAGCACCGCGGCGAAGCCCCAGGGCCCGCCGACGCCGAAGACCCAGAAGGCGGGGAAGACGGACACGGCGAACAGGCCCATGCCGACGAAGTAGACGCGGCGCGCACCCTGACGGTCGGTGAGCCTGCCCGAGAGGGGTATCGCGACCGCCATCACCAGCGCCGCCGCCGTGACGGACAGCAGCACCGAACTGCGGTCCAGGTGCAGCGTCGTCGTCGCATAGGTGAGCGCGAAGACCGCCCATGTGTTGAACGCCGCGCCCTCGCCCCAGCGGGCCAGCATGCCCAGCAGGACGTGACGACGTGACGGGCGGGCACGCAGCAGCTCCACCAGCGGGGCCGACTGCGTGAGTTCGCGCAGATGAGCCACGGCCCGGAAGGCCGGGGTCTCGTCGATCTTCAGCCGTACGGTCAGGCCGACGGCGACGAGCACCAGGGAGACCAGGAACGCCACGCGCCACCCGTATCCGAGGAACGCCTCGTCGCTGAGCACGTTGTTGAGCAGGGCGAACGCCCCTGTGCCCAGGGCGAGTCCGAGTGCCAGTCCGATCTGCGGATAGCTGCCGAAGCGGCCCTTGCGGCCGTTCGGCCCGAACTCCACCGCCAGAAGCACCGCACCGGCCCACTCGCCGCCGAGCGCCACGCCCTGGGCGACGCGCAGGACCAGCAGCAGTGCCGGCGCGAGGATGCCGACCTGTTCGTACGTCGGGAGCAGCCCGATGAGCGCAGTCGAGACGCCCATCAGACTCATCGTGAAGGCGAGCGTGCGTTTGCGCCCGATCCGGTCGCCGATGTGACCGAAGAGCAGACCACCGATCGGGCGGGCGAGGAAGCCCACGGCGAAGGTCGCGAACGACAGCATCGTGCCGACCGAGCCGTTCGTCGTGGGGAAGAACAGCTCGCCGAAGACCAGCCCCGCGGCGGTGCTGTAGAGGAAGAAGTCGTACCACTCGACGGTCGTGCCCAGCAGGCTGGAGAGCACGACGGTCCTGAGCTCGCGCGGTTCCGTGGGTGCCGGGGCCTCGGGCTGCACCGTGCTCACCGGCCCGCGAACGGGACGATGCCCGCCTCGGTCGAACGGGCGCCGTCCGGGTGCTGCCACAGCCCGCGCCGCTCCAGCAGGGGCAGTACGCCCTCACCGAACCAGTACGCCTCCTCCAGGTGCGGGACGCCGGAGAGCACGAACTCCTCGATGCCCAGGCGGTGGTACTCCTCAATCAGGTCCGCGACCTCCGAGTGGCTGCCCACCAGGGCCGTGCCCGCGCCGCCGCGCACCAGCCCGACCCCGGCCCACAGGTTGGGGTAGATCTCCAGCTTGTCGCTGGTGCCGCTGCCGTGCAGCTCGCGCATCCGCCGCTGCCCCTCCGATTCGCTTGCGGACAGGCCTTCCTGGACGGCCTTGATGCGGTCGGGGTCCATGCCCTTCAGGAGCCGGTCCGCCTCCGTCCACGCCTCGGCGGAGGTGTCGCGGCTGATGGTGTGCAGCCGGATTCCGAAGCGCACCTCGCGTCCCTGGGCGGCGGCGAGTGAACGCACCCAGTCGATCTTCTGCTTGACCTGCTGCGGCGGTTCGCCCCACGTGAGGTACACATCCGTGTGGCGGGCGGCCACTTCGCCCGCCGCGGGGGAGGAGCCCCCGAAGTAGACCGTCGGTGCCGGTTCCGGCAGACGGTTCAACTGAGCGCCCTCGACCCGCAGATGCTCGCCGTGATGATCGACCTTCTCACCGGTCCACAGGCGGCGCACGATGTCGAGGAACTCGCCGGTGCGCGCGTAGCGTTCGTCCTTGCTCAGGAAGTCGCCGTAGGCGCGCTGTTCCGCCGTCTCGCCGCCGGTGACGACGTTGAGGAGGAGACGGCCGTGCGACTGGCGCTGGTATGTCGCGGCCATCTGCGCGGAGAGCGTCGGGGAGATCTGTCCGGGCCGGAAGGCGACGAGGAACTTCAGACGTTCGGTGACCTGCGTGAGCATCGCGGTGGTGAGCCATGCGTCCTCGCACCACGCTCCCGTCGGCGTGAGCGCTCCGGCGAAGCCCAACTGCTCGGCGGTGCGGGCGATCTGGCCGAGGTACTCGATGGATGCCGGACGGTCGCCGCCGGCCGTTCCCGGGGTCGAGCCATGGCCGCCGCCGACGATGTGGCGGCTGTCGCCCGTCGTCGGCAGGAACCAGTGGAACGTCAGCGGCGGCGGTGGAGTGGGGGCGGGGGAGTGCCCCGAAGAGGCTGATGGCGCCGGGGACTTCGGGGACTCGGACTGGCCGGAGGACAAGGAAGACACGGAGACTCCAGAGGGGGAGAACGGGGTGCACGGCGAGGGGCCGCTGCCGGAGGCCGGGCCCCAACGCGGACACGGCACGGCGAAGCCCGGCCGGCAAGGGTGTTCGCAGATCCGGACACACCGCCGCACGCCGGGTCGAGGGCTCGCGCGCACGACGCGAACCCCCGGGCACGGCACGGGTGTTGGGAGGGTGTTCAGCCGCGGAGGATCAGCCGCGAGGCGAACGGGAGGACGGCGGGCCGAGGAGGCCCTGCCGGGGAATCAGCTGTTACAGGTCGCGCTGGACTGGCGACACAGGTCGACGTGGAGGCGCTCCACGAGGGGTCCGGCAGCAGCTGTCATGCTTCGCATTCTGTGCGAGCCGTCGGCCGGGTTCAACCCCTACCCGCTCACGTTTCAGCAGGTGAGACGGATGGTTCGCCCGCCGCGGGTGATGAGGGTCGGCCCATCGGCCCGACGGGGCGCCGCCTCAGTACCTCGAAAGAACATCCACGGCCGCCTTGAGCCGCAGCTGTTCCAGGGTGTCGGCCTGCTCGTGCGCACGACTGAGGAGCCGTGTCAGCTGCTGGTCGTGGAGGACGGCCGCCTGCGGTCCTGTCATCGCGCGCAGCGCCAGCCACATCAGCCGCTTCCCTTCGACACCGAGGCGCAGGGTCTCCAGTTCGAGGACGCTGCTGAGCGGGGCGCGCCGCACGACGAAGCCGTTGGTCTTGGCTCTGCCCGCCTTCTCCAGCAGCCACCCGGCGCCCATCTTGTACCGGCGCACCGGCACGCCGAGATCCCGCATGATCCGCAGCAGTGCGGTGCGGTCCTGCGCGATCTCGTCGGCGAGGCGGACCAGCGTCGCGCCCGCGGCGGACATCGCGTGCTGCTTCGCCACACGGCGTGCGAGTTCGCTTCCGCTGGTGGCCCCGAGGAGGTGGTCGTTGAGGTAGATGGCAAGCGGAGCCCTCATCGGCCCGGTAGCCGAGGCAGCGGCCGTGCGGGCGTTGCCCGTCCCGCGGTGCGTCGTATGGGTCATGGGTTGCTCCCATCGGTCCGGGGAACGGGCTCCTGCTCTGCCGGGCGCGTGCTCTGCCGGGCGCCTGCACACGCTGCACACGCCGCCGGGCAGCCGTGCCCGCCGTCGTCCGGGGGGAGCGGCGCACCGGCTCTTCCAGGCTCGCACCGGGGGCAGCGCTGTCAATCCGCGGACGGGCCGCCGCGGAGCCCGCGGGGCCCCTCGGCACCGTCCGCCCGCCCCGCCCGGTGCGCGGACCGCGCTGATCCGTACAGGTGTGCCTTCGCCCGAGCGGCGGACAGGCCCGTTTGATGATCGGAGTGGGCTCCGGTGAAGTGGTTCCTGCGGAGGTTCCCGCTGTGCCCCAGGGCGCCGGGCCTCCCGTTCCGGACCGCCGCGCGAGACGGGAAGACCATGACCGACACTGCCCCTGTCAGCACTCCCTTCACCGCCGACTCCACCGCCGAAGAGGTCATCGACGGCATCGACCTGACCGGACGCCGGGCCGTCGTCACCGGCGGCGCCTCCGGCATCGGCGCGGAGACGGCCCGCACGCTGGCCGGTGCCGGGGCTCAGGTGACCCTCGCCGTGCGCGATGTGGAGGCGGGGCGGCGCGCGGCCGCGGAGATCGTCGCCGCCACGGGAAACGAGCAGATCCGCGTCGCCCCGCTCGACCTGGCCGACCGCAAGTCCGTGGCGGGGTTCCTGGCTGCGTGGGAGGGCCCTCTGAACATCCTGGTGAACAACGCGGGAGTCATGGCCTCGCCCCTGGTGCGTACGCCGGAAGGCTGGGAGCTGCAGTTCGCCACCAACCACCTGGGCCACTTCGCGCTCGCCGTGGGGCTGCACAGGGCGCTGGCGGAGGCGGGCGGTTCGCGCGTGGTGTCGGTCAGCTCAAGCTCGCACCTGCACTCGCCGGTGTGTTTCGAGGACATCCACTTCCGCACGCGCGAATACGATCCCTGGTCCGCCTACGCGCAGTCCAAGTCGGCCAACGCGCTGTTCGCCGTCGGTGCGTGGGATCGCTGGGAGAGCGACGGCATCGCCGTCAACTCCTCGATGCCGGGCGCCGTGCGCACCCGTCTGCAGCGTCACATCAGTGAGGCGGAACTCGAACGGCAGCGCGCCGCGGCAGGCAGCAACGTGCCGGCGTGGAAGACGCCCGGACAGGGCGCTGCCACCAATGTGCTCCTCGCGACGTCGTCGCTGCTGGAAGGCGTCGGCGGGCGTTACTTCGAGGACTGCAACCAGGCGCCGCTCAGCGAGCCCGGCTCCTCGCGTGGGGTCGCACCCTTCGCGGTCGACCCCGAGGCTGCCGCGAGGCTGTGGCAGGTCTCCGTCGAGACCCTCACGGCCTGAAGGACGGCCCCATGGACGGCCTGACGGTCCGAAGAGCCTCGCCGTCCGCCATCAACTCCGGTGCCCTGAGGGCCCGTCGGCTTCAATGGGCGAACCTGCGGAATCCGCGGTGAATGTGTGTCAGTACAAGACGCACTCCTGTCCCGATGCCCGATTCCGCTTGTGCTCATCAGGTGAACATTCGTACACGAGGGCGGTGTTCTCGAGGAGGGCGGCACCAGGATGTGCCTGCTTCGGGCCGGAGGGCCCGGGCGAGCACATCTCCCCCCACCAAGAGGAGCGCAATGTCTCTGACGTCCATCAGCCGGAGAGCGCGAATATCCCTCGCCGCTGTGGCCGCCGGCGGCGCCGCCGTTCTGGGCTTCGCGGTCCTGCCGTCGACCGCGACGGCGACCCCCGCCGAGAAGCCCGCCGCGGCCGCCGCCAAGAGCGAGAGGGCGGCCAAGGCCGATGCGATCACGCGGGCCCAGATGCTGGAGCGCGCGGCCACCTGGCTGACCGCCAACAATGGCGCCCAGGTCCCCTACAGCCAGACGCAGGTCTGGTCGGACGGCTACCGGCAGGACTGCTCCGGCTACGTCTCGATGACTCTGGGACTGTGGAAGTCCGGTCCCAACACCGTCGAGCTGGCGGGCAACCGGGATCTGACGACCCCGATCAACCTGGGCGATCTCAAGCCCGGTGACCTGCTCATCGACGCCGACGGCTCCAACACCACCCGCCACGTGGTGATCTTCGAGAAGTGGACCGACGACTCGCACACCGCCTACTCGGCGTTCGAGCAGCGAGGCGGCCACGGCACGGACCACCGTGTCCTGGACTACGGTCTGGCCTCCGGCAGCGAGTACAAGCCCTACCGTCCGAACAACCTGACGGACTGAGGCCGCAACGCAGGCCGCTCACCGGCCTGTTGACCACAGCACAGCACAGCACAGCACAGCACAGCACAGCACAGCGCTCCCGCCCCCTGCACACGGGGACGGGAGCGCTGTGTTTCGCGCCGTGTTCACTCCTTCACGGAACCGGCGTTCGCCCCGCGGATGAAGTAGCGCTGGAAGCAGAAGAAGAGCACCGCAACCGGAATCGTCGAGAGCAGTGCCGCGCCCAGCTTCAGCGGATACTGCGTCCCCGCACCCAGGCCGCCGGAGACGAACCGCGCCAGACCGGTCGTGAGGGTCTCGTAGTCACTGGACTGCGTCGCCACCAGGAAGTGGGTGAACTCGTTCCACGAGCCCTGGAACGACAGCAGGGTCACGGTGATCAGCGCAGGTTTCGACATCGGCAGCACCACGTACCAGAAGATCCGTCCGACGCCCGCACCGTCGATGCGGGCCGCCTCCTCGACCTCCTTCGGTATGGACTCGAAGAACTGCTTCATGATGAAGATCCCCGCCGCGTCGAACAGCAGCGGCACGATCATCCCGGTGTAAGTGTCGAAGATCCCAAGGGTGTTGAGGACCAGGAACTTCGGGATGAGCAGCACGACGGGCGGCACGGCCATCACCGCGATCACGAACGCGACCAGCATGGCGCGGCCACGGAACCGCAGCCTCGCCAGCGCGTACCCGGCCGCCGAGTCGAAGAGGACGCGGCCCAGCGTCACCACGACCGTCACCAGGGTGCTGTTGCCCAGCCACCGCATGAACGGCACGCCCTCACCGTCGCCGCCGAAGCCGGCCAACTTCTCGAAGACGGCCGTCGTCGGCGCCTCCGGCCACAGAGACAGCGGGTTGGAGGCGGCCTCCGGGTCGCTCTTGAAGCCGGTCGCCAGCTGCACCAGGAACGGCAGCGCGTACAGCAGCGCGAAGCCGAGCAGCAACGTGTAGCCCGCGAGCCGGGCGGGACGGGGGAAGCGAGCCAGCACGGGCCGTTCGTCCGTGGAGAGCGGTTCGTCAGTGGTGCGCACCGGGCGCCTCCTTCCCCTCACCGGACACCTGCTGCCGCAAGGAAGCCGCAGCGAGACGCCGCGAGCTCCGGCTTCCGCCACGTTCGCGCAGCAGGAAGCGCTGAACTCCCGTCATCAGCAGCACGATCGCCAGCAGGACGAACGAAATGGCCGCACCCTGACCGAACTCCGCGTTGTCGAACGCGTAGGAGTACGAGAGGAACGCGGGCGTGAGCGTGGTGTTGGCCGGCTCGCCCTGCCCCAGCACGTACACCTGGTCGAAGACCTGCCAGGTGGCGATCAGCCCGAGCGTCGTCACCAGGAACAGCACCGGGCGCAGCGCCGGCAGCAGCACGTGGCGCAGAACGTGCCGCCGCGCCGCTCCGTCCAGGGCCGCCGCCTCCTCCAGTTCACGCGGGATGTTCTGCAGCGCCGCGAGGAAGATGAGCATGAACGTGCCCGAAGTCGTCCACACGGCAAGGATGATGAGGGTGCACATCGCCACGGACGGACCGGCCAGCCACTCCGAGAAGGGCAGGCCCAGCATCCCGTGTGCGGCGAGGAAACCGCCCGGCTTGCCTTCGGTGATCCCGAGCGCGTCGAACAGCACCCACAGGACTCCGCGCGAATCCTGGAACCAGTTCGGTCCGTTGACGCCGATCCAGCTCAGCAGTTCGTTGACGGCGCCGCTGCCCTGGAAGAGGAAGAGGAAGACCGTGCACACCGCGATCGAGCTGGTGACGGAGGGAAAGTAGAACGTGGTGCGCAGCATGCTCCGGCCGCGCAGCATCCGCTGGTTGACGACGATCGCCAGCGTGAGGGCGAGGCCCGTCTGCAGCGGGACTGTCAGCAGCACGAAGTAGGTGTTGTTCCGCAGCGACGTGGCGAGCAGCGTGCGCGCGAGCCCGTCCTCGGCCAACAGGCTGCGGTAGTTGTCCAGACCCACGAAGTCGGCGTCCGGCGTGAACGGGTTGGACTGCCCGTTCCAGTTCAGGAGGCTCACCCATGCGGCCATCAGGATGGGCAGCGCCATGAAGAGGCCGAGACCGAGGACCATGGGGCTCACGAACAGCCAGCCCCACAGCCCTTCACGTCCGCGGGTCGTACGGGATCGGGAGCGCCCGGGCAGTCCCGGGAGGCCGGGCCGCCGCCTTGCAGGCGGCGGCGCCGGGCGCTCGGTGACAGTGGTCGGCATGCGGGGTCAGTCGCCCTTCTTGATCGCCTGTTCGCCGTTGCGCTGCAGCGTGGAGAGGATGGTCGCCGGGGAACCGGTGCTCAGTCCCTGCAGATCGGCGTTGAACTGGTCGAGGACCTTGGTGAAGCCGGGGACCGTCACGGGGCTCTGGGCGTAGGAGTTGCCCTCAACCCATGCCTTGGACTCCGGGTGCTCCTTCGCGAAGGTCTTCATGATGCTGTCGCGGGAGGGCATGACGCCGATCTGGTCGGACGAGGCCAACTGCTCCTTCTTCGAGGTGAGTTGGCGGATCATGTCGATGGCCGCCTCGTGGTGCGTGCTCTCCTTGGCCACGCCCCAGCAGTTGCTGAAGGCGAGAGTTCCCTTGCCCTTGGGGCCCGCAGGCAGCGGCAGCACCTTGTACTTGACGTCCGGGAAGTCGGCCTTCATCGCGCCGGCCAGCCAGTTGCCCTCGATGATCATGGCTGCCTTGCCCTTGCCGAGCGCCTCACCGGCCCAGCCGGTGTCCACCTGCTTGGCGAACTTCATCGACCCGGAGCGCAGCAGCTTCTTCGCGAAGCCGAGACCCTCAGCGTTCTCCTTGCTGTCGGCGGTCATCTTCGACTCGCCGGAGTCGGTTATCCAGCCGCCGGCCTGCTTCATGAACACCCCGAGCCGCTGGTACTCGTTCGTGGTCACCAGCCCGGTGGTCTTGCCGGAGGTCAGCTTGTCCGCCGTCTTCTCCAGCTCGTCCCAGGTGGCGGGGTAGTCCTTCTCCGTCAGCCCGGCGTCCTTCCACTTCTCGGTGTTGATGACAAGACCGAGCGTGGAGGAGTCCTTGGGCAGGCAGACGAGCTTGCCGTTGTAGGTGAAGGCCTTGCGCAGCTCGGGGGAGAAGTCCTTCGCGTCGGGGATCTTGTCCCCGTACGCGTACAGCGAGCCGCCCTTGGCGTAGTTCGCGAACTGGTCGGAGTTGACGTAGAAGGCGTCCGGCGGCCGGTTGCCCGCGAAGGCCTGCGCGAGCTGCTGGTCCATGTCCTTTGCGAGCTGCACGGTGACCTTGTGGCCGCTTTTCTTCGCCCAGGCCGAGGTCGCCGACTTCACGGCCTTGGTCTCGGCGTCACCGGAGGTGGCGATCAGAACGCGCAGCGACTGCTTCTTGCCGCTGTCCTGCTCGGGTCCGTTCTTGCTCTTGTCGAACCCGGACGAACAGGCGGTCGCGGTGGTGGCCAGCACCGCACAGGCGGTGACTGCCACGGTGGAGCGACGGAACATGCGGGCCTCCTGGAGGAGTTGATGCGGAGATTCGAGGTGACGGTGTGTGAGGTGACGGTCGTGATGGAGCGCCGTGTGCGGCCGTGGATTCAGCCGGAAGCGGTACCGAGGCTCGTTCGTACGACGAGAGCGGGCGGCAGCAGCACCCGTTCGGGAGGTTTCGCGGGGTCGGACATGCGGGCCAGCAGCAGACGCATCGCCTCCCGGCCCACGTCGCCGAGCGGCTGCGCCACGCTGGCGAGAGGCGGGGAGAGAAGAGGGGCGACGGTGGAGTCGTCGAAGCCGACCACCGACACGTCGCGGCCCGGCACGCCCCCCGAGTTGGTGACGGCCCGGTAGCAGCCCAGCGCGAGCGTGTCGCTGGCGGCGACCACCGCCGTCACACCCGCGTCGAGCAGTGGCTGGACGGCGCGGGCGGCGGAGCCGACGTCGTCGACGCTGTCCACGCGGTGTCCGGTCTGCAGGCCGTGATGGAGCAGCGTGCGGTGCCAGCCCTCGGCCCGGTCGTCGCCGGAACCGGAGCCCGGCGGCCAGCCGAGGAAGCCGATGCGCCGGTGGCCCTCGGCGACCAGCCGCTCGACCGCGGCCTCGGTGCCCGCCGCGCCGTCGACGTCGACCCAGTCGCCCACTTCCTGCTCGGACCACATCCGCCCGAAGGCGACGAACGGGATGCCGCGTTCCTCCAGCCAGGCCTGCCGGGGGTCGCCGTGCGCGGTGTTGCTCAGCACGAACGCGTCCACGCCGTGCTCACCGAGCAGCTCTTCGTAGGCGGCCAGTTCGCGCTGCCCGGACCCCGCGGCGAACAGCAGCAGCCGGTAGCCGGCAGCGTCGGCGGTCTCTGAGAGTGCGTGCAGGAACCGGTCGAGCACCATGTTGCCGGGGCCCGCCGGCTCTATCCCGAAGCCGATCAGCCTGCTCGCACGTGTACGGAGTGAACGGGCGGCGCGGTGCGGGCGGTAGCCCATCTCGTCCACGGCTCGCCGGACGCGCTCCAGGGTCTCGGGCCG
This sequence comes from Streptomyces sp. TAA486, assembly GCF_000426165.1. Classification (NCBI taxonomy): domain Bacteria; kingdom Bacillati; phylum Actinomycetota; class Actinomycetes; order Kitasatosporales; family Streptomycetaceae; genus Streptomyces; species Streptomyces sp. TAA486. The sequence continues at coordinate 288,756 of NZ_AUEV01000002.1, read as the reverse complement.
CAACAGGTCCGGGGTGTTGAGCGCGTTGGAGACGGTCTGCGTGGAGACCCCCGCACGCCGCGCGACCATCGCCATCGTGACCGAGCCGGAGCCCGAACCCGAACCGGCACCCGAACCCGAACCCGAACCCGAACCCGAACCGGCACCCGAACCCTGACCCGGTGCGGGCGGCGTTGGAGCGGAACGAGACGGCATGAGGTGGGCTCCCGGGGGCGAAGGCTGACAAACATGGACGATCTACCGGGCGAAGAGGGCAATTTGAGCCCTTGACCTCTTTGCTATGGTCGTTTTTATCGATCCAATGGCTGAGAGGTTGCGCCCACGTGGAGACAACTGTCAAGACTCATGACGGCACAGGTGCGCCGGGCGCAGCCGCCCCGCCGGCGGAACTCCAGCCATTCCTGCACGATGCCTGCATCACGCTCCGCGCGCCCAGCATGGCGGTCTCCCGCCCGGACGGTCAGATCAGCGAGGGCTCCGACGGCTTCTACCACGGTGACCGCCGGGGCCTGTCCCTGCTGAAGGTCCATGCCGAGGACGTGCCGAACGCACCCATCAGCGGCGGTCCCGACAGCGCCGAACACGCCTCGTTCCGTACGGTGCTGCGCGGCCTGGCCGAGCACAGCCCCGACCCCGCGGTCACCCTCGAGCGCCGACGCGCGGTGGAACCGGGCGAGTTGAGCGAAACGATCACTCTCCACAACGCCGGCCTGACCGGGGTGCGTGTGCGCCTGACGCTGCGCGCCGCGAGCGACCTCGCCTCGATGGAGACCATCAAGTCGGGCCGCAGCGTTTCCGAAGTCTCCCCGGTCCAGGAGAAGGACGGGCTGAGCTGGAGCGACGGCGAGCTGACCGCACGCCTCACGTGCACACCCGCACCCCACGCCGTCGAGCAAGCACCCGCCGGGACGGCCGAGTTGCGCTACAGCATCGAACTCGGCGCGCGCGAGAGCTGGCAGGCCACCGTGCGCTGCACCATCGAGGACGAGAAGGGCGAGGCGTTCCGCCCGGCAACTGCGCGTGCACGCGGCGAATTCGTGTCCGGCGCCGCTCTGGCCACCGCCGACCGCGGGCTCGACCACTGGTTCGCCCGGTCGTGCTCGGACCTCCGGTCACTGCTGCTCGCCGACCCGTTGGAGGAGAACGACACCTTCCTCGCGGCGGGCGCCCCGTGGTTCCTCACCCTCTTCGGGCGGGACTCGCTCTGGGCCGCACGCATGCTGCTCCCGCTGGGCACGAAACTCGCCGCGGGGACGCTGCGGACCCTCGCACGCCGGCAGGGCGCCGTGAGCGACCCGGCGACCGAGGAGCAGCCCGGCAAGATCCTGCACGAGATACGCCGCGACGGACTGAACTTCGGCGACGGCCTGTCCGTGCCGCCCTGCTACTACGGGACGGTCGACGCGACCCCGCTGTGGGTGACGCTCCTGCACGACGCATGGCGCTGGGGCATGCCCGCCGAGGAGGTCGAACGCCTCCTGCCGCATGCCGAGTCGGCGCTGGTGTGGATGGACGAGTACGGAGACGCCGACGGGGACGGTTTCCTCGAGTACGTCGACAGCACCGGACGCGGACTGTCCAACCAGGGCTGGAAGGACTCCGGTGACGCCGTGCGCCACCGCGACGGCCGCCTCGCCGAACCGCCCGTCGCCCTGTGCGAAGTACAGGCCTACGCACACGAAGCCGCCCTGTCCGCCGCCGAGTTGATGCGTGCCTTCGGGCGCCCGGGCGCCGAACGCTGGGAGGAGTGGGCGCAGCGGCTGCGGGTGCGCTTCCGCGAGCGGTTCTGGGTCGAGGACGCCGACGGCCCCTACCCGGCCATCGCACTGGGCAGCGACAAGCAGCCGCTGGACGCGCTCACCTCCAACATCGGCCACCTGCTGGGCACCGGGCTGCTGGACGAGGGAGAGAGCCGCCTGGTGGCCGCGCGCCTCGCCGGGCATCACCTCGACTCCGGCTTCGGGCTGCGCACCCTCGCGTCCGACTCCGGCGGATTCAGCCCGCTCGGCTACCACATCGGCACCGTGTGGCCGCACGACACGGCCATCGCCGTACAGGGCCTGGTGCGGGACGGTCACTACGCCGCGGCCGAGTCGCTGGCGGCCGGGCTCGTGAAGGCGTCGGTCTCCTTCGACGGGCGCCTGCCGGAGCTCTTCGCCGGTCACGGCACGGGCACGGACACCCGTCCCGCCCCCTACCCGGCGGCCTGCCGTCCGCAGGCGTGGGCGGCGACTTCGGCAGTCACGGTTCTCCAGGCGGTACTGGGGCTGGAGGCGGACGCACCCTCCGGCCGGCTCACGGTGCGCCCGCGCATGGCTGCCGGGTACGTGCCGCTGCGGGCCCGCGGACTGCGGCTGGGGGAGCGGGAGTTCGAGGTCGCGGTGGACGCCGACGGCACGCCGCGTGTGTCCGGGTTCCCGGACGGTGCGGTGTCGGTGGAGGCATCGGGGCCCGCGCAGTAGGACCACCTCGCCGGAGGACCGCGGGCCAGTAGCGGAGCGCCCCGGTCCTCTGGCGCACGGATCGCCGCGGACCGGATACTGGAGGTTCATCCGGACAACGGGGGTCTGATGGCTTTCTTCCTGGCGGTCGACGCGGGGCTGCTGCTGATCATTACCGCCCTGGTGTGGGTCCTGGTCCGCAGAAGCCGCCGCCGCGGCGCCACGGGCACCGATGGCCTGCGCATCGAGGCGGCAGCCGGCGCCGAGGTGCGGGAGGCCCGGCGGCGGGCCCGCGCCGGGCGCCACATGGGAGCCGTGTCCACCACGCCGTACATGCGCGACCGGGGAACCTGAACGGGCCCGTGCCCCTTGGAGTTTCAGCGCGTCCACCGTAAGTAAGCGTGCCGTCGGGGGAGAGCGGTGCCCAGGTCGCGCGGGCCGACCGGTCCGTGACGTCGCGCGAGCCGACCGGTCCGTGACGATGACCAGCGCCTGAAACGAGCCCGCCCGCCCTGGCGGTGTTGCCCACCTCGACCGGCCGGCGTCGGGCCCTCGTCGACCCGCGACGCTCTCCGGTCCCGGCTGCCGGGCTCACGAAGTGTCCTACACTCCGGTCCGTGGTCGTGACTCCTGCCATCGCCGAGGATCTGGCACCGAGTGGCGTGCTGCGGGCCTCGGTCAACCTGGGAAATCCGGTGCTGGCTCAGGGCACGCCGATGGCGCCGAGCGGTGTCACGGTCGACATCGCTCGCGAGGTCGGCGCGCGGCTGGACATGCCGGTGGAGCTTGTCGGCTTCGACGCGGCACGCACGTCGTACGAGGCGATGACGTCGGGCCGGGCCGACATCTGCTTCCTGGCCGTCGAGCCCGCGCGTGAGGCTGAAGTCGCCTTCACCGCACCGTATGTGGTGATCGAGGGCGTGTTCGCCGTGCCCCGTGACTCGGTCCTCGCCACGGTGGATGACGTCGACCGGGAGGGCGTGCGGATCGGCGTGAAGCACGGATCCGCCTACGACCTCTACCTCTCGCGCACCCTTCAGCACGCGAGCATCGTGCGCGGAGAGGAAGGCGTCGAGGAGTTCCGCGCCCGGAGCCTGGAGGTCGCTGCCGGCATCAGGCAGCCGATGACCGAGTTCGTCGCGGCACATACCGAAGTCCGGCTGATCGAGGAGCCGTTCATGCATATCCAGCAGGCGGTGGGCACGACAACGACTCGGCGGCCCGAGACCGTGCAGTTCCTCAGGAACCTCGTGGAGGAGCTGAAGGCCTCGGGATTCGTCGCCGACGCGCTTCGGCGCTCGGGTCGATCCGAGTCCCTGGTCGCCCCACGCGCACAGGCGTAGCGCACGCGGGGACCACTCCGTGCACGGGGAGCACGGCAGGGAAACCGGCCGGACGCACTCACGGACCGGCGGGAGAGCATCAACCGCCCTGCGAACACGTGGAGTCGGCGCCGCTCACAGGTGAGCGCCGGGCGCCTCCGCGAGGTCCTCGAAGTCCGCGAGCATGCGCGCGCTGTCGGGCTCCAGCCCGGTGAACAGGCGGAGCGCGTCGGCCGCCTGGAAGACGGCCATGCCGCCGCCGTCGAGGACACGGCATCCCCGGGCGCGCGCCGCGCCGAGCAACTCGGTCCGCAGGGGCCGGTAGACGACCTCGGCGACCCACAGTCCGGGATGCAGCGCCCCCGCCGGTACGGGCAGCCCGGGATGCGCCGCCATTCCGGTGGGGGTGGCGTGCACCAGGCCGTCGGCGTGCTCCAACCGGCCCCTCAGTTCCGGGAGTTCGGCCACGACCGCACGTCCGTCGCCGAAGTGGCGGACCAGTGAGCCCGCCAGCGCGGAGGCCCGTTCGGGCTCGGCGTCGACGACGGTGAGGCGTCCCGTGCCCAGCCCGAGCATGGCGTGCGCGACGGCGGCTCCGGCGCCTCCAGACCCGAGCAGCACCACGTCGTCGATCGCTGCGTCCGGCAGTCCGCGCGCGAAGGACGAGGCGAAGCCGGTGACGTCGGTGTTGTGCCCCACGGCCCGGTGGCCGTCGAAGACCACCGTGTTGACCGCGCCGAGCGCCTCCGCCTGCGGAGCGAGCACGTCGAGATGCGGAATGACGGCCTGTTTGCAGGGGTGCGTGATGTTCAGCCCGTCGAAGCCGAGTTCGCGGGCCGCGCGTACGAGGTCGCCCGTCCGCTCCGCGGAGGCTTCCCCTGGGCCTGGGGGCCCGGGAGATGCCCCTATTCCGTCGAGGTCGATGAGCCGGTACACGTAGCGCAGGCCCAGCCGTTCCGCCTCCCGCTCGTGCAGCGCGGGGCTGAGGGAAGGGCCGATGCCGGAGCCGACGAGACCGACGAGGTACGTACGCCCGCCGCTCACCGCTTCTCCCGCACCAGCGTGGCCGCGTGGGCCAGCGCCAGGGCGTACCCGTTGGCGCCGGCGCCGCAGATCACGGTGTCGGCGACGGCGGAGACATAGCTGTGGTGGCGGAACGCCTCCCGCTTGTGGATGTTGGAGAGATGCACCTCGACGACGGGCAGTTCGACCGCCGCGAGCGCGTCGCGCAGCGCCACGGAGGTGTGGCTGTACCCCGCGGGGTTGATCACGATCGCGCGGTGCGCGGTTCGCGCCTCGTGGATCGCGTCGATGAGCACGCCCTCGTGGTTGCTCTGCCGGCAGTCCGCCCGCAGCCCGTGCGCCGCGGCGGTCTCGCGGCACAGCTCCTCGATGCCGGCCAGCGTGTCCTTGCCGTAGATGTCGGGCTCGCGCAGGCCGAGCAGATTGAGGTTCGGGCCGTTCAGGACGAGCACTGGGATGTCGTCCGGTAGGTCGGCGGAGTGGGGCATCGGTCGCTTCCCATCAATGTACGAACTGGTTCGTTAGTCATATCAAGCCGATGCCCCCACTGTGAAGCCCGGCAGGACGGGCCGCGCGCGGCTCGCCCTACAATCGCTGGACTGCAGTGACCCCCGCCGAGGAGCCGGATGACCACCGCGGAAGACCCGGCGCAGTCCGCCGGACGCGTACGTGACGCCGCCCGAACCCGGGCCGAGATCATGGACGCCGCCACCCAGGAGTTCGCGCGCGCCGGCTACGGGGGAGCCAGGGTCGACGAGATCGCCGCCCGTACGCGCACCACGAAGCGGATGATCTACTACTACTTCGGCGGCAAGGAGCAGCTGTTCACGGCCGTGCTGGAGCGGGCGTACTCGGTCATCCGCGAGGCCGAACAGCAGCTGGACGTCGAGCACCTGGATCCTGTCGCGGCCATCCGCCGGCTCGCCGCCGTCACCTTCGACCACCACGAGGCGCACCCGGACTTCATCCAGCTCGTCAGCATCGAGAACGTCTACGAAGCGGAACACATCGCAGGGTCGGAGGAGCTGCGCCGACTCAGCTCGCCCGCGATCGACGTCATCCGGCGCATCCTCGACGCGGGGCGGGCCCAAGGGGTCTTCACGGCCGATGTGGACGCGGTCGACCTGCACGCGATGATCAGTTCCTTCTGCTTCTTCCGCGTCGCCAACCGCCACACCTTCCGGGCCCTCTTCGAGCGCGACCTGCTGGACGAGGACCGCCGCGAGCACTACCGGACGATGCTCGCGGACATGGTGATCGCCTACCTGACGACCGGTGAGAAGGGCTGACTCCGGCGCCCCGCGGAGAAAGCCCCGTCCAGGCCCCTTGACACAAGCGGAACGCGGCTCCAGCATCCGTAGCCACTCACTATTAACTATCTGGTGGGTTAATTAGAGCCGCGAGGGACGCCCGAAGGAGCACGCCGTGACCGCCGAGAAAGAGTCCGGCTCTGCCGCCGCATCGGCACAGCCACGCAAGGCCGCTGTCGCCGCAGCGGTCGGGAGCGCACTGGAGTACTACGACTTCTTCATCTATGGCAGCGCAGCCGCCCTGATCTTCCCGAAGATCTTCTTCGAGGACTCGGACCCGGCGGACGCCACGCTGCTCTCCCTGGCCACCTTCGGTGTCGCCTATGCCGTCCGCCCGCTCGGCGCCCTGCTGCTCGGTCACATCGGTGACCGCTTCGGGCGAAAGAAGATCATGCTGTTCACGCTGTTCCTGATGGGAGCGGCAACCTTCCTCATCGGCTGTCTGCCCACGCGCGCCCAGATCGGAGGGGCGGCGCCCGCCCTGCTGGTGCTGCTGCGCGTCATGCAGGGCATATCCGCCGCCGGCGAGCAGGCCGGCGCCAACTCGATGACTCTGGAACACGCGCCACAGCACAGGCGTGGCTGGTTCACCAGCTTCACGCTCAACGGCACCCAGGCCGGACAGCTCCTGGCGACCCTCGTGTTCATCCCCGTCGCGGCCCTGCCCGAGGACCAGATGCTCACCTGGGGGTGGCGCATACCGTTCCTGCTGAGCGCCGCGGTCGCCCTGGTCGGCTGGTTCATCCGCCGGACCCTGCACGAGACGCCCGTCTTCACGAAGCAGGCGCAGGCGGGCCGGGTCGCGAAGATGCCCCTGGCTGTCCTCCTGCGCGGACACTGGCGAGCGCTGCTGCGGGTCATCTGCGGTGCGCTGGTCGCCTCCGTCAGCACGATCTTCACCGTCTGGGCGCTGTCGTACGCGACGAGCGACGCGGTCGGCATGGACAGTTCGGGGATGCTCTGGGTCGGCGCGCTCGCCAACGCGGCCGCGCTGGTGGCGATCCCGCTGTGGGCCCGGCTGTCGGACAGGGTGGGCCGCAGGCCCGTCTTCCTCGCCGGGGCGGTGGGCAGCGCCGTCACGATGTTCCTGTACCTGTGGGCGATCTCCACCGGCAGTTACCCGCTGACGCTGCTGAGCGGAGTCCTCGCCTTCGGCGTCGTCTACAGCGCCGCCAACGGCATCTGGCCCTCCTTCTACGGAGAGATGTTCCCGGCGTCCGTCCGGCTCTCGGGCATGGCCGTCGGCACCCAGATCGGCTTCGCCATCTCCGGGTTCGCGGTGACGTTCGCCGCCGGCATCGCCGGGCCGGAGGGAGACGGCTGGGCGAACGTCGGGCTCTTCACCGCCGCACTCTGCGTGCCGCCCGCGCTCGCCGCGCTGACGGCCCGCGAGACCGCCCATGTCCCCACCGACGAACTCGGGTTGCCCGCGGGCGGGAGCGCCGGGGTGGCCGACGATGTTCCGCACCGTACGGCCGAGCGCGCCTGACGGAACCTCACGGAGCAGCAGCAGGGGCGAACGGGAGCAGCCGGGCGGGGCCGCGCGCTCACCTCACCTGGCGTTCCCGTCCGTCGTCCCCACCCTGCGCACGATCTGCTCGAGGTCCGCGATGCGGTCGGCGAGGTCGGCCGATGCGGCGGTCTCGCCGTCCCTCAGCCTCATCTCGATCTGCACGAGCATTTCCGTGATCTGGGCGAGCTGTTCGGCGCCGCCCTTGCCGGCTCCCATGCGCTCCGGCTGACCGGTGGCGGACCAGGTGCCCTCCAGCGGTCCCTCCGCCGCTCCACCCTGGCCGCCGGCGCGGGGTGAGTGCTCGGCGACCAGGAGACGTCGAAGCTGTTCGGCCTGGACGGCGAGTTGACGGTTCTTGCGGTCCAGGTCGAGGAAGACGTTGACCTTCGTGCGCAGTACCCATGGGTCGATGGGCTTGGAGAGGAAGTCGGCTGCGCCCAGGGCGTATCCGCGGTAGGCGTAGTCCGCGTCCACGTCTGTGCCGGTCAGCAGGATGACCGGCACGTCCTTCGTCTGGTCCAGACGCTTGATGTTGCTCGCGGTCTCGAAGCCGTCCATCCCCGGCATGAGCACATCGAGCAGCACGACGGCAAAGTCCTGGCGCAGCATCGCCTTCAGCGCGTCCTCGCCGGAACGCGCCGTCACCAACTGCTGGTCCAGAGGCCCGAGCACGGCCTCCAGGGCGATGAGGTTCTCCTCCATGTCGTCCACGATCAGGATGCTGGACCTGTCGGGCACCGCGGCACTCATGTCATCCGTCCAGGGGCTCGTCGCCGGCGTCGTCACCGGGCGGGGAGATGTGGTGCTCCCGGCCTCCGGCGCCGTCCGGCGAGGCCGTGCTGTGCGGTTCCACACCTCCCGGCGCCGGTCCGGATCCGTTCGTCCCTGGCGCCGTGTCCGTCTGCCTCCTCGCCTCCGTCTCGCGCGCCGTCACCGGAGGTGCGGCTGAGACCTTGCCGTCACTGCCCTCACCGCCGTCCCCGCTCTGAGTGGCGCCGCTGCCGCCGGGCGTCCCCACTCCGCGGCCGTCCTTGAGCAGGTTGTAGATGGACTGGAGCAGCTCGTCGAGGTCGACCGGCTTGGCGACGTAGAGGTCGGCGCCCGCGTCGAGAGCCTTCTTGCTGTCGCCGGACATGGCCTTGGCGGTGAGGGCGATGACGGGCAGACCGGCCAGCCGCGGTGTGCGCCGGATCGTCTGGATGGCCTCGTAGCCGTTCATCTCCGGCATCATGATGTCCATCAGGACGACCGACACCTCGGGGGAGCGGTCCAGGACGTCCAGGCCTTCGCGGCCGTTCTCGGCGTACTTCACCGAAATGCCCACGCGCCCCAGGACATGGGTGAGGGCGAAGACGTTCCGGATGTCGTCATCGACGATGAGCACGTGGGTCCCCGACAGCACCTGGCCGCGCTCGCCGCCCAGCCACTGCTTGAGCTGCGTGGTCTCGGGCCAGGTGTCCTCCTTGTCCTTCGCGGGCTGTCCGCTGCCCGCGGGCCGCTCGGGCCTCACGGTCTCCACCCGCGGTGAAGGCGCGGCAGCCGGCTCTGACGGTTCGGGCCATGCCGCGGGTGTGGGTTCGGCCGGAGCCCCGCCCTCCGGTGCCTCCGCGGCCTCCCCGGGCTCAGCCGGTTCCGTGGGCGCGGGCGCGGCCCCTCCCGCCGGGCCCAGCGGCTCCGCCTCGGGCAGTGCGGCCGGCGGCGGAGTCGTCGTGACGGGCGTGCCACCCGCGGAGTCGCGGCCGCTGACGGTCGCCGGAGCGCCTCCCACGCGCTGCGGCGGGCCGATGGGGGCACTGCCCGGGTAGACCGACGGTACGTAGAGGGTGAACCGCGAGCCCACGCCCTCCTGGCTCTCGACGTCGATCCGCCCACCGAGCAGCCCCGCGATCTCCCGGCTGATCGACAGCCCGAGGCCCGTGCCTCCGTACCGGCGGCTCGTCGTGCCGTCGGACTGCTGGAACGCCTCGAAGATCACCGCGAGCTTCTCCGGCGGGATGCCGCTTCCGGTGTCCTTGACGGAGAAGGCGAGCACGGACTCGGCGTCGCGCAGCGTCGCCTCGTGGAAGTCCTTTTCCGCGATCCGCTCCACGCGCAGCTCGATGCCGCCCGACGAGGTGAACTTCACGGCGTTGGAGAGGAGATTGCGCAGTACCTGCTGGATGCGCTGCTCGTCGGAGTACAGCTCGCGCGGCACGTTCTCGCCCACCGCTATCTCGAACCCCAGCCCGCGGTCGATCGTCATCGGCCGGAATGTCGCGTGGACGTAGTCCAGCAGCTTCGTCAGCGGCAGCGAACGCGGCCGCACGTCCATCCGCCCGGCCTCGACCTTGGAGAGGTCCAGGATGTCGTTGATGAGCTGGAGCAGGTCAGATCCCGAGCGGTAGATCGTGGTGGCGAAGTCCACCTCCTGCTCTGAGAGCCGGCCGTCGGGGTTGTCGGCGAGCAGCCGCGCCAGGATGAGCAGCGAGTTCAGCGGAGTGCGCAGCTCGTGCGACATGTTCGCCAGGAACTCCGACTTGTACTGGGACGACGTGGCGAGCAGCGCCGCCTTGTCCTCGAGTTCGGCGTTGGTGCGCTGCAGCTCGTCCGACCGCTGGCGCAGTTCCTTGGTCAGCCGCTGCGACTCGGAGAGCAGAACCTCCGTGCGGGCGTTGGCCAGGATGGTGTTGATCGAGACGCCGATGGTGTGCACGAACTGGTCGATGAAGGTCAGGTACACCTCGTTGAACTTGCTGAACGACGCGACCTCGATGACGCCGAGCGCCCTGTCCTCGAAGAGGATCGGCAGAATCAGGATGTTCGCCGCGGGTGCGGAGCCCAGACCCGACTCCACTCTCACGTACTCCGGCGGCGCGTCCTCGATCAGGATGCGCTTCTTCTCGGCGACGGCCTGGGATATCAGCCCGCGCAGCGGGGAGTCGGGCCCGCCGGGTTCCTCGCGCCCGCTGGTGCCGTAGCCGGCGATGTACTCCAGCTCCTCGCCGGGCTTCCCTCCGGCGCCGACCAGGAAGAAGGCGCCCGCCTGGGCGTTCACCAGCGGAGTCAGCTCCCGCAGGATCAGGTCGGCGACCTCGACCAGGTCGCGCTGGCCCTGCATCAGCCCGGCGATGCGGGTCAGGTTGGACTCCAGCCAGTCCTTGGTGCGGGTGGTCTCGCGCAGGTTGGCCACCATCACGTTGATGTTGTCCTTCAGCTCGGCCACCTCGCCGCGGGCGTCCACCTGGATGGAGGCGGCCATGTCGCCCTGGGTCACGGCGCTCGCGACCTCGGCGATGGCACGGACCTGCGTGGTCAGGTTCAGGGCCAGCTCGTTGACGCTCGTCGTCAGTCCCTTCCACGTGCCGTAGACGCCCTCGACGCGTGCCTGGCCGCCCAGCTGTCCCTCGCTGCCGACCTCGCGGGCCACGCGTGTGACCTCCGAGGAGAAGGACGAGAGCGTGTCGACCATGGTGTTGAGGGTGGTCTTCAGCTCCAGGAACTCGCCGCGCGCGTCGACGTCGATCTTCTTGGAGAGGTCTCCGTTGGCGACGGCCGTGGCGACCTGGGCGATGTTGCGGACCTGCGAAGTCAGGTTCGTGGTCATGAAGTTGACGTTGTCGGTGAGGTCCTTCCACACGCCGGAGACACCGTGCACCTGGGCACGGCCGCCGAGGTTTCCTTCGGTGCCGACTTCGCGTGCGACGCGTGTGACCTCGTCGGAGAAGGCCCGCAGCTGGCGGACCATCGTGTTGACGGTGTCCTTGAGCTCCAGGATCTCGCCGCGCGCGTCGACGTCGATGTTCTTGGAGAGGTCTCCGTTGGCGACGGCGGTGGTCACCTGGGCGATGCTGCGGACCTGTGAAGTCAGGTTCAGCGCCATGGAGTTGACGCTGTCGGTCAGGTCCTTCCACACCCCCGACACGTCTCTGACCTGAGCCTGCCTGCCCAGGTTTCCTTCGGTGCCGACTTCGCGTGCGACGCGTGTGACCTCGTCGGCGAAGTCCGAGAGCTGGTCGACCATCGTGTTGAGGGTGGTCTTCAGCTGGAGGATCTCGCCCTTCGCGTCGACGGTGATCTTCTGGCTGAGATCGCCCTCGGCCACAGCCGTGGCGACCTGGGCGATGCTGCGCACCTGCGAGGTCAGGTTGGACGCCATGAGGTTGACGTTGTCGGTGAGGTCGCGCCAGACACCTGAGACGCCCCGCACCTCGGCCTGCCCGCCGAGGTTTCCTTCGGTGCCGACTTCGCGTGCGACGCGCGTGACCTCGTCGGCGAAGGCGGAGAGCTGGTCGACCGTCGTGTTGACGGTGCTCATCAGCTGGAGGATCTCGCCCTTGGCGTCGACGGTGATCTTCTTGCTCAGGTCACCCTGCGCGACGGCCGCGGAGACCTGGGCGATGTTGCGGACCTGCGAGGTCAGGTTGGACGCCATGAGGTTGACGTTGTCGGTGAGGTCGCGCCATGCCCCCGACAGACCTCTCACCTCGGCCTGCCCGCCGAGGTTTCCTTCGGTGCCGACTTCGCGTGCGACGCGTGTGACCTCGTCGGCGAAGGCGGAGAGCTGGTCGACCATCGTGTTCACGGTGAGCTTCAGTTCCAGCAGCTCACCGGAGGTCTCGACCATGACCTTCTGCGTCAGGTCACCCCGCGCGACCGCCGTCGTCACACCGGCGATGTCACGTACCTGTCCCGTCAGCCGCTCCGCCATGGTGTTGATGGCCTCGGTCACGCGGCGCCAGTCACCCGAAAGGTCCCCGACATCCGCGCGGCCGCCGAGGTTGCCCTCGGTACCGACCTCGCGGGCCACCCTGGTGACCTCTGCGGTGAACATGGAGAGCTGGTCCACGAGACGGTTCAGGCCGCTGTCCAGACGCCCGAGGTCGCCGTGCTTGCCGTTGTGCCGGTCCATGTGGTGGGTGAGATCCCCGTCGGCGATCGCCTCCAGCACCCTGGTCGCCTTCGTCACCGGGGTCCCGAGAGCCTCGATGAGCTGATTCGCCTCGTCGACGTTGGTGCTCCACGAACCCGGACCCGGGCTCGCTGATATCCGCTCGTCGAGTTGGCCCTCCTTGGCCACCTCCCGGCGGACGCGCCTCAGCTCCGTGGCCAGGTGGTCGTTGCGCGCGGCTATCTGGTTGAACACCCCCGCCATCTCGCCCAGAATTCCTTCGCTCTCGGCTGCCGCACGCACCGAGAAATCGCCGTCGCTGAGCGACCTCATGTTCCCCAGCAGTCGACGCAGGTCCGCCTCGCGTATCGACTGGCCCTGGGCGTCGTCCATGGCATCCCATCCCAAGCATCCTGGATGTGTAGCTTTATCCTATTGTAGAGGCTTTATCGCGAGGACATCCGAGTCAGGAGTGGCTTGTGCGACTGCCATCCGCGGGCCTGAGCGATCCCGAGTCGCGCAGGGCCCTGCCTACAAGCCAGCTCGCACCGTCCACCGCACGCGCGATCGTACGATCGGAGATCGAGAAATGGGGGCGCGCGAGCACGGCGCCGTGGCGGCTGACCGAGCGGCTTGCGGACGACGCGGAGCTCCTCGTCAGCGAACTCGTGAGCAACGCCCTCATGCACGCCGGCACCCAGATCGAGGTGGCCTGCGGGGTCGAGACGGACGTGCCCGGGCCGGACGAGCCCGGCGAGGCTCACGGACCGGTCGAGGTCTCGGCAGTGCTGGTCGAGGTGGTCGACCGGCAGCCCAGCGGCCGTGTCAGCGGCGACACCTCGGCACGGCGCGGAGGCCGTGGCCTCGGGCTCCAGATCGTCGGAGCTCTCGCCCAGTCCTGGGGCGTGACCTATCGGCGCACCGAGAAGGTCGTGTGGTTCCGTCTCGCCGTCGCCGAGATGGTCGCCAAGCCGTCCGGGTCGCTCAACGAGGCGATGCACCGCGAACTGGAGGCCGCGGAGATCTTCACCTCTTCCGAGCGGTCCGACCGCCGCCGCACCGCGGAGTGGGCCGACCGCGGCGGCGCGTTCCTGGCCGAGGCCAGCGAGCTGCTCTCGGGGCAGCTGGACGAGGACATGGTCGCCGCGCTGGCCGGCCAGCTGCTCGTGCCGAGGCTGGCCGACTGGTGCGCCGTGTGGCTGACCAGCGAGGCCGGCGGCATGCGCCTCTCCCGTGTGTGGGACGTCGACGAGCGCAAGGTGGACGCGCTGCGCTTCGCCCTGGAGCGGGATCCGCCGCCCGCCGGCCTGCGGACCGTGGGCATCCCCTGGCCCTGGCCGGAGAGCGCGGACGATTCCGGGAAGGGCGGTTCGGCGCTGGCCTTCTCCCTCGTCGCCGGCGGCACCTGCCTGGGCTCGCTGGTGATCGGCAGGGCGGGGCCGACCGAGATGACCGACTCCGTGGCGCGGACCGTGGAGGACGTCGCGCGCCGAGTGGCACAGGCCGTGGTCACCGCACGCCAGTACGCGCGCCAGACCAGCATCAGCCGGGCGCTCCAGCGCAGACAGCTGCCGCCGTCGCTGGCCAGCCTGCCGGGGGTGGAGACAGCAATCGTCTACGAGCCCCACGCCATGGGCCAGACCGTCGGAGGCGACTTCTACGACCTCTTCCCCATGGGCGACAACCGGTGGTCGTTCCTGCTCGGAGATGTGCAGGGCAAGGACCCCGAGGCGATGTCGGTGACCGGGCTGACGCGGCATCTCGTCCGGCTGCTCGCCCGTGAGGGGCATGGCGTGGAGTCCGTACTCGACAGGCTCAACGCCGCCATGGCGGAGGAGGGAGCCGAGGCCGTGGCCGTGGGCGGTGAGAGCGCGCAGCCGCGCTTCCTCAGCCTCGTCTACGGGGAACTCGAGCCGGACAGGAAGGCGGGCGGGGCGCACTGCTCGATCGCCAGCGCAGGACATCCGGCGCCGCTGAAGCTGTCCGCGCACGGTGTCGTGCCCGTGGTGGAGTCGCAGATGCTGCTCGGCATCGACGAGGGCACCGAGTTCGCGGCCTACGGCTTCGATCTGAGACCGGGGGAGACGCTGCTGTGCGTCACCGACGGCGTCACCGAACGTCGTAGCGGGCAGCGTCAGTTGGACGACAACGACGGGCTCGCCGAGATCCTTGCCACCTGCGGCGGCATGGGGGCGATGGCGGTGGCGGAGCGGGTGCGCCAGGCCGCGCACGAGTTCGGACCGGAGCCGGTCGAGGACGACCTGGCGATCCTCGTGCTGCACGCCGTGCGCGGCTGAACTGCCCGGCACCGGTCTGCCCGACCGGCGGCGGGCCCGCGGGTCACAGCGGCCGGACAGCGACCTCCTCCGCACTTCCGCCGGCGGAGTCGGACTTGGTCTGGTCAGTGCCGGTCCTGTCCGCGCCGGTGCCGTCCCCGTCCGGTCCGTCGTGGTCCGGCTCCCCGCACAGGACTCCCGCCAGCTCCGTCCGTGAGTTGACACCGAGCTTGGTGTAGACGGTCTGCAGATGGTTGGCGACGGTCCGGCTTGCCAGCCCCAACTGGGCGGCTATGGCGGCGTTTTCGAGGCCCCGTACCGCCAACTCGCACACCTCGCGCTGCCGTTCGGTCAGCGACTCCTCCCACGGTGCCGGTGCCGACCAGACCGCCCGGAAGCCTCCGCACATCTCACGCAACCGGGCCGCTCTGCGTGCGTGGCGGACCGCGTCCCGTCCGCAGCCGTGTGCCGAGGCGCTCGCCGCCGCCTCGGCGGCCATGCCGTGGTAGCCGAGCCCGGCCAGGGTCGCCGAGACCCGGCCGAGTTCTTCGGGGTCCTCCTCGGCCGCGGCCCGTGCTTGGCGGGCGAGCACGGGGAAGAGCGAACTGTCGCAGGCGGCCGCCACGTTCTCCAGACGCGAGGCGACATCGGCCGAAGGTCGCATGCGTGCCGCATAGTAGAGCGCCTCGGCGGCGTTGCTCAGCCGGCCCGCGGCCAGATATCTCCCCGAGAGGGCGACAGCCTCGCCGGCCGCTTCCTCCAGACGGCCCGAGCAGGCCAGGACACGCACCCGGCCCAGCGTCAGATGGTCGCTCATCACCGACTCCGCGGGCAGCCTGCCGTTGCCTTCGGCCAGCACCCGCCACGCGGCGTCCAGTTGGCCGTGCGCGGCGAGCCCGGCCGCCAACTCGCTGAAGACATAGGCCTGTACGGGGAAGGGCGTGTGCTCGTCGATGAGGGCATGGGCCTCCCTGTAGTACGGCAGGGCGGCGTCATGTCGGCCGGCCCATGACTCGCACACCCCCAACTGGAGGCTCAGCAGCGCCGTTTCCTCTCCGACGCCCCGTTCGAGCGCCGCCTCGTAGTACAGACGGCCGACGGCGAGGGCACCGACGATCCGGCCGTCCAGCACCAGCGCGTGGAGGTGGCACGCCTGCACGGCGCCGCTCATCGCGGGCCACAGACCGGCGGGTGCCGGCCCACAGGAGCCTGCCTCCGCCACGACCGTGCCGGGACGGCCGGTAAAGGTCAGCAGATACGCACGCAGCGGGGCCGCGGCACTGGCCACCGCGCTGCCGGGCGGCAGCTCCCGCAGGGACGTGAGTCCGCCGGACTCCGCGAAACCGGAGAGCCCCGCGGACCCGGCGGACCCCGCGTCCCCGCCGCCGAACACCGCCAGGGCCACTTCCGCGACGGCGAGCCCGGGGGCGTCCACTCCGTCGCGGCGGGCACCGCGGACGAGCGCGGCGGCGTCGGCCGTGCGCCGCAGCCCCCAGAAGAGGTTGAGCGCCCGCAGCGTGAGGAGATGGCCGAGGTCCTGCGCGGCGAGCACCTCCTCGGCCTCCTCCGCCTTGCCCTGCACCACGAGCGCTTCCGCCAGCAGCGCGCGGCCGGCCTGTCCGGCGACCCCGCGGGCGAGTTTCTCGGCGAGTCGCGGGTCGCGGCGGGCCAGCGCCTCGGACCCGGCGGCCAGCACGTCGTCGTCCGGGACGTCCTCCCCGGCCAGGAGCCGCCAGTTGACCAGCGGGAGACGCTCCTCGCCGGCGAGGCCGCCGCTGCACAGCGCGTCGGCGAAGCGGGCGTACACGGCGCGCCGCCGGGCCTCGGAGGTCTGCGAGCGCACCACTTCGCCGTACAGCGGATGACCCGCGCACACCACGAGCCGCTGCCCGCGGGTCTCCAGCGAGATGAGCGAGCGGCGCTCGAGTTCCTCCAACTCCTCGGGCCCGGCGAGGAGTTCGAGGACGCTGAGCGGAACGGGTTCGACGTGCGCGACGAGTTCCAGTGCGCGCGCGGGAGCCTCGCCGAGCTCGTCCAGCTCGGAGGCGACGAGGTCACCGAGACGTTCGTAGCCGCTCAGCTCTCCGTGCCACCGCCACACCCCGGCGCCCGCCCGCAGCGCCGTCGAGGCCCGTCCCGCCGAGACGACGTGCCGCAGGAAGAGGGGGTTGCCCCTCGTCAGCCGGAAGAGCCGGTCGGCCGTGACCCCGTCGACGGGACCGCCGAGCGTCAGGCCGAGCAGTTCGCCGATCTGCTCACGGTTCAGGCCGCCCACCGTGACCTCCCGCACCAGGAGGCGTCGGCGCAGTGCCCGGATCGTCGGATCGTCGAGCTCCCCGGTGCGCGCCGTCACCAGCAGCCGGGCGCCGGACGTGGCCGCCAGGTGCTGGATCATCGCGCCGGAGACCGCATCGAGGTGGGCGGCCTCGTCGACGCCGAGGACGACGGGCCGCCCCCGCGCCAGCCGCTCCAGCTCCCGTGCCGCACGCGGGAAGACATCCGAGGCAGGACCGCGCGTGAGCAGACCGGACATGGCGCCGAACGGGAGGGAACTGCTGGCCTCGGCGCCCGAGGTGCGCAGGGTGCACATCCCCTCACGCGTGCACTGCTCCAGCACCGCGGCGGCCAGGCGCGACTTGCCGATACCGGGCTCACCGCTCAGCAGCACGCCCGGCCCGTCCGGCTCCAGCAGGAGCGAGGAGAGCGCGCCGACTTCTTCGGTGCGTCCCACGAGGGGCCAGGCGGCAGTGTTCACGGCGCCGCGCCCGCCGTTCGCGACGGCCGCGCGGCGCCCGCAACGGCGGCGGGCGGCACAGGCAAGACAGGTCCCTTCGTGGGTGGCTCCAGTATCTTCCGCACTCCTGTGCGGGGGAACGTCGCGGCAGGAGGGCGGCAGGTGCGGCGGGCAACGGCGGGACGGCGGCCAGGGGAAGTCACCGCCCCGCCGGATTCCCCCGGCCCGCCAGGTTTCACCGCTGGGCGCGAGCGCGTCATGAGTAACCGGTGACCATTGCCATCCGGCCGGACCCGTGACCAGGATCGGCGCGTGCACACCGACTTCCTGACGTGCTCCTGGCCGCTGGCCGGCCGGAGCGACGAAGTCGCCGAGCTGGCCGGCCGCCTGATCCCGCCCCCGGCCGGCCGCGTGCTGCTGCTCGGCGAGGCGGGGGTCGGCAAGACGGCGCTGTGGCGTCAGGTCCTCGAACGCTGCCGGGAACGAGGAGGGCACGTACTCACCGCCGCGTGCAGCCCCTCGACCAGCGACATTCCCTTCCTCGCCCTCTCCGACTGGGCCGGCATGCCGCTCGGCGGTGCGTCCGGGACCGTGGAGTCGCTGCGTGGGGCCGTGCGCGAGCGGGCTGGGTCCCGTCCCCTCGTGCTCGGCGTCGACGACGCGGACCACCTCGACGCCGCGTCGGCCTCCCTCGTGGCCGACCTGGCCGGGGAGGCCGGTGCCGCGCTGCTGCTGACCGCCCGCAGCCCGGCGCCGCAGGAGGGCGTGCTTCAGCGGCTGATGGAGCGGGTGCCATGCCGGACGTGGCAGGTCCAACCGCTGTCCGAGAACGCCTTCGCCGGACTCCTGCGCGACGTGCTCGACGGCCCCGTGGACAGCCTGACGACAGGATCGCTGTGGCGGATGTCCTCGGGCAATCCGCTCTTCCTGCGCCACCTGCTGCTCGCCGGGGCCGAGAGCGGCGGACTGCACCGCAGACACGGAGTGTGGACGTGGCGGGGGCCCGCCGGCGGCCACCCGCGTCTGCGGGATCTCGTGGCGAGCACCGTCGGCGTCGTCCCGGACGAGGAGGCCCGCGCTCTCGAATACGTCGCACAGGCCGGCTCGGTGCCCCGCGGGGCCCTGGAGTCCCTCGTCGGCGCAGCCGTGCTGGACCGTCTGGTCCGGCGGTCCCTGGTCACCGCGTTCGCCGAGGCGGAGGGCGAACAGGTCCGCGTCGCACACCCGTTGTACGGAGAGGTCGTCCGCGCGGGGACGGGCCCTCTGCGGCGGCGGCGCATACACCGGGACCTGGCCGACGCCGTGGACCGCTGCGGCGGCGCGACCGACCCGATACGTCCCGTGCTGTGGAGACTGCGCGCCGGAGCGGAGGTCCCCGAGGGCCGGCTGGTGCGTGCCGCCTCCGCCGCCCTGCTGCACTCGGACGCCGAACTCGCACGGCGCCTCGTGGCGCACCTGCACACGCCCGAAGCCGTACGGGTGCACGGCCAGGCACTCGTGGCACAGGGACGTGCCGCGGAGGCCGAGGAACTGCTCGCCGCTCGCAACGGGCCACCCGCGTTGCGCGCCCTCAATCTCTTCTGGGGGCTGCGCCGCCCCGAAGAGGCACGTGCCGTGCTCGACGCGCTCGACGAGGCCGAGTCGAAGGAACCCGAGACGAAGGTGGCGTCCCGGGCCCTGGCCCTCTTCACCCACGGCGAGAGCCACGCCCGGCAGGTGCTGCCGTCGGTGCTCGAGGCCGGCGACAGCGGGGACTGGCTGGCGGACAACGCCTCGGCGACCCTGCGGGCCTACGCCCTGACCCTCCGCGGCCGGCCGGCCCTCGTCACCGCGGAGTTCGAGCGAGGAGCCATCCCGCTGCCGCCCGCATGGGGCTCGATGCGCGGCGCCACGGAGGCATGCCATGTGTACGCGATGGTCATGGCGGGGCGGCTCGACGAGGCGCTGCGCACGGCCGGACGCTACTACCGGGAGGCGCTGGAGCGGGGCGATCAGGCCGAGGTGGCACTGGTGGCGTTCATCCACGGCGTGGCGCTGTACTGGGCGGGGCGCCCGGATCTGGCGCTGGAACTGCTCAGCGAGGCGCAGGCACTGGTCGACGAGCAGACGA
Organism: Streptomyces sp. TAA486; assembly: GCF_000426165.1. Lineage (NCBI taxonomy): Bacteria > Bacillati > Actinomycetota > Actinomycetes > Kitasatosporales > Streptomycetaceae > Streptomyces > Streptomyces sp. TAA486. The sequence goes on along the minus strand of NZ_AUEV01000002.1, from coordinate 269,160 downwards.
TATTTCCCGTGGAGGGATACATCGTCACCGAGTACGCCTCGTGCGCGGCGGCCCTGGGTCGTACCGAAGAGGCCTCGGACGCGCTCGCCAGGGCGGCCGGCGGCTTTCCCGAAGGCAGCAGCATGCGGGAGAACCTGACCAAGGGCGAGGTGCGGGTGCACGCCGCCGCCGGACGGGTCGCCCTGGCCGCGGACCTCGCCGACCGGCTCGCCGAGACGTATCTGGCCGGCGGCAGGCTGACCACCGGTGTGGAGATCGCCTACCTGTGCTGCCGTCTGCGGCCGGGGGCCTCCGCGGCGCTCCGGCTGGAGCAGGCGGTCGCGGAGTGCGACAGCGAACTGTTCTCGCTCTTCGCCCTCCACGGCCGTGCGCTTGCCGACCGCGACCCGTGCGGACTCTCGGCGGTGGCGGAGGAGCTGGCGGCACTGGGCTACGCGGGTCTCGCCCTGGAGGCCGTCGTGGCGGCGCGCGGCCTGAGTACCGGCCGGGCGTCGGACGAACTCGCCCGGCGAGCCGAGGAGTTGAGGCAGCACTGCCGCGCCGGGCCCGGTACCGCGCTGCCGGAGACAGCAGGACACACGGGCCGGCTGACCAGCAGGGAGCGGCAGATCTGCGAACTGGCCGCATCCGGGATGAGCAACCCGGCCGTCGCCGGGTATCTGGACATCTCCGTGCGCACCGTCTCCAACCACCTGCAGCGGGCCTACGACAAGCTGGGCGTCAAGCGGCGCGCGGAGCTCGGGGCGGCGCTGGCACTGCCGCCCGCTCCCGGGCCGGCAGCTCCGGGGCCCGGAGTCAGGGAATGATGCCGGTGCGGCGCGCGGCCACCACCGTCTCCATCCGGGTGTGGGTGCCCAACTTCCGCATGGCGGAGCGCAGATAGGCCTTGACGGTCTCCGGCTTCAGCCCGGTACGGGCGGCCACCGCGGCGTTCGTGCCGCCCCCGGCGACGCACGAGACCACGTCCACCTCACGCGGCGTGAGGGAGACGACCTCCGCCGTGTGCTCCCTGGATGACTGCGGCCCGCACGCCGTCGCCAGCCGGCCGCAGGCGTCGAGGAGTTCCTGCCGCAGCTCGCCGTCCGGCAACCGCTGGGCGAGGGTGCGCAGTTCGGCGTGCGCCTCGCGCACCTCCTCCCAGGCGCTGGGATCGTCGACGGGCGCCTGCCGCGCCTGCATCAGCCGCTGGGCCTCCTCGCGGACGGCGAGGGTCTGCTCCAGCTCGCGCACGGCGTCGGCGGCGGTGTCCAGGGCGCGGTCGCCGAGCGCGAGCGACTCCCGCAGCGCCGCGTACACCACCCCGCGCACACGGCGGCGGACCACGACGGGCACCGCCAGCACCGAACGCAGGCCCTCCGCCGCCACGGCGGCGTCGTACTCGTGGCTGATCACACGCGAGGACCGGTAGTCGGTGACGGAGGCGGGCCTGGCCAGTGCGACGGCCTTGCCACCCAGTCCGTTGCCCGGCGCGATCGCCAGGCCGCGCAGCGCCTGCGTGGTGGTGCCGGTCATCTCGGTGATGCGGAACCCGCGTCCCTCGCCGGTCATGCCCGCGAAGGCAACCGGGATCTCGGTCGTGCGCCGCAGCCTGGACAGCGCCGCCCGCACCGCGCCCGATTCGGCCGGATCCGTCATCGCAGTCCCCTCTCGCGTTCCCCGCCGGACGTCACCCCCGTTCGGGGGTGGTGAGGCGCAGATCACTCGCACACGATGCTAAAGCCATGGCTCAAGGACGAGGAGGTCCCGGTGACCGGAGAATCCACGGCGCTCTCGTATGCGAGCGGGGCCGCCACCACGCCGCTGCTGGGCGAGACGATCGGCAGCAACCTCGACCGGAGCGCGTCCGCGTACCCCGACCGCGAGGTCCTCGTCGACGTCCGGGAGGGCAGGCGCTGGACGTACGCGCAGTTCGTCGCCGATGTCGACCAGCTCGCGCGCGGGCTTCTCGCGCGCGGCATCGGCAAGGGAGACCGCGTAGGGATCTGGGCCGTCAACTGCCCGGAGTGGCTGCTCGTCCAGTACGCGACGGCGCGCATCGGCGCCGTGATGGTCAACATCAATCCGGCGTACCGTACACATGAACTGGCCTATGTACTGCGTCAGTCGGGGGTTCGTCTGCTCGTCGCGTCCACCGAGTACAAGACGAGTGACTACCGGGCGATGGCGCGGGCGGTGGCCGGTGAATGTCCGCAGCTGCTGGAGACCGTCCACATCGGCACCCCCTACTGGGAGGTGCTGGTCAATGCCGGCCATGAGATCACCGACGAGCAACTCAGGGCGGCCGAAGCCGGGTTGAGCTGCGACGACCCGGTGAACATCCAGTACACCTCGGGGACGACCGGTTTCCCCAAGGGTGCGACCCTCTCGCACCACAACATCCTCAACAACGGTTATTTCGTCGGCGAGTTGCTGGGCTACACCGAGCAGGACAGGGTGTGCCTTCCGGTGCCCTTTTACCACTGCTTCGGCATGGTGATGGGCAACCTCGCGGCGACCAGCCACGGCGCCTGCGTCGTCATCCCCGCGCCCACCTTCGAACCGGCTGCGTCGCTCCAGGCGGTGCAGGACGAGCGGTGCACCTCGCTGTACGGGGTGCCCACGATGTTCATCGCCGAGCTCGGGCTGCCTGACTTCCCGGCCTACGACCTGGGTTCGCTCCGTACCGGGATCATGGCCGGCTCGCCGTGCCCGGTCGAGGTCATGAAGCGGGTCGTCGCGGAGATGCACATGGAGGAGGTGGCGATCTGCTACGGCATGACCGAGACGTCACCGGTCTCCACCCAGACGCGCACCGACGACGATGTGGAGCGCCGCACGGAGACCGTCGGCAAGGTGCTCCCGCACCTCGAGGTGAAGGTCATCGACCCGGGCAGCGGTGTGACTCTGCCGCGCGGAGAGCCGGGAGAGCTGTGCACCCGCGGCTACTCGGTGATGCTCGGGTACTGGGAGGACAAGGAGCAGACCGACCAGGTCATCGACCCGAGCCGCTGGATGCACACCGGCGACCTCGCGGTGATGCGTGACGACGGATACCTGGCCATCACTGGGCGCATCAAGGACATGATCATCCGAGGCGGGGAGAACGTCTACCCCCGCGAGATCGAGGAGTTCCTCTACACCCACCCCAAGGTCTCCGACGTGCAGGTGGTGGGCGTGCCGGACGAGCGGTTCGGCGAGGAGATCCTGGCCTGCGTCATCCCCAACGACCAGGACGACCCGCCCTCGCAGGAGGAGGTCGCCGCGTTCTGCGAGGGCCGCCTCGCGCACTACAAGATCCCGCGCTACGTGCGCGTCATGACGGAGTTCCCCATGACGGTCAGCGGCAAGGTGCGCAAGGTCGAGCTGCGCCGCGAGGCCATGGAAGGCGCGGAGCCGGTCCCCGGAGCGCTGTAGATCCGCGCACCGGTGCCGGAGGCGGCCTGGAGACGTTCGCCCTGCTCGGTGTGCTCGGTGTGCTCGGTGTGCTCGGTGTGCTCGGTGTGCTCGGTGTGCTCGGTGTGCTCGGTGTGCTCGGTGTGCTCGCCGGGCTCACCGACGGCTCTCCGCGACCGCGAGGTCCAGCAGCGCACGGTCGCTGCCGGGGGCCGCGATCACGCAGAGCCCGACAGGCAGACCACCGGCCGTCATGCGCGGAAGCACCAAGCACGGCAGTCCGGCCCCCGAGGCCAGACACGTGAGCTGGAGCGCCGAGCTCCTGACCGCGTCCCGCTCCTCGGTGCCCGACTCCCGCGCCGGCGCCGGGCCCGGAGCCGCCGGCAACAGCAGGGCCGTCCCGGGGGAGAGGGCCGCGTGCAGCGCGCGGGCCGTCGCCCTCACGGACTCGCGTGCCCGTGCCGCGCGCTCCCTGCCGATCCCGGACGCCCAGGAGAAGCGGCGCGCGATCTCCGGTCCGAGCGAGCCGGGGTGCGCGGCGACCCACTCTCCGTCGCTCTCCCACACCTGTACCGCCTGCGCGACCGAGAAAGCGGTCGCGCGCTCCTCCGGGTCGCCGCCGAACGCGCACTCCTCCCTGCGCAGACCCAGCCGGACCGCCAGCCCCGCGGCGGCCGACGCGAACGACTCGCGCACCCGGGGTTCGGCCGGGGCGAGGAGATCCTGCGAGACGAGCAAGGTGTGGAAGGGCCCCGGATCCTCGGTCTCGTCGGCCCCGGGCAGCAGCACGTCGCCGATCCGGGCCAGCGTTGGCGCGTCGTGCGCGAGCCAGGCGACGGTGTCGAAGTCCGGAGCCAGCGGCAGCATTCCCGTGACGGGAACGGCTCCATGGGTGGGCCGCATGCCGTACAGGCCGCAGTAGGAGGACGGTACGCGGATCGAGCCGGCGGTGTCGGTGCCGAGCCCGGCGTCCGCCTCGTGCAGCGCGACGGCGGAGGCCGGGCCGCTGGAGGAGCCGCCCGGAATGCGGTCGGGAGCCTGGGGGTTGGGCGGTGTGCCGTAGTGGGGATTCGTGCCGTCGAGGCTGTAGGTCAGCTCGTCCGTCTGCGCGATGCCGGTGATCTCGGCGCCCGCGTCGAGCAGCGCCCCGACCGCCCAGGCGTGTGCGGTCTCCGGTTCCGCTTCGGCGAGGAAGTCGGGATTGCCCGCGCCGACGCGCTGCCCCGCGATCGCGTACACGTCCTTCACCGCGAGCCGCAGGCCGCTCAGCGGCCCGCTGACTGACGGGGCGACAAGCGGGGCGCCGCGCTCCCGCCACACCGCTTTCTCCGCGTTGGTCTCCGACGGGGTCATGGGCCCTCCGCATGCAGCCGGGTGGTGGTCGTCGCCGCGGCCCGCAGCGAACCGGGGCCGAGGTGCGATGTGTACCCGCTCGAAGGGGCCGCGGGACACATCTGGTCCGCGGGCGGTCTCAGCGGCCGAACAGCGGCTCCAGCCTCGCCGCGGTCTGCGTCAGCGCGGCGCGCAGCGCCAGCACTTCGTCCCGCGCCACCACGAAGGTGACCGTCGAGATGCTGACCGCGCCGATCACCTGGTGCTCCGAGGCGCGCAGGGGAACGGCGATGCATCTGACGTTGGCCTCGTTCTCCTCCTCGTCCAGCGCGTAGCCCTCCTCCCGCACGTGTGCGAGTTCCTTCCTCAGCGCGGCGCGCGTGGTGATCGTGGCGTCGGTGCGGCGTTCCAGGCCCGCGCGCTCGACCAGTCCGTCCACTGCTTCGGCGTCGAGGCCGGAGAGGATGCACTTCCCGATCGCCGTGGAGTGCAGCGGCTGGTACATGCCCACCCGTGAGGCCATGGCGAACGGCTGGTCCCCCTCGACCTTGTGCGTGTAGATGATGCGGTCGCCGCTGCGCACCCCGACGTGGACGGTCTGGCGCACCTCCTTCTGCAGCTCGACGAGCACGCGCTCGATGCTGTCGCCGCTGCCCGAGCCCGCGATGGCGGCACCCAGGGCGCGCACGGCGGGGCCGATGCTGTAGCTGCCGCCCTCGTGTGGGACGGCCCACCCCTCTTCGGTCAGCACACGCAGCAACCTGTGCGCCGTCGGCTTCGACAGCGCGGCGGAAGCGGCGAGTCCGGCCAGCGGGACGGGCGCCTGCGACGAGCAGAGCGCGTCGATCAGCCGGAGCAGCCGTCGCGGAGCGGCTCCGTCCCCCGCCGTGGACTCCCCGCCGACGCCGGGGCCCGGGCTCCTCCCGCCCGCGGATGGGGACTTCGACGAAGCCGGGTCGGCAGAAGTCATTGACACCACCACGCACTCTCCATAGGTTGCGGCAGGATTCTAGATCACGGAATTCCGTTCCGGGAGCCGGAATTGGGTGCGATGCGGCGGACGCAAGGAGGGTGCATGCCCGCGCAGGCGGAAGTACGAAACCTCTCGGACGTCGCCGCCAGACACGTCCTGGCCAAACACGGGACCGACACCGGCCGCCGCACGGGCTGGCTGATGATCTCCACGATCCTGATCGAGGCGTGGGATCTGTACTCGATCTCCTTCCTCCTGCTCTTCGTCCAGGACGAGTTCCACCCCAGCGCGAGCATGCTCGGCCTCGCGTCGGCCGCTGTGCAGCTGGGCGCGCTCATCGGCGCGGTGTGCGGGGGCTGGTTCGCCGACAGGTTCGGGCGGCGGAAGGTCTTCATCACCACGATGGTGCTGTTCGTGGTCCTCGCGCTGGCCCAGTCCTTCGCCACCAGCATGTGGGAGCTGGTGATCATCCGGTTCCTGCTGGGACTCCCGCTGGGCAGCGACATCTCCACCGGCTACGCGTACATCATGGAGACGATGCCCAAGGGCAAGCGGGAGGTGATGGGCAACCGCTGGCAGGGCATGTTCGGCCTCGGCGAGGTCGCCGCCATCGCCGTCATCACCGTGATGTACCTCAGCGGCATGGACCACAGCCTGCTGTGGCGCATCGGTCTCGGCATCGGTGCGATCCCCGCGCTCGTCCTTCTCGTCGGCCGTCTCGACGTGCCCGACACGGCGCTGTGGCTCATCCAGCGCGGCAAGTTCAAGCAGGCCAAGACCGTCGCGAAGAAGATGTTCGACGACGACCTGCCGATGCTGCCCGACGAGGACCACGTCATCGAGCGCCCCCGCACACGGGACTTCCTGGCCGGTATCTGGAAGGACCCGGTACGCAAGAAGGCCAGCATCTTCGCCTGGATATCCAACGGGATGCAGGGAGCGGAGTTCGCCGCCTTCGCCTTCTACCTGCCGTTCATCCTCGTACTGACCGGCGTCTCCGGGACAGCCGAGACCAACTTCATCACCGGGGCCATCTACGTCCTCGCCACCATCAGTGGTTTCGTCGGCCCCGCGATCACGCCGCGCCTCGGCCATCGGGGCATCGCCCGCTGGGGATTCGGCATGGCGTTCGTCAGCCTGCTGCTGGCAGCGCTCTTCCTCCACCTGGACTGGAAGCCGCTGGTGCCGTTCGCCGCCGCCGGTCTGATGTGGGGTCACTACTGGGCGGCCTCCAACGGCATGACCATCGCCTCCATGGTGGCGCCCAGCCGGTACAAGGCGACGGCCTCCGGTTTCGGATACATCTTCGTGAAGCTCGCCGCCTTCCTGACGATCTTCCTCTTCCCGGTCCTCTTCGAGAGCCTGGGTGTTCCGCTGGCCACGGTCATCGTCTCGGTCCTCTCCCTGACCGGTTACCTGGCGGCGACCTATGTGCTGCCCGAGGTGTACGGGTACGTCGAGCAGGAGGACGAGAACCCGGAGGGTGCGCCGGGCGGCAGCACGTCCGCCACGGGCGCGCCGTCGAAGTCCGTTGCCGAGGAGCGCTCTTGAGCGGAGCCGGCGGTCCGCACCGCATCCTGCACCTGGGCCTGGGCAACTTCCACCGAGCCCACCAGGCCCTGTGCACGGAGGACGCCGGGCGCGCCGGCGACTCCTGGGAGATCACCGGGGTCGCCGGCAACACCCGCCGCGTCGTCGAAGCGCTGCACCGTCAGCGGATGCGCTACAGCGTCGTCACCCTCGGCCCCGAGGAGACCGGCGTGCGCCAAGTGGCAAGCATCACCGACGCGTTCGTGGCGGCGGACGAGCCGGACAGGGTGACGCGGGAGATCGCCGACCCGGGCACCCGCGTCGTCTCGCTGACCGTCACCGAGAAGGGGTACGACATCGACCCCCTCAGTCGGCGCCTCGACCTGGACTCGCCGGGGATCCGCGGGGACCTCGGCGGGGGAGCGCCGCACCGCAGCACGATCGGCCGTCTCGCTGCCGGACTGCTGCGCCGCGCCCGCGCGTCGGGCGCTCCGGTGACCCTCCTCAGCTGCGACAACATCACAGCCAACGGCACCACCCTGGCGGGTCTGCTGCGCGACTTCGCCGCCGCGCTGCCGCTCCATGACGGAGCCGAACTCCTGGGCTATCTCGACGAGTCGGTGACCTGCCCGGACACCATGGTGGACCGCATCGTCCCCGCCACGACCGACGTCCACAGACGCCTGGCCGCCGAAGCGGGCCACCAGGACGAGGTACCGGTGCCCGCCGAGCCGTTCTGGATGTGGGTGATGAGCGACCGTTTCGCCGCCGGACGGCCCGCCTGGGACAGTGCCGGCGCGGTCATGACGGACCGTGTGCACGACTACGAGACCGTCAAGGTGCGCCTGCTGAACGGCAGTCACTCGCTCCTGGCCTACCTCGGACTCCTCACCGGGCGCGCCCTGATCGCCGACGCGGCCGCGGACCCGTCGATCGCGCAGGCGGTGCGTCTTCTTGGTGACGAGTACGAGCCGACGCTCACCCTTCCCGACGGCTTCCAAGTGGCCGCCTACCGGCAGGAGTTGGGCGAGCGGTTCGCGAACCGCCGGCTGGCCCACCGCACCACGCAGGTCGGCGCCGACGGATCGCTCAAGCTGGCCCAGCGCGTGCCCGACGCGGCCCTGTGGCACCTGGAGCGCGGCCGGATCCCGTCCGCGCTCGCGCTGACCGTCGCCGCATGGCTGCGCTGCACCGCGTACCCGGAGCAGCTGGACCCGGACCGCGCCGGAGTGCCGGTGGACCCGAACGGTGAGCGGATCCGGGCACTGGCCGGGGGGACCGGCGGGGCGGGCGGCAGCGCGCAGCGCGCCCGGAGCCTGGCCCGAGCGGCCCTGCGGGACCAGGCGGTCCTGGGGCAACGGCTCGCAGAACAGGGTGAGTTCGTGGACCGGGTCGCCGAATTGCTGGACCTCCTGGAGACCGGGGGAGCAGCCGCGGCCCTGAATGCGGTGTGCAGCGACGATGCGCCCCCGGACGCGCCCACACCACCGGCCCAGACGCCGCCCCCGGGCGTGGACGCCCGGGGGCCGCAGCACCCCTAGACAGCAGCGCGCTGGGACGAACGCGAAGCACGCGGAGAACGGACAGGACGAAGCCTCGCAGGAGCGGAGGGAAGGAGGTGCGCGGTGCGGACCGCTGTCGTGCACGCTGCGGGTGATCTGCGGGTCGAGGAGCGTCCCGCTCCCGTCCCGGAGCCGGGCGACGTGCTCGTGGCGATGACCCACGGCGGCATCTGCGGCTCGGACCTGCACTACTACCGCGAGGGCGCGGTGGGTTCCTTCGCGATACGTGAGCCCCTTGCCCTCGGCCACGAAGTGGTGGGAAAGGTCGCCGAGGACCCGGAAGGGCGGCTCCGCCCGGGGACGCCAGTGGCCATCCACCCCGGAACCTCGTGCGGCAGCTGCCAGGAGTGCCGCGAGGGCCATCCCCAAGTCTGCCGCGACACGCGCTACTTGGGATCGGCGGCCACGTTCCCGCACACCCAGGGCGGCTTCACCGGGCAGCTGGCCGTCCCCTCCGGCCGACTGCACGTGCTGCCGGACGGGCTGCCCCTCTCCAGAGCCGTACTGGCAGAACCTCTCGCCGTGGCGCTCCACGCCCTCAACCGGGCGGGCGGAGTCGCCGGGGCACGCGTCCTCGTCAACGGGGCGGGGCCGATCGGGGCGCTGACCGCGGGAGCCGCCGTGGCCTGGGGCGCCGAGGAGGTGTGGGCGAGCGACGTCCGCGAACCACAGCTGCGCATCGCCGAGCGTGCCGGGGCCGGCACCACCGTCCTGATCGGCCAGGACACGCTGCCCGAGGAGCACTTCGACGTCGTCGTCGAGGCGTCGGGTGCTCCCTCCGCGCCCGCGGCCGTGATGGGCGCGATACGCAGACGAGGCGTGTTGGTTCAGCTGGGCTCCGCCCCCGCGGAGCCCGTCAGGGTCCCCTTCGGTCCCGTCGTCGCGAAGGAGATCGAACTGCGCGGCACATTCCGCTTCGAGCACGAGCTCGGCAACGCCCTGGCCATGCTCGCCTCGTCCGACCGCCTCGAGGCCGTCGTCACGCGCAGCTTCCCGCTGCGTGACGCGGTCGAGGCGATGGAGGCGGCCGCCGATCCGGCGGTGCCCGGCAAGGTCGTCCTGCTGCTCGACGGTGAGGACACCTCGCCCGAGGCCGCATGCGGCACCGTTGAGAACGAAGGACCTGCACAGACGGCCGCGGCGTCCGCCGCGGGCCCCGACAGCACGACCCGCACAACACGGAGAGCAGCCCCATGACGCGACTCGAACGGCGACTCCCGCGACCCAAGGACCTGGCGCCGCTGCTGAAGCTGAAGACCCGGCACAAGGGAGCCGTGGAGCGCAGGCTGGCCGACGCCCACACCATCTGGGACCTGCGGCGCATCGCGAAGCGCCGCACACCGGCGGGCCCTTTCGACTACACCGACGGCGCCGCCGACGGCGAGGTCGGCGTGCGCAGGGCCCGGGAGGCATTCGAGGACCTGGAGTTCAGGCCGGGCGTCCTGCGCAACGTCGACAGCGCCGACACCGCCACCACTGTGCTCGGCGGACGCTCGGAACAGCCCTTCGGCCTCGCGCCCACGGGCTTCACCCGCATGATGCACTCCGCAGGCGAACGTGCCGTCGTCGCGGCGGCCGAGCGGGCGGGGATCCCGTACGCGCTGTCCACCGTGGGCACCACCTCGATCGAACAGGTCGCCGAGACGGCGCCCTCGGCCCGCAAGTGGTTCCAGCTGTACCTGTGGCGCGACCGCGACCTCTCGCGCGAGCTCGTGGCGAACGCCAAGGCCGCGGGCTACGAGGCGCTCATCGTCACCGTCGACGTGCCCGTGAACGGGAATCGCCTGCGCGACCTTCGCAACGGCATGACGATTCCGCCCCAGCTGACGCTCAGGACGTTCCTCGACGCCTCGTACCGCTGGGAGTGGTGGCTGAACTTCCTGACCACCGAGCCCTACACCTTCGCCTTCGACAAGGACGGCCACGGCGCCCTGACCGAACTCGTCAGCAAGCTCTACGACCCGACCGTCACCTTCGAGGACCTGGAGTGGATACGGGAGGTGTGGGACGGCCCGATCATGGTGAAGGGCATCCAGACCGTGCGCGACGCCGAGGCCGTCATGGCCCACGGCGCGGACGGCGTGATCGTCTCCAACCACGGCGGCCGCCAGCTGGACCGGGCACCCGTCCCGCTGCACCTGCTGCCAGGCATCGCGGAGGCTGTGGGGGAGCGGGGCACCGTGATGCTGGACACGGGGATCATGAACGGCGGCGACATCGTGGCGGCGCTGGCCCTGGGAGCCGACTTCGCGCTCGTCGGCCGCGCCTACCTCTACGGCCTCATGGCCGGCGGCGAAGCGGGGGTGGCCCACGCCATCGGCATCCTCTCCGCCGAGGTCGAACGGACCATGAAACTGCTGGGCGTCACCAGCGTCTCCGAACTCGGCCCGGACCACGTCCGGTTGATGACCAGGCGCGTTCCGGTCGTATCGGACACGAAGAGCTGAGCGGACGGTGCGGCGTCGCGGCGGCCTGACCACCGGGACTGGTGGCTGTGGAGTTTCTGTGGAAGCGTGATCGCGGCGCACGAGCAGCCCGCCGCGCGCGCCGCTTCCGAGCGGTGCCGCGCCGGCGCACCGCACCGGAGGAAACGACCACCCATGGACACCCCTGCCCACGCCGTCCGCGCGCTGCCCACGGAGACGACCGGCGACGCGGCCGAGCGCAAGGCCACGGTGGCTCTTCTGCCCGTCGGTAGCTACGAACAGCACGGGCCGTATCTGCCGCTGTCCACGGACACGCTGATCGCCTGCTCCGTGGCCGAGCGCGTCGCCGCCGCGTACCCCGTGCAGCTGCTTCCGCCGCTGACGGTCTCCTGCTCGCAGGAGCACGCCCGGTGGCCCGGCACGGTGAGCATCACGGCCGCCACCCTGATCGCCGTCGTACGGGACATCGCCGACTCACTGCGCCGCTCGGGCGTGCCCGGTCTGGTGCTGGTGAACGGCCACGGCGGCAACTACGTGCTGCGGAACGTCGTGCAGGAGGCCACCGCCGAGGGGCACCACATGGCGCTCTTCCCCGTCGGCGCGGACTGGGACGAGGCCTCCGCCAAGGCCGGCATCGAGACCCCGGGGCGCAGCGACATGCACGCCGGTGAACTGGAGACGTCGATCCTGCTGCACACCCGCCCCGACTGCGTACGCGAGGGCTACGAGACCTCCGACCTGATCAGCGACGACCGCAGGCACCTGCACACACTCGGGCTCGGCCCCTACACCGAGTCAGGAGTGGTCGGCAGGCCCTCGCTCGCCACGGCCCGCAAGGGCGACGAGGTGCTCACCGCGCTCGCCGGTGCCTTCGCCGACCATCTGCGCGTCCTGGAGTCGTGGTGACGGCGGCAGGGCAGCCCGCAGGGGCACAGCCGGGCGGGCACATACCCTCCGGCAGCACCGGCAACGGCTCCGCCGCCGTTCAGGAAGCCGAAGCGGCATGGGAGAAGCTGCTGGGCGTGCGCACGGCCGACGAGGCCGACCGGGCAGGACTCGTGCGCGGTGAGGACGGCGTGTGGCGCTGGCGCGCGCCCGCCTCGCCCGAGGCGGACACGCTCGCCTCGCTCTACACGCCTCTCTGCCTGGGCGGGTCCGACTTCGCCTTCGCCCAGCTCGGCCAGAGCGTCGACGGCTTCATCGCCACACGCACCGGCCACTCCAATTACGTAACCGGAGAAGAGGACCGCCTCCACCTGCACCGGCTGCGTGCCCTGTGCGACGCGGTGCTCGTCGGGGCGGGCACCACGATCGCCGACGATCCGCAGCTGACGGTGCGTGCCTGCACCGGCACCAACCCCGTGCGCGTCGTGCTCGACCCGCGCGGCAGGACGGGGCACGAGACCCCCGGGGCGCGGGTCTTCACCGACGGGCTGGCACCGACACTTCGGCTGGTCGGCGCGGGCGGAGACACCGCCGCGTCCGGCCGAGGAGACGAGGAAGTCGTCGAACTCCCGCGCGGCGACGCGGGGTTCGAGCCGCGGCTAGTACTGGAGACCCTCGCCCGCCGCGGCCTTGGCCGGATACTTGTCGAGGGCGGCGGCGCGACGGTGTCCGGGTTCCTGCGCGCGGAAGTGCTGCACCGGCTGTACGTCACGGTCGCGCCGGTTCTCCTCGGAGACGGCGTACCCGGGCTCCGCTTCCCAGGGCCCGTACGGATGGGGGAGGCCCTGCGCCCCCGGACCCGTGCCTTCCCCCTCGGCGCGGACATGCTCTTCGAACTCGACCTCCTGGACCTCCTCGACGGCACGGCCTGAACGCCGCGCGGCAAGGAGACGGCAGACCAGCACGCCGGCCCCCGGCAGACTGGACAGCAGCGCCAGCGCCCCGTACACCACCGCGGAAGCCAGCCCCTGTGCCGCGCCCAGACCCGCCGCGCCGAACGCCAGCGCACACATGCCTTCGCGCGGACCCCAGCCGCCGACGTTGACGGGCAGCGCCATCACCAGCAGCGCCATGAGCAGCGGCGGAACCAGCGCGGTGAGCGGCGCGGTCGAACCTGCCACCCGCGCCGAGGCCAGGAAGAGCCCCAGGTACCCTGCCAGCGCGAGAGTGGACAGGCCGAGCACCGCCGGCCAGCTCTCCCGGGCGAAGAGCGCCGCCTTCGCGTCGATGAGGAAGATGCCCAGGTCGCGCCGCCACTTCGCGGCGCGCCCGCCCCGTCCCGCGAGGAAGGCCCCGGCGACGGCCGCCACCACGCACAGCGCGAGGGCAGCCGTGGCGAGCGGCACCTCCAGGGCGTCCAGCACCGGCAGGGGAGGGGGCGCGGCCACGAGCACCACGACACCCGCGGCCACGATGACGGCCTGCCCCGCGGTGCGTTCCAATATCACCGCGCGTACACCCCGCGCGACGTCGCCGGCTTCGCGGCCGTTGCGGACGGCACGGTGCACATCGCCCAGGACGCCCGACGGCAGCGTCGCGTTGAGGAACAGCGCCTGGTAGTAGTCGGCCACGGCCGTGCGCAGCGGCAGACTGATTCCGAGCCGCCCCGCCACGAGACGCCAGCGCCATGCGCTGAAGACGGTCGCGGGAACGCTGAGGGCGAAGGTGATCACGACCGCCTGTGCGTCGATGCGGTCAAGGGCCCCCAGCAGAGCCGAGGTTCCCAGCTTGTGGACCACCACGCCGAGGATGATCAGTGCTATGGGTGCGCGCAGCCGGCGCCAGAGAGTGCCCTTCATATGGAAGCAGTCCCGGCATGCCTCTCGGGAAGGGCCAGCAGATCGCGGTGGTGGACCACGGCTCGCAGCTCGCCCGCTTCGCACGCGTCGAGTCTGCGCCGCAAGTACTCCTCGCTGGCCGCCTCCAGCGACGGCTCCTGCGCACATGCCGCCGCGACCCACCCCAGCAGCCACTGCGCGGTGAGCCCCCTGTCGTCGGGGCCGAGCCGCCACGGGCTGGAGTGCGTGAGCACGGTGGCGCCGTTGCGCTCGAAGGCGGCCGTCGCCGCCTCGACGGCGTCCGGACCGAGCAGCCTGCGTCCGCTGTCGGTGCGGCGCTGGTGGGCGTCGAAGGCCGCGGCGAACTCCTCGTCCAGCGGATCGGACGGCTCGATCTCCACCTGTCCGTCCACGGACAGCGCCAGCAGCACCGCGCAGCCCGCCGAGGCGCAGCTCGCCGCCAGCGACTCCAACTCCTCGGCGGTCAGCAGGTCCAGCAGGGCGGAGGCGGTCACCAGCGTGGTGCCGGCAAGGTCGTCGCCGGTCAGCCGGGTGATGTCGCGCTGCTGCGGCACCACCTCGAGCGGAGTGCCGTCCGCGGCCTCCCGCGGCATCCGGGCGGCGATGTTCTCCAGCAGTGCCGGGTCGCGGTCGTGCATGAACCAGCGCTGAGGACCGGTCAGACGCGCGGAGAGCCACCGTCCCATCGAACCGGTGCCGCATCCCAGATCGTGAACTGTCAGCAGCCCGCCCGACGCGGTGGTGTCCGCGAGGAAGTCGTGCAGAGGCCCGAGGAGCTGCTCGGAGCGGGCGCGGGCATCCGCGTCCTCGCGCAGCGCGAGCCACTCGGGGGCGTAGCGGGGCGAGCCGACAGTGTTCAAGCGCCACTCCGTTATTCGAGCCGAATGTGCTCCAGCACTTCGGCAAGCTGACGAGAGCTTTCGGCCCAACCTTGCAGCTTGGCGCGTCGCCCGCGGGCGGATGTTGTCAGATGCGAACGAATTCCTGGATCTTCCAGCCATCCACGCAGCGCAGCGGTTAGAGCTGCGGTATCGCGCGAAGTGACCAGAATGCCGGGAATGCTCCCGTCGGGTGCGGTGCCGACGGTGTGGGGCACGGCGCCGGCCTCGATGGCGACCACGGGGATGCCGCGGGCGAGCGCCTCGGTGAGCACCATGCCGTAGGTCTCCGTGTGGGACGCGAGCACGAAGAGGTCCGCGGAATCGTACGCGGCCGCCAATTCGTCGCCCTGCCGAGGACCGGTCAGATGCACCCGCTCCGCCAGCCCGTGATCGGCGATGCGGCGGCGAACCTCCGCCACGAACCCTGGAGCGCGGTCCAGCGGACCGGTCAGCTCGCACGTCCACTGCAGATCGCGGAGACCGGCGAGCGCCTCGACGAGCAGATCCTGGCCCTTGCGCGGTGTGAGCGCCGCGACGCACAGCAGCCGCGAGGCGCCGTCCGTGCCGCGCGCGAGCGGCGCCGGATCGGTGCCGGGGAGTACGGAGTGGACGCGGTCCGCATCCAGTCCGTGCCGGGCGGCGACGTCGTGCGCCGCCCAGTCGCTGGTCACGACGACGGCGGCCGCCGCGTGCAGGGTCTGCCGCTCCAGCTGCTCGCGCTCCGCCGCCTCCGCGGCGCCGAGGCCCGTCTCGTCCGCGAGCGGCAGATGCACCAGCACCGCCAGGCGCAGTCTGCGGGCGTGCGGCACGACGACGTCCGGCACGCCGCAGGCGACCAGCCCGTCGACGAGCACGACAGCCCCGTCGGGCAACTCCTCCAGCAGGGCGGCCAGTTCGGCACGCGAGGCCGTGCCCGGCCGGGGCCACGTCCCCGCGACGACTCTCTCGTCCACGAAAGTGCCCGCCGCGCCCAGCTCGCGGCAGATGCGCAGGTCGTAGTTGTTGCCGCCGCTCACAGAGCGTGGATCACCGACGTCGCCGGGCATCACCACATGGACGCGCCGTGCGGACGGGCCGTCCTCGTCGTTCAAAGCGATCGCTCGTAGCTCGCCCATGCGACATGCGACTCGTGCAGCGTCACGGAGATGCCCTCCAGGCCGCGGGCGCCCTCGCCCAGCGCCCCCGCGTGGATCCTCTCGGCGATCCGGTCGGCGACGACCCTGGCCAGCATCTCCGTGGACGTGTTGATCCCGGCGAAGTCCGGTTCCTCGTCGAGGTTGCGGTAGTTGAGGTCCGCGAGGACGGAACCGAGTTCCTGCGTGGCGGCACCGATGTCCACGACGATGCCGTCGGCGTCGAGTTCGGGGCGCCGGAAGGTGGCGTCCACGAGGAACGTCGCACCGTGCAGGCGCTGTGCCGGGCCGAAGACGTCACCACGGAAGCTGTGGGCGATCATCATGTGGTCACGAACGGTGATGCTGTACATCGGCTCACTTTCCTGTATGTGCCCGTACGTCCCCGTACAGGCGGTTCCTGGTGCTCGGCGGGCTCGTTGTGCTCAGCCGGCCCGCGTCTCGTCGGCGTCGGTGTCGTAGGTGATGAGGTGGCACAGGGCGGGCAGCCGCCCGTCCGCGATGCGCGGCATCACCTCGGGAAGTTCGGCGAACCGGGACTCGCCGGTCAGCAGGGTCTCCAGTGCGGGATCGGCGAGGAGGTCGAGCGCGAGCGACATCCGGTCGGCGAAGGTGCGGCGGGCCCGGCGCGACGGCGGCAGTGCGCCCACCTGGCTGCTGCGCAGCGTGAGCCGCCGCGAGTGGAAGGACTCTCCCAGCGGGATGCTGATCCGGCGGTCGCCGTACCAGCTGAGTTCGATGATCTCCCCGTCCGCCGCGAGCAGTTCGAGGGATCTGGTGAGCCCCTCCTGGGACGCGCTGGCGTGCACGACGATGTCGCACTCCCCGGCGGCATCAGAGGGCAGGGCGAAGGGGACGCCGAGTGCCTCGGCGACCGCTGCCCGACCGGGATCGGCGTCGATCAACTCCACGCGTGCGGCGGGGAAACGGGAGAGCACGGAGGCCACGCAGGAGCCCACCATCCCCGCACCGACGACCGCGATCCGGTCCCCCAGCGAGGGAGCGGCGTCCCACACGGCGTTCACGGCCGTCTCCACCGTCCCGGCGAGCACCGCACGCCTCGCGGGCACCGGTTCGGGTACGGGCGTCACGGCGTCCGCGGGCACCACGTACCGCGTCTGGTGGGGGTAGAGGCAGAAGACGGTGCGGCCCATGAGCCCCGGGTCGGCGCCCTCCCCGCACTCCTCGACCACGCCGACACTGAGGTAGCCGTACTTGACCGGCCCGGGGAAGTCGCCCTCCTGGAAGGGGGCCCGCATCACCCCGTACTGGTTCTCCGGCACACGTCCGTCGAAGACGAGGGTCTCCGTTCCGCGGCTGACGCCCGAACAGAGCGTGCGGACAAGGACGTCACCCGGCCCGGGAGGATCCAGCGACACGGAGCGGATCTCACCTGAACCCGGGGAGCGCAGCCAGTAGGCGTGGGCGGTGCGCTCCATCTATGTGTCCTCCAGGTATGACGACAACTGCTAAGCCTTCACATCTCAGAGGCCACTCGTACCATAATCAGCCCCCTTCGACTCCGCCATATGCACCTGGAGGCGTGATGGGGAACCAGCACAGGCAGGACGACCGGGCCACTGACCAGCTGAAACTGCAGACTTCGACCGGAATGGCCGGGCAGTTGGTGCTCCTGGGGTTGCTGTGGAGCGTGACCGGACTCGGGCCGGTCGGCTGGGTTGTCGGGACGGCCTGCGGCGTGGCCGTCTGCCTCATCCTGCTGCGTTCGGGGAAGGCCGCGCTGGGACCGGCGGACCTGGTGACGCTCAGCAGAGCGGTCCTCGCCGGGGGCACGGCAGCGCTCGTGGCGGACCAGGGGCAGGACGCCTCCATGGTGGTCGTCGCGATCGTGGCCAGCACGGCGCTCGTACTCGACTTCGTGGACGGGCTGGTGGCGCGGCGCACGGGGACGGCCTCGGCGCTCGGCGCACGCTTCGACATGGAGGTCGACGCGTTCCTGATACTCGTGCTCAGTGCCTACGTCGGCCTGTTCGTCGGCCTGTGGGTGCTGGCGATAGGTGCCATCCGGTACGCGTTCCTCGCCGCGCAGCGGGTGCTGCCGTGGCTGCGCGGGCCGTTGCCGCCGAGCAGGGCCCGCAAGACGGTCGCGGCGCTCCAGGGCATCGCGCTGGTGGTGGCCGGATCCGGACTGCTGCCCGTATCGGTCGCGGTATTCGTGGCGGGCGGTGCGCTGTCGGCTCTCGTGTGGTCCTTCGGGCGTGATATCGCTTGGCTCTGGCATGTGCGCACGCTGCCCGTCATCGCGGAGGGCGCCCTCGAACTCGCCGTGGTTTCACACGGTGGCAGCAAGCCCGCGACCGGCACACACAGGGGTTGATCCGCCACCATGCAAGACGAAATGCCCGGTAAGGCACACATTCCCGCCCCCTCTCTGCAATCAATTGCCACTACACGCAACCCGGTTGACGATTCTCCTAAAAAAACCGATGCGGAGTTGAACGGCGGGTATGCTCGCCGCATGGCGTACCAGGAACTCTCTGTGAACGGCTCCTCGCGGCAAACCGCCGCTGTCGAGAGGGTGGTGGAGGCCCGGCTGCCCACGGTCCATGGAGAATTCCGAGCCATCGGATACATGGACCGCCGCACCAACCAAGAGCAAGTCGCGCTTGTCCACGGTGACATTGCGGCCCACGGCGCACTCACGCGTGTGCATTCGGAGTGCCTCACCGGCGAGGTGTTCGGGTCCAACCACTGCGAGTGCGGAGACCAGCTGGGCACGGCGATGCGGATGATGGTCGCGGACGGTTCCGGCATCCTCGTCTACATACAGGGCCACGAAGGCCGTGGAATCGGTCTGCTGGCGAAGCTGAAGGCGATGCACCTGCAGCAGGCCGAAGGACTCGACACTGTGGAGGCCAATCTCGCACTCGGCCTTCCGGTCGATGACCGCGAGTACACGGTCGCCGTGGAAATCCTCAACGATCTGGGCGTCGAGTCGGTGCGTCTGCTGTCCAACAATCCCCTAAAGCGGGAGGCCCTCGAGGCCAATGGCATCACAATCGCCGAGCGTATTCCGCTGCTGATTCCGCCGAACAAGGAAAACCACCGGTATCTGCTGGCCAAGCGGAAGAGACTCGACCACAGCCTTCCTCATCTCGACGGTCTGCTCGGCTGAATCCGTCACGTACGTCATCGCAACTGCCGCTGCCGCCTCATGACGCAACCGTCATGAGGCGGCGCTGCATTTCCGACGCAATTCCACACGCCGGGTCCCCGGATTGCTGCGTCTTCCCAACCGCTGCTGTGTGTTTGCGGGATCGCTGCGGGGCGCGCAGCCGCCCGCCGTTCCCGGGCCGGGCGGCGCCCGCCGCGGAGGGACCGGAGCAGGCATACCACCAGTTCCGTTCCAGGTGACCAGGACGCCTCCGACCGCTTCCGCGGCCCTCTGTCCACCCGCTGACGGCGGGCATCGCCCGGTACCTGTCGGTGTGCTCCGGCGTCATCGTGACGAGAATGCACCTGCGATCCGCGAGGCGACATCCGGCACCTGTACCGCCCCTGGATTCGTGAAGCGCGAACACCGTCGGCGGAGCGGTGCGAATGGGCATCGCCCGCCCCGGCATTGGCGGCCGTAGAACCACCCCGCCCGTATTCGGGGACCGTGAAAGCAATCACCTGCGCGGCTCCGCGATTTCGGGACCGCACCGCGACAAGAACCGGCCAGGCGGACCGTGCTCGTGCCGAGGCGGCGTTACCCGTCGGTCACCGGAACGTATGCGCCATGATCCGCGGCTTCCACTTCTTGCCGCGTTTGCGGGTGTGCCCGCGGGACGACCTCGGCCCCACCGTCCGGGAAGTGCCCGTCGCGGCCTTCCTCAACGGGGCGGTCAGCCCCGTACTGCTTCGCCCGAGGGGGATTCCAGAAGTCCGGCGACAGCGTCCCTGCTCCAGTGCTCCTCGGCTCCCGGGCGCGTGGCCAGATACTCGGCGATGCGGTCGTGCGACCAGCCGTGCGACTCCGCCAGCCCGGATGCCAGGTGCTGGAGGTAGGCGTCGGCCGGGGGATTCCCCTCGACGCTCCCGCGCCCCCAGGGAGCGGTGAACGTCAGCACGGGGTGGTCGTCGATGACGCCGGCACACACCAGCGTCTCGTACCGCCCCGGACCCATCTGGTCACGGCCCGAGGAGAGCACCTCACGCAGATCCAGGTCCGTGCCCGGCTCGCGGCGCATCTCCTGCGCGGCGATGTCGGAGAACTGCCCGGCCGTGACGAGCCAGGCCCGGGCGGCGGTACGTCCCTCACCGTCGGGGTCGTAGAAGGCCGTGCCACCCGTCCACACCGGCGATTCCAGCGCGAAGTACAGCTCTCCCGGAAGCATGACCGGCAACGCACGCTCAGGCGGCCGCGGATCACGGCAGCCCGGCTGAGCCTTGAGGCCGCCCGCGGGACGGCCGCCGCGCAAGTAGCAACTGAGGCGGGAGAGGTGCATGTTGGAGCCGAACGCCGCATACCAGACCTGCCGCGGGGCGGTGAACTCCCGCCGTGGCGGGGGCATCTGGCGAGGGATGATCACTGGATCTCTTTCCGTGCGGGTCTGCTGAAAGGCCTGGGACGGCCGCTCGGCACCTACCCGGACGGGCGCCGCGGCGAACAGTGTGCCTGGTCACGCCGGGCGGAATGCGGCGCCGACCTGGGTCCGACCAGCGCGGATCTCTTCGTTGTGCGGGGTCGTCGCCACTCGCGCCCTCACGCCGGGGCGTCCAGCGCCCACACCGTCACCGGATTGCCGAAGAGCAGATCGTCGCGGCGGGGCGTGAATCCGAGGCGCTCGGCCACACGCATCGAGGCGGCGTTGTCCGGGTGGATCATCGCCGTCACGAAGCCGAGCCCGAGATGCGAGAACCCCCAACTCACGGACGCCGCCGCCGCTTCGGTCGCGTAGCCTCGGCCCCACACCGCGGGCCTGAAGGTCCATCCCGCCTCCACCTCGTCGAACTGCGGCCAGTAGTTGAGGCCGCACCGTCCGATGAACTCGCCCGTGGCCTTGAGTTCGACCGCGCACAGACCGTGTCCCCGCTCGGACCACTGTTCCTCGATCTCGGCGAGCCGCGCCAGCGCCCGCTCACGGGAGTGGGCAGGGACGAACCGGTTCACGAGCGGGTCCGCGTGCAGGTCGACGAGCGCATCCACGTCACGTCGCGTCAGGGGACGCAGTACGAGCCTGTCAGTTTCCAGCACGCGACCCTCCCGGATCGTCCGCGGGCGCCACGGCCTCCTCACCGGCGGCGTCAGCCCCGGCGACTTCCCGCCGGACGCGAGCCGGCAGAAGCAGGGCCGCGACCATGCCGACGGCGAGAGCACCGGCGGCGAGCACCTGAACCCGGTAGTCGAAGACCGCCACCATGGCGGTGCCGAGCAGCAACACGATCCCTGTCGGGGCGAACATCAGCGTGTTCGCGGTGGCGGCGATCCGGCCCATCATCCTGCTCGGGGCCTCCCGTTGCACAGCAGTGAGTGCCGCGACGAGCGGACAGGGCAGCCCGGCGCCGATGAGCACACTCCCGGCGACCACGACCGGCCACCACGGTGCCGCCCTGGCGAGCGAGCCCAGCGCGAAGGCGGCGAACCCGGCTGCCGCGAAAGCGCGTTCGGGCATGCGGCGCAGAAGCGAGCCCGCGGCGAGCCCGATGACGAGCGAACCGAGACCCTGGGCCGCCGTGAGCACGCCCGCGTACACGGGAGGACGGTGCAGCCCCGAATCGAGCAGCGCGAACGTCACCGTGCTGCTCAAGGCGGAGACGGTCAGCGCCGCGGCTCCCGCGCACACGAGAGTGCGCAACACCCGCCGCTGCCACAGGGATCGGATGCCCTCGGCCATCTCCGCCGTCCAACTGCGCAGCGGAGGACGGGCTGTTGAGGGCCCAGTGCCGAGGGAGGGCTCGTGCACGCGGATCATTGCGAAGGCCGCTGCCGCGAGGACGAACGTCGCGCAGTCCAGCAGCGCCACCGCATGCCCGCCGAACGCCGCGAACAGGCCGGCGCCGGCCAGCGGGGCGCACAGTTTCCCGCTCTCGACAGCGGTCCGCGCCAGACCGTTGACATCGCCGCGGAGGTTCTCGGGGACGACGTCCGCGCACAGCGCCGTCTCCGCCGCGTCCGAGAGCACGGCCCCCGCGCCCACGAGGAAAAGGACCGCGAACAACAGCCACACCTGCTCACGCGAACGCACCGCGAGCGGCACGGTCAGCACCGCGGCCAGAACCAGGTTGGTGACCACCAGGAGGGGTCTGCGCCGGAAGCGGTCGGCCGGCACGCCGATCGCCGGGCCCGCGAGGGCGGGCAGCCAGAAGCAGAAAGTCACCAGCGCGGCAAGGCTGTCGGAGCCGGTCAGCGTCTTCACCCAGACACCGGCGGCGAGCGACATCGCGGAGTCCCCGAAGGCGGAGGTGACCACCCCGCCCAGGTACAGTCCCGCGTTGCGGTCCCGCAGGACCCGTATCACCGTCCAGCTCACGTCGCCCCCGTCCCGCTCCCGGCGGACGAACATACCCCCAATCAATTGCTTGGGGGTAGTGGGCGCAGGCCTCGCCGGTCCCATGCGCTTTACTGGCCTGCGTGACCGCCGTCGACCCCGTGCTGCGCGCTCTCGCCCATCCGGTCCGGCTGCGCATGATGACGCTCATGTGGCCCGGGCCCATGTCCGCCGCCGAACTCGCCCGCGAACTGGGCATCTCGCATGCGCTGTCCAGTCAGCATCTGCGCCGCCTGGACGCCGTCGGCCTCGTCGAGTTGGCGGAGGAGCGGAACACGCGGGGCGGACGCGAACGCCGCTACCGCGCTGTGCACGGCTCGCCGCTCTCCGAACAGCGCGAGGGCGCACCGATGCTGGCGGAGACACTGGCGCACACACTGCGTGAAAGGACGACGCAGCGTGACCCTGAGGGCGAAGGTGTCACCACCGACGCCGAGTTGTGGGTGGATCCCCGGGTGTGGGAGGACGTGCGCAGACGTCTGGCGGACCTGGCCATGGAACTCCACGACGCCGCGCGTCCGCCGCGCACCCCGGACACCACCCGCGTCGGCCTCACCTTGATGGCGTTTCCCATGTGTGAGGAGGGGGAGGGCTGAGCCACCCCTGAGAGCCGTCCGTGCATGGCCTGTTCTGCCTGACGGTGCGCGCACGCGCGCCCCGAGGTGGTCGACATCGAAGCCGGCGACCGCGACCTGCTGGACGGCACCACCATCCCGTCTGGGCGGGCGTCGCCCTCAAGTCCGCCGGCTGAACCGGGGCCCGGGCCGGGCGCCCTCAGTCCGGTTCGCCCTCAGTCCGGGTCGCGCGGGTCGAACGATTCCGTGTCGACGATCAGTGATTCCGGGAAGGCGGCAGCGAGGCGGTCCCACCTGACGAACTTGAAGTCGGTGCCCTTCCGTTCGCCTTCGGCCGGGGTTGCCTCGCCGTCGTGTGTGACGAGCACGCCCTTCGGAAACGCCTTGCCCAGCGGGACGTTGAGCACCGTCGCGCCATCGGACTGCTGCACGCCGTCGGTGTCCGGGCCGTCCGTCACCCTGAACGAACCGAGGTAGGGGGTGCGTTCGCCGCGCCCGAAGACCGCGAAGGTGTCGTCGCCCTGGCTGGAGGCGAGCACATATCCCTTGCCATCGGCGGCGTGATAGACGGTGAGGCCCTCGGCGTCGGCGCTCAGGTTCTTGCCGCCGTACCCGGGGTCGTTCGCCGTGTCGAGCACGCACTCCTCGTCCGCCTCGTCATACGTCCACGGTACGCCGTACTCCCGCACCTTCTCGAACAGCGAAGGCTCCTCGAACTCGCCGTCGTCGAGGGCGATCCGCCACAGACCGACGTCCTCCTGCGCGGCGTAGAGCACCTGCTTCTCCTGGTCGACGGCCATCCCCTCGACCTGTGCGCCCTCTCCCGGGTCCGTGCACGGAGCCCACGACTGTCCGTCCGGGAGCGTGAACGAGCCGGGCAGGTCGGCCGTGTCCTCGGCCGTGTAACCGACGCGGCCGTCCTCGTCGTTGAGCTTCAGCAGCTTCATCCGGGTCTCGGCACGCCGCGAGACGACCGCGTACGAGTCGCCGTCCTCCGTGTACGCGGCCAGTCCGTACGAAGTGTGCTGATCGTCCACCTCTTCCTCGTCCGCGGCGAAGACGGGACCGGCTCCGGCCGCCGTGACGTCGGTCAGCGGTGGGCTTCCCGCGGCGGCGGCCACCGGGTCGATCGCGTAGGCACGCAGCCGGTCACGGCCGCGGTCGCTGACGAGGGCCAGGTCGGTGGCGCGCCCGTTCAGCTCGAAGCCGTAGACGATGTCGACGTTGTTGAAACGCCCTGCCTCCGAGCCCTCACCCGGTGCGGGCGGTGCCTCGATGTGCTGCAGCCGGCGGCCGTCCAGCCCGTACACGTCCAGACCCGCCTCCTTGAGCGTGCCCACGACCAGGCTGCGCCGCGAGTCCTTCGGGTGGACCCAGACCGCCGGGTCGTCAGCGTCCGCGTTGCCGCCCGCCTCGTCGTCGTGGACTGCCGGAGTCTCGACGGAGGCCGTGGTGGGAACCGGCTCGGAAGCGCCGGCGGCCAGGGCGGCCGGCGCCGTCGCGACGAGCAGTGAGGCGGCCAGTGCCGCGGCACTCCGGACGGTGACGGGGCGGACGGTCGAAGGTCTCACAGCTCTCCTCGGTATCGGCACGGGAAGACAAGCCTGCGGTGGAAGGGTGAACTCCCTTCCACCGCAGGGCGGCTGACACACGATCAGTCGATGGCCGTCGTCATCCGCGTGTGGGACGGCTTCTTGACGGATCAGAAGTCGAAGACGCTCCCGCCGGCCTTCTGCGAGCACGAGTTGCCGTAGGTGTGCTGCCAGGACACTCGCTGGCCCTTCCACACGCCGTCCGCGGTGACGACGACCGGGTCCCAGATTCTCGTGCACATCCCGGGCGTCCCGGCCGCCACGAGCTCCTGGAACCGGCCGTCGACCGCGTTCACGTCGGCGCAGGCCCGGGCGGCGGAGGGGTGGCTGCCGCCCGCCGTCGGAGCGCAGTTCAGCACCACGGCACGCTGGACGGCGGAGGTCGCCGCGTCCGAGCCCTTGCCGACGGTCAGGACGAGTGCCGACGGTGCATAGACGCTGTCCGCGCCGGCGGGGGCCGCGTGCGCGACACCGCCTCCGAGGCCGGCGAGGCAACCTGCTGCGACCGTGGCCGCCGTCCCCAGAACCGTGACGCTGAACCGCATATCGAGCACTCCTTGATGTGAGATCACGTATATCGGACAGGCAGGACCCTGGCGTAAGACGGGCGAGAACGCACGTCGGTCGATCACTTCCAGTCGCGGATTACCCGGCCGAACCCGCACCACGGCTTATAGGACCAGGTCGGCGCGGATGTCCGGGTATCGGTGGTGTATCCGTCATGTAGGGCAAATCGGTTGTCGTTCAACCGGAAACTTCTTCCTGAGCTGCGCAGATGCGGGTCCGGACCCTGCCCGGCCGTCTCATCTCGGCTGGAAAGCGCCGCTGCGGGCCGGTCCTGATGGCTCGACTGCCGTCCGGCACGGCTCTCCGGGGGTTCAGCAGGGCAGACCTGCGCTGAGAGCGGTGCGTCATCGCCGTGGGATCCGGGTTCGTCAGCACGGACATGAACCGACATTCCGCAAAAGCCCTCCGTGCGGAATGCGGGCTCGACGTCCGGTATTTCGCTGTCTCGTCCCGTCGGATTCCAGCCGGTTCTCCGTGAAGAGCTTTCACGCGTCCAGTGATCACCTGTTGACTGGGATTACGGCGCGTCACCCCGTGCCCCCGCGGCCCCGTATCCGTCGGGACGTCACGACCTGAGTCCCGCGACTTCCGGTGAACCTCCCGTGTGTGCGGGCACATCCAGGCGCGGCGCGAATGCCGCCCGAGTCGCCGGGTAAGCGTGAGGCCCCGCCACGAAATGTGCGGGCTCTCCGGCGGATTCGCCGGTGGGCGGCCACTCTTTTCCTTTCACAGCACGATTCCCAGCGAGAGGACGCGATGACCGGCTCCCGTGATGAGCATCGGGCCCAGGGGGATTCCGAGTCCCAGGACTCGGCCTATTCCGCGGACGCCGCGGAGGAGACCTCTGCCTCATTGCCGGATCAGGAAGACGGGCCACGCTCTCAAGAACCGGAAAGGCCGTCCGCGCACGCGGACGGGGACGGGAACGGGGACACGGAGAACGCCGGCGGCATCGTCACCGTGGTGAACCCCCGTATCGTGCCCGCGGGTTCACGCAACCCCGCACCCGCGCCGCCACCGCCGGGCCGGACGCGCCTGGCCCTGCTCGCCACGGCCGCCGCAGTCGCCCTCACGGGGCTGGCGGGCGGCAGCTACCTGCTCGTCGGCGCTGACGCGGGGGACGGCGACTCCCGTGCCGGAGCCGGTCAGGGCTGGCAGGGCGGCCAGAACGACGACGACTTCGGCCACGACCCGCTGCCCGGCGACTCCTCGTCCGGCCGGGGCGACGGCAAGAGCAAGGACCCCGGCAAGGACGGCAGTCCTGGAAGCGGTGCGCACGGCGGGCCGCAGGACGATGGCGACAAGGGGAAGGACCGTCCGCCGAAGGATGACGACGACGGCGCCGATGAGGATCCTCCGCCGGAGGAACCCGGCGGCGGCAACGGCTCCGACGGCACCGTCCGCATCTGGAACCACAACTCGGACCTGTGCATCAACGTCCCCGAAGGTCAGGCTCGCGACGGCATGTACCTGGAGATCCGCACCTGCTCGGGCGCCGACTCGATGAAGTGGACGTTCGCGGACGACGGCACGGTGCGGGCCCTCGGTCTGTGCATGGACGTCGCCAACGGATCGGCCGAGAACGGAACCGTCATCCAACTCGCCAACTGCAGCGGGAATGTGGCCCAGCAGTTCCGCCTCAACGAGCGGAGTGATCTGGTCAACCCGCAGACGGACAAGTGCGTGCAGGTGCGCAACGGCGACGTCCGCGTCGGCCAGCAGCTCCAGCTGTGGGACTGCTCGGGCCAGGACAGCCAGAAGTGGAGCACGATCTGAGCGCGTGCGGTGCTGAGTTCGGCCCCGGCTGACCTGGCTGGGTCGCCCGCGCGAGGCGCCGCCCATGCGCATACCCGGAGTTACGGCTCAAGTCTGTCCGTTTCGCCGCCGCGGCCCGCCTTCTGCAGTTCCCGCGCGGCGGTGCGCTCCGGTGCGCCTCCGCGTCCCCGCACCGCGAGGGCCGCCGGCGTGATCAGCGCGGCCAGCAGGCCGACGAGCCCCATCGAGACCGTGAGACTCGTCAACGAGGCGACCCCGCCGACCAGCGGCGGCCCGCCGAGCAGTCCCGCGTAGGCGATCGTCGTGACGAAGCCGAGCTCACGCTCACCGCCGCTGCCGTCCTCGCGCCGGCCCGCGTCCCCGGCCAACGCCATCGCCGTGGGGAAGCAGAAGGCCAGGCCCGCACCGGCGAGCGCGAATCCGGCGTAGGCCACCGCGCCGGCGGGGACCAGGGCTCCGGCCGTCAGCCCGAAGGCCGCCACGAGCCCGCTGCCCGCGAGCACCCGGTGCGGCCCGAACCGCCTCTCCACACGCTCACCGACGAGCCTGGTCGTGGCCATCGTCACCGAGAAGACGGCAAAGGCCGTCGCGGCCACGGATTCCGAGACGGCCCGCTCGCGGACGAGGAACAGTGCCGACCACTCGGCGCACACACCTTCGGCCACCGCTGCACACAGCGCCACCGCGGCGAGCAGCCACAACTTCCTGCGGGCGACGACGTCCCGGAAGCTGCCCTCCGTGCGCTGATGCGGCTCCGGCCGTTCGCCGGGCAGCGCGCGAGCGGTGACCAGCAACACCAGCAGGCCCGCCGCCGACACCCCGCAGAAGTGCCAGGCGGGCGGCACCGTCAGAGCGGCGGCGAGGGCGGCACTCAGCGAACCGAGCAACCCGCCGGCGCTGAACCCCGCGTGGAAGAACGGCATCAGCGGCCTGTCCGTCTCCCGTACGACGGCGACGGCCGCCACGTTCATCGCCACGTCGACGGTGCCCATCAGCCCGCCCAGGCAGGCAAGTGCGAGCCCAAGCGTCAGCGGTGACCCCGTCAGGCCCACCAGCGGCAGCACGAGGCAGGAGCACGTCAGCGCCGCCGAAATGACGAACCGTGATCCCCGCGCGGCGCACGCGCGTGCCGCCAGCGGCGCCGTGACGATCATCGCGATGCCGGGTCCCAGCAGTGCGAGGCCGAGACCGCCCGGCTGCGCGTCCACCTGCGAGGCGAGCGCGGGTACCCGGGCCGCCCAGGCGCCGTACAGGCCGCCGTTGACGACGAACACCACGGCCACAGCGGCGCGGTGGGAAACCACGCGATTCCTCCTCCGTCGGTGACGAGCCTTCAGGCGGCGAGCGGTCAGGTTATTGGCATCCGCGTTCCAACGTCTGGAAAATGATCGAATCGCGGTCTTCTCACGCCGCCGCGGGGGGTAGTTGCTCGTCGGGGCGTGCATTCCGCCGGTGACTAAGTGGGCGGTCCTGACGTACCCAGGCAGAGCGGCACACAACGGCAGGAGTACGCGAGTCCATGACCGTGTTGTGGGGAATATCGTTCGACGCCACTCCGATCTCCGGCGTGGTGGTGGAATTCGTCAAGACCGCGCGGCACTTCCGGGAACACGGCTACCGGGTGCATCTGGATCTCGGTTACGACGTCAAAGCGGACAAGAACGCATTCTTCCGTCCCTACAGAGACGAAGCGGCGCAGCTTCCGCACTGGATACGGCTCGACCGCGTCGAAGGCCTCGACGAAATTCCCGGCTACGACCAGCAGTTCGTCTCCGACGTTCTTCGTGAGTGCGTTCAGGAGGGCGCCGGCGAACATCTTCTGGCGCGCGTGAACGCCGCCGCCGAAGCGATCAGCGAGCGGATCATGGAGACCTGGGAGCGGCTCGATGTGTCCTCCGTGCTCGTGGAGAACGGGACGCTGCCCGAGAACATCACGTACACGATGGCGCTGCACTCGGCCATCGAGCGCTACGGACGGCGTCACCGGCTGGGCCGCTTCGTCCTGTGGCGGGACCACGACCTGATGTGGCAGAGCGAGCCCGGCATCGAGAAGTACGGCACCTTCCCCTACCCGAGCACCGTGGCACCGGTGAACTCGCCGTACATCCGCTACATCGCCCTGCACGAGGAGGCGCGAAGAAGAACTCTCGAATGGGTTCCCGGCCTGGAGAACATCGACGTCCTGCCCAACACCTTCACGCACGCAGCCGCCGCGCCCCGGCAAGCGGCCGGCGGTGAGGGCCAACGGAGCGCCTTCCGCCGGGACTTCGGGATCCCCGCCGACGCGCCCCTGATCGCGCGCTTCACCAGGATCATCCCGCAGAAGCGGATCGACCGGGACATCCACCTGGTGGCGCGGCTCGCCGACCGCGCAGACGCCCACCTCTTCGTCGCGGGTGACACGGGGGAGTCCCCGGAGGAACACGCCAAACTCGTCCGGCTCGCCGACTCGCTAGGCGTGGGCGACCGCGTCGTCTTCGGCGGACCGCTCGCACCGCACGAGGCCGACATCGGGGCGGCACGCGCCGACGGGTACTCGGTGCGCGACCTGCTCGCCCACGCCGATCTGGCCTCGTTCCTGACCTCCTACGACTACGAGAGCTACGGGAACCCGATCGGTGAGGCGATCGCCTCGCGCGTCCCGTACCTGACCACCCGCTACCAGCTCTACGACACGGTGTACGGGGACAAGGGATTCCGCGCGCCCGTCATGGAGCTCACCGACGGCGACCTGCCCACACAGACCTTCGTGGACAGCGTCGCCGAGCTGATCCTGGACGAAAGGAAGCGCGAGGAGATGGCGGACTTCAACCACGGGCTGGGCAAGCAGCACTTCGGTGCGGATCGTGCGGGCGAGGTGCTCGGTGAACTCTTACTGCCTCCCATGGGGGAGCGGACCAGGATGAGCGTCGTACTCCCCGTGTACAACGAGGCGGAAAACCTCCCCGCGGTGCTCAACTCGCTGTGGGAGCAACGCGGTCCGGACGGCCCGCTGGACAAGTCCCTCTACGAGGTCGTGCTGGTGGACAACAACTCCACCGACGAGACGGTGAGGATCGCACGCCGCTTCGCCGCCGACCATCCCGAACTGGCCCTGCACGTCGTCCCCGAGCCGGAACAGGGCGTGGCCTGCGCACGGAAGACCGGCATGGACTTCGCGTCGCGGCGCAGCGCCCGGCGCGAACTGTCCGATGCCGAGCAGCGCTTCTACCTCGTCTCCGCCGACGCCGACTGCCGTGTCGACGAGCGGTGGCTGTGGGAGCTGATGACGGCGATGGAGTCGGGCAAGGCCGCCATCGGCGTGTGCGACTACTACTACGAGGCCGAGCACTTCGCCGGGAGGCCCCGGCTGTGGGATGCCATCCAGCGCACGCTGCGCTGCCGCGCCGTGACGTTCGCCCTCTTCGGCGGCTTCCCTGACGGGAAGGGCTTCGCGGTCGAGCGGGACGCGTACGAGAAGGTCGGCGGCATCGAGATCTTCTACCAGCTCCAGAACGGACGGTTCGTCAACCACCTGTCCGACGACTGGGACTTCGGGATCCTCGTGCGCGGTTCCGGCGACGACATCACCTACGTGCCCGCGTCCCGGGTGGAGATCAACCCGCGCCGGGTCAACCACGCCATCGACGAGGTGATCACCGGCCGTGCATACGGCTCGGACGGGATCATCGTGATGCGCGACATCCGGGTCCAGGAGCCCGCGGAGCCGGCGGAAGGCGGCCCGGTCGGCGATCTCACGGAGCAACAGGCCCTGCAGGCATGGGAGTTCTCCATCAAGGACTTCACGCCGAAGAACACCATCCTGCCCGTGCTGCTGACGCCATCGCTGCTGGACGACCGCGCCGTCATCGAGTTCTTCGGGGCCTCGCTCGCCGAGCGGCTCGGGAGGCGGATCGCCGAGATCAAGGACGAGATGCGCGTGGTCGACTTCACGCCCATCCACTCGTACAAGACGCCTTCCTACCGGCTGTACTTCGAGTTCGCGGACGAGATATTCGCCCGGCTGCGCGCCACCGTCGGCGAGGACATCGGCCATCCGCCGCCGCTGCCCGAATGTCTGCGCGATGTACCGGAGGAACAGTTCACCGAGTTCGTCAGGTACTTCTGCGAGGACCGCGAATCCGGCGAGGCACACAACTACTTCGGGAACGGGGGAGTCTTCTGATGGAGATCGGACACAGGCAGACCTACGAGGACTCCGTCGCATCGCTGCGGCAGACGGACCCCGGCCACCCGGTGCCGTCCGTGCTGGAAACCCTTGGCGCCTCCGAGAACAGGCATCTCCTGGAGTACGTGACCGAGGATCCCTTCGGCGCGCACGTCTTTCCGGGCAACATCCCCGGCCACACACCCGCGGACTTCCTCGCCGACCTCGACGAGCAGCTCGCCGGCACGGCACCCATCCACCTGTGGTCCTACATCCCCACCTGCGCCTACCGCTGCCGCTTCTGCCAGTACCCCGTGGTGCTCGTCAAGGGAGCGCCGGAGGTCGCCGACAGCAAGGCCCGCCAGTGGGTCGACTGGAACATCCGCGAGGCGGAACTGTGGCTGCGGGAGGTGCCGAATCTGGCGTCGGCTCCCATCGGGGAGTTCAACGTCTTCGGCGGAACCCCCTCGTTGCTGCCGCCGGACGCCATCCGTGCCCTTCTCGACTTCTACAGGGAGAACTTCAACTTCACCCCGGACACGGCGATCCGCTTCGAGGGCGACCCCAGCACCTTCACGCCCGGGAAGCTGGAGCTGCTCGCCGAACTCGGCTGCACCAAACTGAGCAGCGGTGTGCAGTCCTTCGACGATCCGGTCCTGGAACAGTGCGGCCGGGAGCACACCGCGCAGATGTGCGTGGACTTCATACGCAACGCCCAGCGACTGGGCTTCGAATGGACCAGCATCGACCTGATGTACGGGCTGCTCGACCAGACGGTCGACAGTGTGCGCAGGGACCTCGACATCGTCGTCGAGAACGAACTGACCGCCGTCGTGTGCACGAAGCTCCATCTGAAGTCCTACACCGACACCAGGACCGGAGTGGCCGGAGTGCAGCCCGCGGCTTGGCAACTGCCCGACTACCGCGCCAAGTTGGTCGAGAACGGCCATCGGTGGCCGACTCTCGGCGAGCAGTACCAGATGCGCGAGCTGCTCACCGAGGGCCTCGAGAGCGGCGGATACCGAGAACAGCCCACCATGTACTTCGCGCAGGACGGCAAAGGTCCGGAGACGTGGAAGGCCATCATGGTCGACCAGGACAAGCAGGAGGCCGAAGTCGCCATCGGGCTGGGCGGCAGCTCCAGTTGCCGCACCTCGGAAGCGATCACCGACGTGAACTGGAAGCGGTATTCGGAGGCCGTCGAGGCGGGCCGCGTCCCGCTGGGATCGGTGACCCGCTTCAGCGAGGAGGCGCAGGAGGCCAGGGCGGTCAAGATGGCCCTCTCCACGCTGAGCCCCCTCAGCGACGAGCTGCACCGGCGGCGCTTCCCCGGGTCCTCACTCTTCGAGGAACCCTGGCGCGGCAGGTTCCGCTCCCTGGAGGAGCGCGGCCTCGCGGTCATGGACAGCGACGCCGAGGAGGTCCGCCTGACGACGGACGGAAAGGTACTGGTCGAGGCGGTCATCAACTCGGAGTTCTGACGGCGGGGGCGCCTTCCCCGGCGGATCCGTGCTCCGCCGGGGGAGAGGCCTGGCCGCAGGGGACCCGGTGCTGGGGAAGCGGGCCCTCCGTCGCCGGGTGGGTGAGGAGTACGGTCAAAGGAGGGGTCTGGCAGGTCCTGCGACCGCTGCTGTGGAGGTGATCATGACAGCGGACACTCAGCAGCCCACGGTGAAGCGGTTCGACTTCACCACGTCGGACCCGGCGGCCGCGCAGGCAACGACCCGGGGGATGTACGGCGACTGTCGGCAGACGCTCTCTTCCGCGGAGGATTTCGCCTTCGGCTTCCATCGTACGAGCGCGGCGGGCATCAGCCTGGATCACCTGGAGCACTCCGCGACAGCGACCGCGGACTGCGACGTCTTCGAGGACCTGATGCTCTTCGCCTGCCTCACCGCGGGGAGGTTCAGCGTCACCTCGAGTGACCAGGAGGCAAGCCTGAACGTCGGCGACACGGCGCTCTACCCGCCCGGGGGCCCCATCCGGATCAGCTGGAGCCACATGCGTGCGGAGGTCCTTTCGATGCCTCTGCAGGTCGCCGAGCGGGCAGCAGCCGAACGCTGCGGCGAGGACGAGGTGCGCTTCGTGGGCACGACACCGGTCTCGCCGGCGATGGACAGGTTCTGGCGCTCCACGGTCGGGTTCGTCAGCCATCAGCTGGAGACGCCCGACAGCCCCCTCTCGGCGCCGCTGGTCCGTGCCGAGACGCGCGACCTGCTCGGAGCGGCAGTCGTGCAGGTGTTCCCGAACACGACCATGACGCCTCACTATCGGCCCGGTCCGGGCCAGGTCTCACCTGCGGCGGTCCGGCGAGCCGCTGACTTCATCGACGCTCACGCCGACCGGCCCCTCACGCTCGCCGAGATCGCGTCCGCGGCATCCGTCCCACCCCAGGAGCTGGACGCGGCCTTCGCCTCGCGTTT
Source organism: Streptomyces sp. TAA486 (assembly GCF_000426165.1). Taxonomy (NCBI): domain Bacteria; kingdom Bacillati; phylum Actinomycetota; class Actinomycetes; order Kitasatosporales; family Streptomycetaceae; genus Streptomyces; species Streptomyces sp. TAA486. The sequence goes on along the minus strand of NZ_AUEV01000002.1, from coordinate 235,633 downwards.
CGAGACCACCCCGCTCGGCTATCTGCGCCGCGTGCGCCTGGCGCGCGCCCACCGCGAGCTCCAGGACAGCGATCCGGCAGGCGAGGCGACGGTCTCCTCCATCGCCACACGCTGGGGTTTCTCCAGTCGCGAGACCTTCGCCGTCCACTACCACGACGTGTACGGGCAGCCGCCCGACCACACTCTGCGGAACTGACCTTGCGGGGAAGCTCATGAACGCCGCCACCGTCGATCCCGACCTCGAGCGCCACGCGTTGAGGCGGACAGTGTTCGAGACCAACGACCTCGACGTGGGTCGCACCTTCATGAACGCCACCTACGGCACCGAGCTGCGCATGAAGGGAAGCGAGCGGGACCAGCTCATCAGACACGCCCGCTACGACTTCGGATGCTTCTGCGTCGACGACGTGACGCTGTCCATGGACACCGGCTACGACGTCGACCCGCTGGGGAATCTCGCGATCGTCCAGCCGAGGTCCGGCTGGGTGGAGCACCGGTGGGAGGACAACAGCGAACGCGTGGGTCCGGGCGACATCGCCGTCATCTCACCGCCGGACCGGCCCTTCAGCGCCACCGTGCACAACCTCGACTTCGGGTCCGTCGTCCTGAGCCAGCCCCTCCTGATGCGGACCGCGGGCTTTCCCGAGGAAGAGCCGGACAGTTCCCTGCAGTTCTCCGGAACACAGCCGGCGTCCGCGGACCTCGGGGCTCAATGGCGCGAGGCGGTCGGATATGTACGCAACGTGGTCTCGGCCAGCCCCGACGCGATGAGTGAACCGCTCGTGATCGGCAATCTGGCGCGCAACCTCGCGACGAACGCACTGCGCATGTTCCCCAACACCGGTGGCCCGGAGCTCACTTCGGCGGACGGCGGCGACGCCACCACCGGTGCCGTGGCGAGGGCCGTCGCGTTCATCGAGGAGAACGCGCACAACGACATCAGCCTCGCCGACATCGCCGCCGCGGGCCGGGTCACCCCGCACGCCCTCCAGATCGCCTTTGCCCGCCATCGCAGCAGCACCGTGTTCGGCTGCCTGCGCAGCGTCCGGCTGGACCGCGCGCACTTCGAACTTCTCGCCGCCGAGGATGCCGCGTCGGGCGCCGACGACGGCGAGACGGTGGCGTCCATCGGTGCTCGGTGGGGATTCGCGAAGCCGGCCGACTTCGTCGCCTCGTATCACCATGCGTACGGCGTCAGCCCCGGCGAGACCCTTGCGATCTGAGCCTGCCGCGGCGCCGCGTCCGGCTCCGCCGCAGGCTCCTCCTCCTGGTCGATCCGGTCTCTACTCCCCGGCTTCGTCCCGGTCCAGGGGCGCGTCGGTGGCCGTGCGATGAGGCACGGGCCGCGGCGCGGTGGTGCCGAGACGGCCGTTCTGGAAGTCTTCGACCGCCTGGATGATCTCCGCCTTGGTGTTCATCACGAACGGGCCGTAGCGGGCGACCGGTTCGCGGATCGGCAGCCCGCCCAGGAGCAGTACCTCCCAGCCGGTGCGGCTGCCGTTGTAGTCCTGTCCGTCGGCGGCCTGCAAGGTCAGGGCCTCGCCGGGGCCGAGGACGGCCAATTGCCCTTCCTCCAGCGGCCGTCGATCGGTTCCGACGGTGCCGCGGCCGGCCAGTACGTAGACCAGTGCGTTGAACTCCTGCGGCCAGGGCAGGCCGAGCTTTGCTCCGGGGCTGACCGTGGCGTGGACGTACGTGATGGGGGTCCTGGTCACGCCGGGCCCGCGATGTCCGGCGAGGTCGCCCGCGATGACGCGCAGCAGGCTCCCGCCGTCGTCGCTGGAGAGCAGGACCGTCTGTCCGGCGGTGATGTCCTGGTACTGGGCAGGGGTCCACTTCAGCGACTTGGGCAGATTGACCCACAGCTGGATCCCGTGGAACAGGCCGCCCTTCGCCACGAAGTCCTGCGGCGGCAGCTCGGAGTGCAGCACGCCCGCGCCAGCGGTCATCCACTGCGTGGCGCCCTCGGTGATCAGGCCGCCGCCACCGGTGGAGTCGTTGTGCTCGAAGGCGCCGTCGAGCATGTAGGTCACGGTCTCGAAGCCGCGGTGCGGGTGCCAGGGGGCGCCCTTGGCCTCACCGGGGCCGTACTCGACCGCGCCGAGGTGGTCCAGCAGCAGGAACGGGTCCGCCGCGCCGAGGTCCGTCCCGGGAAACGGCCTGCGTACCTCGAAGCCTTCCCCTTCCAGCTGCCGGCGGGCGGTCACGGTCCTGGTGACCTCTCGCCATCGGACGCCCGCACCTGCGGGGGACGGGACGCGCGGCAGGGTGAGGGTGTCCGCGGTGACGGCCGGCATGGTGACCTCCTGGGTGCGGGGGAGCAGTGCACCACGGTCAATGAAGTTCAGTTTTCAAATATTCCTGGGTCGCGAAGGGCCTGTTGGCGGTGAACGCCAGCTCGGCGAAGCGCTCTGCGATGCGGCGGTGCGTGGCGGCGTCCGGGTGGAGCCCGTCGGGCAGCGGCAGCTCGGCGAAGTCGGCCTCGCCGTAGAGGTTGAGGCCGTCGAGCAGGTGCAGATTCGCGTCCTCCGCGGCCCGCTGCTCCACGATCCGGGCCAGCTCCTCCCGTACGACCCTCAGCGTCAGCTTTCCTCTCGCGACCTCCGCCGGGTCGCCCCCGGCCCGGAAGCGCAACTGCCCGGTGCTGAGCGCGTCGAGGTCCGGGGTGCTGGGGCCGGGCGCGTCCTCGTGGATCGGGCAGTGGATGGGCGAGACGACCAGCAACGGCGTGGTCGGGTGGCCCCTCGCGAATGGTGTCGAGAAAGCCATGGACGGCGGGGACGAGCGCGCGCAGCCGCATCACATCGGCGTTGACCAGATTGATGCCGATCTTGACGCTGATCAGATCGGCGGGGGTGTCGCGCAGCGCGCGGGCGGTGAACGGATCGAGCAGGGCGCTCCCGGCCAGGCCGAGGTTGATCAGTTCCACCCCGCCGCGGGTCGCCGCGAGTGCGGGCCACGTAGTGGTGGGACTGGCGGCGTCGGAGCCGTGGCTGATCGAACTGCCGTGATGCAGCCACACCTTGCGGTCCCGGTCGGGTGCGGGTTCGACGGGCGCGTCGGTACGCAGGGCGACGAGTTCGGTGGTCTCGTTGTGCGGCAGCCAGATCTCGACGTCCTTGCGGCGCTCGGGCAGGCCGCTGAAGCGGACGGTGCCCCCGGTGCCCGGACGCTTCTCGGCGGTACCGGCGGCCATGTCGATCGTCAGCGTGTTGCCCCCTGCCACTACGTCCTGCCCCTCGAGCCGGCCGTCGACGAGCAGGTCGTACACGCCGTCGGGGCTGGGCGGAGCGCCGACGTAGACCCGCTTCGTCGGCAGCGTGTCCAGCTCGACGGTGGTGGCCCGCGTGCGGAAGACCAGCCGCACGCCGGAGGGCTGTGCCTCGGCCATGGCGAGCTGCCCGTCGGTGCACTGGGCGCGGGCGTGTGCGGGCAGCCGGTGCGGCAGGACGCCGTGTGCGGTCCGCTCCAGGTCGAGGGCGCCGCGCAGCATGTCCGCGGTTATCGGCGTCGTGATGGATGCGGTGGTGCGGCTCTCGGAGTTCATCGCCTCGGCCTGTCGATCAAGAGGTATGGATCGGTCTGATGCGTGGAGGTGCTGCGTGAGCGCAGGTTCCTGCGGACGCCGCGACGGCGGGGTTGCAGGTGAGGGTTCAGGGTGCGGCCCCGCCCCGCAGCAGCGCGTCGAGACGGTCCAGGACCCATGACCAGGTCTCCTGTGTGTCGACGGGGGTGTGGCTGAAGCCTCCGGCCGCCTCCAGGCCGATGTAGCCGTGGAAGACGCTGCCCAGCATCCGCACGGCGTGCGTCTGGTCCGGTTCGGCCAGGTCGTAGCCGCGCAGGATCGCCCGCGTCATCTGCGCATGCTTGACCCCGGCGCTCGCCGCCGCCGTCTCCGGATCGAGCCGGAGCTGTGCGGCGGCGTAGCGGCCCGGGTGCTCCCGGGCGTAGTCGCGGTAGGCGTCGGCGAAGGCGGCCAGGGCGTCCTTGCCGGCCCGCCCGGCCAGGGCGGCGCCGACACGGTCGGCCAGTTCCTCCAGCGCGAGCAGGGCGATCCTCGTTCTGAGGTCCTGGGAGTTCTTCAGGTGCGAGTACAGGCTCGCGGTTTTCACGTCGAAGCGCCTGGCCAGCGCCGAGACGGTCACCTGGTCGAATCCGGCCTCGTCGGCAAGGTCCGCCCCGGCCCGGACCAGACGTTCCGTGGTCAGTCCCGCACGTGCCATACCGCTCCGCCCATCCGCCTGAAGTCTTCCGCCTGAAGTCATTAGGCATAAACCTAAATGGATTAGGAAGATGAGCTTAGCACCCGCGGAGACTCAGGCGGCCCGCCGGACCGGGTCAGGCCCGGGTCAGGGTGCCTGCACGTCGCCGCGACACGAAGCTCACCGACTCCGGTGCGGTGCGGTGCGGGTGATCGCTCCCGCTGACCGGACCGCGGGAAGGCGCGCCGGTTGATGCGCTGTCCGTGACCGGTGACGCATCGAGAGTGACCCGCCGTGGACGGCCGGGGGCGCTTTCGACGTGCGCGGCACGGGCCCTGCGCGGGGCTGCGTACGGCCAGACCCGGTCAGCCCCCGGCCGTCCGTGCCTCCTCGGGGGCTCGTTTGCCGGGGCGTCGCGCGGGAACGCGGTTTCCGGCAATGCGGCGCCGCCGCTCGCGTCGCGGTCGGCATGCCGGACCAGCGCCGCGAGCTTCGGTAAGTGAGCGCTCCGTCCGCCGGGTCGAACTCGCAGCGGTGGAGCAGCCGTAACGGTCGCAGGGCTGACAAGTCGCGGCAGCAGGGCCTCTTGTGCGAGTGGGAGGACCGGATGAGAGTCATCGGCGTTCCCTTCAACTCAGCCGGCCGATCCGACGGCGTCGCTCGTGCGCCGCGCGCCCTTCGGGAGGCCGGGCTGATCGACGTGCTCCCCGATGGCCTCCGCGATGCCGGTGACGTGGACGTCGGCGTGCCCGACCCCGGCCGGTACGCCCGCTCCGGGCTGATCTCGCCCGGCAGCCTGGAGACGACCACCGCCTCCGTGCACAGCGCGGTTGCCGACAGCCTCCGTGCCGGCGACCGTCCGCTCGTGCTCGGCGGCGACTGCCCCGTCCTTCTCGGCGCTCTGAGCGGCGCGGCCGAAGCAGCAGGAGACGTGGGCCTGTTGTTCGTCGACGGCCACGAGGACGCGTGGCCTCCGGACCGCAGCACCACGGGCGAGGCCGCCGACTGCGAACTCGGCCTCCTGCTGGGGCTGCACCGCGAGAACCTCCCGCACCCGCTGGTGCGGTTGCTGCCCACCCTCGCGTCCGACGCCGTCGTCGCGCTGGGGCCCCGCGACGCGGACGAGCTTGCGGCGTACCGGATCCCGTCGGTGGCGGGGAGGATCCGCATGCGCACCGGCGCCGATCTCGCCTGGCAGCCCGGCGCGGCGGCCGCGTACGCGCGCGAGGGCACCGAGCGCCTGCGCCGCCGCGCCGGCAACTGGTGGTTGCACATCGACCTCGACGTGCTCTCCACCGACGCCCTGCCCGCCGTCGACTACCCGCAGCCCGGCGGTCTGACCTGGCCGGAGTTGGAACTCCTGACAACGACGGCGCTGGGCGCCGCCGGCTGCGTGGGGATCACCCTGTGCATCTACAACCCGGATCTCGACGCCGACCGGCACCATGCGCGCCGCATCGTGGACTTCGCCCGCCTGCTGACGAGTTGAGCGTTCAGCCCACTGTGACGAGCAGCGCCGCGGCGAAGGCGCCCGTGTGGCAGTCGCCGACTCCCGGGCGGGGCCTGGCAGTTCACCCGTGGGCGCAGATCCGCGGCCCGAGCAGGAGATGAGGCCCCCGGATTCCCGGAGCGTGCGTGCGGACGTCTGCGGCACTCATCCGACGCGGAAGGGCCGCCGAGCGGTAACTCGGCGGCCCCGTGCGGAACACAAGCAACCGGTTGCATACGGAGGAACCCTCGCGGAGATCGCTGGCAACGGTCCGCGCGGGTGCCGCAGCAGCCCACCTAGGGAGATCACTCATGCCCACTGCATCCAGCGTAACGACCAACCCCGGTACGTACGCCACCTCCATAGCCGGGTCGGAGGCGGAGATACGCGCCGCCCAGCGACTCCGTCACCGGATCTTCGCCGAGGAGAACGGCGCACGGCTGCGTTCACCGCTGCCCGGGCACGACGTGGACGGATTCGACGAGGCGGCGGACCACCTCATCGTCACCTCACCGGCCGACGGCGAAGTCGTGGGCACCTACCGGCTCATGCCGCCCGGGAGGACCGAACGTCTCTATTCGGAGTCGGAGTTCGATCTGCGCTGCCTCCCCGTCGACGTCAGGTCGTCGATGGTCGAGGCCGGCCGCGCCTGCGTGCACCCCGATCACCGCTCGGGTGCGGTGATCAACGCCATGTGGGGCGGGCTCGCCCGCTACATGCTGCTGTCCGGACACCGCTATCTGGCCGGGTGCGGATCCGTACCGCTGGACGACGGCGGACAGTCCGCCGCCGACGCCTGGCTGCTGGGCACCACCAAGCACGCCGCACCGGCCGAACTGCGAGTACACCCACGCGACCCGTGGCACCCGCAGCAGCCGCTGACGGCCAAGCCGGACCACGCCTCGCTCCCCGCGCTGCTCCGCGGGTATCTGCGGATCGGCGCCTGGGTGTGCGGAGCACCCGCCCACGACAGGGACTTCGGTGTCGCCGACTTCTTCGTCCTGCTCGACATGGAGCGGCTGAACGAACGCTATCGGCGCTACTTCCTGGGCCAGGGCCGGTGAACCCCTGGGAAGTCGGCTCCCCCTGCACGCAGCGGTGCGTCACCCGGCCCACCGGAAACGAGCAGGCGGGCGCCCGCACCCGCCGTGTGCCCGCCGCGTCCGTGCTCCGGCGCTACGCGTCGCTCACCGCCACCCTGGGCAGCGCCCTGGCAGCCGGGACGCGGATCGCCGACCCGCCCGTGCTCCAGCGCCACGCCCGCAGCGTGCTCGACGCACTCGGCATCGGCCTGGACGCCACGGGTCCGCTCAGGGTGCCGGGCACGGCCAGCGGCACGCTGATCGTCGCGAACCATGTGTCCTGGCTCGACATCATCGCGGTGCTGGCCGTCGAGCCCGTGCCGCTGATCGCCAAGCAGGAGGTCGCCGGGTGGCCGGTCGTCGGGCCGCTGACACGCAGGACGGGCAACCGCTTCATCAACCGCGACGCGCCACGCGAACTCCCGCGGTTCGTCGGCGAACTGGCGGCACATCTGCGTGACGGCGGCTCCGTGATGGTCTTCCCGCAGGCGACCACCTGGTGCACCGCGCCAGGCGGGCCCTTCCGGCGCGCGATGTTCGAGGCGGCGCTCCAGGCGGCAGCGCCGGTCCGTCCGGCAGCCATCGACTACGCACGGGACGGCACGCGGAGCACGGCGGCGGCCTACGTCGGCGGGGACGCCCTCACGGCTTCGCTCCTCCGGGTGGCCGGAACCGACGGGCTCGCCGTACGCGTCCGTCCGTGCCGGCCGCTGTGGCCCGACGGCCACGACCGGCGTTCGCTGGCGGCGGCCGCGCATGCGGCGGTGTCCGACGCCGCGGGTGCCCCGGTGCTCGTCCCGCGCACAGGGGTTGGAGCCTCGCCGAAACAACTGCCCTGGCGCACGGTGCCGTCGGGCTTCACTTCCGGCGTGCCTGAGCCGCGTCCCCAAGCAAGACGTGCCGGGCCTCGGCAGGACCGCGGCCGGAAGAGGGGCGGCGAGGGGCGCTCAACTCACCGTTCCCAGAGGCCATTACCAGGGAGGTAATTGCCGGTCTCCGGCGCCGGCCGACACGCTTCCCGCACATCATTCGTGCACGGGAAGTGAGGCTGCTCAGATGACCGGAGACACAGAGGGCCGCGTGCGGGCGTATGCGGCGAAGACTCCCTTCAACGTCGGCCTGTGGGCGAAGTTCTGGGCGAAACCGGATGCGACCCGGGTGATGCTTCTCGCGGAGGACGTCGTCGGTGACTGGCCGGGTGACCCAGAACCCGTGCGGGGGAGGGAGGCATACAGGGACCGGATCGCGCAGTTGCTGGAACTCGTCCCCGACCTCCACCTCGAAGTCGCCGAACATGCCGAGAACGACGGCTGCCTCTTCATCCACTGGGTGGCCCACGGCACCGGCGGGCGGGGGCCGTTCGTGTTCGACGGCATCGACCGGATCCTGCTCGACGAGGACGGGCTCGTGAAGGAGACCGTCATCCGCTACGACCCCGCGGTCGTCGCGGCACGCGTTGGCGGCGGCTCGGACCGGGAGGGGCCGGACGCATGAGGACCGGGGGCCGGGACCGGCGCGGAGACCGACTTCCCGCACAGCGGCGCGAGTTCGCCCGCTCCTCATCCCTTGGTCGCGGCGTGTCAGCCCGCGATCTCGCCCAGGACGGCGGCCAGTTCGCGGGGGCGGGAGAACATCGGCCAGTGACCGGTGGGCAGATGGTGCATGTCCATCCCGGCCATCAGCTCGAAGACAGGATTCCCCGTTCCCGCGACCATGCGCACCTGCTCAGGAGTGAAGGTGGACATGATCACTGAGCGCGGGGTCGACGGCAGGACCGCGGGACGGTCCAGGGGATCCGCGGCCGTGCCGAAGGGCTGCGGAGTGCCCAGGGTGCGCATGCGCGTCAGATGCGACTCGGTCAGGCCCGCCAGATTCACGGGATCGGCAGCTGGGTCGAACGCAGGCACCGGGATGCTCCAACCTTCGCCTTCCGCCGTGACCTGCCGGCGCAGTTCCTCCCGCGCCTGCGGCTCGTGGAAGTCGATTCCGGCCAGGCCGTCGGGCATGGGGCCGCTGTCCACGTAGACGATCCGCGCCAGTCTCTCCGGGATACGGTCGGCGGCCCCGGTGACCGGCATGTTCGCTCCGCTGTGACCGACCAGCACCGCATCCCGCAGGTCCCCGCCCTCGATGACGTGGACGATGTCCGCGATGTGTGTCGCGAGGCCGACGTCCGAGGTGGCCTCCGCCGCCCGGTCGGCCAGCCCGGTCAGCGTGACCGGACGGACGTCGTGCCCGGCCTCCCGCAGGTCACGCGTCACCTCTTCCCACGCCCAGGCGCCGAACCAGAACCCGGGTACCAGCACGATCGTGGCCATCCCGTCCACCTTTCACCTGTGTCTTCCGCTCCTACGTGACTAGGGTGAACCCGATACCGGACAGGATCCGCCCGGATTTGCGAGGTGACTCGTGTCCCACCCCACGACCCGGGTGCTGGCCATGCTGGAGCTGATGCAGGCGCACCAGCGAATGAGTGGCGCGGCCCTCGCCGAGCGGCTCGGTGTCGACGAGCGGACGGTCCGCAGATACGCGGGCCGCCTGGCCGAGCTGGGCATCCCGGTGACGGCCGAGCGCGGCCGGTACGGCGGATACCGCCTGATGCCGGGCTACAAGCTGCCGCCCCTGATGCTCAACGACGACGAGGCGACGGCCGTGGTGCTTGGACTCCTGGCGGGACGCCGCCTCGGCCTGCCCGGCGACGCCGCCGAAAGCGCTCTGGCAAAGGTGCAGCGAGTGCTGCCGCGCTCGCTCCGCGACCGCGTCCAGGCCCTCCAGGAGACCCTCGGCTTCACCCTCACCTCCCGTGAGGGCGCTGCTCCCGCGACCGGAACGGTGCTGGTCCTTGCGCAGGCGGCACGCGAACGCCGGCGTGTGGGGATGCGGTACCGGTCGTGGAAGGGCAGCGACAGCGAGCGCGAACTGGACCCGTACGGCCTGGTCTTCCACTCCGGCCGCTGGTACTTCGTGGGGCACGACCACCGCAGCGGGCAGACCCGCACCTTCCGCGCGGACCGGGTGCTCTCGATGGAGTTGAGGGACGCCACGTTCGACGTGCTCGACGATCTCGACCCGGTCCAGCACGTCACACAGTCGCTGGCAGCCGTTCCCTACACCCACGAGGTGGAGGTGGTGCTGGAGACGACCCTGCAGCAGGCCGCCAGGTGGATTCCGCCCTCGGCCGCCACCCTCAGCGAGACGAGGGGTGGTGTCCTGTTGCGTGCGCGTGCCGAGAGCCTGGACGGCATGGCCCAGCTCCTCGCCGGGTTCGGCCGGCCGTTCACGATCCGGCGCCCGGACGAACTGCGAGACGCCGTACGCGATGTGGCGGCCCGCCTCGCGGCCTCGGCCGACGCTTGATCCCCGTCCCCGCTGTCCAGGGACGCCTCAGCAGCCCGGAGTCGTCACGCTGCCGCAGGCGGAAGTGGGCCCGGGCCACGCAGGCGGAAGGCCACGCCGGCCCGGCCCCACCTTTGTCGAACGCCGTGGTTTCCAAACACCCGGCTTCCAACACACCGGCCGCTACGGCGACTTGGCCGTCAGATCTGGCTGCGCGGCGGCGCCGCTCTCCGCGGGCGGCACCTGACGCGGCAGGTCCCGCTTCGGCAGCAGAAGCATCGCCGCCGCCCCGGTCACTGCCAGCACCGTCATCACCACGAAACCGCTGGAGTAGCTGCCGGTCGAGGTGACGATGAAGCCCATCACGGACGGTGCGACGACGCCCGAGAGGGCGAAGGCCGCGTCGGCGAACCCGGCGGCCGCACCCGGCTGTGCGGGCAGCGCGTCGATCGACGCGACCCACCAGATGCCGCCGGTCACGAACCCGATTCCCACTCCGATCGAGATGAAGGTGACCGACACCGTCAGGGACGGTGCCACGAAGATCGGGATCAGCGAGGCACCGGATCCCAGGAGCGCCAGCCCCATGATGGTCAGCCGGCTCCTGGGACTTCCCGTCTTCTTGAAGATCCGGTCGGTGAGGACGCCGCCGATGATCGCGCCGACCACGCCAGCCGCCCACGGAGCGACGGAGAACAGGCCGACCGCGGTGATCGTCAGGTCGTACTGGTCGGACAGATAGCCCGGCAGCCAGTACATGAAGCCCCAGAACATGAAGCCCCACGCGAAGTAGCCCACCGCGATGATCCACAGATTCCGGTTGGTCAGCAGGGGCCGCCAGCGGACCTTGTCCTTGGAGGGGCGTTCCTCCGCGAGCTGCCCCGCCGCGATGTACGCACGCTCCTCCTCCGACACCCTCCCGCTCTCGTCAGGCGTGTCCCGCAGCAGCGCGAAGGCGATGACGAACCACAGCACGCCGACGCCGGCGAGCACCCAGAACATGCCGCGCCAGCCGACTCCCGCTATGAGCTGGGTCATCACGGGCCCGCCGATCAGCAGCGAACCGGACACGGCGACGCCGCCGACCATGGCGAGCGCGATGCCGCGTTCCTTCTGCGGCATCCAGCGGCTGACGGTACGGGTCGCCGCGGGAAAGCCCGGCCCCTCACCGGCACCGAGAATGATCCGGACCACGAACAGGCCCATGAAGGTACCGCTGACGGGAGTCACCGCGGTGACGACCGACCAGAGGAGCACACCGGCCAGCAGGACCCGCCGCGAGCCGTAGCGGTCGACCAGCGGACCCGCGAGGAACGCGAACACCATGTAGCCGATGGAGAAGGCGCTGCTGATCAGCCCGTACTCGTACTTCGTGATGCCGAAGGCCTTGGTGAGCGGTTCGATCGCGAAGCTGATCGCGCTTCTGTCGATGTAGTTGATGACGATGAGGGCGACGATCAGTGTGAGCGTCAGCCAGCGGTACTGGGTCCGGGTCCGGGCGGGCATGGGTTCACCTCACGCTGGTGCGGTGCAGATGCTGTGGTGCCTCACGTGCCGGTCACCACGTTGGACAGCGCACGGGTCAGACCCGCGGTGTCGAGGGAGTTGCGGATGTTCCAGACCTCCTCGGCCAGATCCCGCACGGCCCGCGGACCGCCGGCGCCGAGGGCGTTGGCGGTGAACTTGGCAGTGAGTTCTCCGGCATGAAGGGGGTTTTCCGGGCTGCCCCTGTTGACCATGACCCGCTCGGTGACGGTGGAGCCGTCGCCGAGTTCCGCGGTGAGCACGGCAGGGAACTGGTGGGGGAAGATCCTTGTGCACTCCTCGTCCGCGACGCAGGTCACGCGGGCGGCGAGGGCGAGACGGGCGGGGTCCGCGGCGGCCTCGTCGGTGAAGTCCTCGTGGAAGACACCGAGTCCGGCCGACCGGGGCGAGCCGGGGAGGGCGTTCCCGTTCGACAGACCGGGCGGAGACCAGCCCGGACCGCACGCCCAGGGCGAGAGCAGCCCGGCGGCCACGGTGTACGGCCCGCTGAACGCCGCGTGGTAGCCGGAATGAGGGCGTGCCTTCTCCGCGGCGGGTTCGGCGATCGTGCGCAGCACCGGGGCAGGCACCCCGAGCGTCAGCCGGGCCACGGAACCGGGGTCGATGCCCCGCCTCCGCATCCGCATCGCCGCGTCCACCCCGGCGTGCGTGAAGTGATTGCACGGGTACGGCTTGATGAACAGCCGTGACAGCTCCCAGCGTTGACCGAGTTCTCCGGTCAGCGCCTCCTCTGCCATCTCCTCGTCGTACCGGTCGCCGCAGTACGCCTGGAAGAAGCCGAACCTGCCCTCGAGGACCGTCGGCGGCCCCGTCAGTCCGAGCCGCGCCATGTCCGCGGCGACAACGCCCGCGTGCGCCGCCCATCCGCAGTGGACGCGCTTGACGGTGCCACCGGTGCGGTTCGCCTCGATGATCCCGGAGCCCATGCTGGCCGCGATGCCGATCGCGGAGCACACACCGTCGGCGTCCAGCCCGCGCAGCACGGCAGCCGCCACGGCGGCGCCGACGGCACCGCAGATGGCGGTCGCGTGCAGACCGCGGTCGAAGAAGACCGAGTTGCCCAACTCCTCGTCGTACTGGGCCATGCCGAGCCGGCAGGTGACCTCGATCCCGGCGGCGGACGCGGCCAGCAGCCGTGCCCCGCCGGCGCCGGACGCTTCCGCGACGGCCAGTGCGGCCGGCAGCACCGAGGATGAGGGGTGCAGCACCGAGGGCAGATGGGTGTCGTCGAAGTCCAGGCTGTGCGCGAGGGTTCCGTTGACGAGCGCCGCCGACGGCGCGGGCAGCCTCGTGAGGGAGCCGATGACGGTGGCGGTCGGGGAACCGCCCCACTCCTCGGCCAGTTGACGTACCGCCATGCCGGGGCGCATGGGGAGCGCGGCCAGGCTGTTTCCGAGCAGGTCGAGCAGGTGTCCTGCGACCTTCTCGCTCAAGTCGGCTTCGAGGCCCTCCGAGGCCACGTCGACTGCGAACCGGGCGAGTTGCTGCGCCGGAGTGAGCCCGGCGGGAGCGAATGTCACGCCACCACCGCCAGCGGGCGGATCGGGGAGCCGGTGCCGCCGACGATCCTCAACGGAGCGACGACGAAGAGGAATTCGTACCGGCCGGCGGCCGCGAGATCCTCGAGTGCCAGGTGCTCCATGATGTAGATGCCGTAGTCGACCAGCAGCAGCCGGTGGACGGGCAGCAGACTGTGCCCGGCACCGGCCTGGATCTGCTCGCATGCGGTCGTGTCGGCGCCGACGGCACGGACACCGCGGGCGGCCAGCCATCCTCCCGCGCTCTCGGTGATGCCCGGCACGCCGGACTCCTTGCCGAGATAAGCCACAGGGTCGTCGAAGTTCCGTGCCCAGCCGGTCCGTACGAGAGCGACATCGCCCTGGCGGGGTTCCGCACCGCCGAGTTCTGCTGCGCGCTCCAGGTCCTCAGCGGTGACGCCGTATCCGCCGGGCAGCGTGTCCGCTCCGAGGGCGGCGGCGACATCGAGGAGTACGCCCCGCGTCACCATGGCCGGGATCCGCTCCGCGCCGTGCTGTGAGAACGCGCCGCCGGACTGCGCCTCGGCGGCGTCGACCCCGCCGTGCAGCCTGCCGTCGTGGCTGACGTGGGAAAGGGCGTCGATGTGGGTGCCCACGTGGCCGCCCGTGATGATCACTTCGTTGGAGGCGGAACCCCCGTCGGCCCGGACCATGTCGCCGTGGCGGCGTGCCAGGGTCATCCGGAATCCCGGGTGGTTGGGGGAGCACGGCATGCCGGTGAACAACGGCTGGCCCAGCTCGACGATGTGCGGCTCGGAAGGCAACGCGTCGAGCAACGGGTTGGGGGGGTGCGGTACTGCGGTCATGTCCTGCCTTGCGTGGACGGTGAGGGGAAAGGAGGAGCCTAAAGCTGAGTGGGGATCAGGAAGGGGTGGGGAGTGGGAAGGTGCTGTGCTGGTCCTCATGCGCCTTCTCAGCCGGCCGGTACGCGGCCCGTCGCCAGCTCGAGGACCCAGTGCGCCCGGGCGACGACCGCCGGGTCGATCAGCCGGCCGTCGTCGTCGAGCCAGGCGGCGCTGCCGGCGTCACCGGCCGTCCGCAGGGAGTCGACGAGTCGGCGGGCGGCCTCGACCTCCGCCGGTCTCGGAGTGAACGCTTCGTTGACGGGACCGATCTGCGCCGGGTGCACGACGGACCGGCCGTGGAAGCCGCGGTCGCGGGCCCGTTCGGTGCTGACCGAGAGACCGTCCAGGTCCGCCACGTCGGTCCACACGCTCTGCACGGGAGGGGCGAGTCCGGCGGCCCGCGCCGCGTTGACGACGCGGCTCCGCGCCCAGCCGAGCGCGTCGTCAGCACGCACCCGCAGGTCCGCGCCGAGGTCCGCCTCGCCGAGCGACACGAGCGTCACCTGCGGTGCGGCGGTGGCGAGTTCGAAGGCGCGCTCGACACCGAGCGCCGTCTCGATGAGGAGATGCAGGGGTGCGTCGACGCGGCCGAGAACGGTCGCGATCTGCTGCGGCGCCTCGCACTTGGGCAGCCTCAGGCCCTGCACGGGGACGTCGGCGAGGGCGGCCAAGTCGGCCTCGCCGTGCGAGAGTTGGACCTGGTTGACGCGGATCCACAGCGGCTTGGGCCAGGTACGTGCGGCGGCTTCGGCGGCGTAGGAGCGTGCCTCGTCCTTGCGCTGGTCGGGCACCGAGTCCTCGAGGTCGAGCACGACGGCGTCGGCGTCGCCGCGCATCGCCTTCTCCAGGAGTTCGGGCCTGGTGGCGGGAACGTACAGCCAGGACCGCACGGCCGTGACGGGCGGAGTGTCGGGGCCGGTCCGGCCGGGGGCGGTCATACGATGCCCCGTTCGGCGAAGTCGGCGAGCTCGTCGGCGCCGACGCCGTACGCACCGAGCACTTCGGCGTTGTCGCGACCCTTCCGGGGGCCCGGCCACCGGACTTCGCCGGGCGTCTCGCTGAGCCGGAACGGCACGTTCTGGAATCGGATCGCGCCCAGCTCCTCGTCGTCGACCGTGGTGATGGTCTCCAGCGCCTGGTACTGGGGGTCGGTGAAGATGTCACTCATCTCGTAGACGGGGGCGACGGCGGCGTTCGCCGCCTCGAAGGCCTCGGTGACCTCGCTGCGGGTGCGCTGCGCTATCCAGGAGCCGACTGCCTCGTCCAGCTCGTCCGCGTGCTTCGCACGCTCGGCTCCCGAGGCGAACCACGGTTCGTCCACGAACTCGGGGCGGCCCACGAGCCGCATCACCCGCTCCGCGACGGACTGCGCACTGGTGGAGACCGCGACCCAACTGCCGTCCCTGGTGCGGTAGGTGTTGCGTGGCGCGTTGTTCGCGGACCTGTTGCCGGTGCGCGGTTGAAGCTCGCCGAGCTGGTCGTAGGTAATGGCCTGCGGCCCCAGCAGGGTGACCATCGGCTCGATGATCGCGAGGTCGAGCACCTGGCCGCGTCCGGTGCGCTCCCGCGCGTGCAGCGCGGTCATGATGCCGAACGCCGCAGTCAGGGCCGACACCCCGTCGGCCAGCCCGAAGGGCGGCAGCGTGGGGGGCCCGTCGGGCTCGCCCGTGATGGCGGCGAACCCGCTCATCGCCTCGGCGAGGGTGCCGAATCCGGGACGCGCGGAGTACGGGCCGTACTGGCCGAAGCCCGTGACGCGGGCCAGAACGAGGCGGGGGTTGATCCCGCTGAGCACGTCGTGGCCCAGGCCCCAGCGCTCAAGAGTCCCCGGCCGGAAGTTCTCGATGACGACGTCGGCGTCCGCGACCATGCGGCGGAAGGTCTCCTGCCCCTCGGGGCTGCCGAGGTACAGGGTGATGGCCTTCTTGTTCCGGGAGAGCATCTTCCACCACAGGCCCACGCCGTCCTTGCTCGCCCCGTGGCTGCGCACCGGATCGCCTCTGGGGTGCTCGACCTTGATGACGTCGGCGCCGTAGTCGCCGAGCAGCGTGGCGGCGAGCGGGCCCGCGAAGAGCGTGGCGATGTCCAGCACCTTGACGCCGTCCAGCGCGGCGCCGGACCCGGCTGCGTTCGCAGGGCCGGTGTCGGTCATGGAGATCGTGATCCTTCCTTCGCGCCGGGCCATCCGAGCGCATGGGAGATGTCGTGGGCCGCCTCGAGGAGGCGGGGCGCGCAGTCGCGGACGAACTCGGGCGTGAACCGGGAACGCGGACCGCATACGGACACCGCTCCGCGGACGTCGCCGTCGAGACCGAAGACGGGTGCGGCCACCGATCCGGCGTCGGCCTGACGCTCGCCGGCGGAGCTCGCGTATCCCGAGTCCCGTACCGAGTCCAACTCGGCGCGGAGACGCGTCGCGTCGGTCGGCGTGCTGCCGGTCAGCGCCGGAAGCCCGGCGGCGAGGATCTCCTCGCGCCGTCCCTCCGGCAGGAACGCCAGCACCGCCTTGCCGGAACTGCCGGCGTGCAGCGGGAATCTGCGGCCGAGTTCGACGGTCATCTTCACCTCGTGGGTGCTGACGATCTGGTCGACGTAGGCCCGTCCGCCCGGCACCAGCGCGGTGAGGGTCACCGTCTCGCGCGTCTCCTCCTGAAGCCGCCGCAGGGTGTTCGCGGCGACGGCCCGCAGGTCGAGATCGCGCAAGGCGCGGGCACCGAGTGCGGCCGCTGTGGGACCGAGTTGATAGAGCCGGGTGTGATGATCGAGCGTCACCATGCCGCGGGCGACGAGCGTCTGCAGGATGCGGTGCACGACGGCCTTGCTCAGGCCGAGTTCGCGTGCGATCCGGGACACCCCGAGCTCGTCCGTCCCGTCCGTGAACAGCAGCAGGACGTCGATCACGCGGCCCGCGGTCTCGGTTCCGGGTTGAGTCGTCATGGGCCCATTCTCACCTGCTCCCTTCCACGAGATGCGGGACGGAGTGATACTCGTACCGCTCAATGGAACGACAGGGAAGCATTGGCACTCGACGACGGTCAAGGGCTGTCCACCGAACAACGAGGCTGTTGCCTCGATCCTTCATCAGGCATTGACGCTCTCCAGGCAGCATTGAAATCATCGTGTGCTAAGAGTGTTCCGCTCAACGGAACGACCCGAAGGAGGTGGAGAAGGTGCCCGCCGACCGGAGTGACGGCATGAGGGACCAGGCGGCGGTCGACCTGGTGGTGGCCGGCGCCGGCGGAGGCCTGGTCGGTGCGCTGCGTGCCGCCGAAGCCGGGCTCAGCGTGCTGGTCGTGGACCCGGACGAACACTTCCTGCGCGGCAACAACACCTCGATGTCCACGGCGATGATCCCCGGGGCGGGCACACGCTGGCAGTCGGCGGCGGGCGTCGAGGACAGCCCGGAGCGCTTCCTCGCCGACATCTCCGCCAAGACGCGTGGCGCCGCCGACCCCGTGCTGGCCGCCGCGCTCGCCGGACTCAGTGCGCCGCTCGTGGAATGGCTGGCCGACAGCGCGGACCTTCCCCTCCACCTCGTACGGGACTTCAGCTACCCGGGGCACTCCGCCGACCGGCTGCACACGGTCGACGGGCGGCACGGATCCGCACTGCTGCGTCATCTGTACGGACGGGTGCGGGCGCAGCCGTCCGTCGAT
Organism: Streptomyces sp. TAA486; assembly: GCF_000426165.1. Taxonomy (NCBI): domain Bacteria; kingdom Bacillati; phylum Actinomycetota; class Actinomycetes; order Kitasatosporales; family Streptomycetaceae; genus Streptomyces; species Streptomyces sp. TAA486. The sequence goes on along the minus strand of NZ_AUEV01000002.1, from coordinate 217,940 downwards.
CTGCTGGTCCCCGCCCGCGTCGTGGACGTCACGCTCGACGCGGCCGGCGACGTCACCGGGGCGGTGATCCAGTACCCGAGCGGCCACCGGGAGACCGTCCCGACCCGCGGGGTGCTGCTCGCGACCAACGGATACGGCGCGAACCGCGAGCTGGTGACGCGGCACATGCCCGAGGCGGCGACGGCGGAGTACCACGGCGGGCAGTTCTCGCTCGGCGACGGCCTGGACATCGGGCTGCGCCACGGGGCCGCGTCCGCCTTCATGGACGCCTACCAGGGCCACGCAGCGCTCGCCCGCCGCTCGCGGACGCTGGTCGGCTGGGCCACGGTCATGCACGGCGCGATCATGGTCGACACGGCAGGCGACCGGTTCGGCGACGAGACCACCGGCTACTCCGAGTTCGCCGCGGCGCTCACGGGCCGCCCCGGCTCGCGCGGCTGGATCGTGCTCGACCGCCGCATACACGACCTGTGTTCTTCCTTCACCGACTTCCGGCGGACCGCCGAGGCGGGTGCGCTGGTGTGGGCCGACGACGTGAACACGCTTGCCGAGCGCACCCGCCTCGACCGGGAGGCGCTGGCGGCCTCCGTCGAGGAACAGGTGTCGGCGGCCTCCGGTGCGGGCGGGCACGACAGGTTCGGCCGCACTTACGTCGAGCAGCCGCTCCGGGCACCGTACGCGGCCGTCGAGGTCGTTCCCGCGCTGTTCCACACCCAGGGCGGTCTCGCCGTCGACGGTGAGGCGCGGGTGCTGAACCGTGCCGGCGCACCGATCGGCGGTCTCTTCGCGTCGGGGGGCGCGGCACACGGCATATCGGGCCACGGCGCCGGCGGCTATCTCGCGGGCAACGGCCTGCTGCCGGCTCTGGGTCTTGCCTGGCAGGCGGCGAACACCCTGTCATGCACGTACGCACATGGAGAGGGCACAGCGCGATGACGGAATTCGATCGGCTGATCAAGAACGTGCGACTGGTGAGGCACGACGCGGCGGACATCCCGACGACGGACATCGCCGTCGCGGACGGCGTCTTCCGGCGCATCGCCCCGGACATCCCGGCCGAGGAAGCCCGTGAAGTGACCGACGGCAAGGGCCTGCTGGCCTTCCCGGGTGTCGTGGACGCACACCAGCACTGGGGGATCTACAACCCGCTGTCCGACGACACGGCGAGTGAGAGCCGCGCCTGCGCACAGGGCGGAGTGACGACGGCGCTCACATACATGCGCACGGGCCAGTACTACATGAACCGCGGCGGCAGCTACGACGAGGTCTTCCCCCTCGTCCTCGAGGCCTCCGAGGGCCGCAGCCACGTCGATTACGGCTTCCACCTCGCACCGATGCAGAAGTCGCACATCGAGGAGATTCCGGAGCTGATCGGCCGCTTCGGCGTCCCGTCGTTCAAGGTGTTCATGTTCTACGGGAGCCACGGCCTGCACGGCCGCTCCTCGGACCAGAACTCGTTCCTGATGATCCCGCCGGACGAGCGGTACGACCTGGCGCACTTTGAGTTCGTGATGCGTGGCGTGCAGGCGGCGCGGGAGAAGTACCCGGAGCTGGCCGACGCGATCTCCCTGTCCCTGCACTGCGAGACCGCGGAGATCATGACGGCGTACACCAGGCTCGTCGAGGAGGAGGGCGAGCTGACCGGGCTCGCCGCCTACAGCGCGTCCCGGCCGCCGCACTCGGAGGGCCTGGCGGTCACCATCGCGAGTTTCCTCGCCGCGGAGACCGAACTGCCCAACATCAATCTGCTGCACCTCTCCTCGCGGCGGGCGATCGAGTCCGCGTTGCTGATGGCCAGGACCTTTCCCCAGGTCGACTTCCGCCGCGAGGTCACCATCGGCCACCTGCTGGTGAACATCGAGACGGCATCGGGCGTCGGCGGCAAGGTCAACCCGCCGCTGCGCCCGCAGGAGGACGTCGACGCGCTCTGGGAGCACCTCGTGGCGGGCAACGTCGACTGGGTCGTCAGCGACCACGCGTGCTGCAAGGAAGAGGTGAAGTTCGGCGACCCGAAGAGCGACGTCTTCGCGGCCAAGTCGGGCTTCGGCGGCACGGAGTACCTGCTCCCGGGCCTGGCCGGTGCCGCCGGTTCGCACGGTCTCCCGCTCCAGAAGGTCGCCGAGCTCACCTCCTGGAACCCCGCACAGCGCTTCGGCCTCCGCTCCAAGGGGATGATCGCCGAGGGTTACGACGCGGACCTGGCCCTGGTCGATCCGGACCGCTCCTGGACGGTGAACGCGGCGAACTCCGAGTCGGTGCAGGAGTATTCGCCCATGCAGGGCCTGGAGATCGGCGCGAGCGTAAGCGCGACGTTCCTGCGCGGCCGCCCCGTCTACGCGAACGGTGAGGTGACAGGCCGGCCGGAGGGCCGCTACATATCCCGTCCGACCGTCTGACGGGGGCGGCCCACGACCCCTTGGCCGAAGTCGCCAGGCTCACCGCGCCGAACCGGAAGACGGACCTCGGGAGTTGGGACGTCCGTGCCCGCGACGGTGGGCCTGCTCGTACCCCACCGGGTTGACACCCACCGGGGCCAACACGAGAATGACACGTCATTCCGGACGATCAGAGGTGGAGGCAGCAGGTGGGCGCTGTGCCCCAAGGTGTGGTGGACAAGCGGGAGGTCATCCTCCGCGCTGCCAGCAAGGTGATCGCCGAGAAGGGGTACCACGCGACCGGGATCGCCGACATCGCCCGCGAACTGGGCGCCGGGCACGGGACGTTCTACCGCTACTTCAAGAACAAGGAAGACATCGCCCGCAGTCTCGTCGTCCGCGCTCTGGGGCAGATGCAGGACGCGATCGCCGATGAGGACCCTCAAGCCTCTCGCTCCCTGGGGGAGTACCGGGAACAGGTGCGGCGCATCGGCAACAAGCTCTTCGACCTCGTCGTCGCGGAGCCCGAACTGGCCCGGGTGCTGTTCTACGACGCGGCGGCCATAGCCCGTACCGACCCCGGAGTCCTCGGCTCCGCCGTGGAGAACGCGGGTGCCTATACGGCCGCCTTCATCCGCAACGGTCAGACGAGAGGCTTTGTGCGCTCGGAACTGGACCCGCAGGTGGTCGGTCTGGCCGTGAACGGCATGATCCTCGCCGGGTGCGCGCAACTGCTCCATGTCCGCGACGCCGAGGAGATGCGCACCTCGTGGATCCGGACGGTGGAGACGCTCATGTTCGACGGGCTCGGAGGCACCTGACGCCCGCAGCCCGCAGGCCGGGGCAAGGCAGCCCCGGCCCTTTCTTTGCCCACCGAGCAGAATGACATGTCATTCCGAGAAGGGATCCGGCACATGGTGCAAGTCGACGTCTTCTGGGCCTACGGGATCGGGGCGGGCTTCGGGACCGCCGCGGCCTTCCATCTTCGGCAGGCGCGCCCCGAACGGCGGTCCGGAAGGGGCGGTCCGCAGCAGCCGCCCCCCTACCTCCTCGCCACCGCCGTCTACTGCGGAATGCTGTTCGCGCCCAGCGGGATATGGCTGCTGTGGAGCTTTCCCGACTGGGAGACCATGCAGGTCGCCGACGGGCACGGGGCTCTGCCGGGCTGGCTGGTGGCACTGTTCGCGCTCACGAACGTCAGCCAGGGGCTGCTGGGGTACGAAGTGGCACGCCGCCTCGTCGTCCGCGGGCGCGTGTACGCGGCGTTTCTGCAGACCGGCGTCGGCTATCTCGGGATGTTCCTCATCCTCGTCCACGGCTGGGACGGGCGGGGCTACCAGCGCTTCTTCTCGCCGGGGCAGGAGGAGTTCGCCGAGTGGCCCGCGAGCCACGGCCCCGGCGAGCTGCTCTCACGCGCCGGTGACTGGGCGGTCTCGGCCGTCGGCCTGACCCTGGCCGGCATGGGTGTGGTTCTCCTGCCGGTGCTGTTCCACGTCCTGGTCACGGCGATCCGGAGCGGACAGCGGGACGCGGGTACCGAGATGCGCAGCGGGTCCCGCATCGTCGGCACGTTCCTGCTCGCCGTCTTCGGGCTGGCGCTGGGCTCGGCCGTCCTGGCGAGCGTGCTCATCCATCAACTCGGCTGGTGGGCGGGGACGCCCGTTGCCGCACTCATCGTCTGGGGACTGGTCCTGCGGCGGGAAACGGGTGCGGCCCACCGGGTCTTCGGGCTGCTCGGCCTGCCGGACGCCCCGAAGTCCGGCGGCGGACACGACGAAGGGAAGCACCCGGACGACCACACCCGGCCGGAGGCTGAGGCATCCGCGGGAGAGCCGCAGGCCGTACCCGACGAAGCGGTGCGCACCTGACGCCCCGAACGGCGCGGCGGATGCCGGCGGGGTTCCGGGTCAGGAACCCCGCCGGCATCCGGCGTGGATCGCGGGGGAGCTGCCGCTCATCCGGGCCCAGCTGCAACTGCCGGTCCCGGACCGGCGGTTCCGCCACTCATCCACCCCGGGCCCGTGCGCTCACGGTGTTGGCGAAGCGACCCCCGCTCCGGCCTCCGCCGTCAGGACGCGATCGGGCCGGATCGGCAGATTCCGGTGCCGTACGCCGGTCGCGTGCCACACCGCGTTGGCGATCGCCGCGGCGGCGCCCACGATGCCGATCTCGCCGATGCCCTTGATGCCGACGGGGTCGTCCGGCTCCGGGTCGTCGATCCAGTCCGCCTCGATGTGCGGCACGTCGGCGTTCGCCGAGACGTGGTAACCCGCGAAGTCGGCGCCGACGTTGGCTCCCGATGCCTGGTCCCGGAGCGCCTCCTCGTGCAGGGCCATGGAAATGCCCCAGGTCATTCCGCCGACGAACTGGCTGCGTGCCGTCAGCGGGTTGACGATCCGGCCCGCCGCGAAGATGCCGAGCATGCGGCGCACACGTACTTCGCCGGTGGCGGTGTCCACCGCGACCTCCGCGAACTGCGCTCCGAACGAGTGCCGTTCGGTCTCCGCGAGTGCCCCGATCGCCTCGGCGGTGTCCGAGCGCGCCGTGATGCCCTCCGGTGGAATGCTGCCGCCCAGGGCCAGTTGCTCCCGCAGCTCGCGTGCGGCGGACGTCACCGCCCACGCCCACGAGCGGGTCCCCATCGAACCGCCGGCGATCATCGCCTGGCCGAAGTCGCTGTCGCCGATGCGGACGTGCACCCGTTCAGGAGTCACGCCGAGCTCCTCGGCGGCGACGAGGGTCAGGGCGGTACGGGCGCCGGTTCCGATGTCGGCCGCGGTGATCCGCACGGTGAAGGTGCCGTCCGCCTCCGCCGTCACCGCCCCGGTGGACGGTACGGCCCGTGCGGGGAAGGAGGCGGCGGCGGTGCCGGTCCCCAGCAGCAGCCGCCCCTCACGGCGCACCGCCGGACGCGGGTCCCGGCCCTCCCAGCCGAACCTGCGGGCGCCCTCCTCGAAGCAGGTGATCACGCGGCGGCTGCTGAACGGCAGCCCGGAGACGGGTCCGGTCTGCGGGTCGTTGCGGGCACGCAGAGCGATCGGGTCGATGCCGCACTTCTCGGCGAGTTCGTCGAGCGCGGACTCGATCGCGAACGAGCCCGGTGCCTCGCCCGGCGCGCGCATGAACGTCGGGCTGGGCACGTCGAGCCGCACGATCCGGTTGGCGGTGTGGTGGGCGTCGGCGTCGTACATCACCCGCCCCACAGCAGCGCATCCCTCGACGAATTCGTGCACGGTCGAGGTGAGGCTGAGCGAGTCGTGCTGCAGGGCGCGCAGCCGCCCGTCGGCGTCGGCCCCGAGCTTGATCTGCTGCGCCGTCGGGCTCCGGTAGCCGATCAGCGAGAACATCTGCCGGCGCGTCAGCACGACCCGGACCGGGCGCTGGAGGACGGTCGCGGCCATCACGGCGGCCACCTGATGCGCACGCACGCCCTTGGAACCGAAGGCGCCGCCGACGTGTTCGGATCGCACCCGCACGGAGGACGGGTCGAGCGAGAACAGCTGCGCCAGCTCGTTCACGATCCACGTGCTGCCCTGGTTGGAGTCGACGATCTCGAGGCGGCCGCCTTCCCATCGGGCCGCCGCAGCGTGCGGCTCCATCGGGTTGTGGTGCTCTTCCGGCGTCGTGTACTCCTCGTCCACGACGACGGCGGACGAGGCGAGTTCGGCTTCCAGGTCCCCCTTCTCCGCGAGGGCCGAACCCATGCCGTCGTGCGCGTAGGCGTCAGGCCGTCCCGCGGCGAACGCGATGTCGTGCGGCTCCTCCTCGTACCGCACCACCAGCGCCTCGGCGGCCTCCCTGGCCTGCTCGGAGGTCTCGGCGACGACGAGCGCCACCGGCCAGCCCCTGTGCGGCACGCGGTCGTTCTGGAAAACGGCGACGGTCGGGTCAGGAGGCCCCAGCATGCCGACGTAGTCGGTATTCACGTGCGGCGCGTTCCCGTGGTGCAGGACTTCGAGCACACCGGGCATTTCGAGGACGGGTCCGGTCTCGACAGAGAGGATCCGGCCGCGGGCGATGGTGGACAACACCAGCCAGCCGTGGGCGAGTTCGGCGAAGGGGATGTCGCCGGCGTAGCGGGCCGCGCCGGTGACCTTCTCCAGGCCTTCCACGCGGGTGTGCGGAGCGCCGTGGGAACTCTTCGCCGGGGTGGTTCCGGTCGTGGTGGTGGTCATCGGTCGGCCTCCTCGGACAGTTCGGTCAGCACGGCCACCACCAGATTGCGGATCAGGCCCACCTTGTATCCGTTCTGGGGCAGCGGCTCGGCGGCCGCGAGCTCGGCTTCCGCCGCGGCGGCGAAGGTCTCGGCGGTGGCCGGTGCCCCGGTCAGTACCCGCTCTGCAGCGCGGGCCCGCCACGGCCGTGAGGCGACAGCCCCGAAGGCCAGGCGCGCCTCCTGCACGGCACCGTTCCGGACGTCGAGCGCGGCGGCCACGGAGCCGATCGCGAACGCGTACGAGGCGCGCTCGCGGACCTTCCGATAGCGGGAGTTGGCGGCGACCGGAGAGGGCGGCAGAGTCACGCCGGTGATCAACGCTCCGGAAGGCAGCGCCGTCTCCAGGTGCGGAGTGTCTCCGACGGGCGCGTAGAACTCGGTCATGGGCAACTGGCCTGACCCGTCCGCCGTTTCGTACTGGACGACGGCGTCGAAGGCGGCCAGCGCCACCCCCATGTCCGAGGGGTGCACGGCCACACAGTGGTGGGACGCGCCCAGGATCGCGTGATTGTGGTGCTCGCCCTCGATGGCGGGGCAACCGGTGCCGGGGGAGCGCTTGTTGCACGGCTGGGACACGTCGGCGAAGTAGCCGCAGCGGGTGCGCTGGAGCAGATTCCCGCCGACGGTGGCCATGTTGCGCAGCTGCCCTGACGCTCCGGCGAGCACCGCCTGGGCCAACGCCGGGTAGTTGCGGCGGACTTCGGGGTGTGCGGCCAGGTCGCTGTTGGTGACGGTCGCACCGATGCGCAGGCCGCCGTCCCCGGTCCTCTCGACCTCTCCGAGCGGAAGCCGCGTGACGTCGACGAGTTGGGCGGGCCGCTCGACGCCGGTCTTCATCAGGTCGACGAGGTTCGTGCCGCCCCCGAGGAAGCGGGCCTCCGGATCGGCCGCGAGCTGCGCGACCGCGCCGGACACATCGAGAACGCGCTGGTAGCCGAACTCCCTCATGCTACCGCCCCGTTCCCGGCCTGCTCGGCCTCCGTCCCGGCCGAGGCCGCCCGGGCGACGGCCTCGACGATCTGCACATAGGCGCCGCAGCGGCACAGGTTGCCGCTCATCCGCTCACGTATCTCCTCCGCGGTCAGCGGCGGCGGTGCGCTCCTCACGTCGCTCGTGACGGCGCTCGGCCAGCCCGCCGCGTGCTCCTCGATCATGGCGACGGCCGAACAGATCTGTCCCGGAGTGCAGTAGCCGCACTGGTAGCCGTCGAGGTCGAGGAACGCCTGCTGCACCGGATGCAGTCGCTCCCCGTCGGCCACGCCCTCGATGGTGGTGATCTCCCGCCCCTCGGCGGCCACCGCGAGCTGAAGGCAGGAGACGGCCCGCTGCCCGTCGAGCAGAACGGTGCATGCGCCGCACTGCCCTTGGTCGCAGCCCTTCTTGGTGCCCGTCAGGTCGAGACGCTCGCGGAGCGCGTCGAGGAGGGTGGTGCGGTGGTCGACGGACAGCGTGTGTTTCTCGCCGTTGATGTTCAGGGTGATGGCGCTGGACGTCGATGGGTCCATGCTCAGCCTTCTTTCGCGTATCGGAGCGCGTCGGAACCCCTCCGGCAAGCAGAGGAACGGGGACGCGGCCGTACGGACCGTACGTGGCGACGGCGGCTGCGAGAACGGGCTGAGGGAAGGAGGAGCGCCGACGGCCCCGTTCGACGTTATGGTGGACCTAACCGGAGGGTTGTCCGTTACCGGAGAACGTAGTGGACAGTTGTCCGTTTTGGCAAGCCCGGGTTCGGGCGCGAACCCGCGAGGAGGACGAGTGCAGCAGAGCAAGGAGACGCCTCTGCGCTCGGACGCACGACGCAACCGTGAGCGCATCCTCGACGTGGCCCTGGCGGAGCTGACGCGTTCCACGAACGTCCCGTTGAGCGCGATCGCCAAGAAGGCAGGCGTCGGTCAGGCCACGTTCTACCGCAACTTCCCCAGCCGCGAAGCCCTCGTGCTGGAGGTCTACCGCCACGAGATGCATCAAGTCGCCGACGCGGCCGCCCAGTTGATCAAGACCTACGCGCCCGACCGTGCGCTGCGTGAGTGGATGGACCGCCTCGCCCGGTTCGCCATGGCCAAGGCCGGGTTGGCGGACGCCATCCGCCAGGCCACCAGCGCGCCCGGAAACGCGGAGAAGCCGGGCCACGGACCGGTGACGCGGGCCGCCGAACTCCTGCTCCGTGCCAACGAGGAGGCCGGCACCATCCGTCCGGGAGTGACCGCGGACGACTTCCTCCTCGCCATCGCGGGCCTCTGGCAGATCGACCCGCGGGGTGAGTGGCAGCCACGGGTCAGCCGGCTCCTCGATCTCGTCATGGACGGGCTGCGAGCGGGAGCGGCCGGCGTCGAGTGAAGGTCCCCTCTTGATCGCGTCCGGCGCTCTCCCGGCGATCAGCGACCCCGCTTCGGTGGCGTCCGGCTCCGGCCGGAGGCGCCGGCCCGCGTGACCGGAGTGCCGCATGGGCCGTCGCGGACGAGGGGACGAACCGCCACCACTGGACACCAACCACCTCACCGGTCCCACACACTTCCGCCTCAGGTGTGCTCTGACTATGGCGTTCGGGGCTTGATTGCGCTGGACTTGGGGACGACCGCCCATGACATCGACTCGGATCCGGCACCCGAGCCCCCGCGAAGCATCAGTCCAAGACCAGACGACCTCGTGACCTTCGTGACTCGCCGGAGACGCCGTGAACCGGGATCGGGGGAAACGGATGGATTGCGTACACCTCTCTGACGCGGAGCTGCTCCGTCTCGTATGGGAAGGGGGAGAGATCTCCCGCGCCGCGCTGCACGAGCTTGAGCGGCGCCACTTCCCTGCCGTTCGAGCCTTCGCCGCCTTCGGCGCCGTGAGTCCGCAGGCCGCGGACGAACTTGCGTACCAGGGATGGCAGCAGGCGCTTCGGCAGCAGGCGGAGGGCAGCGTCAGCGGTGCCGTACGTGCGGGTGCGCTCTCCGCGGTGCTTCAGACGGCGTCAGCATGGGCGCAGGCGAGCGGACGGGCGGCGCTGAATCCCCAACTGGCGGCGTGGATGGAAGCCAACAGCGCGGTGATGCCGGGGAGCACCGCGCCGGCGGGCTTCCACCGCCCGTCACTCGTGGCGCGCGCCTTCGCCGGCATTCCCTGCCGCAGCCAGACGGTCCTTTGGCACCAGTTGGTCGAGCACAACGACACCGCAACGACCGGCCGGTTGATCGGTGCGGGTTCCGGTGAGGTGGTCGTGGCCACCGGCCGTGCGCAGGAGGAGCTGTACAACTCCTACGTCCAGGTCCTGCTGAACGGGATGCACGACGAATGCCGTCTCTACCACCGGCTGGTGCTCGCGTACGGGGACGCGAGGTCCGCGAACGTCGCCGCCGAGGTCGCGCCGCACCTGGAGCGTTGTGCCCGCTGCTCCCGGGCCGTCGGTGATCTCGGGCGTCTGCGTCACGACCCTGGCACGCTGCTGGCGCAGGCGCTGCTGCCGTGGGGCGGCTCGGAGTACGCCGCGCAGAGTGCGAACGCCAACCGGGGTGGCGGGCGCGGGGACTTCATGCCCGGGGCCGGCATGGCTCCCACCCCGGCGATAGCTGCTCTGCCCCCCGGCAGCCAGATGCCGCAGGGCCTCATGTCCGGTTCCCTCGGTGCCGGAAGCCAGGAGTCCGGGGGCCGGGCGCCCGGCAGGGGGCGGCACGCGGCCGCCGAAGCGGCCGGAGCCGGCGCGGCTGCGCGTGCCACGAAGCGACGTACCGACCTGGTCGTGCGGTGCACGGCGGTCGCAGGCGTCTGCGCGGTCGGCGCCGCCTTCGCCTTCGGATTCGTCGGGGACTCCGACACGGGGAAGCCGCAGAGCAAGGAACCGGTGTCGCCGGTCAAGGCCTCGCCGTCTCCCTCCAAGACGCCTGGCCCCCTCCGTGCCACGGCCACGGCGAAGTCCACTTCGAACCCCTCGAGGAAGCCCTCGTCGAAGCCCACCAGGACACAGCCCGCGCCGCCCGACGCCGGTTCGGACCGGCCTTCCCAGCCGGCCGTGCGCAACGTGGCCGTGGAGTGGCTGTTCGACAAGGTCAGCAGCGACGGCGTGACGCCCGACAGTTCGGCGAACAACAACGCCGGCACGCTCTTCGGCGCGTCCCGTCCAAGACCCACGGAATTGGGAGCGCTGGCGTTCGACGGGGAGCAGTTCGTCGCGTCGAACGGCCCTCTGATCGACACGACCGGCAGCTTCACCGTCTCGGCGCAGGTCGTGCTCGACCGCACTGACGTCTCGCAGACGATCGTGAGTCAGGACGGGTCGGACTCCAGTGCCTTCATGCTCCAGTACGACGCCGATGAGTCCCGGTTCGAGATGAGCATGCCGGAGGAGGACACCGGCGACGCGGAGTCCGACGCCGACGAGGCCGTCTCGGCGCTGGAGCCCCAAGCGGGCCAGTTGGTGCATCTGACGGGTGTCTACGACGACGCCGACGACGAGGTGCGCCTGTACGTCAACGGCCGGCTCGCCGGAACCGCCGATCACGAGGAAGACTTCGCCTCCGGCGGCAACTTCGTCGTCGGCCGCGGGCTGTCGGACAACGCGTTCTTCCAGGGACTCGACGGGGCCGTCGACGACGTGCGCGCCGTGGGGAGGGCGGTCTCCTCGGCGGAGGCCGCGTCCCTGGCACGGGAGTCCTGACGAACCCGGGAGAGCGGCCGCGCGCGGAGCGGCGAGCTGGGGCCGCCTCCTCACGGCGTTGACCGCGACGGCCGCGAACAGGCCGCACCGACCGCGACCACGTGCAACCTGCGTGCCCCGCACCCGCACCCTCGGCCCTGACGCCGGCACGAGATGAAGCGAGCACGGCCCCTGACCCCTCGCTTGATGTCGCCCCGTGCCGCGTGGGATTCCGCCCCCGGTGACCGTGGGCCGCCCGGCCTCATGCACTCCGCGTCTCCCAACCGATGCCGCGGGGGCTGTCCCCGAACTGCCCCCGTACCCGTGGAAGATCCGGTTCCTTGTCGCACGCTGATACCTAGCGCTACTATGCATCAGGGTCCTAGGTATGGGCCCGGGGAGGTCTCGTGAGGGTCACCAAGGATCTCGTCGCCGCCTCGGCGACACCGATGGTGCTGGGCATCCTGGCCGAGGGGGAGAGCTACGGCTACGCCATCCTCAGACGGATCAACGAGCTGTCCGGCGGAGAGCTGGACTGGACGGAGGGGCTGCTCTACCCGTTGCTGCACCGGCTCGAGCGCCTCGGACATGTGGAGTCGAGCTGGCAGGCGGTCACCGGGGAGCGGCGGCGCAAGTACTACCGCATCACGGACAGCGGCCTGGCCGAGCTCGCAGAGCAACGCCGGCAGTGGGACACGGTCGTGGACGCGCTCAAGCAGGTCTGGCTCGGCACCGGCGACCTCAAGTCGTTGACAGCAATACCGCTGGAGGGCCCGGCATGACAGCGCTGGACGGTCAGGACGACCTCGAGGGCCAGTTCGCTCAGTGGCGCCACTATGTGCAACGCCGCCCGGAACTTCGGCAGTCCGACGCCGATGAGCTCGAAGACCACCTGCGGGGCTCCGTCGACGAGCTGACAGCCCTCGGCCTGCGCCCCGACGAGGCGTTCCTGGTCGCGGTCAAACGCATGGGCGGTCTGGACGACCTCTCCCGAGAGTTCGCCCGCGAGCACTCCGAACGGCTGTGGAAGCAGCTGGTGTTGACCGGTGAGCCCGACAGCGCGGTGGCGGACGACCGGTCGCGGCGTGACCTGTACGCGATGATCATCTGCGTCGCGGGAGCGGCGATGTCCGTCAAGGTTCCCGCGCTGTTCGGCATGAGCTTCGAGGACGACCCCGGTTTCCACGGCCGAAACTTCAGCCTGTTCGCGCTGCCGTGGCTCGCGGCCTTCCTGGCCTGGCGTCGCCGCGCCGCACGAACGGTGATCGGAATTCTGGTGGGGCTGTTCGCGCTCGGAGCGGTGGCGGCCAATGTCTATCCGCTCGCGGACGACTCCCAGTCGGCGGTCCTGACGGGCATCCATCTGCCCATCGCCCTGTGGTTCGCGGTCGGTCTGGCGTATGTCGCCGACGACCTGCGATCGACGCGCCGGCGCATGGACTTCATCCGCTTCACCGGCGAATGGTTCGTCTATCTCTCCCTCATTGCCGCGGGTGGCGGCGTGCTGATGTCGCTCGTGTTCGGGACGTTCAAGGCCATCGGGGTGAACCCGGAGGACTTCGTCGTCCAGTGGCTGCTTCCCTGCGGGGGCGTGTCGGCGGTGGTGGTGGGCGGGTGGCTCGTCGAGGCCAAGCAGAGCGTCGTGGAGAACATGGCCCCTGTGCTGGCGCGGCTGTTCACCCCGCTGGTCACCCTGGTGATGCTGGCCTTCCTCGTGGCGTTCGGCGTGACAAGCGCCGGCATCGATGTGGAGCGGGAAGCGCTGATCCTCTTCGACCTTCTGCTGGTCGTGGTGCTGGGGCTGCTGCTCTACTCGATCTCGGCCCGCGATCCGCTGGCCTCGCCCGGCCTGTTCGACAAGCTGCAGGTGGCTCTCGTGGTCAGCGCGCTCGCCATCGACGTGCTGGTGATGGTGGAGATCACCGGACGCATCACTGAGTACGGCACCACGCCCAACAAGGCGGCGGCGCTCGGCGAGAACATCATCCTGCTGGCCAACCTCACCTGGTCGGCATGGCTGGTGCTGGGCTTCGTCCGGCGGCGCACTCCGTTCGGGGCGCTGGAGGGCTGGCAGACCAACTACCTGCCGGTGTATGCCGCGTGGGCATGGGTCGTGGCCCTGGTCTTCCCGCCGGTGTTCGGCTACCTCTGACGGCTGCACGGTCCGGAACGACCGGCCTGATCCGTCCGCAACCGTCGACCGGCCCGCCCCCGGGTCACCACTCCCGGGGGCGGGCCGGTACGTCGTTGCGCCACCGTTCGCCCGGGGCTCCGGGCCTCACTCGACCCGGTAGGAGGCGTCGAGCGGGAGTGCGCGTGACGAGGAGCCGACGGCGATCCCGTACTCGCCCTCGCGTACCCGGAACTCGTCGGAGCCCGTGTCCCAGTAGGAGAGCTGCTGCGGGTCGACCGAGACCCGCACTTCCTTGCTCTCACCGGGCTCCAGGCTCACCTTCCGGTAGCCGCCCAGTTCCCTGGGCGGGCTGTCCACCTCGGTGTCCGGCTTGCTGACGTAGACCTGCGGTGCCTCGGAGCCCGCGCGCGTCCCGGAGTTGGTGACCGTGAACGACAGCTCCACCGGGTCGTCCGGGCCGCCGGAGTTCTTCTCCAGCCGCAGGTCCGAGTAGGCGAAGCTGCTGTAGGACAGGCCGTGCCCGAAGGGGAACAGGGGCTCCGTGCCCGTCCCGTCGTACCAGCGGTAGCCGACGTCGACCCTCTCCGAGTAGTGCGCCGTGCCGTTGACACCCGGGTACTGCGCCTTGGTGTTCGCCGGCACCTCGTCCTCGCGGACCGGGAAGGTCTGGGGGAGCTTGCCCGAGGGGTTCACGTCACCCCACAGCAGACGCGCGGTGGCGGCGCCCCCGCGTGCGCCCGGATACCAGGTCTCCAGGACGCTCTTGACCTGCGGCAGCCAGGGCATCAGCACGGGGCCGCCGGTCTGGAGCACCACGATCGTCTGCGGGTTCGCCTCGGCCACCTTCGCGATCAGCTTGTCCTGGTTGCCGGGCAGCGACAAGTCGGCGCGGTCGCTTCCCTCTTCCTCCTTGTCCTGTGCGAAGACGAGAGCCACGTCCGCCGACTTCGCGGCTTTTGCCGCGAGCCGGGGAAGTCTCCCGTCGTGGTAGGTGACGTGGGCCGAGGCGCCGGCGCGCTCCCTGACCGCGCCGAGCGCCGTGTCCTCCGAGAGCGGGTCGACCTTGCTGCTGCCGCCGCCCTGCACCGAGTCCGCGGCGGCGGAGCCGATGACGGCGATCCTCTTCGCGGAGCCCGTCAGGGGGAGGGCCTTGTCGTTCTTGAGCAGGACGGCGCTCTGCTCGGCGACGTGCTGCGCCGTGGCGTTCCCCGCTGCCTCGTCGACCGGGGACGTGGCCGTGCCGTCTCGCTCGAAGAAGCCGAACCTGAACAGGACGGTGAGCACTTCCCGTACACGCTGGTCGATAGCCTCCTGGGGGAGTGCACCCCTGAGTTTCGCGGCACGGACGGTGAGGGAGTTGACGAGCACGGGCAGGGGCAGTTCGACATTGAGTCCGGCGGCGAGGTCGGAAGTGCGGTGGGTGGAGGGGTAGTCGGAGACCACGTACCCGTCGAAGCCGAATCGCGAGCGCAGCATCGTGCGCAGCGTCTGCGAGTTGGAGCAGGCGTAGACGGTGTTGACGCGGTTGTACGAGCACATCACGGAGCCCGGCCTGCTCTTCTGCACCGCGAGGTCGAAGGGTTTGCCGTAGATCTCGTGCAGCGTGCGTTCGTCGATGTCGGCCGAGACGGTCATGCGGTCCGTCTCCTGGTTGTTGGCCATGAAGTGCTTGACGGTGGCGATGACGCCCTGCGACTGGATGCCGGTGGCGTCGGCGCCCGCCATGGTGCCCGCGAGGTAGGGATCCTCGCTGTAGTACTCGAAGTTGCGGCCGTTCACGGGGACCCGCTGGATGTTCGTGCCGGGCCCGAAGAGCTGCATCTGACCTCTCGCGCGTGCCTCGCGCCCGAGCGTGCGCCCGTACTCCCGCGCCACCTCGGTGTCGAAGCTGGCGGCCTGCGCCACAGGGGCCGGAAGCGCTGTGGCCTTCTGCCCGTTGCGGACGCCGGCGGGTCCGTCGGTCATCGTCACGCCGGGCACCCCGAGGCGCCGTATCGGCGCGATGTAGCCCGTGGTCGGCACGGGGGAGCCGATGGTGCCGTGCAGCATGCGGACCTTCTCGTCGAGGGTCATCGCGTCCAGCAGCAGATCGGCACGCTCCTCCGGGCTGAGCGATCTGTCGGTCCACGGACGGTCCTCCTGGGCGCCCGACGAGGAGGCGTAGGCCGTCGCCTCCCCGGAGGGGAGCGGGCCGGGTGCCGGCATCGTCAGTGCGGCGGAGAACACCAGGGCGGTCGCGACCCGGACGAGGGGCCGAGGGGGTCCCATCACCTCAGCACGTCCTTTCTGCCGCCTCGGCGGCCTCGCAGGCGACTGACATGTACACGTTCTGTTTGCTTGAGATATCCCCATCCACGGCTCGAGGAATGCCGGGACGACCGATCCGCGGCGGCGTACGCACCTGGGGACACCGGCTCCGGAGGCCCGTCCCGGCCGCGGGAGCAGGCCCCGGCATCCGGACGGTCACAGCGCTGCCACCAGCTGTCACCAGGCATGACGCGCCGGGGGGCACTAGCCTTGGAAGGGTGACGTGGCCAGTCATTTTCGTCGTGGATCACGACCCGAGTTCACTCCGTGTGCTGCTGGCCGACCTCACGCGACGGTTCGGCAGAGCGTTCACGGTTCGGGGCGCGGGCTCGGCCGATGCTGCGCTCGTGGCCGTGCGGGATCTGGCGCAGGCCGGGGAATCACTCGCACTGCTGCTCGTGGACGACGAGTCGATCGACGTGCTCACGCGGGCGCACAAGCTGTATCCGCGTGCCAAGCGTGTGCTGCTCGTGGACCGCGACTACTCGTCGACCAGCCCGGCCGTCCAGGCGATCGCGCTCGACCGCGCCGACTACCACATCGTGCGGCCATGGGTGGACGACGAAATGCTCTACCGCGCGATGAGCGAGTTCCTGTCCTCGTGGACGAGGGACCAGGAACCCACCTTCGAGCTGTTCCGGGTCGTCGCGGCGAAGGACGACAGCAGTGTGCACCAGGTGTGCGATGTGATGGCCCGCTTCAACCTCCCGTTCGCGCTGTATCCGGCCGAGGAGGAGGCCGGGCAGCGGTTGATGAGGGAAGCCGGCATCGACGCGTCGAACCTGCCTGCGGTGGTCCGTTACGACAGTCAGGCCTTCATCCAGCCGGAACTGCCCGATCTGGCGCGCGCGCTCGGGGTCAACGTCACCAACGACCTGGACGTCTGTGACGTCGCCATCGTCGGTGCGGGGCCGGCCGGTCTGACGGCGGCCGTCTACGCGGCGTCCGAAGGACTCGACACCGTGCTCCTCGAGCGGGCCATGTCGGGAGGACAGGCCGGGACGAGCCCGATGATCAGGAACTACCCGGGGTTCCCCCACGGCATCGCGGGAGACGATCTCATGGGTCAGACCTGCGAGCAGGCGTGGCTCATGGGCACTCACATCGTCTTCGCGCAGCAGGCGGTCGCGCTCGAACGCCGCGGCGACCGGCGAGTCGTTCACATGCTCGACGGTTCCGAGATCAACGCACGCACGGTGCTGATCGCCACCGGGGTCGACTGGCGGCGTCTGGGCGTGCCCGCTCTGGAAGCCCTGGTCGGCTCGGGAGTGTTCTACGGCACGGCCGTGGGTGAGAGCCGTTCGATGCGGGACCGGGACGTCTTCATCGTCGGCGCCGGAAACTCCGCCGCTCAGGCCGCCGTGCACCTGGCCAAGCACGCCCGCACGGTCACCTTGGTGGTACGGGGTGACAGCCTGGCGAAATCCGCATCCGCGTACGTGGTGGGCGCCGTCGAGGCGACGCCGAACATCATCGTCCGCCAGTGCACCGAGGTGGTCGACGGCGGCGGCAACGGGCACCTGGAACACGTGACGCTCCTGGACCGGGAGGCGGACACCGTCGAGCGGGTCCCGGCAGCCGGGCTGTTCATCATGATCGGCGGTGAACCGCACACGCAGTGGCTGCAGGACAGCATCGAACGCGATGGGCAGGGCTATCTGATGACGGGCCACGAAGTCCGCGAGGGCTCCTCCGTGACCTGGCCCCTGCGCCGGGACCCCATGGTGCTGGAGACGAGCATGCCCGGTGTGTTCGCGGCCGGAGACACGCGGAACGGGTCCATCAAGCGCGTCGCCTCGGCGGTGGGTGAGGGGTCCACGGCCGTGCGCCTGATGCACGAGTACCTGAGCCGCTGAACGGAGCCGCATCCCGCCGCAAGTGAAGGACACCGCGATGTGGCCGGGGTCGTTGCGGCGGCCCTGTCGCTGCGGCCGCTGGGCCAGGCGCTGGGGACCGGCCGGGTGCGCCCCGTGGGGTGCGCGAGCGGGGTCGGCAGATGAACAATGCCACGTTCTTTACGCGATGCGTCATGAATATGTAGCGTGTTTGAGGATGGTCAGGGGCGAGGCATGCGCGGGATCAGTACTTCCGCACCTGGTGACAACCCCGCGAAGGAGCGGTCGTGGCACGAACACTGCACAGCTGGACCCGCGGAGCCTGGTGGGCCCCCGACGGCCGTGGGCTGGAGGTGACCGACGCCGTCACCGGCGAGCCGGTGGTCATGGTCTCGAGCAACGGCCTCGACGCCGCGGCCACCGTCGCGTACGCCCGCGAGGTCGGCGGGCCGGCGCTCAGGCAGAGCGGCTTCACCGAACGGGCCGCGCTGGTCAAGCGGTTGGCGCTCGCACTGAAGGAACGGCGCCACGAGCTGGTCGAGCTGTCCGCGCGCACGGGCGCCACCGCCGCGGACGCCTCCGTCGACGTCGACGGAGGCATCGGCACTGCCTTGGTCTTCGCGAGCAAGGGAGGCAGGCAGCTGCCGGACGGCAACGTGCTCGCCGAGGACGACGCCGAACAGCTCGGCAAGGGCGGCACGTTCGCCGGACGGCACCTCCTGACTCCGCGGCGCGGCGTCGTGGTGGAGATCAACGCCTTCAACTTCCCCGTATGGGGGATGCTGGAGAAGCTGGCGCCTGCGCTGATCGCCGGCGTGCCCACCATCGTCAAGCCGGCCACGCAGACCGCCTACGTCACCGAACATGCCGTCCGCATCCTCGACGAGACCGGCCTGCTGCCCGACGGGGCGTTGCAGCTCGTGTGCGGCGGGATCGGCGACCTGCTCGACCACCTCGGCGGGCAGGATCTGGTCTCCTTCACCGGCTCGGCCGGCACCGCGGCCAAGCTGCGGGGACATGAGGCCGTGACCGCGCTTTCGGTGCGGTTCAACGCCGAGGCGGACTCGCTCAACGGTTCCGTGCTCGGTCCGGACGCGGTCCCCGGCACCCCGGAGTTCGAGCTCTTCGCCGACGCCCTCGTACACGAGATGACCTGCAAGGCGGGACAGAGGTGCACGGCGATCCGGCGGGCGCTGGTGCCGGAGGAGCTGCTGGACCAGGTGGCCGACGCGGTCTCCGACCGTCTCGCGAAGGTCGTCATCGGCGCACCCGGGGCGGAGGGCGTCACCATGGGTGCCCTCGTCGGGCAGGCGCAGCGTGGCGAAGTGCTCGCGGCCGTGGACCGGTTGAAGACGGCCGCCACGGTGGTCACCGGCGGCGGACCGCCGGCTGAGGTCGCCGGCGCCGACTCCACGACGGGTGCGTTCATGGCACCCACGCTGCTGCGCTGCGACGACCCGGCACGTCCGGAACCGCACACCGTCGAGGCGTTCGGCCCGGTGAGCACGCTCATGGGCTACCGGGATCCCGCGCACGCGGTGGACCTGCTGGCACGCGGAGAGGGTTCGCTCGTCGCCTCGGTCGTCTCCCACGACGAGGAGACGGTGCGCGAGATCGTGCTCGGCGCCGCCGCGCACCATGGACGCATCCTCGTGCTCGACCGCGACGACGCCGGCGAAAGCACCGGCCACGGCACCCCGATGCCGCAGCTCGTGCACGGCGGGCCCGGCCGCGCCGGCGGCGGCGAGGAGGAAGGCGGCCTGCGCGCTGTCGCACATCACCTCCAGCGCACGGCAGTTCAGGCATCACCCCGCGTACTGGAGGCTCTCGCCGGGACCGCATCTTGACCAGACGTGCTACATTCAAATGACGTGACGATTGTAAGTCGTGGACTAACGGTTGTACCCGGAGAGAAGGGCAAGAGCGGATGACGACGACGGATGACCGCCTGGGAGCCGCGCCCGAGCCCACCGGCCCGGTGAGCAGGATCGACTACAGCGAGCGGATCCCCAACAACGTCGATCTGGCCGGCGACCGCAAGCTCCAGAGGGCGCTTGAGCGTTGGCAGCCGAAGTTCATCGACTGGTGGAAGAGCCTCGGCCCGCAGGTGCCGACCAAGGAGGTCTATCTGCGCACCGCCGTCGCCATAGACCGCGACGGGTGGGCCGTCTACGACTTCGTGCCGATGGAGGAGTACCGCTGGGGCATCTTCCTCGCCGAGACCGACCCGGACCGTGAGATCACCTTCGGTCAGCACAAGGGCGAGAAGGCATGGACCGAGGTCCCCGGCGAGTACCGCGCGGAGCTGCAGCGGCTCATCGTCGTCCAGGGGGACACCGAGCCGGCCAGCGTGGAGCAGCAGCGCCAGCTGGGGGCCACCGCGCCGAGCCTGTACGACATGCGCAACCTCTTCCAGATCAACGTGGAGGAGGGCCGTCACCTGTGGGCCATGGTCTATCTGCTGCAGGCGTTCTTCGGACGCGAGGGACGCGAGGAGGCGGAGGAACTGCTCCGCCGCAACAGCGGGGACTACGACAACCCGCGCATCCTCGGCGCCTTCAACGAGGACACCACGGACTGGCTGAACTTCTTCATGTTCACCTACTTCACCGACCGGGACGGGAAGTACCAGCTCGGCACGTTGAAGGAGAGCGGCTTCGATCCGCTCGCCCGCACCTGTGAGTTCATGCTCAAGGAAGAGGCCCACCACATGTTCGTGGGCACCACCGGGATCCAGCGCGTCGTCGAGCGGACCGCCGAGCTGATGAAGGAGCACGGCACCGACGACATCCTGCAGCACGGCGGGATCCCGTTCACGATCATCCAGAAGTACCTGAACCAGCAGTTCTCCGTCTCCATGGACCTGTTCGGCTCCGAGCTCTCCTCGAACGCGGCGGCGTACTACACCGCCGGGCTGAAGGGCCGCTGGCAGGAGCGCCGGCGCAAGGACGACCACCAACTGCAGGACCAGACGCGTGAGATGACCAAGGTCGAGAACGGCGAACTCGTCACCGAGACCGTCCCCCTGCTCAACGCGCTGAACCTGGACCTGCGCGACGAGTACGTCGCCGACTGCGAGAACGGCATCCGCCGCTGGAACCAGGCGCTGGAGGACGCCGGGCTGCCGCACCGCCTGACGCTCCCGCACGAGGGCTTCAACCGCCAGGTCGGTGTGTACGCCGACAGCCAGGTCAGCCCCGACGGTGAGGTGCTCACCCAGGAGCAGTGGGACGCCAAGGTCCACGAGTGGCTGCCCTCGGAGCAGGACATGGCCGACGTGCGGTCGCTGATGCGGCCCGTGTACGAGCCGGGCCAGTTCGCCGGGTGGATCGCGCCGCCCGCGCAGGGCATCAACAAGCTGGGCGTGGAGTTCGACTACGTGCGCTTCTGGCAGGAGGACAACTGAGCAGGCTAGGAGTCACCGCGCACCCGCGCGCTGCCGAAGGGCGCCCGGTCCGCAGGCGGGCCGGGCGCCCGGTGCGTCAGGTCCGGTCGTCTGCTCCGGCGCACAGATGCTCCCAGTACGCCTGAGCGCGGCGGTGCCAGCGCTCGTGGCGGCGGTGGAAGAGCGTGGCGGCGTCGGGGCCCGGCCAGTCGTGGTCGAGGAGCTCCGCGGGAAGGGCCGGGTCCAGCGCGGGGAAGCGCCGCCAGGCGTGCACCAGGTGCACCTGGGCGACGAACGCCTCCTGCTGGCCGCTCACTTCCAGACTGCCGAATCGCTCGACGAATTCGCCGTACGCCGTCTCGATCTTGTCGAGTGGCCAGGCGGCGGCCACGACGTCCTGAGGGTCGCCGATCCCGGCCGAAGGACCCGTCCAGGACATGGTGCTGTGCTCGATGCCGAGCTCCCGCACGATGGCCTTGACCTCCTCCGCGCGCTCCGCGTCGGGCACCACCCACAGGCCGTGCGCCGGTGACCCCATGCCGGCCCAGGTGAGCCGGGTGCGCAGCTTGTGCCGCAGCCGTCGCTGCGTCTCGGGCACCGTCACCGCGAGCACCAGCCAGCGGCCGTCCCAGCGGCGCGTGTGCCGCATGAACGAGTAGATCCGCTCGGTGCCTTCCTCCAGGAGCTGTTCCCCGTTCGAGGTCAGGCTCCAGCGGGTGCGCCGTCCGACCCGGTCCGAGACCAGCAGCCCCTCGGTGGAGGAGCGGGCCAGCGATTGCCGTGCCGCCTTCTCCTCGATGCCGAGGGACTCAAGTGCCCGCAGCAGCGCGCCCGTCCATACCGGCTCGTGGCGGGGCAGCACGAATTCTCCGAGCACGGTCAGCAGCAAGGAACGCGCGCTCGTGGAGCCGGGCCAGGCGCGCCCCGTGCGCGATGGGCTCTCTGTGGTGCTGCCGGCAGCGGCCACGGCGTCGGGTCCTTTCGAAGAGGCCGGGAGGATCACCCGGATTCTAGTCCGGCCGGGGTCGCCCCGGACCGTCCCGTCAGAAAAACGTGCTACTTACTATTGACGACTCGCCATGCCATTGTAGAGTCATAGCTCTAGTGACCCGATCGTTTGGAGGAGTTCGATGACCGCCGCGGTCGAACCCAGTACCCAGCCGCCCGTCACCGAAGCGGGCGCTGCGGACGTCGAGGCGGCTGGGGCCCCCGAGGCCGCGCCCAAGGTCTCCTTCGACACCTCGCCCGGCCGGTACCGGCACTGGAAGCTCGACGTCGACGGTGAGATCGCGACGCTCACGCTGCTGGTGGACCAGGAGGGCGGGATCGTCCCGGGCTACGAGCTCAAGAGCAACTCCTACGACCTGGGCGTCGACATCGAGCTCTACGACGCCGTGCAGCGGCTGCGGTTCGAGCACCCGCAGGTCAAGTCCGTGGTGATCACGGGAGGCCTGGAGCGGACGTTCTGCGCGGGAGCGAACATCAAGATGCTCGCCCAGTCGACGCACGCCTGGAAGGTGAACTTCTGCAAGTTCACCAACGAGACCCGCAACGGGTTCGAGGACGCAACGGAGCACTCCGGGCAGACCTACATCGCCGCGGTCAACGGCACCTCGGCCGGCGGTGGTTACGAGATCGCCCTGGCCTGCGAGCAGATCGTGCTCGTCGACGACGGCTCGTCCGCGGTCGCGCTGCCGGAGGTGCCCCTGCTGGGCGTGCTGCCCGGAACCGGCGGCCTGACCCGGGTGGTCGACAAGCGGCACGTCCGCAAGGACCGGGCCGACATCTTCGCCACCAAGTCCGAGGGCATCAAGGGCAACACCGCCGTCGAGTGGAAGCTGGTCGACGCCGCCGTCTCCCGCGGCCGGTTCGACGACGAGGTGAAGTCCCGGGCCGAGGAGGCCGCGAGGCGCTCACACCGTCCGTCGGACGCGCAGGGCGTCCAACTGACGCCGCTGGACCGCACGGAGACAAGCGACTCGATCATCTACCCGCACGTCAAGGCGCAGTTGCTGCGCGACCAGCGCCGTGTGGAGATCACGGTCGAGGCGCCCGCCGGCGAACCGCCGGCCGACGCCGCAGCCGCACATGAACGCGGCACGGACTACTGGCCGCTCGCGCTCGCCCGCGAGCTCGACGACCTGATCCTGCGGCTGCGCACCAACGAACTCGAGCTCGGCACCTGGGTGTTCCGCACCACGGGCGACGCCGGCACTGTGCTCGCATACGACGCACAGCTCGACGACCTCGCCGGCGACTGGTTCGTCAACGAGGTACGGCACTACCTCAAGCGCACGTTCAAACGCCTCGACGTCACCAGCCGCAGCCTCGTCGCGCTGATCGAGCCGGGCAGCTGCTTCGCGGGGACGCTGCTGGAACTCGCGCTGGCCTGCGACCGGCAGTACATGCTGGCCGGGGTCTTCGAGGACGTCGACCCCGACGCGGAGCCGGCGGCCCTCGTCGTCGGCCGCGCCAACCAGAGCGCCTACCCGATGGGCAACGGCCTGACCCGGCTGCAGTCGCGCTTCTACGAGGCCGACGAGGACCTTCAGGCGGCACTCGCCCGCACCGGGACCCCGCTCACCGCCGACGACGCGGCCGAACTCGGCCTCGTCACCATGTCACTCGACGACATCGACTACGAGGACGAGCTGCGCATCGTGCTCGAGGAGCGCGCCTCGCTCTCCCCGGACGCCCTGACCGGCATGGAGGCCAATCACCGCTTCGTGGGGCCCGAGACGCTGGAGACGAAGATCTTCGGCCGGCTGACCGCCTGGCAGAACTGGATCTTCAACCGTCCCAACGCCTCCGGACCGGAGGGCGCGTTGCGCCGTTTCGGCACCGGGAAGCGCGCCGACTTCGACGTCAAGCGGGTCTGACGGACCGCCGCAGCCGAGGAAGAAGGAGGCGCAGAGCACATGTCCATGCCCTCACGGTCCTTCAACGCCGCCACCTACCTTGTCGACCGGCACCTCGACGCCGGCCGCGGCCACCACACCGCCGTCCGCCACGCGGAAGGGGACATCAGCTACGCGCAGTTGTCCGGCGACACCGCCCGCGTGGCCGGTGCGCTGCTGCGCCTCGGCATGCACCGCGACGAGCGCGTGATGTGCTGCATGTCCGACACCCCGGAGCTGCTGACCACCATCCTGGGCGCCTTCCGCGCCGGGCTGGTCGCCGTACCGGTGAGCACGATGCTGACCGGCAAGGAGCTCGGCGCGATCCTGGCCGACTGCGGAGCCCGCGTCCTCGTGTGCACCTCGGAGTTCGCCGAGGCGTGCGGCGAGGCGGTGCTGGCGTCCCCCGACGTGAGTCACCTCGTCGTGGTGGGGGAGGCCGAACCGGAGGTGCCGCAGCGGGTGGTGCGGCTGCCGTGGGCGGAGTTCACCGGCGGTCTCGCACCGGAGGACGGCACGGTCGCCGGCACCGTCGAGGACACTCCGGCGTTGTGGCTCTACACCTCCGGAACGACCGGAATGCCGAAGGCCGCGATGCACCGACACGTCAACATCCGGCACGTGTGCGAGACGTACGGGCAGCAGGTGCTGGGGATACACCCGGACGACCGGTGCCTGTCGGTCGCGAAGCTCTTCTTCGCCTACGGGATCGGCAACTCGGCGTTCTTCCCCCTCTCGGCCGGCGCGACGACCGTGCTGGAGCCGCGCCGTCCCACCCCGCAAGTGATCGCGGAGCGGGTACGCGCCGACCGGCCGACCCTCTTCTTCGGCGTCCCTACCTTCTATGCGGGGATGCTGTCCGCAGATCTGCCCGCGGACCTGATGTCGTCGGTGCGTCTTGCCGTCTCGGCCGGTGAAGCCCTGCCGGCGCCGCTGCTGCACCGCTGGCAGGAGCACTTCGGCGTGAAGATCATCGACGGACTTGGCTCCACCGAGGCCCTGCACATCTTCCTGTCGAACCGGCCGGACGACATCGGTCCCGGCACGAGCGGATTCCCGGTGCCCGGCTACGAGTTGCAGATACGGGACGAGCGCGGCACTGTGCGTCCGTCCGGCGAGCCGGGTTCGCTGTACGTCAAGGGCCAGTCGATCGCGACGGGTTACTGGTGCCGTACCGAGACCAGCCGCCACGTCTTCCAGGGCGACTGGCTGGCCACCGGAGACACCTACGTGCGGGACGACGAGGGCCGCTACACCTGCCTGGGCCGGTCCAACGACATGCTGAAGGCCGGTGGCATCTGGGTGTCGCCGGGTGAGGTCGAGAGCCGTCTGATCGAGCACGAGGACGTCATCGAGGCCGCCGTGGTCGGCGTACCGGACGGCGAGGGCCTGGACAAGCCGGTGGGCTACGTGGTGCTCAGGAAGAGCGCCACCGCGACGCCCGAGGACCTGATCGGTTTCTGCCGGGACGGACTCGCCCACTTCAAGGCGCCCCGCCGTGTGGTGTGCGTGGAGACGCTGCCGCGCACCGCGAGCGGCAAACTGCAGCGCTTCAAGATCCGTCAGATGGCCGCCGAAGCCGGCGCTCCGGACGCCACGGCAGAACATGCCGCCCGCGCGTCCGCCGAGCCCGAAGCCGTCAGCTGAGCGCGAGCACCATGCAGGAGGAGCAGATGACCAGTGGGGAGCAGATTCCCTCCGGCGACCGCCACGAGGTGGACCTCGTGCTCGTCGGAGCGGGACCCGTCGGGCTGTACGGCGCCTACTACGCCGGCGTCCGCGGGCTGCGCGTCGCGTTGGTGGACTCACTGCCCGAACCGGGCGGTCAGGTCACGGCGATGTACCCGGAGAAGCCCATCTTCGACATCGCGGGTTTTCCCAGCGTGCGGGGGCGGGAGCTCGTCGACAACCTCGTCGAACAGGCGGACCGGTACAGCCCGTTGTATCTCCTCGGCCGGCAGGCCCGGACGCTGGAGTCCGTCCCGTCCGGCGACGGCCCGGACCGTTTCCGGCTGACGGCGTCCGACGGCACGGTGATCGGCTGCGGCGCCGTCGTGGTGACCGGCGGCATCGGTATCTTCACGCCCCGGCCGCTGCCGGCCGGTGAGGACTTCCTCGGACGCGGGCTGTCGTACTTCGTGCCGTCGCTCGTCGACTTCACGGGAACCGACGTCGTCGTGGTCGGCGGCGGCGACAGCGCCTGCGACTGGGTGCTGGCGCTCAAGCCGATCGCCAGGTCGGTGACGCTCGTGCACAGGCGGACGGCCTTCCGCGCGCACGCCGCCACCGTCGACGCGGTGCGCTCCTGCGGCGCCACGGTGATGACCGACGCACAGGTGACCCGCATCGAGGGAAAGGGAACGATAGAGAAGGTCGAAGTCACCCCGAAGAACCAGGACTCCTTCGTGCTGCCCGCACAGCGGGTCGTGGCCGCGCTCGGTTTCCTTGCCGACCTCGGGCCGATGCGCGAGTGGGGCTTCGATCTGCACGACAACCGCCACCTCATGGTCGATTCGAGAATGGCGACCGACCTGCCCGGTGTGTACGCGGCGGGGGACATCTCCGAGTACCCGGGCAAGGTGCGTCTGATCTCGGTCGGCTTCGGCGAGGTGGCCACCGCCGTCAACAACGCCGCGGTGCATCTCGACCCCGAGGCCTCGTTGTTCCCCGGACACAGCACCGACGAGGCACCCGTCGCCGCGGTGGCGGCCTGAGGAGGAGACCACGATGCCCTACGTGATCATGTCGGACTGCATCGACATCACCGACCAGTCCTGCGTCGAGGAGTGCCCGGTCGACTGCATCTACGTCGGCGAGCGCAAGCTGTACATCAACGGCAAGGAGTGCATCGACTGCGGCGCCTGCGAGCCCGTGTGCCCCGTCGAGGCGATCTCCCAGGACCGCCGGGTACCGGAGGAGCAGCAGGACTTCATCGAGGACAACAAGACCTTCTTCAGCGAGGTGCTGCCCGGGCGGGACGAGCCGATAGGCACACCGGGCGGCTCACGGCTGACCGGCGACATCGGCGTCGACACTCCGCTGGTCTCGAAGCACCCCGGCAACTAGGCAGGAGAACCACGGATGTTGGACGGTCATCTCCTGGTCGACGCCCATGTGCACGTGCCCCTGCTCTCCTCGATCGCCCCCGCATGGTCGCAGTGGGCACGGGACTTCGGGCCCGAGGGCGTGCTGGGACTCGTCTGGGACGCGGACGGCAACCCGGACCCGGCGAAGCTGGACAGTCTGTTCGCGGCCGAAGGCGTCGATGTGGCGCTGCTGTTCTGCGAGTACAGCCCGAAGGCCACGGGCTACCAGCGGTTCGACGACCTGCTGCCGCTCGTCGAGCAGAACCCGCGGCGCTTCCGGCCCGTGGCGAACGTCAACCCGCATCTGCACTTCCCGATCGACCGGGAGCTGCGGCGCCAGCTCGACCTGGGCGCGGCCGCGCTCAAACTGCACCCTGTGCACGGGGGGTTCCGCCTGGACGATTCCGCGCTGTTCCCGGCGTACTCGGTGCTCGTCGAGCGGAACGTCCCTCTGGTGATGCACTGCGGGACGTCGTCCTTCCCGGGGTCGATGAACGAGAACGCGGACCCCACGCAGCTCTACCCGGTGCTCAGGATGTTCCCCGAACTCAAGGTCGTGCTCGCACACGGCGGCAGGGGCTGGTGGTACGACGCCGCGGCGTTCCTCGCGCTCTCGAACGAGAACGTCTGGATCGAGCTGTCCGGACTGCCCCCCAAGCGCCTGACGACGTACTACGCACGCCAAGATCTGAACAGGCTCGCACGCAAGTGGATCTTCGGTACAGACTGGCCCGGTGTCCCCGGAACGGCCATGAACGCGCGGGCCGTTGCCGGGCTTGGGTTCTCCGACGAGACGGTGCCGCTGGTGCTCGGGGAGAACGCCATGCGCGTCTACCACGGCCTCGACCCCGAAAGGGAGTGACGCATGCCTGTCTACGCGTTCGACGGAGTACGTCCGCGGGTGAGCGCCGGCGCCTACGTCCACCCCGACGCGGTGCTGATCGGACACGTCACCGTGGGCCCCGAGTCGTCGGTGTGGCCTGGCGCCGTCCTGCGGGGCGACCACGGCCGGATCGAGGTCGGCGCACGGACGTCGATCCAGGACGGCACCATCATCCACACGACGAGGGAGTGGCCCACGATCGTCGGGGACGAGTGCGTCGTCGGGCACAACGCCCACCTGGAGGGCTGCACGGTCGCGGACCGCTGCCTGATCGCGTCCATGTCGGCGGTGCTCAACAGGGCCGTCGTCGGCAGCGGTTCGGTCGTCGCCGCCGCGGCACTCGTACCCGAAGGGCTCGACGTGCCCGAACGCTCGATGGTGCTGGGGGTCCCGGGCCGGGTGAAGCCCCTGCCGGACGACCGGCTCAAGGGCCGGATCGACCACGGGGTGGACGTATACGTCGACTTCGCCCGCCGCTATCCCGAGGCGATGACCCGCGTGGACCTGGACGACTGCCGCGTGGACTGACGCATCCCGGCCCGGCGGGCAGCGGCGGGGAGAACCGCACATCGCCGAACGGGACGTTCCCCCACGGGAGTTGAACGATGAGGACCGCGAACCTCAGCCGTGCCAAGGGTGCGGACGAGGAGGGGAAGCAGACGGTCCCAATGGCGCTGCAGCGCCGAGGCGTTGAACGCGTCGGTGTCGGACATGGTGAAGCCGTGGATGGTGCCGGGGTAGATCTCGCACGTGTACCCCACACCCGCGGCATCCAGGGCCTGCTCGAACTCGCTGAGGGTCTCTGGCGACATGTCGTTCTCGGCGAGGCCGAGATGGACTTCGGCCGTGAGCTCGGGGACGGAGCGGTGCGGGCTGTCGGGCGCCTCGGTGACCAGGAACCCGGGGTGGAATCCGGCGACGGCGGCCACCTGGCCGGGGTGGGCAGCCGCGGTGCGCATCGCCGACGCGGCGCCCATGCAGTAGCCGATCACGGCGACCGGTCCCGCCTCGACCTCGTCCTGGGCGGTCAGGAACCCCAGGTAGGCGTCGGCGTCGCGGAGGACACGTTCGGTGGTGTGCGCCTCGACCAGCGGCATCAGCCGGGCGATGTCCGCGGGCCGGACCTCTTCTCCGATGTGCTCGGGAAGTTCGATCACCGGAGCCGGGCCGTGCCGGTAGTAGAGGTGGGGGACGAGCACGTAGTAGCCGTGCTCGGCGAGTTCGCGGGCCATCTCCTCCAGCACGGGCCGCACGCCGAAGGCGTCCGCGTACAGCAGGACCCCCGGGTGCCGCTCGCCGCGGTCGGGGAAGGCGGCGAAAGCGTCGGCCTGCCCGTCGTCGGTCGGAATCTGCAGCGTCTTGATGGGCATCGCTGATCATCTTTCATCGGGCCTGAGCTCGTGCACAAGGGCGGATGTCAGCCAGAGATCATCCGGTGCCGACCTGCGTAAGCCTCAGGTCACGGCTGGTGCGGTCCGCTCTCGGCCGTTCCGCTGAGCTGGCGGAGTCCGGGGTCGTGCGCGTCCTGCGTTGCGGGAGTGCTCCCGGACGTCCCCGGGCGCTGCGCCCGGCGTGGAGCCAGTCGGGGCAGCAGCAACAGGACGAGGCCCACCAAGCCGAAGAGGACGACGCCGGCCACGACCCACCCGCTTCCGTCGTGCACGGAGAGCGCGATCGTTCCGAACGCGATCAGCGCGGACCAGAAGTAGAGGATGAAGACGGCGCGGCGGTGCGAGTGTCCGATGTCCAGCAGGCGGTGGTGCAGGTGGCCGCGGTCGGCGGCGAAGGGCGACTTCCCCTTCCACACGCGGCGCACGATCGCCAGGAGCAGATCCGCGACCGGGAGGGCGATGACGGTCAGCGGCAACAGCAGCGGAACGTAGACCGGCATCATTGCGTGCGTGGCCTCGCGGGAGCTGCCCGCCCTTTCGACGAGGAGGTCCGAGTCCACCTGGCCGGTCACCGACACCGCGCTGGCGGCGATCACCAGCCCGATGAGCATCGACCCTGAGTCACCCATGAATATCCGTGCCGGGTGGATGTTGTGCGGCAGGAATCCCAGGCACATGCCGATCAGCACCGCGGCGAACAGCGTTGCGGGAGCGGCCCCTTCGATGCCGTAGCCGTACCACATGCGGTAGGCGTGCATGAAGAAGGCCATTGCGGCGATGCACACGATGCCGGAGGCGAGTCCGTCCAGGCCGTCCACGAAGTTCACGGCGTTGATCGTGACGACGACCGCCGTCACCGTGACGAACATCCCCTGTTCCTCCGACAGCGGGACGGGGCCGACCCCGGGAATCGGCAGCCACAGGACCGTCAGCCCTTGCAGGACCATCACGCCAGCGGCGATCACCTGACCGCCGAGCTTGAGAAGCGCGCTGAGGCCCCATTTGTCATCGAGCGCACCGAGCAGCCCGACCACGGAAGCGCCGGAGAGGAGTGCGATGGGCTCGCTCGTTGTCTCGAAGACCTCGTGGATGTTGGTCAATTGGCCGGCTACGAGGAGGCCCGCGCACAGCCCTCCGAACATCGCGATCCCGCCCAGTCGCGGAGTGGGTTCACGATGTACGTCACGCGCTCGGATCTGCGGCATGGCCCCGACGAGGATGGCGAACTTACGCACCGGGGCGGTGAGCAGGTAGGTGACCGCAGCCGTGACGCACAGCGTCAGTAGATATTCCCGCACAGGCCCCCCATTGGTCGTCGCCGGTCACAGCGGCCACACATCATCGTGTGTGTTGCCAGTGCATCATGGCGCGCAGAGGAGCCACGTCCGGTGTGGGACCGCAGGGCCCCGCGGGCCCGGTCGCCGACGACGGCCCGCGTGCGGATTCGGTTTCGGGCAAGGTGCCGGGCGCGGCCGTCGGCGCCCGGTCAGTGCCCGCGGAACGCCTCCTTCAGCCACCACGAGCCCTCCGCCGATGTGATCTTGGCGTCGACCAGAAGCGGCGTGCTGCGCGGTCCGTCCACCCATGCGGCGACGGACTCGAGGTCGCCTTCGCCGCGCACCGTGACGGCGGTGTAGCCGAGGCCGCGGGCGAGCGCGGCGATGTCGGTGTCGGGGAAGGTCACGGTGCTCAGGTCGACACCGTCGCCGGCGAAGTGGTGCACCTCGGCGCCGTAGGCGCGGTCGTTGTAGACGACGACCGCCATCGGCAGACCCAGCCTGACCACCGTCTCCAGCTCCGAGACGCCCATGAGCGCACCGCCGTCGCCGAGCGCGGCCACCGGAAGGCGGTCCGGCCGGGCGAGGGAGGCTCCGATCGCGGTGGCCAGGCCGAGACCGATCGACTGGAACGCCTGCGTGAAGCAGAAGCCCCGCTCGTCCGGCACGGACAGGAACATGGCCGGGTAGCCCATGAAGTTGCCCGAATCGACGGCGAGTACGCGCTCGCGCGGCAGCAGTTCGTCGAGTCGGATGGACAGCGTGCGTGGATCGATGTTCCCGTCGGTCGAATCGTCCGTGTACGGCACGGTGTTCCAGGCGAGTTCGCGCCCGATGCGTGCTCCCAGCTCGGGGGAGCGGTAGCCCCGTCGGCCTTCCTGCGGCGGGTCCTCGGTGGACGGGCGTCCGTCGCCGGCCAGCAACGCCGTCACCGCCGAGGCGGTCGCCGCCGCGTCACCCACGATGCCGAGGTCGACGGGACGGTGTGCCCCGATCGCCTCGGCGTCGATGTCCACCTGCACCAAGGACGCGTCGGCCGCGATCAGCGAACCGTGGCGCGTAGTCCACTTGTTGAGGGCACACCCCCAGCCGACGACGAGGTCGGCTTCCGAGATCAGCTCGGCCGCCAGCGGCGACGAGAAGCCGCCCGAGACATCGAGGGACCACGGGTCGCCGTGGAACAGGCCGCGCGCGACGGCCGAGGTCGCGAGCAACGCACCAGTGGCGGCGCCGAGTTCACGCAGCGCGTCCACCGCGGGCCTTTCCTCCACCGTGGGCCCGGGGAGCGCACCGCGTCCGGCGATGAATACGGGACGGCGCGACTGCCCCAGCAATCGGGCGAGTGCGGCCACCGCCTCCGGCGCGGGTGCCGGCTGGTGCAGCCGGGCCGGTTCGGGTTCCGGCAGCGGTTCGGGAACCTGCCGGCTCTGCACGTCGATGGGGAGGTTCAGCACGACGGTGCGCCGGCCCGAGACCGCCAGCCGGAAGGCCCGCACCGTGTCGGCGACAGCGGTGTCCGGGCTGTGCACCCGCTCCGCCCGCGCGCCCACGGCGTGTGCCAACGCATCCTGGTCGACACGGAAGTTGGAGCGCAGATCGGCCGCCGGAGTGTCGGCGGCCAGAACGACGAGCGGGGTGCGGCTCTTGGCCGCTTCGGTGATGCCGGTCAGCGCGTTGGTCAGGCCGCAGCCCTGATGCACGGTGACGACACCGAGCTTGCCGGAGACCCTGGCGTAGGCGTCGGCCATGACCGCCGCGCCGTTCTCGTGCCGCGCCGCGACATACCGGGCGCCCGCGGCGACCATGGCGTCGGTGACGTGGAAGTTCCCGCTGCCGACCACCCCGAACGTACTGTCGGCGCCGAGCCGGACGAGTGTACGGCCGACGGCTTCCGCGACGATCACCGGCGCATCTCCCCTCTCTCCGTAATGCCTGTCTCCGTGATGCCCGCACGTCCCGGTGGTGCCCCCCATCGAGACGCCGGGCGCTACTTGCGCAGCGCGGGTATCAGCAGCATGGAGACCGCTCCCAGCACGGCGGGAGCCGCGAACGCGTAGAAATTCGCGTCGAGTCCCCACCCCGAGGCGAGGATGAAGGCACCGTAGATCGGACCGAGGATGGCGCCCAGCCGCCCCACACCGAGTGCCCAGCCGAGACCGGTGGCCCGCATGTGGGCCGGATAGAAATTCGCCGTGTAGGCGTTCACCAGGATCGTCGTTCCGATCGTGCAGGCACCCGCGATGCCTACCAGCACGAACAGCAGGAAGCTCGGCAGCTCGAAGCTCAGCAGGAAGATGCACAGCGCGGCGGTGAGGAACATGCCCAGCGTGACGGGCTTGGAGCCGACGCGGTCGGCGAGTGCGCCGAACAGCGGTGTACCGATGATGGCACCGAGGTTGAGCACGAGCAGGAAGGCCAGCGCCGATCCCAGCGGATAGCCGGCCTCCCGCATGATCTGCGCGAGCCATGTGTTGAGTCCGTACACCAGCAGCAGCCCCACGCCGGTGCCGAGCCAGAACAGCAGCGTTCCGGCCACGTAGCGGGGAACGAACAGCGCCTTCAGCGTGGACAGGCCGCGAGGCGCGCCGTCCCCGGCGGCGGGCGGCTCCTCCAGGGCCAGACGGTATCGGCGGGCCAGCGTCTCGGCCTCTTCCCTGCGGCCCCGTGCCAGCAGGAAGCTGGCCGACTCGGGCAGCAGCCGCCATGCGACCGGGAGGAGTGCGACGCCCAGCACGACGCCGACCCAGAACATCGCGCGCCAGCCCAGCTGCGGGATCACGGCGATCGCCGTGAGCGCGGCCAGGATGCCGCCGACGGAATAGCCCGAGAACATCAGGCCGTTGGTGCGGCTGCGGTGCCTCGGGTGCGCGTACTCGATGGTCAGTGCGATGGCGGTGGGCACGACGCCGCCGAGCCCGAGACCGGCGAGGAACCGCGCGAACCCGAAGAAGCCCGGCGTCGGAGCGATCGCCGCGACCCCCATGGCCGCCGTGAACCAGGCGATGCAGCCCAGCATGATGCGCCGGCGGCCGACGAGGTCGGTGACGGTGCCCGTCATCATGGCGCCGAAGAGCATGCCGACGAGCGCGTAGGCACCGATGAGTCCCGTCTCGGCCTCGGAGAGTTTCCATTCGGCCGAGCCGTCCAGAAGGCTGGGCACGACGGTGCCGTACACGATCAGGTCGTAGCCGTCGATGATGATCGTCGCGCAGCACAGGGCGACGACAAGGGCTCTGGAGCGGGGACGGGCGGCAGGCTCGGGCTGCGGCGTCGGGGGGACGGGTTCGGCGGGAGCGGGGTCAGAAGTCACGCGATCTCCGACGGGAGCGATGCGTGCGCTGTCATGCGGCGCGCACTGGGGGACGGCATGGCCGGGGGAGGCCCTGGTGAGGCGCGTGGGGGGCCACAGGAAATCACGCCGGGCAACGGGGCGGAAGACCCTGCGCCCGCCGGTACTCGCCCACGCTTCCCGGGCTTCGCCTTCTCATCCGCGCCGGGCGGTCGGGCCGCCTCCGGCCGTGCCGAGGACGGACCCTCAACTGGCCGTGCCGCGTGGGCCGTTCGCAGCCCACCGGATAGTGCGTGCTGAAGCGCGTCTGGGCCCCCGCGCGCGGCGGACGGCGCCGCAGTAGCGGTCGCCGTCCGTCCCCGCCGGGCCCGCGGTACTACGGACGCAGGAACACCTTCAGGGTGCGGTGGCCGTGCGCGACGAACGACGGCACCGCTTCGAACTCCTCCTCCGCCAGGCGCATGGCGGGGAAGGCGTCGAAGAGGGCCGGAAGCGCGATGTTCGCCTCGGCGCGGGCCAGTGGAGCACCGACGCAGCGATGTGCCCCGTGCCCGAACGCCAGATGCTCGGAGGGCGCGCGGCGGACGTCGAAGCGGTGGGCGTCCGCGCCGTGGAACTCCGGGTCCCAGCCGGCGGCGCCGAAGGTGGCCAGGATCGCTTCGCCGGCTCGGATGGTGACGCTGCCGACGCTGATGTCGCTCACCGCGAACCGCAGGGGCAGATTCGCGATGGACGGCGCCCAGCGCAGGGTCTCCTCCACGGCGTTGTTCCAGGGCACGTCACCGGCGCGCAGGGCCGCGAGCTGATCGGGACTGCGCAGCAGAGCGACGACGGCGTTGCCGATCAGGTTGACCGTTGTCTCGTGGCCCGCCGCCAGAAGGAGGATGAGGGTGTCGACGAGTTCGGTCTCGCTCAGACGGTCCTGGCCGTCGTGGGCGGCGATGAGGGCCGAGGTGAGGTCTTCGCCGGGTTCGGCGCGCTTGCGGTCGATCAGCTGGGTGAGGGCTTCGCGGGCGTTGGCGAGCATCTTCCCGGCGATCTCCGGAGCGGTGGTGGTGTCCATCATGACCTCGACGAACGCGGCCACCTGCGCGCGTTCGCCGTCGACGAGGCCGAAGAGATCGCAGATCACGCGCATCGGAAGGGGCAGGGCGTAGTGGGCACGCAGGTCCACCGTCTCGCCGGGTGGTGTGGCGCGCAGCGCGTCGAGCAGGTCGGCGGTGATCGTCTCGACGGCTGGCCGCAGGGCTTCGGTGCGGCGAGCGGTGAAGGCTGGTGCGATGAGCTTGCGGAGCCGCGAATGGTCGTCACCGTAGGCGGTCAGCATGTTCTCCACACCGACCCAGTTGTAGATCCAGTGGGCCTCGGGGTTCTCGTGCAGCGAGCCGCTGCGCCAGGCGTCCCAGTGCAAGCGGGGGTCCTTGCTGACGTTCGGGTCGGTCAGAAAGGACTTGAGGATGTGGTGGCGGGTCGGTGCCCACACCCGTATCCCGCCGGGCAGTTCGACGGGCACCAGGTCGCCGAGCGCCCGCAGCCGGGCCGCCTCCGCCGGGATGTCGGCCCCGGAGGGGTCGATGGCGACGGCTTCGCAGTCGTGCAGGGACAGGGTCACGGGAGCTCTCCTCGGATACGGCGGTGACGGGGATCAAGCCGGTGGGACGTGAGGTGGGGCATTTGTAGGGGGCGAGAGCGTGCGGGTGGGTCAACGCCGTTCGCACACCATGGGCAGGGGTCCGGCCTCGAGCGTCGCCCTCGGTTCCGGGCGCAGCCGTGTTCCGGGCACCGGGCGCAGCCTCCAACTCGCCGCTATGGCCGCGACGATGAGCGTTGTCTCGGTGAGCGCCAGCACGTCGCCGATGCACTTGTGGGTGCCGGCGCCGAACGGCAGCAGGGCGCCGCGGGGCACCTGCGCGGCCCGGTCCGCCTGCCAGCGCCCGGGGTCGAACGCCTCCGGGGAGGGGAACAGCTCCGGATTGCGGTGCATGGCATAGGCGCTGTAGAGGACCATGGCGCCCGACCGGACCTGCAGGCCGCCGAGCTCGACGTCCTCGACGGCCACTCTCATCGCCATCCAGGACGGCGGATAGAGGCGCAGCGCCTCGGTGATGACGTTGCGTGTGCAGGGGAGTGAGGGCAGGTCCTCGTAGGCGGGAGCCCGGTCTCCGACGGCCTCGTCGATCTCTGCGTGCACCCGCTTCTCGACCTCGGGGAAGGCCCCCATCAGGTGGAAGACGAAGGCGAGCGTCGAGGCCGTGGTCTCGCTGCCGGCGATCAGGAACGTGACGACCTGGTCCAGCAGTTCGCGGTCCGTGAGCCTGACCCCGGTCACGGGATGCTCGGCGCGCAGAAGCGCCGACACCAGATCCTGCCGGTCGGAGGGGGAACGCCGCTGGGTGTCGATCATCGTCGCGACGATTTCCCGCAGCCTGGTGTTGGCGTGGTCGTAGGCGCGATTCGCGGGAGTGGGCAGCTTCTCCATGACCCCCAGCGGCGCCATGGCCCGTTTGTATATCCCCAGGGAAACGGTTCGCAGGCAGTGCCGGGCTTCTTCGATCGTGGCGTCGTCCAGCCCCGTGGAGAACAGGGTCCGTGCGGCCACGCGCATCAGCAGTGCGTGCATCTCGTCGCTGATGTTCCGTACCTCGCCCGGACTCCACTCGGCGATCGCCGAGTTCGTGTCGTCGGCGACGGCACGCGTGTACTCGGCGATCTTCTCCGGGCGGAAGGCGGGCTGGACGAGCCGGCGCTGGTACCGGTGCTCCTCACCGCGGGAGACGGACAGGCTGTTGCCCAGCAGTTGCCGTGCCTTGTCGAAGATCCCGCCCTTGTCGAAGACCCGCGGGTGGAGCAGTACGTGCCTGACCAGTTCGGGATGGTTGACGAGGTAGGCGCGGCCGGGACCGATGCGGACCTCGACGACGTCGCCGTGGGCGGGCAGTGAGGCCAGGAAGCCCAGCGGGTCGCGCCAGAGCGGAAGGACGTGCCCCAGCAGAGGGAGGGCGCCGGGGGCCTTGCCGGTCCGCCAGGTGCGGTCCGCCGGGGGAGAGATCGTGTTCGGCATCGGATCGGCTCCTATCGGATGAACGAGTTGACGTCGTTCACGGCCGACTTGTAGCGCTGATCACGTGTCGTCCACACGAAGTTGCCGCGGAGAAGGTCCAGCAGGATGTCCGCGGTGGTGTCATCGAAGGCTTTGACGCATTCGATGTCCTCCGTCATGTCCTTCAGCCGCGCCTCGAAGAAGCGCTCGAAGTCCTTGTCGTCGTCCACGTCGCACAGTTCGAAGCAGTTGGTGATCTGGCCGAGCGCGTTCTCGCGTTCGTAGGAGTAGAAGTCGTTGACGATCGCCAGTCCGCGTGTGGTCATGCGTGCGGCGAGCCCCGTCTTGGCGTGCTCGGTGAACTCCGGGTGCCGGTAGACCGGGTAGGACATCTTCATCCAGAAGTCCACGCCGACGTCGGTGACCCGGAACCGGAAGTACTGCTCGGGGGAGGTGCTGCAGAGCGTCTTCTTGATGGGCGAATCGCGGAACATGTGGTCGCTGGTGATGAACGCGCGCGCCCCCTCATAGGCGAAAGCCGCGTCCTGCGGTGCGTAGTAGCGTTCGCACACCGCGCCCACCTGGGGCAGAAAGAGATCGAACTGGTGCAGTGCGGGATCCATGTCGTCCCATACGAAGGTGACGCAGTTCAGGACGCAAACGGCCTTGAACGCTTCCATGTCCTTGATGTGGCGGGCGGATTGGGACCACCGGACCACGTCCATGTACGAGATCCAGCGCTTGTCGGAGACGGCCTTGCCCAGCGGCGCCACCGCACGGTTGCAGGTGTCCATGACCTCGCGCAGTTCTGCGTCCGACATCGGCACCTTCTGTGCCTCATGCGCAACGTGTTGCGAGAACAGCGAGGCGAATCTGTCCGTACATCCGGGCAGGTGCCGCGCCATTCCGGTGCCTGGGGAAACGCCGTCCGCGAGCGGTGCGGGGCGGCGGGTGACGGTGTCAGGGGTCATGACGTCCTCCTGGTGGCATTGCGGGCGAGATCCTGGAGGGCGTGAACCGCCTCAGCGGCGAACGGCGCACCATCCAGCGCTTCGACGGACTCCCGGTAGCGGTCCTCGATCATTTCTTCCACGGTGTCTTTGGCGCCTGTTTCGGCGAAGATCTTCCGCACCTGTTCGGCACCCCCTTCGTCCAGGGAGGGATTTCCGATCAACTCGTGCAGCAGGGCGGCCTGTTCGGGGCGGGCCGCACGGAGGGCGAGTGCGACGAGTGTGGTGTTCTTGCCCACGCGAAGGTCGTCGAGATGGGACTTCCCGGTTGTCCGGGCGTCGCCGTAGACACCGAGCAGATCGTCGCGGAGCTGGAATGCCTCACCCAGCGGAATGGCGTACGCGGTGAAGGCGTCCATGGTCCCGAGCCCCGCGCCCGCAAGCGCGGCTCCTACGTGCAGGGGCCGCTCCACCGTGTACTTGGCGGTCTTGTAGCGGCTGACCGTCAGCGTCGACTCCACGTCGTCCGTGGGTTTACCGGTGCCCCGCAGGTCGAGGTACTGCCCCAGCATCACCTCGCTCCGCATTTCGCTGATGACCGGGAAAACCGATGCGAACTGAACCGGAGTGAGGTCTGCCCGGTGCAGGATCTCGTCCGACCACGTGAAAGCGAGATCGCCCAGCAAAATGGCCGCGCCGACTCCGAAGTGCCTGGCACCGGAGCCCTGTTGATCGCCGGAGAGCTGCCGGTGAGCGGTGGGGCGGCCTCTGCGGAGTTCACTGTGATCCATGATGTCGTCATGGATCAGGGCGAACGCGTGGAACATCTCCAGCGACGCGGCGACCTGCACGACCTGTTCGCTGTCCCTCTCCCCTCCCGCCGCCACCCATCCGGTCACCGTCAGCAGGGGGCGGATGAGCTTTCCTCCCGTGAGGAACTCCGCCAGGATCTCCGGCAGTCGTTCCGCCTGCGGCAGTACGGCTTTCTCCTTCTTCTCGGTGAGGAACTTCTCCAGGAAATTCGCGACGGACTCTCTCGTCTCCGCCGCGCTGGTTCTGCCGAGATCCAACGTCTGCGTGCTCATGTGTTCTTCTCCCTCGAAGGTTCGCCCGACCGGACTCCCGTCCGGGGCAGGCGCGCGACTCAGGCACCGGAGTGCACGGTGGAACGCCGGACAAGAACTGCCGCACGGCCGGGCATTCACGGCCGAGCACCGGCACATTCGTCTCGGGCCCGCGCGGTGACCGCTGAGCCTTCGGTCGCCGAGGTCCACGTCAATGGGACGGGGCAGGGGCGCCAGGTTGGGGACCTGGCGCATTCCCGGGTCCGCTACGGACAGAAGGGGCTCTGCGCGGCAGTGGCCGGTACGCGCCGGCGGAACTCCCTGACGGACCCCGGAAGAATCCGCGGAGGCCAGACACCCGGCGCGAACATGCCCTTGGAGTGGGCGCGGGCCACGAGGGCGGCACGGTTGGGCACTTCGAGCTGACGGAGCATCTGCCCCACGTGGTATTCCACGCCCTGCCTGCTGAGGTAGAGACGGGACGCGAGCTGCTCGGTGGAGGCGCCGCCCGCGACGCCTTCGAGTATCCGGGCACCCAGCGGCAGCAGCTCCTCCCGGCCCTGGCGGGGGACGTCCTCTGTGTGGGGGAGCGGCGAACCGCCGTCCGGCCGCAGGAGGACAGCACAGGCCACGGACGTGGCCTCCGTGTGTACGGCGATGCCCGTCAGCCCGGCGGAGAAGCCGGCGTGCGGACCGCACACGCCGACCACACGCTCGGTGAAGCGCGAACTGCGGCCGTCGAGCAGCCGGTTGAAGTGCTCTTCGAGTGCGGCTGAGGCGCTGAGGCGCAGCAGGTCGCAGATGCTCCGGCCGCAGATCTCGGACGCCGTGCCGCCGAACTGCCGCAGAAATCCGGCGTCCGCCGCGATCACGGTCAACGAGGCGTCCAGGCTGGCCAGATGGGCCCGCCGGCCCGCGGCTGACCGGGAACGCGGGACGGAGCGGGGTTCGGTGTGCCCTTGCGATCTCACAACGCAGACCTTTCTCGGAATGCATACGGACGTGCGACCACTGCGCCACGTGTGGCCGGGCGCCCATGCGAGCGCGTACCACAGCGGGGGACTGCGTCCGGCAGGCGCAGGAGCCGAGCACGTCTGCGCGGCCGGACCGGGGACATGTTCCCAAGGGAGGGCACTCCTGGGGTCACGCTGCCGCAGGCAACAAGCTGCCGGGCAGCAAGCTGCACAAGGCGATCCGTACGGAAGATCCCGCTATGTTCCCGTCCTGAAATGTGGCTCCGAGGCGTCCCGTTCGTCGCTCTGCGGCGGCAGTTCCGCGCACCGACTCCGTGCGGGACCGCGCCGCCGGGCGGTCCACTATCGTGAAGGCCGCCCGGCCGGAGCCCTGCATGTGGTCCAATCTCGCCGTGACCGGCGACGGGGCCCGCGGCGCAGCAGGTGCGGCCCGCGCACCGGCGCGGCGGATACCGGGTCCTCCGGCTGGGTAGCGTCGGGGGGATTTTCGGCCGGTCGGAACAGATCGTTGCCGGAGGCACCGGGTGTGTGGGCACCGGCCTGCGGCGGCATGTGACACGGGTTCTCAGGGGGGCAATTGGACAGGGGTGCGTTGCTCGACCAGCAGGCCCTCGAGGTGTACCGGGCGATCCTCTTCCACAAGGAGCAGGACTCGGTGACGCTCAGCGAGCTGCTGGAGTTGGAGACCGACGAGGTGGAGGCAGTGCTCCGGCGTCTGGCCGACCTCTCCCTCCTGGCTCCTTCCCGGGACGCGCCCGGAACACTGCGCGCGGTGAACCCCCGGATCGGCCTGAAGATGCTTCTGCGGCGTGAGCAGGACGAGTTGACGTGGCGTCAGCAGCGCATCGAGCAGGAACGGGCAGCACTCGCGTCACTGGACGCCGAATACACCGCCTCCCGCCAGTCCGAAGCCGGCGACCGCGTCGAGGAGTTGCACCACCTCGACGAGATACGGATCCGGCTGGAGGCCCTCGCCGAGTCCTGCACGACCGAGTTCCTCGCCTTCCATCCCGGCAGCGGACCGGGGGTGGGCGCGATCCAGACCGGACGGTCCCTGATCGAGCAGGCGCTGGCCCGGGGCGTGAAGTTCCGCTCGATCTATCTCGACAGCATCGCCAACGACCGTGTGGGCCGGACGCACGCCCAGTGGATGATGGAGAACAACGGCGACGTCCGGACCTCTCCGACCCTGCCGCTGCAACTGCTCGTCATCGACACGAGTGCCGCGATGGTCGCCGGCCTGCCCGGGCAGAGCGGGACCTCGGCATTGCTCTTCTCCGGGCAGCCCGTGGTGCTCGCCATGCGCGCGCTCTTCGAGGCGTACTGGGAACACGCCTCGTCCACGAGCCGGCTCGTCGACGTGAGCGACGCTCCGTCCTGCCAACTCACTCCCCAGGAGCGGAAACTGCTCCAGCTCCTGGGCACGGGCCTCACGGACGAGGCCGCGGCGCGCGCCCTGGGCATCGGGGTCCGCACGGAGCGGCGGATGGTGAGCGAGCTGATGAAACGGCTCGGAGCCTCCAGCC
The DNA here is from genome assembly GCF_000426165.1 of Streptomyces sp. TAA486. Classification (NCBI taxonomy): domain Bacteria; kingdom Bacillati; phylum Actinomycetota; class Actinomycetes; order Kitasatosporales; family Streptomycetaceae; genus Streptomyces; species Streptomyces sp. TAA486. The sequence continues at coordinate 176,693 of NZ_AUEV01000002.1, read as the reverse complement.
GGTTCGAGGCAGGAGTCCAGGCCACTCGCCGGCAGTGGATCTGACCCGGGGCCCGCGAACGCGTCACTCCGCCGCCAGGCGGGCGCGGATGAGCCACAGGCGGTTGGCGTGCCGGCGGTCGCGGGGCTGGACCTGGTAGGGCCAGCGCCCCTCACCGGCGCCCGGCTGTCCCGGCTCCCTGAGGGACACGACGTCCCAGCCGTTGGCTGCGAGGAATTCCTCGGGCTCGTCCGTGCCGAAGACCCACGGAGTGCCGTCGGCCGCCAGGCGGTCCAGGAAGGTCCTGGAGAAGGGGTTGCGCAGCAGTCCCCTGCCGAGGATGTCGAGCGCGATGTGGCTGCCGGGAGCGGAGAGGGAGGCCAGCAGTCGGAGCAGCCCGGCCGCCTGCTCCTCGGCCAGGAAGAACGTGAGTGCCTCGGCGATCCAGAGCGTGGGCCGCGACGGATCGAACCCGGCCTTCTCCAACTCGGGTAGCCACTCCTGGGTGAGATCGGCGGACAGCTCGTGCCGTCGCACGGCGGGCCTCGCTCCGAGCGCCTCCAGACGGCGCCGCTTCTCCTCGATGAGCGGGCCGTGGTCGACCTCGTACAGGTCGGTGCCGTCGGGCCATTCGAGCCGGAACGCCCGGGTGTCCATCCCGGCGGCGATCAGTACCACCTGCCGTATGGAGCCGTCCGCCAGCAGGTCGCCGATCGCGTCGTCCAGGAAGCGGGTGCGGATGGAGATGAACGGCAACAGTCCGCCGCCCGCGTAGCGTTCGATCATCTCGGAGCCCCTGGGTTCGGCGAGCGCCTCGGCCAGGGGGTCGGTGAACAGCGCGTCGTCGCGCTCGGTTTCCCGCGCGCGGGCGGCGGCCATCCACTGGGCGGTGTAGGAAACGGCTTGCATGTGTCCGGTGGTCCCTTCTCGGGGGTGACTCGGATGACTCGCGGATCTCTCCACTCACAGGGGATGCGGCGGCTGTGGTCCTCTCCGCGTCGCCGAACACCAAGTCCGCTTCTTGCGGGGCGAGTTGGCAACCGGGGGAGGCCCATCGAGACGGACTGCCAGGGCGAAGGCGCAGTCCGGTGCGGCGGCTGCCCGGACCAGCGCGTACTGGTCACCCGCACGCGCCCACAGCTGATCCCCGAACAGGCCGAGCCGGACCCGCCAGAAGAGACCGCCGTGCGCGCCGCGGCAGTCGGACAGCGCCTTGAAAGCGGCCTCCTTCGCGGCGAAGAGCTTCCGCAGCCCGGCCCGGTCGCCGTCCTGCCACAGCAGGGCACGCTCCGCGTCGTTCAGCAGGAACCGGCTCAACCGCCGTTCGGGGAGGCGCGGTTCCACATCGACGCCGACTCCGCGTGCGCCTGCTGCCACCGCTGCCACGGCGAGGTCGTCGGTGTGTGTGAGGGAGCCGGCGAAGCCCGGTGGGAACTCGGGTGCACCGTCGCGCCGCCGGCCCACGGTCCTCACCCTGCTTCGGGCCCGCCGCAGCGCCGCGGCGGCAGCCCGGCGGCCGGCCCGGTGCTGCTCGGCGACGGTACGGGGCAGCTCGACCGGAGCGGTCTCCACCACGACGCGCAGGGCGCCGACGGGGCCGGACAGCAGCAGCTCATCGCAGAGCTGCGGACCGGCAGGACCGGCGTTCACCGTGTCCCGCCCAAGTGGAGACGTTCCGGGGCGGAACAGGTTCACTCATCCGTTCCGGCCACTCGCCGGACGAAGGCCAGCACTTCCCGGTTGAACCACTCGGCCTCCTCGACGAAGGCCGCGTGCCCGCCGTGCGGCACGATGACCGCGGTGGCGTCCGGCAGCAGCTTGGTCAGCCGTTCCGTGGCGTCGAGGCTCAGCGAGAAGTCGTCGCCGCCGACGAACAGCAGTGTCGGCTGCCGCACCTGGGTGAGGGTCTGCGGGTCGAGAGGCGCCTTCGTCGAGGCCAGCAGCCCGGCCCGCAGCGACTCGACCGTGTGGATGCCGAGGAAGTTCTGCTTGTAGCCCAGGAACCCGGCGGTGCCCACCTCCTCCACGGCACGGTCGCTGCAGACCAGCGGGTAGACCTGGTCGTGCAGGACGGCCAGGCCCGAGGTGTCCAGCGTGTGCAGCCAGGACTTGGTGAGCCGGCGCAGCCGCTGCGGCCCGTACGGGCTCAGCGCCGGACTGGCAAGCACCAGCCCGTGCACGCGATCCGGGTGGGCGATCGCAAAGTCCCGGCAGAGCAGCGTCGAGAAGGACGTGCCCACCAGGAACGCCTTCTCGATGCCCAGGCCGTCGAAGAGCGCCTTGAGGTCGCTGATGTGCTCCTCCCACACCGGTTCGTCGGCCAGCGGGGTCGATTCGCCCTGGCCCCGCAGGTCGTAGGCGGTGAGGCGGGCCGCCGCGGCGAGGTCCCCGGTGTAGGCCCGCCAGGACTTGCGGTCCACGAAGAAGTTGTTGAGCAGCACGATGTCCGTGCCGGATCCGCGTCTCTCGTAGCTGAGCCGGATGTCGTCGGACACCTGGACGGTGCCGGTCTCGAGCACGTCGTCGACGGTCATGTCAGTCATCGGATTCACCTTCGGTGGGAAGTCGGCGGGCGGAAGGGGGAGTTCACGTGTTCACGCTGCTGCGAGCACGGCTTCGGCGGCGTCACGGGCGCCGCCGAAGCGGGTGCAGAGGATGTGCACCCATCGCTCCAGACCGAAGGCGCAGCAACTGGTGGACGCAGGCGTGCCGTCCGGGAGGGCGATGGCGCAGCGCTCCCCGAAGAAATTGCGGTGGTAGTTCACCGAGCCGACGGCCAGACCGTCGACGACGAACTCCTCCTTCACCGGGAACAGCCGCTGCATGGTGGCGCGCGAACTGCGGCTGTCGAAGAACGGGTCGGTGGCGCCCCGGGTGTCCACCGCCAGTCCGAGTGCGCTCGCGAGACCCAGCACCAACTCCTTGGTCCGCTCCAGGTGTTCTGTGGCGCCGTCAGGGTGGCCAATGAAGACGATCTCGCGCATGGAGAATCCCAGCAGCCGCCGCAGCCCCTCGTACTGCGTCTCGTTGCGGAAGCAGGTCGCGCGTGTGGTGACCCGGTTCTCCTGCGAGGTCAGGGTCTGCCCGCGCAGATGGAAGTAGACCGAATAGCAGGCGGCTGTCGGCAGCGCGAGAGCCGCGTCGTGGAGGACCTCGGTCGGCAGTTCGCCGAGTGGGGCCTCGCGGACGGCCCGCAGGTCGCTGAGCAGTTTGGGATCGGCCGTCGCAGCGGCCAGTCCCAGGTGCGGGAAGTTCTCGTAGTAGTCGACGTCTTCGAGTTCGCGCGGCTTCAGCAGGAACGGGTAGCGGCGCTCCTCGGCGCCGAGTTGTTCCGCCCACGCCGTGAACAGGTCGTCCAGGACGCGCAGCAGGCGCAGCTCGTCCGCGCCGAGCACGTCCAGCCCGTCGTTCACCGTGCCCGTGCCCGTGCCCGTGCCGGTGCCGGTGCCCATCAGTGCCCCGCTCCCGAGAGGAACCGCTTGTCGATGGCCCGGAGCGTGCGGAAGTCCTCGAGGTCGAGCTCCTCGGGATCGATGGCCTCGCCGCTCAGCTCCTCCAGCAGGTAGAGGAACTCGACGAAGGCCAGCGAGTCGACCGCCCGGCGGTCGATCAGGTCGTCGTCCAGGCCCAGTTCACCCGCTTCCGGGTTGCGCTCCTGGATGAAGGCGAGGATCTTGGCGATCTTGTCATCGCTCATGCCGTGGCTCCCTGCGTGTCGAGGCCGCTGCGTGCGAGGAATCTCCGCGTGCGCTGCAGGATGCGGTCATGCGCGGCGTGGCGGGCGGGGTGCGCCAGCAGGTGACGCCTCAGCTCCAAGGGCCCGGCCAGCCCGGCGTCGCGGTACACGGCCGGGTTGTAGAGACTGTGGACGCTGTACTCCAGGTACTTCTCCAAGTACTGCGCGAGGACCGGGATGTCCTGCGGACTGTCCTCCTGCACCTGGTCCAGGAGCTGCGTGAACAGGCGCCTGCCGAACGCGACATGGCGGCTCTCGTCCTGGTGGTGTACGCGGTTGATCTCCCGTGCGATGTGCGGCAGCGCCTGGTCCGTGGCCATGCGGGCATTGAAGTAGTCGACGATCTCCTCGAAGATCAGAATCCGCGCGAAGACGAGCAGTTCGTGTGCGGCCTCGCCCACGCCCTCCAGCCGGCTCATGCCCACTTGCGGGACCGCCGGGTACACCTTGCCCAGATAGCGGCGGCAGAAGGTGCCGAAGAACCACATGTGCTCGTTCTCCTCGCCGATGAAGTGGTGGAGGAACTCCGAGGCATCGGCGTAGGTCTTGGTGTGGATGCGGAGCACGACTTCGCTGAGCAGTTCCCGGATGCCGTGCACGTTGAGGCTGAAGAAGTTCACCGCCTCATGGCGGGTCAGGGCGAGTTGCTGCTCGCGTGGCAACGCGTCCCACTTCTCCGTCCCGGCGAGGGTGACCAGGTCCTCACTCATCCACGGCCGGTCCTCCTCCAGGCTGTCCGGCCAGTCGAAGACCGTGTACGGGTTGTAGTAGTCGGACTCCGCCATCACTTCGAGCCGGTGCAGATCCAGCTTCACCGGCTTGACTGTCGTCGCCATCGGCAGACCTCTTTCCTGGCAAGTGCGGTCGTGCTCCGGCTCATGTGGCCAAGCGGGTGTGTGCCGGGGAACAGCGGGCGCTCGGGGACCCGTTCAGGCACAGCGCCTCACCCGGCGGGGACCGGGTGAGGTTGGTGCCCAACGGCCGTGCAAGGTGACGGCCCACAGGTTAGGCAGGGCGTGTGCGGGGTTGCCCTCTTTGCCGCCCGGAGGTAGGGAATACCCTAGTGATGGCGAAAGCGCTGGTCAGGGGCAGCGAGCGGAGGCTAGGGGAGCGCACGTCCGTGCCGGCGGCAGGTCGTCCGCCACGCTCCGGCGCCTTGCCCGCCGCGGGCCGGCCGCGGCCCCAAAGGCCCAGCGGCGCCGGGCGGTTGGAACGAGTGTCGGCGAAGTCGACCTGGCGAGCCGGAGTTCGGGCCGTACGGACGTCCAAGCGTCCCGCGTGCGCGCCACACCATCGGGAGCGCGGGTCCCTCGAGCGCTGATCGGCTCCTACCTGGACAGCCGCCCCTGCGACCGCGTCGCTCTGGAACGCGCCGTGGTGGGAGAAGAGCTCGCCGTCCTCGTCTTCCTGTGGCCGCGCTGCGTCGCGTTCGACAGCCCCTCGGGGATCGCTCGCGTCCGCAGAAGGGCACGGGACCTCCAGGACCGGTACTTCGACGGGACGCTCACGGCACGGTCCTGTGACCAGCGACGCCCGATGCCGTGCCGCGCCTGTTGCCGGACACGGCGAGACGCTCACCCGGGCTCGTCCGATGAGGGCAAAAAAATCTTGGTCCGTGATGTCGAGAACCCGTGACCGGCTCCGTCCCCGGTATGAACGCGGCCAGAATGGGTCGCACCAGCACCGAGGAGAACACCATGGCCAAGTACCTGCTGCTCAAGCACTACCGCGGCGCCCCGGCGGCGGTGAACGACGTGCCCATGGACAAGTGGGCTCCGGAGGAGATCACGGCCCACGTGCAGTACATGAGCGACTTCGCCGCCCGTCTCGAGAAGACCGGCGAGTTCGTCGACGGCCAGGCGCTCGCCCCCGAGGGGACATGGGTCCGGTACGACGGCGAGGGTCGCCCGCCCGTCACCGACGGCCCGTTCGCCGAGACCAAGGACCTCATCGCCGGCTGGATGGTGATCGACGTCGACAGCCACGAGCGGGCCGTGGAGCTGGCCGGGGAGCTGTCGGCGGCTCCGGGTGCCGGTGGGAAGCCCATCCACGAGTGGCTCGAGCTGCGCCCGTTCCTGGCCGAGCAGCCCAGCGTCACGGAGTGCGCGCATCGATGAACGAGGCCCTGCTGCGCAGCCTCACCCCGAGCGTGCTCGCCGTCCTCGTCCGCCGCGGAGCCGACTTCGCGGCGGCCGAGGACGCCGTGCAGGACGCGCTGGTCGAGGCGGTCCGCGTCTGGCCGGCCGGCCATTCCCCGGGCTCTTCGAGCGGGGGAGGCCCCGTGCGGGATCCGAAGGGCTGGCTGGTCACCGTGGCCTGGCGCCGCTTCCTCGACGCGACCCGGGCGGACACCGCCCGCCGCCGGCGCGAGGACCGCGTCGACGAGGAACCGGCGCCCGGCCCCGCGCCCTCGGCGGACGACACCCTCCAGCTCTACTTCCTGTGCGCCCACCCGTCGTTGACGGCCTCGTCCGCGGTGGCGCTCACGCTGCGCGCCGTCGGCGGGCTGACCACACGCCAGATCGCCCATGCCTACCTGGTGCCCGAGACGACCATGGCGCAGCGCATCAGCCGGGCCAAGCGCACAGTGTCCGGCGTCCGGTTCGACCAGCCCGGCGACGTCGCCACCGTGCTGCGCGTCCTCTACCTGGTCTTCAACGAGGGCTACTCCGGCGACGTCGACCTCTCCGCCGAGGCCATCCGGCTCACCCGGCAGCTCGCGGCCGCCTTCGACCACCCCGAGGTGGCGGGGCTGCTCGCGCTGATGCTGCTCCACCACGCGCGGCGCGCCGCCCGAACCGCGACCGACGGCAGCCTGGTGCCGCTCGCCGAGCAGGACCGCGGCCGGTGGGACACGAAAATGATCGCCGAGGGCGTGGAGATCCTTCAGGCGGCCCTCGCCCGCGACCGGCTGGGCGAGTTCCAGGCACAGGCCGCCATCGCGGCACTCCACGCCGACGCACCCACCGCCGAGGAGACCGACTGGGTGCAGATCGTCGAGTGGTACGACGAGCTCACGCGCCTGACCGACAGCCCGGTCGTCCGGCTCAACCGCGCGGTGGCCGTGGGCGAGGCCGACGGACCGCGGGCCGGCCTGGCGGCGCTCGCGGCGCTGGACGATTCCGCGCCGAGCGGCTCTTCGGGCAGGGGAGACCCGTTGCCCCGCCATGCCGCGGTCGCCGCGTACCTCCACGAGCGCGACGGGGACCTGGCGAAGGCGGCACGGCTGTACGTCGAGGCGGCCGAGAAGGCACCCAACCTCGCCGAGCGCGAACACCTCACGCGCCAGGCCGCCCGGCTCAACGCCCACCCGCGTCGCTGACCCTTCGTCCCCCGGGCGCCGGGTCCTTGCAGGTCAGCAGGCACGCGACACGACGGCGATGCTGCCCGGCTGGTCGTCGCTCCCGGGACCGAGCCGTCCGCGGCAATCAGGCACCGTACGGACACTCCCTGCCCGGCCGGCCTCGCTTCGCCGTCCTCGCCCAGCGTGGCCCTGGGGATGCGCGCCCAACCGGTGCTGGCCTCCGCGGCACCCTCGATCGTGCCCACATCGATCCGCACGGGCACGCCCTTGAGCCTCCAGTCGACCGCGCGCCGGCCGAACGCCGTGTCGGTGCCGTCGTCGACGTGGACGCGCGCACCGGCCGCCTTCAGCTGGGCGCCGATCTCCAGTGCCGCCTCCTCGCCCTTGATCGCGACGACCACTGCCTGGACCGGCGTGACGTACCTGGTGTCCACGACGAGCGATGCCGCACCTGATGTGCGGCTCCGTGGCGCTTGCCCGTTCGGGTCGCGAGTGTTTGCAGGTTCTGGTGTTCCGGGCCCGGGCTCGATGAGCCGCGTGCTTCACATGGACGCTGGTGTCCTTTCCTGGCTGATCGCGTCGAGCAGCAGGTTGGCGGCCACCGCCGCTCCGTCGGTGCGGACCGTGCCGGCCGCGGCGGTTGCCCGTGCGCGGGTCTCGGGAGCCAGGGCCGTCGTGAGCGCAGCCGACAGGGACTCGACGGTCGGAGCCGGGCCCTCGTGTGCGGCGCCGATTCCGAGCTCGGCCACCCGACTCGCCCAATACGGTTGGTCCGTCGCCTGGGGCACCACGACCTGAGGGGCGCCGGCCCGTGCGGCCGTCGTCGTGGTGCCCGCGCCGCCGTGATGCACGACGGCAGCCACCCGGCGAAACAGTGCCTGCTGGTTGACCTCGCCGACGACGAAGCAGTCGTCCCGGTCGTCGACCGGGGCCAGGTCGGCCCAGCCGTGGAGGACGACCGCGCGGCGGCTCTGCGTGCGGACCGCTTCGACGGCCACCCGTGCGACGTCCGTCGAGGTGTGCATGGGCATGCTGCCGAAGCCCACATAGACCGGCGGGGTGCCCGCGTCGAGGAACGCCAACAGCTCGTCCGGGAGGGGGCGTTCGTCCGGCAGGATCCACGCGCCGGTCTGCACGACGCCGAGGTCCGCCGGCTCCAGCCACGGGTCGAGGACCGGATCCGTCGCCAGCCACGGCTGTTCGCCGATGACGTAGTCGCGGACGCCGTCCACCGGCGGCAGGCCGATCGTCGCCCGGTTCGTGTTCAGCGCCTCACCGAACAGCGCGTTGATGCTCTGGGCGTCCAGATCCCATAGCACCCGGTTGTCGGTCACGTCCGGCGGAAACGGCCGGCCCGGGTACGCGAGCGGCGGGTGGTGCGGCGAGGGCAGGGTGAGCTGCTGGAAGGTGACCGACACCGAGCGGATGCCCAGCTTCTCGGCCACCGACAGCGCGCCGGCCGCCGCCGGCATGACGCCCGTCGCCACCAGCGCATCGCAGCCTTCCGCCACCTCGGGGAGCACGCCGAACTGGCTCGCGATCAAATCGGCCGCACGCTGGGGCAGGGATGACGGTGCCGGTGCCGCTTTCGTCAGCGCGCGGGCCGACTGCCCGACGGGCACCAGCGGCACACCGACACCGGCCAGGCGCTCCGCGAAGTCCTCGTCCGGTGGCGCGCACACCCGCACCTCCGCGCCGAGTTCTCTCAAGCGCACCGCGAGCCCCACCAGCGGCTCGACGTCCCCGCGCGACCCGTACGTCGACAACACCACACGCATGTCGCACCCCCATTTCCGCCCGTTTTTCTGGCTTCAGCGGGTGATTGTGCGGCACACCCCGGGTCTTGCCGCAAGGCCCCCTGTGCGCTATACGTTGAGAGTGGCAAGGAGCGCATGACCTCCTTGCCTTTCGCTTTGTCGCACCACAGCGGACGGACAACCTCTCCGCGAAGCGGCGGCACGTCGCGCACGGCGGGAGACGCCCGGCATGCACAGAGAAAGCCGAAAGCCCGCCGGCTTGGAGATTCGCTCTCAGCCGGCGGGCTTTGACGTGATTTCGGGACGGTGGATTCCGAGAGAGTTCCGGTACGAGCGAGCGGGCGAACCGCCTACTTTTCTTGCTGTCGGCGCACGATCTCGGTGATCCAGATGGGCGCGAACGGAGACGTGCAACCCCGCGGTGTCGGGTAGTCCTTGAGCACTTCCAGGCGCTCACCGATGTCCATCGCACGAGTGCGGTGCTCGACGTGGTCGATCCCGATCTGGGCCAGGCAGTGATTCATGGCCCACTGCAGGCGGTCCGGGGCGTCTTTCATGTCCGTCTCGATGACGTGGAGCAGTCCCGTGAGGTCGAGGACGTCGGGCTTCTTCGCCACACGTTCGGTGGTCAGTGCCCAGCCGGCACTCGCCACCACCGGATCCGGATCGGCGTACCAGATCAGACGCAGCTCTTCGGAGTGCGGGTTCTTCTTCACCACGTAGTTGACGAGCCAGTCGTGCACCTTGGGTCTGCGCGCCTCGCGCAGCATGACGTCCAGCTCGTCCCGCTCGAACGCCTTCGGGCGGCAGATCAGGATCGCCACCAGTCTCGCCGCGGTGTCACCCGTCTCCCAGAGCCGGCACGCGAGTTCCTGCTGCGTCTTCAGCCGCTTCGCGAGCGCGCGGAGCTTGCTGAGGTTCACACCGTGATCGTCACCGTGTTTCTCGTTCACCTCGCGTGTCTTCGGGTCCTCGAGTTCGGCCAGCTCGGCCATCACCTCGGCCACCGTCGTCTCGGTCAGCGTTTTCTCGGCCACCTCAGCCTCCCGTCCGTCACGCGCGAGTTTCAGCCTACGGCGGAGATCGGCTGATTCGTACAGGCCGGTGACGTGTGCGTGGAGAGGGGAGGGGTCCAGGGGCAGCGCCGCATACCTGCTGGACGCGCCGCTCGACCGCGCGCTGCTGCCGCTGAGTGACGAAGCGGAGCTTCCGGTCCCATTGCGACATTCCGTCCAACTCGCGCCCCATGAACTGCAGTTGAGATGCGTCCAGCAATTTGCTCCGAAGGGGAAGAGTTCAACCTTCCGTCGTGCGCGGAGTACTGACGAGTAGACCGCGCTGCGCTGAAATACCCCGCATGACGACACACGACCACGAGCACCACCACGACCATGAGCACCCCCACGACCATGAGCACCCCCACACGCACAGCAGACGGGCAATGCTCGCCGGTGCGAGCGGCCTCCTCATCCTCGCCTCGGCACCGGGTACCGCGAGTGCGGCCAGCACCCGGACCGCCAGATCGTCCGACATCCCGGTCAAACGCACCGGAGCCGCGAGGGCATCCCGCCTCACCCAGGGCACCACGCTCGTCCACGCCGACATGCACAACCACACCGCCATGTCCGACGGCGACGGGAACCCCGAACTCGCCTTCGCCTCGCTGCGCGACGCGGGGCTGGACGTCGCCGCCCTCACCGACCACGCCACGCTGTTTTCGATCGAGGGCCTCAGCTCCGAGGAATGGGACCGCACGGGTCAGCTCGCCGAGGCCGCCAACGACCCCGGGGCCTACACCGCCATCCGCGGCTTCGAGTGGTCCCACCCGCTGCAGGGCCACGCCAACGTCTGGTTCACCGACGACTGGGTCGACCTCGGCGGCGCCGGCAGCCCGGACTCGCTCTACAGCTGGCTGCAGAGCCGAGATGCCGTCGCCAGCTTCAACCACCCGGGGCGCGAGGCCCAGATGTTCGACAACTTCAGCTTCTCGGCAGGGGTGTTGGAGAAGATGGTCGGCCTGGAGATGTTCAACCGGGGCGACGACTACCTCTTCGACGGCTGGTCCGACAAGGGCCGCTCACCCCTCGTCGCCTGCCTCAACGCCGGCTGGCGCACGGGCCTGACGGGGGTCACCGACGAGCACGGCACCAACTGGGGCTTCCCCGAGGGCAAGGGCCGCAGCGGGCTGTGGGTCACCGAGAACACCCGCGCGGGCGTCTTCGAGGCGATGCGGGCCCGGCGGTTCTTCGCAACGCGCGTATCCGGCCTGCGACTTGACGCGGTGGCCAACGGCGTCCAGATGGGCGGCACCCTCGGGCTGGCCTCGGGCGACGTCCAGTTCACCGTCGACCTCGACCGCGGCCCCGAGTGGGAGGGCAAGCCCCTCAACGTCCAGGTCCTGCGCCCGGGTTCGGACGCGCCGGTCGTCGCGGACGTCATCGAGACCCAGTCCAACCAGCTGACGAAGTTCACCGTCCCCCTCGATGCGGCCGACGGGAACTGGATCGTCCTGCGCATCTCCGACCCGAGCCAACCCAACCCCTCGCCGGGCCCCGCCGACCACCCCTGCAACGACTGGGGCGTGGCGTACTCCAGCCCGTGGTGGCTTCAGGCGTAGCCCGCACGACGGGTGGTTGGCCTCTGACCGGGCCAACCACCCTGGGGAGGCGGGGAGGCTTTCACGACTTCCCCCCTGCGATAGCTTGCGGGGATGGAGATCCGAGTGGGCCAGGTGGTGGTCCATTACGTGGAGTACGGGACCGGTCGACCCGTGCTGGTACTCCACGGCGCCGGCGTCGACCACCGGGAGGCCGAGGCCTGCTTCGAGTCGGTTTTCGACGGCGTCGCGGGGCTGCGGCGGATCTATCCCGACCTACCCGGAATGGGCCGGACCAGCGCCCCCGAGACGATGCGCAGCGCAGACGACGTCCTCGAAACGCTGCTCGCTTTCGCCGACGAGGTCACGGGCGGAACGGCTCATCTCCTCGCCGGGCACTCGGCAGGGGCGTACTTCGCGCAGGCGATGGCCGAGAGGCGTCCGGCGCAGGTCGCTGGTCTGGCGCTCGTCTGTCCGTTGCTTCCAGAACTGCGCGACGTCCCGGACCACCGAGTCGTCGCCGGAGCGGGTGACATCGGTGACGACGTCTTCCGGAGCTACTTCGTCATCCAGACCCCGGAGATGCTCGAACGGTACGAACGTCACGTCGCTCCAGCCGCCGCGCTCGTCGATGAGGCGGCGCTCGAGCGGATCGGCGAACAGTGGGCGCTCACTCATGACCACGCGCCGGCCTACGCGGGTCCGACAGCGCTCGTGGCGGGGCGGTTGGACTCGACGGTCGGGTATGCCGCCGCTGCCGACCTCGTCGACCACTACCCGCACGCCTCGCTCGCCGTGGTCGACGACGCGGGACACGCGCTGCCTCACGAGCAACCGGAACTCCTGCGCGCCCTCCTCACTGAGTGGCTCGCGCGCGTCGGGCGCACGAGCTGACCCCGCACCGGCGACAGTGCGGTCCTGCACGAAGGCATGGACCGCGAATGGGCAGCGTCCACGTCGCCCTCGCGCCGCCGGACAGTTGGGCCCGGGCCGGATCCGGTCAGGATGCCCCGGGCGCCCCGGGTGCGCCGGTCACCGGCCCTCTGGGAACAGCTCTTCCTGCACCATGCCGTCGTCGCTCCTGTCGCCGTCCTCGAACGGCGGCAGGAGCGGCTGCTCTCCGCCCGGTGGCGCGTCGCGGAGGCTGCCCGTGCACGAGACGAGAAATGCGCGGACGCCACCGCGGTCCGGGGGGTCGTGCCGGGCGAACTTCCCGGCCGGCGTCGAGATGAGGCGGCGGCAGACCGGACACGGCCGTCTCGGATGCGTGTAGGTCATGACCTCAGCATGCCCAGAGGCACCGACAGGACCTCTTGCGGCACCGTGTGCTGCTGTCCCGGGACCCGCCGCCCTCGACATCAGCGCCGGCGGCGGCCCGTACGCACCGGGGGAGTCGCGGTGCAGGATGCCCCTCCCGCCGAAGGCCGATGGTCGGCGCATCCGCACACTGCCGGGCCTCCGTTGTGTCCTGGCCGAGGGTGACGGCACGCGGCCTTCAGGGCACGTTTGCAGGGCGGGCGAACCGCTCCCCGCCTCCCGGTGAGGGAGTGCAGACGTCCGTACCGGCAAGCCGTCGCGACGCGTACCGAGGCTGTTGCTCCCTCGTCGGCGTTCCGGGCCGTGATGCGGAACCAGGCGAAGAGGAGGAGAGGGTAGATGACGTAACCGCTTCTGGTCGCCGGTGCGAGCATCATGGCCAGCGTCAGGCCCAGCGCGATCCGGTCGGCGGCAGCCGGTGCGCTGCGAGGCGGGCGCAGAACGAGCGATGCGGCCATCAGGGCGGCACAGATGGCCAGAGCCGTCAGCGTGACGGCGTTGCCGTGCGGGACGTGAGTCGCCAGCAGGTGCCCCGGGAGCGGACTCGCGGCCGACGACGGTACATCCGCGAGTCCCAGCGGATAGAGCACGACGTGCTGGACGCACACCCGCGCACCGGTCACCAGCACCGGTACACAGACCAGAGCGAGAACGCCGACCGCGGACACCGCGCACCGCAGTACGGCCTTGCCGCGGCCCCGGGTCATCAGCAGGGCGAGGACCACGGGCAGAGCCGGCCATGCCGTCCACTTCAACGCGGCCGCAAGCCCCAGGGCCACGCCGGCGCGACCCCCGTCCCCCCGGCCCGCGTAGGCCAGCCCCAGACACATCAGCCCCACGACCGGCGGGTCCACGCCACCGATCGCCAGTGGCAGAGCGACAGCCGGGAAGGCGGCCACCAGCGCCACCGCCGGACGGGTCCGCCGGCCGGCTCCCGTCACACGGGCGGCCGCAACCATCGTCGCGAGGAAGCAGGCGGCGAGCCACCAGCGCGGGCCGGCGACGAGTCCGGCGCCCGGCACATCGCCGAACAGCGCGCTCGGCAGCCCGAACAGCGCCATGCCGGGCAGATAGGGGTTGAAGTCGCTGACCCGGCTGGGGTCCTCGACATACGGATTGCCCGTGGACAGGAGCAGGTCGCCCGCCCTCTCGATGACGCCGACTTCCATCTGCACCTTCCCCAGCACGACCAGGACGACGAACGGCAACGCGACGGCCCCGGCGGTGGCGATGACGGCGGTGGAGGGTGCCCAGCGTGCGCGTGCTCTCACCGCTGCCAGCGCGGCGGCCGTGTAGGCGAACGCGGCGCAGAAGCCCCATATCTGCTGCGGAACCAACGGGGGAGAGGAGAGGGCAAGAGCAAGGGCCATCGCCCCGCACAGAGCCAGGCCCAGCGGCTCCCACACGCGGGCGTCCCGCCTCCAACGGGCTTTTCCGGCCGCAGGCACGGCGCGGTCCGTCAGCTTCGTCGCTGTCATGGTCCCCTCGTTCGGTCGTGGTGTGTTCGGGCCCGCGTGGGCGGGCGGGCGCGGTGAGGCCGGTGGTCGGTCGCGGCGCTCGACGGGAGCGCGGGCCTCACCGCGCCCGGGCATGCCGGACTCAGCCGCCGTCCCGGAAACTCGGGCGGCGGCGAGGTGGCGCCGGGATCAGGGCGTGCGGCGGCGCAGCAGCCAGAAGGCAGCTGCCGCGGCGAGGGCGGCGAGCAGTAGAACGAAACCGGTCTCGGCGAGCTGGACCGGCCAGTACAGGGAGGCCGGCTTCGCGCCCATGCAGGCGTCGACCGAGTACTTGTGGTCGGCCTGGTCGTACTGGCAGGCCCGCGCCGCGAAGCCGAAGGGACCCCCGCCCTTCTCGGTGTGGGTGACGCTCGGCCAGATCTGGGTGCGCCACGGGCTGATCAACCAGGAGACGGTCCAGGTGACGAGGCCGCCGATGGCCAGGGCGGGAAGTACCGCCCGGGTCAGGAAGCCCATGAGGACGCCGATGGCGAGTCCGAGCAGGACGTAGGCGACGAGGGACGGGCCGAACCCGAAGTAGTAGTCCTGGATCTGGTAACCCGCTCTGTGCAGATTGTGGGCGTCGGCCCAATTCAGGAGCGTGCGGAAGTGGATGACGAGCAGGGAGGTGCCGACCGTGAGGAACACGGCGGGAACCGCCAGCTTCTCCATGAGCCAGCGGGTGGGGGTGATGGACTGCGTCCACGCCAACTCCGCCGTCCCGTTCTCCAGTTCGCGTGCGACGAGTGCCGCGCCCGCCCAGCCCGCGACGACCGGGGCGACGTATTCGCGAAGCAGCGAGGCGATGTTGTCGAGCCAGGACCAGACGCTGAAGATGTCGTACGCCTTGAACGGGATCGAGTAACAGTCCCGATGACCGGGTGTGCCGCAGCCCGCCTGGATCTCCGCCGCGCCCGTCCCGTAGGGGCCGTACCGCAGCCAGAGCATGGCCACCGTCGTGATCACCACGAACGCGATCCAGATCCACACCGCCGACCGGTGGAGCCGCAGCACCGCCCAGAGTCTGTGGTGACCAGTGGCTATGGGGCCGGGGGTGTCCTTTGCCGGCCGGGTGGTCGTGCTGCTCATGCGGCGTTCTCCTGCGATCGGGCGCTCTGTGCGCGCTGGACGGATTCGGGTGTGGCGTCGCCGGTGAGCAGCGGCGGAGCCTCGGTGTTGCTGAGGTGGGCGAGGAGGACTTCCTCGACCGTGGGGCGCTCGGCCAGCCACTCGCCGACGGGTTCGCCGTGCGACCTCACCAGCGCGGTGCGGCCACGGCCCGCGGGACGCTGCTCGATCACGGTCTGCCGGGAGGTGTCGAGAGCGGCGGTGCCGGTGAGCAGCGTGTGCGCCGACATCACTTCCTCGATCTCACCGCCGAGCCGCAGACGCCCGCCCGCGACCAGGAAGAGGAAGTCGCAGGTGCCCTCCAGTTCGGCGATGACGTGCGAGGACATCACGATGGTGGTGCCCTGGTCGGTCGCGGCGGACATCAGCGCGCCGGTCAACTGTTTGCGTGCCAGCGGGTCCAGGTCCGCCATGGGCTCGTCGAGGAGCATCAACTCGGCCCGCTTGCCGAAGGCCAGCGCGAGTGCCACCCGCGTTCGCTGCCCTCCGGAGAGGGTCCGGATCTTCGCGCCGGGGTCGAGGCCCTCGTCCCCGTACGCGATCCGTTCGGCGGCAGGCTGGTCCCAGCGGCCGGTCGAGCGGTTGAGCACGGCCGCGTAGCGGAGTGTGTCGGCGACGGACAGGTGCGGGTGCAGCGGTTTCGACTGGGCGACGTAGGCCACGCTTTCGCGGGCCTGTGCAGGAGTCCGCCCGAGCACGTTCAGAGTGCCGCGCGTCGGCCGGAGCAGACCGGCGGCGAGACGGAGGAGGGTCGATTTGCCGGCGCCGTTCGGGCCGACGAGCGCACATATGTGTCCTTGAGGGAGCCGGAAGGAGCAGTCCTCGAGGACGGCTGACTTCCGGCGCGAGTAGGACATGCCCAGTCCGGTCGCTTCCAGCGCGGCCGCGGCGTAACTCATGAAGTCTCCTGCGGGAAATGTTCGTTGAGGACGGAGTCGAAGAGGGCGGTCAAGTCCTCCCTGGCCAGGCCGTCCTCGTGGGCCCTGGCCATCCATTCCGCCAAGCCGTCGCGGTGGGGTGAGTCGAGACCCGCGGTGGCGCCGAGCGATGCCCGGACGAACGTGCCCACACCCCGGCGGGCCTCGACGAGCCCCTCGCGTTCGAGTTCGCGGTAGGCCTTGAGAACGGTGTTCGGGTTGATGGCGGTGGCCTCGACGACCTCACGCGCGGTCGGCAACTTGTCGCCCGGCTGCAGCAGTCCGAGCCGCAGCGCCTGCTTGGTCTGCTGGACGATCTGCCAGTAGGTGGCCACGCCGCTGCGGCGGTCGATTCGGAACTGGATGGCTCCTGCTGCGGTCACGCACAGAACCCTTTCACTAATTGATTAGTGAAAGGGTGGACGGGGTGGGGTCAGGATGTCAAGCGGCATCACGAGGCTTCGTGCACCCGGCTTCGCTCGCCGCGACGGCGGCGCGGATACTGTCCGCGTGATCACCAGCTCTCATGACCGCCGGCCCCTCCCCGCCGAGCTGCGTGCCTACCTGGACCAACTCGTCGAGCACACACGCTCGGTGTGCGGCACTCACCTGGCGAGTGTCATCGCGGTCGGTTCTCTCGCGCTGGACGACTACCGGCACGGGCGCAGCGACGTCGACGTGACGGTCGTGGCGGACGATTCACTGCCGGCGTCCGCGGTGCACGACCTGGCCGAGGTCCTCGCTCACCCTCGTCTGCCCTGTCCTGCACCCGGGCTGGAACTGGTCGTCTACGGGCGGGAGTTCGCGGGCCGTCCCTCCGGCGAAGGGGGTTATCTGCTGGATCTCAACACCGGCCCGCTGCTGCCGGAGAAGACCAGTTTCGACGCGGCGGGGTCGCCGGCGTTCTGGTACGTCATTGATCGCTCCGTCGCCCATCAGGCCGGGCTCACGCTGTTCGGGCATCCCGCACGAGAGGTGATCGCCGAACCGGAACGCCCAGAGCTGTATGCGGCGTTGCGTGCTTCGGTCCGCGAACACAGCGAAGGCGAGGGCCACCTCGCGGACAACCGCGTGCTCAACGGCTGCCGCTCGGTGGCGTTCTGCCGAACGGGGCGCTGGATGGCCAAGCGCCGGGCAGCGCAGGAAGTCGCCTCGTACGAGGAGGACTTCAGGCCGCTCGTCGAGGCCGCGGTCCGCAGCTTCGAGCGCCCCCGCTCGTCCTCTGCCACGCTGCCCACCGACGAGGTGCGGGCGTTCCTGGCCCGTGTGCGCGACCGGGTCGAGGAGAGTGCCGGGCAGGGGACCGATCCGGATCGTCCCGTCGGTTGACGGGGAACATCAGCGAGCACCAGCGCTGATGGGGCGCGGCAGTTGAGGCGAGACACACGCCGGCGGCCTCACCGCTTGTTCGGCGGCTTGAGCACTCCACGCCGCCCGGCCGTCGAACCGTCAGGGGCGGGAGCGCCGTAGCGGACGTCCACGCCCGACTCGGCCGCACCCTCCACGATGTGGCGACTGGCCCGTTCGGCGAGTGCGGCGATGGTCAGCGACGGATTGACGCACAGCGACGTGGGGACCGCTGCTCCGTCGGTCACGAACAGCCCCGGGTGGCCCCGTAGTTCGTTGCGGTCATCGAGCGCCGAGGTGGCCGGATCGTCGCCCATGCGGCAGGAGGAGAGGGGATGGGCGCTGAGCGAACCGACCACCTCGCTCCACGGGCGCACCCGGGCCAGGCCGTCCCGCTCGAGCACGGCGCGTGCCTCCTCGTCCGCCGCCTTCCAGCCGCGCAGCGTGTTGGCGGTCGGATGGTAGCGCAGCGTGGACAGGCCGACCGACGAGGCGACCCGTGTGAAGCTGCCCGTCGCCGGTGGCAGGCCGAACCTGCCCTCGTTGTCGTCCTCGGTCATCGCCAGGACCGAAAGCCACGACCTCCAGCGCGAGCGCAGTTCCTTCTTCGCCACACCGAACCAGCTGGACTCCGGTCTGTCGGTGGCCTGGGCGAGGATGTTGGTGATGCCGGGGAAGTAGATCTGCTGGAGGGAGAAGCGGGTGAACTCCTCGGCATCCGCATCGAGCCGGTCGTAGGACATCGATCCGATCGGTTTGCCCACGGGGAAGCCCTCGTACGGCGTGCCAGGAGAGCTTTCGAGCCCCAGCAGCTCGCCGACCTTCGATTCGTCTACGTCGGCGATCGAGACCCTGTCCCCGTTGCCGGAGAAGTAGCGGCCGACGGCGCGCGGTATCCCGCCGAGCAGCGCGGCCGACCGCTGGAGCAGTACCGGAGTACCCATCGCGCCACCGGCGAGGACCACCACCTTGGCCTCGATGGCCCCCGCGCCCTGGGAGAGCCGGTAGTCGTCCGGGTCGAGAACGGTGTACGCGACCCGGTAGCGGTAGCCGGGAGTGGTGGCGGGCGCGATGGTCTGCACCTCGTGCAGTGCCCGTACCTCGGCACCGGCCGCGGTGGCGGCGGGCAGATAGTTCAGCAGCATCGAGCGCTTGGCGTCGAAGTGGCAGCCGTTCAGCATCCAGTTGCAGTTGGTGCAGCGTTCCAGGTCGACGGTGACCGGCACGGGGTTGCACGTACGGCCGGCGCGTTCGCATGCCGCAGCGAACAGGCCACCCGGATACGGCACTTGGTCCCATCGCTGCTGGGCCACCGGCAGGGTCTCCTCGACCCTGTCGTACCAGGGGTCCAGCGCCGAACGGGTCAGCGCCTTGGGCCACAGGCGGTGACCCAGGCTCCCTTCGCGCTCGAAGACGAAGCTGGGCGCCCGCAGGGAGGCCGCGAAGTAGACCACGCTGGAGCCGCCGACGCAGTTTCCCGCGACGACGGTGATGCCGTCACCCTGCACCAGGTCGACGATCCGGGTGTAGCTGCCGATGCGCTGATCGTGCGCGAAGTCGCGCGCCCGCAGGTCGGGGCCGCGTTCGAGGACGACGACACGGGCGCCGCCCGCCGCCAGATGATAGGCGGGTATGGAGCCGCCGAACCCACTGCCGACGACCAGGACGTCGGTGCGTTCCGTGACGCTCATGAGGGGTGGCCTCCGGCGGTGGTGTGCGGATGCTCATGCGCGAGCCGTTTGCCGTACGAGTACGCCGGATAGCGCCAGAAGCCGTCCGCGTCGGGCTCGGGGAAGCCCAGCCACGTCAACCCGGGGTGCCTCTTGTCCAACGCGTCGGTGGTGTGCAGATGGGCGGCTGTGTCGAACGCCGCCGCGCTGAACAGTGCCAGCAGTACGTAGACCTTCTGGTGCAGCCCGGCGCTGCTCAGCAGCTCGCCCGCGAGGAGGGTCCGGTCCTCGAAGTCCAGCGCGACGAACGGGGGTTGGGTAGGCAGCAGCACATGGCCTCGGGCCAGTGCCCAAGCGGTGGCC
Organism: Streptomyces sp. TAA486; assembly: GCF_000426165.1. NCBI lineage: Bacteria > Bacillati > Actinomycetota > Actinomycetes > Kitasatosporales > Streptomycetaceae > Streptomyces > Streptomyces sp. TAA486. Next base: position 157,083 of record NZ_AUEV01000002.1, on the reverse strand, counting down.
TCCGTGTTCAGCAGTGCGGCGAGCTCCGGAAGGAGCACTCCGACGCCGAGTTCCGGGAGTTGCAGGAGCGTGACTGCTCCGGCCTGGACGGCGCCGGGGCCCGGCGCAGCCCCCGCGACGGCCCGGTCGTGCCCGTGCCGTTTCTCGCCCGGGACCATGGTGTCGGCGAAGGCCTCCAGCGTGGCGACGGTGTCGAGAGGGCCCAGCGCCGGGCCGCCCGGGGCTCCGGTGGGCGCGGCGGCCGCCGAAGAGGCGGTGATCGCCCCGCTGCCGACCGCGACCAACGCGCCCGTCAGCGCCGCGACGAGTTGCCGCCGCGACGGCCGCGGGCTCATGTGCCGATCCCCAAGCAGGGGAGAGAAGCGGGAAGTTGGGCCGAGATGCCGCTGGCAGCCTCCTCGAGTGCGTCGGCCAGCCGCGCATCGTACGGGCGCAGCGCGGAAGCGGCCTCCTCGGAGGTCGCGGGCTGCCCCGCAACGGTGAGGTTGCGAACCGACGCTCCCGCGGTGCCGGCCGACTTGTCGAACCAGTAACTGCCGTCCCAGCCCACCAGGGTGGGATCGCCGGGCTGCACCTGCACGCTCCAGTGGTCCAACTGCCAGTAGCGGCAGGCCGGAACGGCGATCGCGAAGCGGGTGGGCTCGGCCAGCAGGAACCCCACGGCACCACCGTTGGAAACGGTGATGTCCCGCTTGGCGTACTCGACGCACAGCGGTTCCGACCCGATCATGCTCAGTGGAGGCGTCTCGCCCTCGCCGAAGTGGTGGAAGGTGCAATCCGCGGCGAAGTCCGGGTCGGTGTAGCCGCCGACGCCGGGAGTGTCGGCCTCGGCCGGTGCCGCACCGAGCGCGGAGAGGAACAGAACGGCCAGGCCCGTGACAGCGGCGCGGCGAATCGACGGCATGGCAGGACCTTCTTCCGGTTCCAGCCCCGGGCGGGGCTCGGTTACTGGTGGGTCACTAGCGAGGGGAATCCTGATTCCCTGCCACACCGCAGCGCAAGACCCCTGCACACGCTGCTTCGAATCGTCTGGCCGGAGTGTCCCGTCTCGGAACTTCGGGCAGTCGCAGCTACTCCGCTTGCTCGGGTCCCGCGTTCAGCCGGGGGCTTCCGGCGCCCGCCGAGGGGAAGTGGTGACGCGCAACGTCGGGAGCCTCGTCGAGCCGCTGCCGGGCGGCCGCCGGGGAGGCTGTGGGGGAGAGGTGGCAGACGAGCGAGTACGTCTCACCAACCGGAAGGTGCGGGGCGGGAAGGCCCCGCTGGAGTCGGCGGACCCTGCGAGCGCGTCGGAGATCGCCGGCTGGAGAAGTGTGACGCTTTCCTCGTTCGCACCCACTCCCCACAGGCGGGCACCCGAAATAATGTCGACTTAACGCCAAAGCTGTTCAGTCGGCTCACGATGAGCCGGCGAAGCCCCAGGTGTCGAATCCGGTTCCTGGCCGCCGGCGGCGTACCCCGCCGCCACATGTCCCGAGCAGGCAGGTTCACTTCGGTTTGATCTTGACGGCACGAAGGGGTGCCCTATGGCGAGGAACACGCAGCAGCTTCATTCCTGCAGATCCGGTGGACCGCGCGAGTCTGCTGACGAGCGGTGGCAACGCATGTGGAGCCACCGTGAGCAGCTCCTCAAGGTGGCCCGAAGGCGATCCATGAGCGCCGAGGATGCCGAGGACGCCGTGCACGAGGCGATGCTCCGAGCCGTGGAGAACCCGGACATAGACGACGAGCGGCTGCCCGCGTGGTTGACGACGGTGACGATGCGGCTGTGCGTCGACCGGTACCGGCAGCTCAACAGGGAAGCCGAGGTGAGCAGCCGCTCCGCGATGGCCGCCCCCGCGCCCGTGCCGGTCGAGGAAGTGGTGTGCGACCGTGCGGAGGCGCAGTGGCTGGCACAGCGGAGCGAGTCGCTGCCCGCCCGGCAGGCCGAGGCGCTCCAGCTCAAATCGCAGGACCTGGACGTCGCTGACGTCGCCGCGCAGATGGGGCTGAGCTACGAGGCCGCTGAGTCACTGCTCGCGCGGGCCCGGCGGGCGATGCGCAACTCGCTGGCCGGCACGCTGGCCGTTGCCGCTTGGCTGTGGCGCGGCCGGCCGGAGACCCTGGGCCCGCCGGTGGCCGTGGCGGCGGTCGCGTCCACGGCGGTGACGCTGGCCGTGCTGGGGATCCCCGTGCCCGATTCCCACGACGGTGGCAGGCCGCGCGCCCCTGAGGTCTCCAGAGTGGAGAAGACCGACGAGCCGGGTCGCGAGCATGCCGAGGAAAAGCAGGCACCGAAGCCCCGTTCGACCGTCCGGCCGGACTCCGGCCCCACCTCGCTGACGGGGGGCCTCGGGAATGCGGTCACGGATGTGACTTCCCTGTTGCCGAAGCTGCCAACTTCCCTGGAAATCCCCGCCGTTCCCAAGGTGCCGTCCTTGCCGCCCGAGGTAGGACTTCCGAGCGTCCCGGCCGTTCCGAGCGCCGTGCCGACACCCTCCGACACTTCCGCGCCGACGAACTTGGAACTTCCCCGTACCGGCCTTCCTGGCAGCGATGTTCTGCCCTCTGAAATCGGGCAGTCACTGGACTGATCCCGTCCCTTTCCCGCCCGGTGGACACGGCTGGGAAACGCGCGCGAAAAAAATCTTCCTTTCTGAGCGACGGACCGGCCGCCCGCCCCCGTAGAGCAGACAAGAACCTGCTCCACGGTCGAGAGCACCGCAGGGTGAGATGGGAAGGAGAGACGCCACCCGGTATCTCGATTTCGGGCGCTGACCGGACTATTCCTGCTGCCGCTGACGCGGCGGTCCGGGAGCGCTGCCCACATTTCATCGGCCAGTGACCGCGCCGCGTCCAGCTGCGCATGCCCAGAACCCGGTGAACTGCAGCCGGGTGAGCCGGTATTCCTCCTTCTCCCGCTCGCCCGGCTCCGGCCCTTGTTCACGTCGCCTCTTATCAGTGTCCGTACGGCTCGAATCCTCGTTGTTGGTGTTGATGGCTGAAAGGTATCTACATGGGTGTCGAGATCTGCGTGGAAGGACTGACGAAGTCCTTCGGTCACCAGATCATCTGGCAGGACGTGTCGTTGACGCTGCCCGCCAGACAGATATCAGTCATGCTCGGGCCTTCGGGCACGGGCAAGTCGGTATTCCTCAAGACGCTCGTCGGACTGCTGAAGCCCGAGCAGGGCTCGATCCTGATCGACGGACGGGACATCACGCGTCTGCGTGAAAGCGACCTGTACGAAGTGCGGAAGCTGTTCGGTGTCCTCTTCCAGGACGGTGCGCTGTTCGGCTCGATGAATCTCTACGACAACATCGCCTTCCCGCTGCGTGAGCACACCCGTAAGCGTGAGAGCGAGATCAAGCAGATCGTGCTCGAGAAGATGGACATGGTCGGCCTGGTCGGCGCCGAGGAGAAGCTGCCCGGAGAGATATCCGGGGGTATGCGCAAAAGAGCCGGACTCGCACGGGCGCTGGTTCTCGATCCGGAGATCATTCTCTTCGACGAGCCGGACTCGGGCCTCGATCCCGTGCGAGTGGCCTACCTCAACCAGTTGATCGTCGACCTGAACGCGCAGATCGACGCGACCTTCCTGATCGTCACCCACGACATCGCCTCGGCCAGGCTGGTGCCGGACAACATCGGCCTGCTCTTCCGCCGTGAGCTGGTGATGTTCGGGCCGCGTGAAGACCTGCTCGCCAGCGACGAGCCGGTCGTGCGGCAGTTCCTCAACGGCCGGATGCAGGGCCCGATCGGGATGGCGGAGGAGAAGGATGCCGCCCAGGTCGAGCAGGAACTGGCCGAGCTCGACGCCGGCGACCACCGCGGCCCGGCGGGGGGCAAAGGCGCTACCGGTCCCGGCGTCACACCGCGACTGCTGCCCAGCCCCGGTATCGACCGCCCACTGCGCTGGAAGCTGATCGCCGCCCGCGAGGAAGCATCGTCCGGGCAGGCGGTGACGGGCACATGAGCCTCTCACCCAGCGGTGCGCTCAGACACTCCGGCAGCCTGTTCGCGATGGCCCTCGACGTGCTGCGCGCCCTGCCCCGACGGCCGTTCCAGGCAAGGGAGTTCATCCAGCAGGCATGGTTCATCGCCAGTGTCACGATCCTGCCGACCGCGCTCGTCTCCATTCCGTTCGGTGCCGTCATCGCGCTGCAGATCGGCAGCCTCACCCGGCAACTGGGCGCCCAGTCGTTCTCCGGAGCCGCCTCCGTCCTGGCGGTTCTGAGGGAGGCCTCGCCGATCGTGACCGCGTTGCTGATCGCCGGGGCCGGCGGCACGGCGATCTGCGCGGACCTCGGCGCGCGCAAGATCCGCGAGGAGATCGATGCCATGGAAGTGCTCGGCATCGACCCGATCCACCGCCTGGTCGTCCCCCGGGTACTGGCCTCGATGCTCGTCGCGGTGCTGCTCAACGGCCTCGTCTCGGTCGTCGGTGTGGCCGGCGGCTACTTCTTCACCGTGATCCTGCAGAACGGAACCCCCGGCGCGTATCTGGCCTCCTTCACCACGCTCGCCCAGTTGCCCGACCTCTACGCGGGGGAGCTGAAGGCGCTGGTCTTCGGCGCGATCGCGGGGGTCGTCGCCTCGTACAAGGGACTGAACGCGAAGGGCGGCCCGAAAGGTGTCGGTGACGCGGTCAACCAGTCCGTGGTCATCACGTTCATGCTGCTCTTCGTCGTGAACTTCGTGATGACGGCGATCTACTTCCAAGTCGTTCCGCAGAGGGGGTAGTCGATGACTCTGCCGGATCGTCTCATCAAGCGCCCGCTGGGCTCCCTCGAGGAGCTCGGCACCCAACTGTCGTTCTATGGACGCTCGCTCGCCTGGACCGGCCGCACGCTGCGCCGCTACAAGAAAGAGGTGCTGCGCCTGCTGGCCGAGGTGAGCTTCGGCCGCGGAGCGCTCGCGGTCGTCGGCGGCACCGTCGGCGTCATCGCCTTCCTCACCTTCTTCACGGGCACCGAGGTGGGCCTTCAGGGGTACGCGGCGCTCAACCAGCTGGGCACCTCCAACTTCGTGGCGTTCCTGTCGGCCTACTTCAACACCCGTGAGATCGCCCCGCTCGTCTCCGGCCTCGCCCTGTCCGCGACGGTCGGCGCCGGCTTCACCGCTCAACTCGGCGCGATGCGGATCAGCGAGGAGATCGACGCCCTCCAGGTGATGGGGATACCTTCGCTGCCCTTCCTGGTCACCACGCGGATGATCGCCGGGTTCGTCGCGGTGATCCCCCTCTACGTGGTCGGGCTGCTCTCCTCCTACCTCGCCGCCCGGACCATCACCACCGGCTACTACGGGCAGTCGGCGGGCACTTACGACCACTACTTCCAGCAGTACCTGCCGCCGGTCGACGTCCTGTGGTCGTTCGGCAAGGTCATCTGCTTCGCCGTCGTGATCATCCTGGTCCACTGCTACTACGGCTACTACGCGAAGGGCGGCCCCGCGGGCGTCGGCGTCGCGGTCGGCCGTGCGGTACGCACGTCGATCGTCGCCATCAACATCCTCGACTTCTTCCTCAGCCTCGCCGTCTGGGGCGCCACCACGACCGTGAGGATCGCGGGGTAGCCCATGTCTGTCTCCATGAACCCGAGGACCGGGCGGCTCGCTCCCAGCACCAGACTGCGGCTGACCGGCGTCGTCTTCCTCGTCGTCCTCGGACTGATGCTCGCGCTGACCGTCGCCGTCTACCGGCAGGTGTTCACCCCCGTCGTGCGGATCACGCTGGAGGCGGACACCGTCGGAAACCAGCTGGATCCCTCCGCCGACGTCAAGCTGCGCGGGCTCATCGTCGGCCAGGTACGCGAGGTACGGGCCGACGGTGAGAAGGCGACGCTCGACATCGCACTCCAGCCGGAACGCACCGCGCTCATCCCCGCCGACGTCACCGCCAGGCTGCTGCCCAAGACGCTGTTCGGCGAGAAGTTCGTGGACCTCGTCGTCGCCGACGGGTCGTCGGCGCGCCCCATACGGGCCGGAGATGTGATCACCCAGGACCGCACCAGGGCCGGCATCGAGCTGCAGAAGCTGATGAACGACCTGCTGCCGCTGCTGCGCACGGTCCAGCCGGCGAAGCTGAACGCCACGCTCTCCGCCTTCTCCGTGGCGCTCGAGGGCCGAGGCGAGGCGATCGGCGCCAACCTCACGCGGCTGGAGCGCTATCTGCGCCGGCTCAACCCCCACATGCCCGCACTGCACAAGGACATCTCCCGGCTTGCCGATGTCGCGGAGACCTACGGTGACGCCGCTCCCGACCTGCTTCGGGTCCTGCGCAACTCCGTGACCACGAGCCGGACGGTGGTGCACAAGAAGGAAGCGCTGAAGTCGGTACTGACCGGAACCACGACCTTCGCGGACACCGGTGAGCGGTTCCTCGATGACAATGCCGACCGGCTCATCACACTGAACAAGGTCTCCCGGCCGACCCTCGCCCTCCTCGCGCGCTACTCGCCCGAATACCCCTGCCTGCTCGAAGGCCTGGCGAAGTCGGAACCGCTCGCCGAGCAGATGTTCGCGGGCGGCAAGATGCACATCACCCTCGAGCTCACCCTTCCCCGCCCCGCGTACCGCCCGGGCGAGGAACCGCGCTATGCCGACCGCTCCGGCCCTCACTGCTTCGGCCTGCCCGACCCGCCCAAGCCCGCGCCGCCGCTCAAGCTGAACGACGGTACGTCGAGCTCCGGTTCCGGCGGTACGCCCCTGACCTCCGGAAACGCGGTGTCGGGTACGCCCGCCGAGCAGCATCTCGTCAACTCGCTGGTGGCTCCCGTGATGGGCGTCCCGGCTGACGAGGTGCCCGGGGTGGCGACCCTGCTCTTCGGGCCCATGGCCCGCGGAACGGCGGTGAGCGTCGCATGAGAGCGAGGGAGACGACCGCGCCGCTGGTCAAGTTCAGCATCTTCGCCGTGGTGACGGTGCTCGCGACCACGCTGCTCGCCGCCACCATTGTCAAGATCCGGTTCACCCCCACGGACACGTACACGGCCATATTCAGCGACGTCACGAGTCTGGAGGTGGGTGACGACATCCGGGTGGCCGGCGTACGGGTGGGCGAGGTCGAGGAGATCCGGATCAAGGACCGGACGCTGGCCGAGGTCACCTTCACCGCATCCCGGGACCGGCCGCTCCTGACCGGCACCGGCGCGGTCATCCGCTACCGCAGCCTGGTCGGGCAGCGCTACATCGCCCTCACCGAGGGCGCGGGCGACGGATCACGACTGCCGGCGGGCGGGCAGATCCCGCTCTCCCGTACGCAGCCCGCACTCGACCTGAACGCTCTGCTCAACGGGTTCAAGCCGCTGTTCGCCGCGTTGTCCCCGAAGGACGTGAACCAGCTCGCAACGGAGATCATCAGGACGTTCCAGGGCGAGGGCGGCACGGTCAACAGCCTGCTCGCCCACACAGCTTCACTGACCACGACCCTTGCCGACCGCGACAAGCTGATCGGCTCCGTCATCGGCAATCTCAACACCGTGCTCGGGTCCCTGGACAAGCGCAGCGCCCGCTTCTCCGGGCTCCTGACGCAGCTGCAGCGGGTGATCTCCGGTCTGTCCGCGGACCGCAAGTCGATCGGCGACTCGCTCGCCGGCATGAACGACCTGACGGGCGCCACAGCGGGACTGCTGAAGGACAGCCGCCCGGCACTGAAGTCCGACATCGCCGGGCTGTCGGAGCTCTCCGGAACGCTCAACGACAACGAGAAGACTGTTGAGGGTGTCCTGAAGCGGCTGCCGCGCAAGCTCAACAAGCTGACCGGGACGGCCTCCTACGGCTCCTGGTTCAACTTCTACCTCTGTGACTTCGACGGGCGGGTCGTACTGCCGAAGACCGGCAAGATCCTCACCCCGGAGATGCACGTCGCCAAGGCGAGGTGCGGCCGGTGATCTCCTTCCGTGAGCGCAACCCCGTGGTGATCGGCGCGGCCGGACTCACCACCATCGCCCTGTTGATGGCCGCGGCGTTCAACGCGCAGGACCTTCCGCTGATCGGCGGCGGCGACGAGTACTCCGCGGCGTTCTCCGAGGCGGGCGGCCTCAAGTCCGGTGACGAGGTCCGGATCGCCGGGGTGAAGGTCGGCAAGGTCGACGAGGTCGGGCTGGCCGGCGACCACGTCAAGGTGACCTTCCGGGTCAAGGGCGATCCGCGATTCGGCACCCGGTCGGGGGCCTCGATCCGGGTCAAGACGATCCTCGGTGCCAAGTACCTCTCCCTGGAGCCGGAAGGGCCGGGGCAGTTGGAGGCCGGCAGTGAGATCCCGCTGAAGCGCACGGTCGCCGCCTACGACGTGGTGCAGGCGTTCAGTGACCTCACCACGACCTCGGAAAAGATCGACACGAAGCGGCTGGCCAGAGCGATGGACACCGTTTCGAGGACGTTCAAGGACTCCCCGGCCGAGGTCAAGGCGTCGATCAGCGGCCTGTCCCGGCTCTCGAGGACCGTGGCGAAGCGCGATCAGGAACTGCGGCAGTTGCTCAGCCATGCCAACGGCGTGACCGGTGTGCTCTCCGACCGGTCGAGCACTCTGATCAAGCTGATCAAGGACGGCGACAAGCTGTTCAAGGAGATCAACAACCGGCGGGTCATCATCCGGTCTCTGCTGAAGAACGCGGCCGCGCTCGGCGTTCAGCTCTCCGGCCTGGTCGATGACAACCGCAAGCAGATCGGACCGGCGCTCAAGCGACTCAACAAGGTGGTCGACCTCCTGGAGCGCAACGAGGGGAGCCTCAACCGCAGCGTCGAACTCCTCGCCCCGTTCTCCCGGGTCTTCACCAACACCCTCGGCAACGGCCGGTGGTTCGACAGCTACATCCAGAACCTGGTCGCCCCCGTGCCCGCGGTCCCCCGAGTCTCGGGATCCGCGAAGACACCTTCGGAGGTGGCCCGATGATCAGGCGACACGCCCGTTGGGCCGCGCTCGTTGTCGCGCTGGTGCTCGTCGCCGGACTCACCGTCCTGCTCTGGCCACGGTCACGGCCTGTTCAGGTCACCGCGTACTTCCCCCGCAGCGTCGGCGTCTACCCCGGATCGGACGTACGTGTGCTGGGCGTGAGGATCGGCGAGGTCAAGAAGGTCGTCCCGCAGGGCCGGCGGGTCCGTGTGGAGCTGGAGTACGAGGCGGACCGCAAGGTCCCAGCCGATGCCAGGGCCGCGATCGTCAACTCCTCGGTGGTCAGCGACCGTTACCTCCAGCTGCTGCCCGTCTATCGCGAGGGCCCGGCGATGCAGAACGGCGCCGTCATCCCGCAGAGCCGGACGGCGGCCCCCGTCGAGCTGGACCGGATCTTCGACAGTCTCCACACCACGTCAGAGGCGCTCGGCCCTCGCGGGGCGAACAAGGACGGCTCGCTGTCCAGGCTGCTCGGCGTCAGCGCGGACAACCTGGACGGCCAGGGCAGGAGACTGCACACCACCGTCAAGGACCTGTCCACGGCGGTCACGACCCTCTCCGACGGCAGGCGGGACCTGTTCGGGACGGTACGGAACCTGCAGGTGTTCACGGCCGCGCTCGCCGCGGACGACGACAACGTGAGGTCGTTCAACGACAGCCTCGCCAAGGTCGCCGAGCAACTCGCGGGAGAACGAAGGGACCTCGCGGCGGCGACGAAGCACCTGTCCATCGCGCTCACGGACGTGTCCGGCTTCGTGCACCAGAACAAGAACTCCCTCACCTCCAATGTGAAGGGCCTCAGCAGGACGACCCGCGTGCTGGTCAAACAGCGTGCCGCACTGGAGGAGTTGCTCGACGTGGCACCGGCCGGACTGGGAAACCTGCAGAACGCCTACAACCCGGAATCCGGCACGCTGGACACCCGCAACAACGCCGAACAGCTGCAGGACCCCGGGTCCGTGCTGTGCTCCGTGCTCAGGACGGCCGACGAGAAGACCGACTGCGACAAGCTGCGGAAAGCCTTCAAGTCGCTGCCCGAACTGCCGGAGGCCGACGCGCTCACCGGGGCCGTGGGACCGGCCGGCGGCGCCCCGTCCATGGACCGGACCCTCGGCGGAATTCTGGGGGCGCGGGCATGAACTCCTCCGGCACCATCTCTTCCCGACGCGGCAGAACCGGGGCGCTCCGCGGTCGGCTGATCCTGTGGGCAGCCGTCTCATCAGTGCTGCTGTCCGGCTGTGAATTCGGCGGGCTGCAGGACGTCCAACTGCCGGGCGGCGCCGCCTCGGACGGCAAGGCATACCACGTCACCGTCGAGTTCGACGATGTCCTCGACCTGGTGCCGCAGTCGGCCGTCAAGGTCAACAACGTCACCGTGGGGGCCGTCGAGAAGGTGGAACTGCAGGGCTGGCGCGCCCGGGTGCGGCTGCGTGTCGCCGACTCGGCGAAGCTGCCGGCCAACGCCGTGGCCGACCTTCGCCAGACGAGCATCCTCGGCGAGAAGTACGTCTCGCTCGCCAAGCCGACGGATGTCCGCCCGGCGGGGACACTCGTGGACGGCGACAGGATTCCGCTGTCCCGCAGCAACCGCAACGCGGAGATCGAAGAGGTGCTCTCCGCGTTGTCGGCCCTGCTCAACGGCGGCGGAGTGGCTCAGCTCCACACGATCACCGAGGAGCTCAACCACACGCTCAAGGGCCGCGAGTCCCGGGTGAAGGCGCTGCTGTCGCGGCTGGACACCTTCATCGGGGGTCTCGACAAGCAGCGCTCCGAGATCGTCCGGGCGATGAAGGGGATCGACCGGCTCAGCGCGAGACTCGCCAAGCAGCGCAAACACGTCGAGGACGCGGTCGACACCATGCCGCCCGCCCTGAAGGTCCTCGCCGACCAGCGCCGCAATCTCGCAGCGATGCTGAAGTCGCTGTCGAAGCTCGGCAAGGTCGGCAGCAGGGTCATCAAGGCATCGCGGGACGACGTCGTCGCCAACCTGAAGCACCTCACGCCGATTCTCAGCCGGCTGAACGAGGCCGGTGACGACCTGCCCAACGCGCTGGAATTGATGACCACTTACCCCTTCCCGCGCAATGTCGTCGATGCCATCAAGGGCGACTACGTCAATCTGAAGGTCACCGCGGACCTGGACCCGGGCAGCCTCTACCGCAACGTCGCCCCCGGAGGACCCAAGAGTCCCGGGAAGCCCGGCCCCAGCCTCCCCGATGTCCCCGACATCCCCGGGGTGCCGGACCTCGATGTGCCGGGCGCACCCGACCTCCCGGACACGGGGGAGCCGTGCGTACCGGGCCTCAACTGCGCTGATGAACCGGAAGAAGGCGGCTCGTCCGGAGAATCGGGAGGGTCCGGAGGATCCGGTGGCGGTGGCGCACTCTGCCCGCCCCTGTGCACCAGCAGCTACGCGTCGTACGGCGGCGGAAGCAGTGGCAGCGGCGGCTCGACCCAGCGCCACGGCGTCGACGTCGCTCTCGCCGAGCTCATGACGAGGGGGGTGGGGCCGTGATCGCCCGGTCGGTCAAGGTTCAGCTGATGGCCTTCGGCGTCGTCACCGCGTTCGGTGTGTCCTACGTCGCTGTCCAGTACACCGGTCTGGCGGATCGCATCCTGGACCGTGGATATACCGTGCAGGCCCAATTCACCGACTCCGGCGGCATCTTCTCCGGTGCCGAGGTGACGTACCGCGGGGTGCCGGTGGGCCGAGTCGGCGACCTGCGACTCACCAGCGGTGGCGTTTCGGCGGCGCTGGACATCAAGGACGGTGGACGCATCCCGTCCGACACGCTGGCCGTTGTGGCGACACGCTCAGCGGTGGGAGAGCAGTACGTGGACCTTCAGCCCCGTACAGGCAGCGGCCCCTACCTGCGGGACGGCAGCACGATCGCGCGCCGCGACACCCGCACGCCGCTGCCGACGACGAAGCTCATATCCAGCCTCGACCGGCTGGTCGGTTCCGTCGGCAAGAAGGATCTGAAGACGACCGTCGACGAACTGGGCGACGCGTTCGCCGGCACCGGCCCGCAGCTGACCAGGCTGGTCGACTCGGGTAACGCCCTGGTGAACTCGGCGAGCGACTCACTTCCGCAGACCATCTCCTTGATCGACGACTCCCAGAAGGTCCTCAAGACGCAGGCGGACAAGGGTTCGGCGATCAAGTCGTTCTCCCGCGACCTGTCGGCACTCACCGGGCAACTCAAGAAGAGCGACGGCGACATCCGCCGGCTCATCGACGGCGGGGCTTCCGCCGCCCCCGAGTTGGACGGACTGCTGAAGGCCAATCGCTCCGCTGTGCCTCTCCTGTTGGGGAATCTGATCAGCGGGGGCCAGATCACCGAGGCCCGTCTTCCAGGTGTGGAACAGGCGCTGGTCACCTTCCCCGCCGCCGTCGCCGGCAGTTTCACCGTGCTGCCGGGAGATGGCACCGCCCACTTCGGCCTGGTGGTCAACGCCGATGATCCGCCGCCGTGCCGCCAGGGCTACGACACCCAGCGGCGTGCACCCGAGGACACCCGCGATCGGGAGGCGAACACCGACGCCCGCTGCACGGCTCCGCGGGGCAGCAAGACCTCGGTCCGGGGTGCGCAGAACGCTCCCCGGGGGGAGCGGACCGCGGCACCGGGCGTTGCCGGCGGAGCCGCGTACCTCTCTCCCTACGACCCGGCCACCGGCATCGCCGACGGCCCTGGCGGGACGCCCGTCGAGATCGGCTCGACGGGCGGCGAACAGACCGTGTTCGGAAAGGAGTCGTGGCGATGGCTGCTGGTTGGACCCATGGCATGACCGTTCTCTCCCGGGTCCTCGCCCGGGTTGCCGGTGCGTCGCGTCGCCTCTGGCGAGCGGTGAGCTCACCGACCCATGGCAAGGCGCTGACCGGGGGACTCGCAGTCGCGGTCGTCCTGCTGTTGGCCTCTTCCGGCTACCTCGCCGTGCAGACCTACCAGCGGGGTCAGGAAGAACAGCGCCGCCAGGACATCCTGGCCTCGGCCCGGCAGACGGCGCTCAACTTCACGTCTCTCGACTACCGGCACTACGACCGGGACAGCGAGAACGTACTGAAGGGCGCCACCGGCGAATTCAAGCGTCAATTCAGAGCACAGACGAAGGAATTGACGAAACTGGTCGCCGCCAACCAGTCGGTCTCCCAGGGACGAGTGATCGAGGCGGGGATCGCCAGGGCCGACAGGCGGTCCGCCCGGGTGCTGATCGTGGCCGACAGCAAGGTGACCAACACCGCTGTCAAACAGGGCCAGGCCCGCAACTACCGGCTGCAGCTCGACCTCGTGCTCGAGGACGGGCGATGGAAGACCTCCGATGTCGAATTCGTCGGCTGATCTCCGCACATCCGAGTGCGCTCGGCACGCAACCCGCAACGCAAGTCAGGGAGACTCATGGTGGTGAATCCGACGGTTCGAACACGTGGGGGCGCAGGCACCGCGTCCCGGCCGCGCTCCGTGGCGGTGGCCGCACGCGCCGCAGCCAAGCGGGCTGAGAAGGCGCAGGGGCCGGATTCGGCCGGACCCGAGAAGGCCGGGGGATCCGGGTTCGACGGGGAGAAGAGGCCGACGGCGCCAGAGGGGAAGGGCACCGGCAAGGAGCCGGTGGGAACCGCCGTCAGGCGGCGGCCGAAGCGGTCCCAAGTCGTCGGTGCCGTGCTCTCGTTCCTCGTCCTGGTGGGCTTGGTCGCCACCTCCCTGCTGGTGCCCGAGTACTACGGTGCGGAACGGACCCGGCAGGCGCGAACCGATGCCTTGGCCACGGCTCAGAAGTCGGCACCGGTGATCCTCTCGTACGACTACCGGCGCCTGGACCGGGACTTCGCGGCAGCGAGCGCCCGTCTCACGGGTTCGTTCCGCGAGAAGTACCGGAAGACGACCTCGACGGTGGTCATGCCAACGGCCAAGAAATACCGGGCAGTTGTCAAAGCCGCGGTGGCGAAGCCCCCGTCCGGAAAGGCTCCGGCGGCATCAGTGGTGTCCGCGTCACCGGACCGCGTCGTCGTGCTCCTGTTCATGAACCAGGTTTCCAACAGCACCCGGGTCTCGGGCCCGCGGCTCGATCTCAACCGGGTGCGGATGACGCTCGTCCGGGTGTCGGACGGCTGGAAGGTGAGTGCCGTCGACGCGCTGTAGCGGGTTGCCCCGCTGAGACGTCGCCTCTCCGGCGCTGAGACGTGAGGACCGCGGATCTCCTGATCTCAGTACCGGATCGCAATCCGACGCCTGTGACGGTCGAGTTGTGGCGGGTCGGGCGAAGCGACCGCCCGTCCCTGGGCGATGCGATGCGCGCTCCACGCCGCGGCCGCCGCATCCAGGACGTCGTCGGGTGATGCTTGACCGGCCTCGCCCAGGTCGTCGGGGAGGACGGCACCGCCCGTCCGGAGCAGGGCGCGCCGGGTCATCTGGCCGGCCCAGCTTGTCTTCCTGTGGGGAAGCGGCGTCTTCCCGTTCAGCGCCCTGGACCTCCCATGTCCCCAATTCGGTGGACTTGCCAAGCTGTTGACGCCCCGGCCGCCCCGGCCGCCCCGGCCGACCCGGTCTCTATGTGCGCACGGGCGCGTCCGCCTCTTCCGGCCGCTGCGTGCCGGAGAGGGTGCGGTAAGAGCGGCGGATCTCGGCGGTCGCGTCGCGGTCCGTCTTGTCGGAGAGGACGAAGTAATCCATCTGGACGCGCTCGGCGTCGACGTCGAGGACTCCGTATCCGTGGGAGTCCGTGTCGAGCCAGCGCACATGGGGGTTGCTCCGTCGGATCGCGGTCGTCGCCTTCAAGGAGACCTCGACGGAAGGGGCAAGCGAGATGTCGTCGAGGTTCGGGGAGGTGACAGACGCGACGACGAACTCCGTCGCCACCGGCGCCGCCCGCGAGGACAAGGCAGCCTGCACCTGCACGTTGTTGACGAAGGCCATGTGGATGTCGCCGGAGAGAAACACCGTGTTGGCGATCCGGTTGTCGCGGAGGTGGGTCAGCAGTTCCCGGCGGTCGTCCGTGTAGCCGTCCCACTGGTCAAGAGTGAGTGCCAAGCCCAGCAGCCTTGCCAGGGACCTGCGCGTATCGGCGGGCACGGCGTCGAAGACGAACGGCGCGATCATGACCGAGGTGCCGACCATCCGCCACCGGGCCGTGGACCTGGACAGTCCGGCCTTCAGCCAGTCCAGTTGCGCGCGTCCCGTGATGGTGCGGTCGGGGTCCTCGCTGACGTGGCGGCCAAAGGTGCGAGGCGGCTGATGGTCGCGGAAGGAACGCAGGTCGAGCAGGTGCAGGTCGGCGAGTTGGCCGAACCGGAAACTGCGGTACGTGGTGCCTTCGGTGGAGGGACGCACCGGCATCCACTCGAAGTACGCCTGTTTCGCGGCCCGTACGCGTCCCGCCCAGTCTCCTTCTTCCCCTGGGCCTGCCGACCCGGGAGGTGCCCCCACCGCGGACGTGTGGTTCTCGGCGCCTCCGGACCAGGCGTTGTTGGCGAACTCGTGGTCGTCCCACATGGCGACCACGGGGTGGGCGGCGTGTATGGCCTGAAGATCGGGATCGAGCTTGTAGTGGGCGTGCCGGACGCGGTAGTCGGCGAGGCTGACGGCCTCGTGCTCGGGCTGGACCTTGCGGACGATCCTTCCCGCCGCGGGGTACTCGCCTGATGCGGACTCGTAGATGTAGTCGCCGAGATGAAGCACCGCGTGCAAGTCCGTACGGTCGGCCAGGTGCCGGTAAGCGGCGAAGTAGCCGGCCTCGTAGTGCGAGCACGAGACCACGCCGAAACGGAGGTGGCCGACCACGGCGTTCTTGGCGCTGGTCGTACGCGTGCGGCCGGCGGGGGAGCGCACCGGGCCGGCGCTGAAGCGGAACCAGTAGGCCGTGTCGGGGCGCAGTCCGCGTACGTCGGCCTTGACGGTGTGGTCGGCGGCGGCATGGGTCTTTGCCGTACCCCGGGCGACGACGGTGGTGAACTCCTCGTCCTCCGCGACTTCCCAGGTCACCTCGACCGGTGCCCCCTTGCCGGAACCGGGTACCGCCTCGCGGGAGGGAGTGACTCGGGTCCACAGCAGGACGCCTTCGGGAAGGGGGTCACCGGAGGCGACGCCGTGCAGGAAGGCGGGACCTTCGCTGGATTGTGCGCTGAGCAGACCGCCGCTGAGCGGCAGCAGAACCGCGGATGCAGCGGTACCCACAGCGACGGTGCGGCGCCCGAGGTGGCGAGCGGGTCTGCTTTCGGGAGCGGGGTCCTGGGGTGTGGCCCGGCCATTGGTCACGGCACTGGACATTACCCTCGTGAAGCCGTGAATCCGGCACCATCCGACGCCGATTTGCCCGCACGGGAATCCGAGGTTGCCTCGAATTCCAGAACGGCCGATCGGACGTATCCTCGCGACCGACCTGCGCGTCGTTCAGTTGCCCCAGGCAGGTCAGGGTCCGGCTGAACTACCCCGCCGAGTGTCGTGCCGAATCGCGACGGAAAGTCATTCGGAAATGTGAAACCCAGCATCACTGGCCGCAGCGGCACAGGCGGCGCGGGTCACGGGGTACCGGGGCGCATCCATGAATTCCGCGCGGCCGGGGCCCCGGTGCGTTATTCAAGACAAGGGGCCCAGCGGTCGGGGCGCTTATTCGCCTCGTTCCGCCTGCTGCTTCGCCCTGTTCCTCTCCTTGATGCGCGCCCCTTCCTTCCGGACCTCGGCCTGGGTGGCGCGTTCCTGCGTCAGCCACTCGGGGAGTTCCTTCTTCAGCGCGTCGATCTGCTCGGTGGTGAGGGGTTCGGTGACTCCACCACGCGCGAGACCTGAGATGGAGACGCCCAGCTTCGCCGCTACGACCGGGCGGGGGTGCGGCCCGTTGCGGCGAAGTTCCACCAGCCACTCCGGCGGATCGGCTAGCAGCGCGTTCAGCTCGCTGCGCGAGACGACGCCCTCCTGGAACTCGGGGGGCGTGGCCTCGAGGTACACACCCAGTTTCTTCGCCGCGGTCGCTGGCTTCATGGTCTGGGTGTTCTGGCGGGACGTCATGATGTCCAGGGTATCGAGTGCGTGTCGGGCCTCGGACCACGGCCGGTACGCTGGCCGCGTGACCAGCTCCGACGCATCCCCTTCGTTCCGGGTCGCTTACGTACCGGGCGTGACGCCGACCAAGTGGGTGCGCATCTGGAACGAGCGGCTGCCCGACATTCCGCTGACCCTCGTAGCGGTGAGCGCCGCCGAAGCATCGGACGTGCTGCGGGACGGCAGCGCTGACGCGGGCTTCGTGCGGCTGCCGGTCGACCGTACGTACTTCAGCGCAATCCCCCTCTACACCGAGACGACGGTGGTCGTTGTCCCGAAGGACCACGACGTGACGGTGGCCGATGAGCTGACGATCGAGGATCTGGCCGACGACATCGTGCTGCATCCCCTTGACGACACCCTCGAGTGGGAGCGTCTGCCGGGTCGGCCGGCGCTCGAGCGGCCCGCCACGACAGCGGATGCGGTCGAACTGGTGGCGGCCGGAGTGGGCCTGCTCGTCGTCCCGCAGTCGCTCGCCCGATTGCATCACCGCAGGGACCTCACCTACCGGCCGCTCACGGACGCCCCGCAGTCACGCGTCGCCCTGTCGTGGCCGGAGGAAATGACCACCGACATGGTGGAGGACTTCATCGGGATCGTCCGGGGGCGGACCGTCAACAGCACCCGGGGGCGCGCAGCCACCCCGGCGCAGCCCAAGCGCGCCTCCACAGGAGGAGCACGGGGCACGTCCGCGGGAAGGAACCCACGCCGCCAGGGAAGCGGAAGCCCTCGGGGCGGCAAGCGCCGCGGGCCTCGCCGCCGGTCATAGCCTCGGCGCTGTGCGCCTGGATCTCGTAGCCGGGCGCGTGGTCAGCCGCTGCGGCACCACCGGTCGAACAGCTGGCGGTAGACCTCCACGGAGGCCTCGACCTTGGACGCCGAGCACCACTCGTCGACAACGTGGCACTGGTCGGGCTCGCCCGGCCCGAGCACGACGGTCGGAACCGGGGAGCCGTCCTCCGACGGTGACAGCAGCCGCGCCAGCACCGACGCGTCCGTGAAGTACCGGGCGGGGGACTGGGGTTCGTCCTCTTCGCCGGCGGCAGCCAAAGCCTCACGCACGAGTCCGACGAACGGATCGTTCACACCGGTGTCGACGACGGGCAGCACCACGTGGTCCTCGACGCCTACGCCGTCACCGCCCAGCGCCGCGACGACGGAGCGCACGTCGTCGCCCTCCACACCCGGGACGGTGCGGACGTCGAGGAGCATCTCCGCGAAGTCGGGCACGACGTTGGGCTGGACGCCGCCGCGCAGCAGGCCCACATTCGCGGTTACCGGGCCGAACGTCGCATGGGACGGCCAGGCATCGTGGTCGTGCAGCGCGCTGGCCGCACGGGCCAGCCGCACGACGGCGTTGTCGCCGAGATGGGGCGCGGACCCGTGCGCCGCGCGCCCCTTGGCGGTCAGACGCATCCAGTGCGCGCCCTTGTGACCGAGGGTGAGGCGGTTGGCCGTCGGCTCGGCCACGAGCAACGGACCCCCGGGCGCGACCGACGACCGCCGGAGACTGAGGGCCCCGGTGCAGCCGGTCTCCTCTCCCGCGGTCAGAACCAGTTGCAGGCCGTGGCACTGATGCGGCTGCGCGGCGTGGTCGACGGCCGCGACGACGGCGGCGGCCACCCCCGCTTTCATGTCGCTGGTGCCGCGCCCGACGACGCGGTCCCCGTCCCGTTCCGCGGCCCACGGGTCGACGGTCCACTGCGCCGGGTCCGCCGGCACCGTGTCGAGGTGCCCGGTCACCGTCAGCGGGGCGGAGCCCGATCCGGTGCGGGCGACGAGTTGCTCGCGCCCCTCCTCCCAACCCGGCGTGGACACCTCGAAGCCGTTATCGCGCAACGAGTCGGCGCACAGCGCTGCCAGTACGCCTTCGCCGGACGCCACCGTCCGCCCCCGCACCAGCTCCGTGAGGAGGTCCAGGACAGGGGTCACTTGAGCTCCTCGTGCGCGGTCTCGCGCAGTGTGAAGATCGTCAGGAACGCGATGACCGCGCCGACCGTGACGTAGACGAAGAACAGGTCGGGGTGGCCTGCGTTGGCCATGGAGGTGATCACCAGGGGTGCCGTTCCGCCGAATATCGCGACCGTGATGTTGTACCAGGCTCCGATGCCCACGCCGCGCAGTTCGGTCGGGAACAGCTCGCTCATGATGGCCGGAGCGATGGAGGACATCAGTGCGTACAGGCCGAGGCCCGTGCAGAAGACCACCAGCAGCTGCGGCAGCCCGGCCTCGGGGGTGATGAGCTTGGACAGCGGGATCATGAGGGCGGCGAGCGCCGCGGACCAGAACAGCAGCTGCGGCCTGCGTCCGAACCGGTCCGACAGCTTGCCGCACGGATACTGCAGCGCGATGAAGAGCGCCGTTCCGACCGAGAGTGCGATGAACACGTCGTTGTCGTCGACCTTTTGGGACTCCACGGCGTACGGAGTGAGCGCGCTGAAGAACACGTAGTAGTTGAGCGTGTTCAGCAGCGTGATGCCGACGAGCTGTCCCACCGCCTTGGGATGCCGCGTGATCGTGGTGAGCAGGGGCCGCTTCGTGCGCACGGCCTTGCCCTTGTTCTGCTCGAACTGCTCTGTCTCCGAGATGGTGCGCCGCAGGTACAGGCCGACGACGGCGAGAAGGCCGCCCACGATGAACGGGATGCGCCATCCGTAGTCGCGTAGCTGGTCGTCGGTGAGCGCGGACGAGAGGAAGGCTCCCAGCAGCGAGGCGAGAAGCAGCGCCGAGCCGGTCGAGATGTAGAAGAAGGACGAGTACCGGCCTCGGCGGCCCCGGGGGGCGATCTCGGCCAGGTACGCGGAGGCGTTGGAGACCTCACCGCCGAGCGACATGCCCTGGGATATGCGGGCCAGCAGGAGCAGGATCGGAGCCAGCCAGCCGACCTGCTCGTAGGTGGGCAGCAGTCCGATCGCGAGCGAGCCGCCGGCCATCATGACGATGGTCAAGATCATGGCTGCCTTGCGGCCGCGCACGTCGGCCAAGCGTCCCAGCAGCCACCCGCCGACGGGGCGGAAGAAGAAGGCGACGGCGTACGTCGCCGTCGTGTTCACCAGAGCGAGCTCGGGGTTGTCGGAGGGGAAGAACTGCGTCGCGAAGTAGATGAGGAATGTCGCATAAATGGTCCAGTCGTACCACTCGATGGCATTGCCGATACTGGCCGCGACGAGAGTCCTGACCGGCAGCTTGTGAGGGGCCGAGGTGTCGGCGGTGGTCGCCGCCGCGTCCTGCCTGTTGTCGCTCATTGGCGCTCCGTATGTGTGAGAGCCCCCGATAGATTGGACGAATGGCTGAGCCAAAGTAGCAGCGTCTGCACGTCCCGACCAGGGTGGAATCCCACTGTGGTGCTGTTCCAGGACCACATCTCTCAGGAGGGAGCCCTCAAGGGGCGTGGACGGGCCCGGCCTGCGGCTTCCAGGTAGGAAGCCAGGACTGCTGGAGCGTCCGGAACCGTCCGACGACAGCGAGCGGGACAACGAGGGCGCGGCAACAACGAGCCCCGCTCGCGTCCGTTGCCCTACCGTCATTCGTCGTCGTACACGTTCAGCTTGTCCTGCTTGGCGAAGAGGCCGGGAAGGTCCGTCGGACGGCCGCGAAGCTCGGCGTCGAGGAAGCCGATCGTCAACTCGCTGATGATCCGGTTGCCTTCGATACGCCCGAGGGTGCCGACCAGCGACGGCACCGGCGGCATCCACAGGGGCGCGTCGGTGAAGGCGACAACTCGCCTCCCTGCGCAAGCTGGTGTTCCACGTCGCCGGCCGGCGGCGTGTATGCATCGACCCAGGAGGCGGCACTGACCTGCTGCTTGACCCTCGTGACGTCACCTACCTGTGGGAAACCGCTGACGCGGCCCCGCGGGATTCGCGGAGACCGGGACCCGCTCACTCGCCGGGGGCGCGGAAGGGGACCTGCAATTGGGCCACGCGATGCGGACTGTGCCGGCCCACCCCTGGCGTCCGGGCTCACCTCGTGCTCCCGGACGTCGTCGGGAGCGTCGTCGTCGTCGCTGTCCCGCCGGGCGAGGGGCGCCCGGCGGGACAGCGACACGGGGGTCAGGCGGACCGGTCGACGTCGACCGATCGTGCCGGTGCCCATCAGCGGCGACAGGGGTCGCGCCGATCAACCTGACGGATCCTGCGACCCGTTCATCGGTACGTCGGCTGCGTCTGCACGTTGAGCTCGTCCACGCGCACGCGCTTGGCTCCGTTCGTCCGGGGGTCGTCGATGCGCAGCACGTCGAAGCCCTTCTCGATGTCGTTCGAGAAGATGTGGCCGTTGTAGTAGTACGCCGACCACGACCCGGCGACCTGGAGTGCGTCCGTGGAGAGCGGGCCGCGCTCGAAGTAGCCGATCTCCTTGGGTTTCCGGGAGTTGGTGAAGTCCCAGATGGAGACGCCACCCTGGTACCACGCCTGGACCATGATGTCGCGGCCCGGGGCGGGGATGAGCGAACCGTTGTGTGCGACGCAGTTCTCCGTGTCGGCCTGGTGCCGCGGAATCTTGAAGTAACTGCGGAACGCGAGCTGCCTCTTGTCGCCCTTGCCGACGATCTCGTAGATGCCGTCCGCGCCGCGGTTCGGGCCGATCGCCTCGTTGCAGGTCGGCGCACCGCCGCCGCCCAACTCGTCGGTGAAGACGACCTTGTTGCCGCGCTTGTTGAACGTCGCGGAGTGCCAGAAGGCAAAGTTGACGTTGTCCTGCACCTGGTCGATGACCCTTGGTTTCACCGGATCCGAGATGTCCATCAGGATGCCGTCACCCATGCAGGCACCCGCGGCCAGCTTCAGCTTCGGGTATGCGGTGATGTCGTGGCAGCCCGAGGTCGTGGACACGCCGGGGTTGGTCGGCCCGCCCGGATTCCCACCGTCCGGGAAGAGCGCCGGGAAGTTCACCACCGCAGCAGTCTCAGGCGCCGAGCGCGGCACCTTGATGACCGAGATCCCGTCGTGTGGCGGCCGGCAGTCCGGGAAGGCCTCACTCGGCGAGTAGGACGACACGTAGAGGTAGACGTTGCGCTTCTCCGGCACGAGGGTGTGCGTGTGAGAGCCGCAGGCGGTCTCGACGGCAGAGACATACTTCGGGTTCTTCTTGTCGCTGATGTCGAAGATCTTCATGCCCTCCCACGACGACTTCTCACTCGCGGGCTGGGTGGTGCTGTTGCAGGAGTTGTCGCTGCGCGAGGAGTCGGTGGACAGGAAGAGCAGGTCGCCGGAGACGGAGATGTCGTTCTGCGAGCCGGGGCAGAGCACCTGACTCACCGTTTTCGGGTCCGCCGGGTCGCTGATGTCGAAGATCCGGAAGCCGTCGTAGTTGCCGGCGAAGGCGTACCTGCCTTGGAAGGCGAGGTCCGAGTTGAGGCCCTTGAGCGCGTCCTTGGGAACGTTGGCCAGCTTCCTCACGTTCGCGCTGTGGGCTTCTTCGTCCACGCCCGGTATGGCGCCGTCCTTGATGGCTGCCTTGGCCTCGGCCTCCTCGCTCTTGCTCACCCGCGATTCGGCAGGTGAGCCCCCGGGGTCGGGTATCGCAGCCGCAGGCCCGGCCGCGAGGAACGAAGCGATCAGCCCGGATACGGCCGCTGCAACGATGAGACGTCTGCGTCGCTTGCGGACTTTGTGGAATGACGTCACGACCTACTCCTCTGTTCAGTTTCGGGGTGAACGGTTGGATCGCGCTCAGTATGACCACACTATGGGCGCAGTAGAAGATGAAACGACTTTGTAACGGGGAGTCACGCTGACAGGGCTGGCTGGTGTCGGCGCGTGACAGGTTCTTGTCGGTTCCAGGGCCCAGGAGGTCTCGTGCTCGACTGCAGTGCCACACCGCGTACACCCGCCTTCATGACCGCGACCAGGACCGTGATCGCAGCCGCGGCGGTCCTCGCTCTCGCGGGGTGCAGCTCCGACCCGGCGGCTGAGTCGGCCTCCGACAGAGCCTCGGTGGTGGCTCCGGGCAAGCCAGGGGAGGCGGCCAAGAGGCTGTCGGCTGAGGAGGCCCGGAAGTCCGTCGGGGACGACAGCCCCAACTCGGCGGACTTCGGCTACGTCCAGGGCATGATCAAGCATCACGGGCAGGCTCTGGTGATGACCTCACTCGCGCCGAAGCAGGGGGGCTCCGTCAAGGTGAAGCGGATCGCCGGCCGCATCGCTGCGGCGCAAGGGCCCGAAATCAAGACCATGCGCGCCTGGTTGAAGAAGCAGGGCGGCGATCAGAAGTCCGGCTCTCATGGCGGGCACGAGCACGGCAGCGCGCATGACCACGGGACGATGCCCGGCATGGCGACCGAACGGCAGCTCGATGAGCTGCGTGACGCCCGGGGCGAGGACTTCGACCGGCTCTTCCTGAAGTTGATGATCACCCATCACCAAGGAGCGGTCACCATGGCCACGGACGTCTCCATGGAGGGCCGCAACACTCTCGTCGGGGAGATGGCGAACGACGTGATCGCGCAGCAGACGAGCGAGATACATCGCATGCGGGGAATGCTGTAGCGATGGGGCAGTGGGTCACCCGCAGTGGCGCCCACCGCCGCCACCCGACCCCCCCCACGCCGTCGCCCAGCGCAAGGGGCTGGGCGATCGGACGGGCACGTCGCGGCCACCACACCCAGCTGCGTACTGGGAGAACTTTCTCTGCGTGTACGCAGAAGTGCGAGAGTCCGGTTCCGCTTTACCTTCCCGGTATCTGCTGCGCTGCAGGCGGCAGTGCGGGCAACTGAACCAGACTCATCCATGGAGCAATGGCCACAGGAAGGCCTCCGCGTCAGGATGCCCTTGTGCACCCGGCTGGTTGCTCCGCATCGACCCTCAAGGACACCGTGATGGCCGGCACTCTTCACGTACGCGCAGTCGACCGGTTCCCGCTCCAGCTCGGCACCCACCTGCCCGGCAGAGCCCACGGTGCGATGCTCTTCGGCAAGGACAACCGCGTTCCTGGTCGCGCTCTCGCCCGCGATGCGATGGGCGCCGATATCTGCAACTCCAGGCCCGAGACGGCACTCAGGACTGATGGGACGCGCCAGCTGTTGGATCCGTCCCGGTCCGTCGCTTCCCTGCTCACTCCCGTGCTGCAGCGCATCCATGATGACGACGATGCGCATGGCTGATCCCGGGATTCGCGCCGTGGCTTCTTTCCCTGATGCTCAACGACCGGCACAGCGCCGTGAGGCAGCCGCTGTGACCTTTCAGGCGGCGTTCCAGCTGCCGGCCCTCCACATTTTCGTCTCCGAGGCACGGCGGTGTGTCGTGGCGCGGTTGCGCGAGTGGGGTGCTCATGAAGACGTGTGCAGGGACGCGGAGTTAGTGATCTCCGAGCTCTTCACCAATGCCGTGCTCCACACCGACAGCGTGGAGATCGACTACGGACTGCGCGTGACGGGGATGCACCTGCGTGTCCAGGTCGCAGACGAAGGTTGCCGGTCGAAGGAACAGCGCCTGCGGTCTGCCGAGTCCGAAGAGGAGAACGGGCGCGGGCTGCTACTGGTCAAGGCCCTCTCGGAAACATGGGGAGTCCGAGCCTGTGAGGAGGGTCAAGGTAGCGTGACCTGGGCCGACCTCCCATACCGACCTGTGCCCGGACGGATCCCACAGCCCCAGACGGACCGTCACGCCAGATGAGGAAGCCGATCCCCCTGGCAAAGGAGCCACGTTCGGGTTGCTGAACTTCACCGCGCGGTGTCGCCGACAACGATGAAGCCTGCTTCGAGCTGGGGCAATCGTCGGCTGCGGTACGACGCCCCGACACACAAGGATCCTCAACAGCTGCCCGGTTGGTCATAGTTGCCTCTGTACGCAGCGTCCCCGCCAGGCCGGCTCCTTGCCTGGGCGAGACCTCGCGGCTCTCTCTGAAGGGAAGCCGGGCAGTGCGCAACTTGCTGTTCGAGCCCATGCACGGCCTTTCGGAGCCACTTCCGTGGGATTCGGCGGACACAAACGGAACGCAGCACTACGCTGCGGCTGTGTTTCGTGTCACGGCCCGCCAACCGGGCGCTGTGGCGAACACCCCTTCCATCACGAGGTCAACGGCAGTGAGGGAGCGATGAAGGGTGTTTGAGGGGACCCGAGGGACCTATGTGGTCAATTCGTCGTCGATCAGGGATGTGGCGCCCCGTGAGCGCGCCGACTTCTGGACCGATCACGTCTCGTCCGTCCACTGTCGGATGGACCTGAGATTCCCGCACGGCGACTCCTTCCGTGCCGGGACGATCCGCCAGCAAACGGATACCTATCAGCTCGCGAAGTGTTGGTCGGACAAGCTCGGATACCTCCGGACCCCGCAGCAGGTGCGTCAGCACCCGGACGAGGACTACCGGTTCGTGGTCATGCTCTCCGGAAGGGCTGTGCACCGTCAGGACGGCGAGGAAGCAGAGATGGTGCCCGGGACCGCGGGCCTGATCCCGGTGAACGGGTCGTACCAGACCATCTACGATCACTACGAGGGACTCAGCATGACCATCCCTGCTCACGAGGTGGACAGTCGGCTGAACCGGAAATCTCCGGTGACCGCGGGGCTGGACCTGGCATCGGGCCTGGGCCGCGTGGTGGGGGACATGGTGACCAGCCTGCACGAGGTACGGGACACTCTCACCACCAGCCAGTTCGATGCGGTGTCCGACCGGATCGTCGAGCTGTTGTGCATGCTGGTCGCGGGCGATGACCGCCCGGATGCGCCGGAACATCTGGCCGAGGTGGAGGCGATGGTGCGCCGCCATGTGCGTGAGCACGCCGGCGACCCGGGGCTCAACGGCGAGGTGATGGCACGCGCGTTGGGATGGTCACTGCGGCAGATCCAGCTGGCACTGCAGCGTGCCGGGACCACGCCCCGCGAGCTGATACGCGAAGAGCGCCTGAGGCTGATACGGGAACGCCTGCAGAACCCCGCCTATCAGCACGTGACCATCACGGACCTGGCGTACGCGTCGGGCTTCTCCTCTCCGAGCGCACTCAGCACCGCGTTCCGGAAGCGCTTCGGGATAAGCCCACGCGAAATGCGGCATGACGGGGACGCTGACACCGCAGACGCTCAAGGGCCGGGAGGATCGGGCTAGACGTGGGTCCTTCCTGGTGCGAAGTGGGCCGCGATTCACGGTGATCACGGAGTTTCGAGGCTGCTCTGTGATCACCGGGGGCAACGGCTCGATCAGTGACCACAGTTCGTCCGAGACGGTCCACGGACGAGTGTCGCGCGCTTCCCGCAGCCGGACCAACGAGCATCGAACAGGTCAGGCAGACAGCCAGTCCCGCCAGCGCGGTGCGATCAGAGCGGTGATCTCGTCGTAGCCGCCGGCACCGGGATGGGCGCCGTCGCCGATGTGTACTTCTCTCGTCCATACAGCACTCTCGCGCAGGCGCTGATGGACGGATACGTAGGGGACGGAGGCTTCGCGGCAGACAATTGCGAACCGTTCGTCGAGCAGCGCAGTGCGTGCGTTGTGCTCATCGTCATCGACAGGCGGCGGGGAGACCACGAGGGCGAGCCATCCTTGGGCGGCGGACTGGCCCAGTATCTGAGCCAGATTGGCTGACGATTCCTCGGGCGTCAGGCGCGGGCGGCCTCCTTCCATCGTGGTGTCGTTGACACCGAAGGACAGGACGACCCGCTGATCGGTGCCGCCTCGTAGTCGCTGCACGCACTCGTACTGCCAGCGAGCGAGGATGTCGGAGGAAGTCTGCCGCCGCACGCCAAGGTTGTAGCTGGTCAGCGGTTGTCCATCGGCGTAGCTGCGTGCAGCTAGCCGCCCCGCCCAGCCGAGGCACAGCTGGTCGCCAACGCCGGCGACAAAGGAGTCACCGACGAAACAGATACGCAGGTCACGGCTCACGCGAGGATCATCGCACTGCTCCCAGGAGAGACAACCTCCGCCCACTGAGGCGTGATCGGCAGTAGCGCCGTAGGTCGCCGGGCAACGCATCCAAGCGGGCAAGGCCTTTCGCCCGCCGGATCGTCACCGCCCACCTGGACGAGGACGTCATCCGCGTTGGCGCCCTTGCCTTGTTCGCGTTGAAACGCCGACGCCTGGAAGGCCGAGCGGCCGCGCCGGGAACAGCCGCTCCGGTCGGCACGGTTACATCGACCGACGGGCCGGCGCCGCACGGGCGGGGAACACGGAGACCACAAGGTCCTCCGCCCCGTCAGGACCCGGTTCCCAGAATCGCGGTGCGCCCACCGCTCAATTCGGACAAGACGCATTTCTGCAGGAGGACGTTTCATGACTGGCCGGCCCTTGACGCTCATGGCAGTACACGCCCACCCGGACGATGAGGCCACCGGAACCGGAGGGGTACTCGCGCGGTACGCGGCCGAGGGCATCCGCACGGTTCTCGTGACGTGTACCGACGGCGGTTGCGGTGACGGACCGGGGGGTGTGAAGCCGGGCGACCCCGCGCACGATCCGGCGGCCGTCGCCGCGATGCGCCGTCAAGAGCTCAAGGCGAGCTGTGACGTCCTGAAGGTCAGCGATCTGGAGATGCTGGACTATGCCGACTCCGGGATGACGGGCTGGCCGAGCAACGACGCCCCCGGATCCTTCTGGCAGACCCCCGTGGAGGAAGGGGCCGCCCGACTTGCGGAACTCATGCGGCACTACCGACCCGATGTGGTCGTCACCTACGACGAGAACGGCTTCTACGGCCACCCCGACCACATCCAGGCCCACCGCATCACGATGGCGGCGCTGGAGATGACCTCGCTGACGCCGAAGACGTACTGGACGACGATGCCCCGCTCGATGATGCAGCGGTTCGGGGAGACCCTCCGCGAGTTCGGTGAGGACATGCCGGAGCCGGATCCTGCCGAGGCCGCCGCGATGGCCGAGATCGGCCTTCCCGACGATGAGGTCACCACGTGGGTGGACACCCTCGCATTCAGCAGTCAGAAGTTCGATGCGCTGGCCGCGCACGCCAGCCAGGGCGAGAACATCTTCTTCCTCAAGATGGGCAAGGAGAGGTTCGGCGAGTTGATGGGCATGGAGACCTTCGTACGCGTCAAGGACGCCACCGGCGCGGCCGTACCGGAGAACGATCTCTTCGCCGGACTGCGCTGATCCGCCCGTCCGACCGGGACCCGGGAATCAATTCAGCGGTGCGGGCCTCCCTCGCCGGCATCCCCGCTGCATGTGCTCAGAAAGATCGCCGGACATGGCTCCCGCAGCACGAAACAGCGCTACCTCCACCCCGAGATGCGCGCCGTCGACCTCGCGTATGCAGCGCTGAGCGATCACCTCGCAAAGGGGCGAAGGGACGGCGGTGGTCCCCATCTGGTCCCAGCAGTTGCCGCTGAAAGCCGCAGTCGTCCAGCTTCGTCGACCTTCTGCGAGCCACTTCTTGGAGCGCACCCGGGCGTTGGACCGTCCCCGGTGAACGGACGAGGGGCCGGGCACGTGCTTCACCTGCCCGACCCCCTGTCCGCGTCCCTGGCGACTCACTCGTCCTTGCAGTACTTGCCTTCCTTGCCGATGGACCGGTACATGCAGTCGGCGTTCTCGATCAACTGCAGCACCGCGTCCCGGTTGCGGCTCGTCTCGCGCTCGATGACCTCGTCGGGCGGGTAGAAGCCGCCGCCGCCGACGTCCGTCGGATACATCTCGAAGGTGTAGGCGAAGACCTTCTGGTCACCCCACAGCCAGTCGTCGATCGACCCGTCCGTGACGTAGAGGTCGCTGGACTGCTCGGCGGTGTATTTGTTGCTCTTGCCCATCTTCTTGCCCACGGCCTCGAACGCGTCGTGGTCGTCCTGGGTAAGGCCCTCGGCGGTGTCGTCGGTGGTCCATCCGTAGGGCCAGAGCACCAGTTCGCTGTAGGTGTGGAAGTCGATGGCCGCCTTGAGTTGCTGCTTGCCTCCGACCACACGGGAGCGTGCGAAGTCGGCGACCACCTTCACCTCCGGTGCGGACTCGCCGGACTTGCCTCGATAGGTCTCGTCGCCGGGATCGTCAGAGGAGCCGCCGCAGCAGCCGAACTTGAAGTCCCAGTTGCGATTCAGGTCCGTGCCCACTTGATCGGAGCCGGAGTTGGGCTGCCGGTTCTTGCGCCAGCTCTCATAGGAACCGGACTTGATGTCGTACTCGCCGCCGTCCGGATTGAGGTCGGGGACGATCCAGATCTCGCGGCCGTCCACGGCCTTCTTTATTCGGTCGTCCGAGTCGTAGTCCCCGCCGAACTCACCCATCAGGTAGAGCGCCATCTCGACGGTGAGGTGCTCGCGGGCGTGCTGGTGGTGGGTGAAGAGGACTTCGGGCTCGTCCTCGTCCTTCTTGACGTTGTCACTGATCTTGACGGCGATGATGTCCCGGTCCTCGTGGGACTTGCCGATGACCTTTTTGCTCATGATCTTGGGGTTCTGCTCGATGCGCTTGTCGATCGCTTTCATCGCTTCGGCGTAGGTGTGATAGCCGGAGTCGTCGGGCGGGAAGTCGCCGGGCTTGCGGGCCTGTCCGCCTGTACGGGCAGGGGGCCCGCTCAGCTTCTTCATCTTGTGCCCGAGCTTGCGCAACTTGGCGGCCTGGGCCGAGTCGGCGCTGACGACCACGGAGTGATCGTGGACTTCGTCCAGCGAGACACCGGTGGCGGCGAGCGCCGTGCGGTCGGCGACGCTGGAGGGCCCATGGATCTCGTACTGCCTGATGTCCTCTTCCGCGGCCGTGTTGGACGGCCGGTCCGGGGGAGAGGCGGTGGCGTTCGCGGTGGCTATGAGCGCCCCCGTGAGAATCATCGCCAGCAGGGCGATGAGGGCGTTGGTCGGTTTTCGGAATAGGCGAAGTCGCATTGCAACTCCCGTATCGGGTGTGGGGGGTGCCGCGAAGCGCGCGGATGGCGTCCGCGTGCTTCGGGTCTGGCGATGCGTGTCGTGCGTAGATCCTGACTCAGAACAAGCTGTCGAGCAGCTTGTTCGGGGAACCGGTTGACGGTGCCTTCCACCGGGCCGGGGTTCCAGTGGGTGGTCAGCCTGGCGGTGACAGTGAGCTGTTTCCAACCTGCTTGAGCACGATGGCAGTTGACGGTGGGGGTGGTGTCCAGACGCACGGAAGCTCCTGGTAGACGGGCCGTCGGCCAAGACCACCTGTCCGCCCAGGAGCTTCCGCGTGCTTGTCCACCCATCCGGCGTCGACCTGTCCAGCTCCCCCCCCCGCTTCCTCACCGCCCGGCTGCGTGAGTGGCGGCGCGAACGCCGCACTCGGTAACGTCGGCTGACCTGCGGACGCCAGGACTTGCTGGTGCTGGCCCAACTGCGCTGCGGGGACACCTAGGCTCAGCTCGCGGCTGGTTTCGGTGTCGACCGGGCCGTAAACGTCTCCCACGCCGGCCACAGCGCGCTCTCGCCCTCCGCTGGCACGGCGACAGCCGCCACGACCACGCGGACCGGGGAATCGTTGACATGCCGTGACTGAATAATATGAGGCGAGGCTGCAAGTACATGCCTTCACTCGGGAACCGGAGCACTCCGCCATGAAGTACACCGTCTCCATCGAGATCGCCCTGCCGCGGGAGAGGGTGGTACAGCTGCTCGCCGACCCGGCACACATGTCGAAGTGGCTGCGGGGTCTGGTACTGCACGAGCCGCTGAGTGGGGTGCACGGGCAGGTCGGCACGACATCGCGGGTCGTGATGCAGATGGGGAAGCAGAAGATCGAGTGCACTGAAACCATCACGCGCCGGGAACCGGCAGACCTGCGCGGGATCCCGAAAGGGGACGTCGTTCACTTCGACCGCGAGATCGTCGGCGAGGGCATGTGGAGCGCCGTGCGCGAGCGGCTGACCGAAGCCGGCCCGGAGACGACGCTCTGGGTGAGCGAGAGCGAATACCGGTTCAGCGGTTCGCTGATGCGGCTGGTGGGGCTCCTGATGCCCGGCGCCTTCCGCAAGCAGTCGCAACAGCACATGCGGGACTTCAAGGCCTTCGCCGAGCAGGGAAAGGACGTCCGCGAAGCGAAGGACTGATCTACCATCAGCGTTCGTCTCCCGAAGAGTGGTGAGCAGCCGACGTGGCGGCGGGCCGACCACCAGTGTCGAAGTCACCGTCGAGGTGGGCGGCGAAAGTGCTGATGCCGGGCAGGCGGTTGCCGTCGAGTGTGGTCAGCATCCCGGCGAACGAGCTGGTCAGCGCCGCGGAGGGAATCACTGCCCGCTCCGACACCTCCGCGCCATCGGTGCTCTCGCGGGCATCTGGGTGGAGGACCCCGATCCGGACGACCCTGTCGGCATCAAGGACATCGGTGAGATCGGCGCAGTGAGCGCCGCGGCTGCGGGCGCCAACGCGGTGGGCCGCGGACGGGTGTGCGGCATCGAAACCTGCCGATCCGGCGTGATCGTGTCCTGCTGGCCGAAGAGGGAGCGGGATCGCAGCGCGTCGCTTGAGCTTGCCGAGTGGCCCGACCGCTCTCCCCGGTGCACGGGGAGCTGCTCGGGTGCGACCGCCTGCCGAAGCCCCTGCGCCACGCCCCTCGCCCGACCGGCACGAGGACAGACCGAGAGGCAGACCTACGAAGTTCTACCGGTGTGAACCAGCGGAAATATTCTGTCCTGAGCGACACGTTATGATGTCTGTGCAGACACTAAAGTTCGCGAGTTGACCGACGTAGGGACGTGACATGAGGACTTGGTTCATCACTGGCGGGACGCCTGGCGGGTTCGGGCTTACATTTGCGGACGCCGTGCTAGCGCGCGGAGACCGGGTGGCGATCACATCACGGCGTCCCGCGGAGCTGTCCGACTGGGCGGCGCCGCACGGCGAGAGCGTTCTCGTACTGAAGCTCGACGTCACCGATACTGATCAGATCCGCGCGGCCGTAGCGGCGGCCGAGAAGTGCTTCGGCGGTATCGATGTCCTGGTCAACAACGCCGGCCGTGGCTGGTACGGGTCGATTGAGGGGATGCCGCTGGAGGACGTTCGCCGCCAGCTGGACCTGAACTTCTACGCCGTGCTCGAAGTGACTCGCGCAGTGCTGCCTGGCCTCCGCGCCCGGGGTGACGGCTGGATCGTGAACATGTCCTCGGTTGCCGGTCTGGTGGGCGTCCCCGGGTTTGGCTTCTATTCGGCGTCGAAGTTCGCGGTCGAGGGGATCACGGAGGTGCTGCGTCACGAGGTCGCCGAGTTCGGCATCAAGGTGCTGGCCGTCGAGCCTGGCGCTTTCCGGACCAGCGCCTACGCGAGCTTTGCGCACGAACCTGTGAAGGAAACTGTCGAGGCTTACCTTCCGCAGTTGGAAGCCGTGCGGGAGTCGATGATCGAGCAGGACGCCAAACAGCCCGGTGACCCGGCACGTGGAGTGCAGGCTGTGCTTCAGGGGATGGAGCAGGAGGTACCGCCCCATCGCCTCGTGCTCGGTGGTCAGGGCTTCGATGCGGCAACCGGCGCCCTGCAGGCGGCCCTAGCCGATCTTCGCGCCAGCGAATCCCTCTCTCGCAGTGCGGACTTCCCCGAGTGACTGCCCGGGTTTCCCGCTCATCGAGCTGCGTTGACAGAAAGCGCTCTCCGCGCGCTCAGTCCTTGAGCGGGAGCGGGGTAGGGGGTGCGCGCTCACTCCGGTCGGCGCTTGAGGCCGTGCCGGCGCATGTCCTCGGCGGCACTGATCGCATCTGCAGTGAAGCGTTTCGTAAGCTCGGTGTAGCGGGCGATGTCACGCGAGGACCACTTGGCCAATACCTGGGCGATCATGTCGTCGCCGAGGTTGTAGATGTGCCGCGCGGCTTCCGTCCCCTCCGGGGTCAGTGTGATCAACGTCGACCGGGTGTCGTCTGGAGCGGGATCGCGTGAGACGAGCCCTTCGCCCTCAAGTCGCTTGAGTATCTTGCTGACGTTTGACGCCCCGGTGCCCATGGCCTGGGCGAGGTCGCTGGGACGCATCGGTTGGCCTGCGGCCAGATGACGCAGCGCCTGATGGGCGGGCTGATCGATCGGCTCGCCACTTGAGGTGAGAATTTCGCTCTGCAGTCCCGGCGACTCCCACAGCAGGATCAGTGCGCTCAGGCTGGCCAGCAACTCAGATCGATACGGGAAGTCACGGGCCTCGCGCAGCCTCCGGGGTGGGGTCTCGACGGGTTCGACCATGCGGACAGCCTATCGAAGCGAGCTGCAGTAGTTGGGAATGTATTGTCCTTCAAGACACGTTATGCTGTCTGCACGGACAGTAAATTGGTTACTGTGTGGCTCTCGAGCCCTGCAGAGCCAGTGCCGTCTCCGCGGGCGGCATCCGCGAGCAGGTGGCCGGGCATCGCCACTCTCGTTCCTCGTCCCGCCCACCCCGTCGCTAGCTCCATCCCTTGCTCAGTAGAGAGGCAACACTATGACCACGGTTGTGAACGACCCCACCGTCGCCTCGTTCATCGAGGGCACGAACGGTTGCGACGCCGACGCTCTCGCCGGCCTCTTCAGCCCTGATGCAGTCGTGATCGACGACGCCACCGAGTACCGCGGCACCGAACAGATCCAGTGCTGGATACGGGAGCACATGATCGCCCCGAAGATCACACTCTCCGTCATCGACTTCAACGGCACGGCCTCCGTATTGACTGCGAACGCAGAAGGCGACTTCCCGGGCGGGCCGTTGCCGTTCCAGTTCCGCTTCTCGCTGGGGAACAACAGCATCGAACGGCTTGAGGTGACCCCCGCCAGCTGAGGCCGTGACCGCGGCCCGGGGGAGTGCGCATCCTGGGTCGCTCCGGGCAACCCCGGATCGAAGTAGCGAGGGGGGCATGGAAGTTCGCGTCAGCCATCGGCCCGGTCGGGGGCTGCGCCGTACGCCGGGGTTGTGCTCCCAGGCCGATCGGGGGGGCGAAAGGCGCTCTCCTCCCGCGATCCCCCGGCCGCATGTCATCCCCATTACCTTCTTTGTGGCCCCGCAATGGGGCTCCCGGCCTCTGGAGCTGGCATGACTGAGTCCCCCTGTCGAGTGCATGGCCTGGGGGGTGGTGTCACCAGCTCCGGAGGCACTGACAGACCGCTGCTTAGGGACATGACCACCGGCTTCTTCGCAGGTCGGGAGGCTCTTCGTAATGTGGATGTGGCGATCGGTGCCGTGGGACGGCCGGGCGGGTACGACCGGAGAGTGCACGTGATCGACACCAGTGACATCGGCGTCTTCCTCGGCCTGGATGTCGGCAAAGGCGAACATCACGCCACCGCCGTCACCCCCGCCGGGAAGAAGGCCTTCGACAAGCGGCTTCCCAACAGTGAGCCCAAACTCCGCGAGGTCTTCGCCAAGTTGAAGACCAAGCACAACACCGTCCTGGTCGTGGTCGATCAGCCCGCCTCGATCGGCGCCCTGTCACTGGCCGTGGCCCGGGACATGGGCTGCGAGGTCGCCTATCTGCCCGGCCTGACGATGCGGCGGATCGCCGACCTCTACCCCGGCGAGGCGAAGACCGACGCCCGCGACGCGTTCGTGATCGCGGACGCGGCCCGCTCGATGCCGCATACCCTGCGGTCGATCGAGCTCGAGACGAGACCATCGCCGAGCTGGAGATGAACGTCGGGTTCGACGACGACCTCGCCGGCGAGGCCACCCGCATCAGCAACCGGCTGCGGGGACTGCTGACACAGATCCACCCGTCCCTGGAACGGGTGTTGGGCCCGCGAGTGCAGCACCCGGCCGTCCTGAGACTGCTGAACCAGTTCGGTTCCCCGGCCCAGATCCGCAAGGCCGGACGCCGACAACTGATCAGCCTGATACGGCCGAAGGCACCGCGGATGGCCGGGCGCCTGGTCGAGGACATCTTCACCGCGCTCGACGAGCAGACCGTCATCGTTCCCGGCACCGACGCTGCCGCGCTGATCGTCCCCAGCCTGGCCAGCTCGCTGCAATCCGTGCTCGACCAGCGCAAACTCCTCGCGGCCAGGATCGAGGAACTGCTGGAGGCCCACCCTCTTTCCCAGGTCCTGACGTCCAGGCCCGGCATCGGCGTCAGGACCGGAGCCCGCATTCTCATCGACGTCGGCGACGGATCGAATTTCCCGTCCGCCGCCCACCTCGCGGCCTACGCAGGCCTCGCACCCGCAACACGCACCTCGGGCTCCTCGATCCGCGGCGAACACCCTCCCGACGCGGAAACAAGCAGCTCAAGCGAGCGTTCTTCCTCTCCGCGTTCGCAGCCCTGGCCGAACCGGCCTCCAGGGCCTACTACGACAAGAAGATCGCCCAGGGAAAACACCACACCCAAGCCCTCCTCTGCCTCGCAAGACGACGAGCCGACGTGCTCTTTGCGATGCTCCGCGACGGCACCTTCTACAACCCCCAACCCACCCCCACAGGTTGACGAAACCCATAGGGACACCCCCCGTCGGACTTTTCGCCCCAACTCGCCTGTACCGCTGAGTGACTTTGGGCGCACCCGCTTCATTCACAGCCACCGAACGAACGAAGAGCCCAGGAGGGCCGATGTTCTCCGTATTCGCCCGGCGTTCCGATTACGACGACCCGGTATCCGCTGTCGCCATCGGTGATCAGCCTGAACCGGAGGTCCCCGACGGTTGGACCACAGTCTCGATCAGGGCCGCAGGGCTCAACTGGCATGACCTGTGGACCCTGCGGGGTATCGGCACGTGGCCCGTCACGCCGCCGGCCGTCCTCGGCGTCGAAGGCGCGGGGTGCCTCGAGGACGGCACAGACGTCGTGCTGTAGCCGTTGCTGAATGACTCCGCCTGGCGCGGCGATGAGACGCTGGATCCCGATCGCCACACGCTGAGCGAGAAGTTGGGGAATGTCCCCCGGGGACACCATGCTCGTCCAGGGGTCGTCAGGCGGAGTTGCCACCGCATTGATTCAGATGGGTAGCGCTGCCGGCATGCAGGTCTGGGCGACTGGCCGCAGCAATGAGAAGCGAGAGTTGGCCGAACGCATTGGCGCACACCGAGGCGTCCCTGGGATGCGTGACGGGCCATGCCGCCACGGTCTCCCGTAGTTGTTCTCGACCGGCTGCCCCGGGCCGGTTAGCAACCACTTCGGGAGACGGCTTTCCGAGATCTTCTCCCGGGTTTCTCCCAACGGGGATCAGAAAGCCGCCAGGGCCGGTTTCCCAAACTTGGGAAACCGGCCCTGACGTGCGTTTTTGTGTGTCGGGACGGCGGGATTTGAACCCACGACCCCTTGACCCCCAGTCAAGTGCGCTACCAAACTGCGCCACGTCCCGGTGCCCGACCCGGCCCGGGATCTGCGCCCCGCGCCGCTCGCGCACGAAGAACAATACATGACGTGCCGAGGTGCTCGCGCACCCATATGGGGCCGGGAGAGGGCGGTGGCCTGGGTTTGGGCCGGGGGGCCGAGGGAACTGCGGGCAGGGTCCGCGAAGGTACCCGAGGTCTGGAGCACCCACCAGTGGGCCGGTCCCGCATAGTCATCGTCGGAGCTGGATTCGCCGGATACCAGGCAGCGAGGCGGCTCTCACGTAAGTTCCGCGGGGCTGCGGAGATCGTTCTCGTCAACCCGAACGACTACTTCCTCTACCTGCCCATGCTTCCGGAGGTCTCCGCCGGCGTGCTGGAGCCCCGTCGGGTGTCGGTGTCGCTGGCGGGCACGCTGCGCGGGGTGCGGCTGGTGCTCGGTGAGGTGGACGGGGTCGACCTGACCTCCAGGAAGATCACGTACGTGGATCCCGAGGGCAACGGGGGAGAGCTGCGCTACGACCGGCTCGTACTGACCGTGGGCAGTGTGAACAAGCTGCTGCCCATTCCCGGGGTCGCCGAGTACGCCCATGGCTTTCGGGGCATGCCGGAGGCGCTGTATCTGCGTGATCACATCACGCGGCAGATCGCGATGGCCACTTCGGCCGAGGACCCCGCCGAGAGCGACGCGCGCTGCACCTTCGTGGTCGTCGGCGCCGGCTACACCGGTACGGAAGTCGCCGCCCACGGCAAGCTGTTCACCGATTCGCTCGCCAAGCAGCACCGCAAGGCGGGCAACGGGCTGCGCGGTGACCGCCTACCTCGCTGGATGCTGCTCGACATCGCTCCGCGTGTGCTGCCGGAGCTGGACGGTCGTCTGTCGAAGACGGCGCACCGTGTGCTGACCAAGCGGGGCGTGGAGGTCCGGACAGGTACGTCGGTGAAGGAGGCGACCAAGGAGGGAATCCTCCTGGACGACGGCGAGTTCGTCCGCACGCGTTCACTGATCTGGTGCGTCGGCGTGCGGCCCGACCCGTTGGTGGAAGAGATGGGGCTGCCCACGGAGAAGGGCCGGTTGTGCGTCGATGAGTATCTGCAGGTGCCGGGTCATCCGGAGGTCTTCTCGTGCGGTGACGCTGCCGCGGTTCCGGATCTGACGCGGCCGGGCGAGTACACGCCGATGACCGGGCAGCACGCCGTGCGGCAGGGGAAGACGGTCGCGGACAACGTCGCCGCTTCCTACGGCTACGGTCAGCGCCGCCCGTACAAGCACAACGACTTGGGGTTCACCGTGGACCTGGGCGGGGTGCAGGCGGCGGCAAATCCGCTGGGGGTGCCGCTGTCGGGACCGCTCGCCAACGCCGTGACGCGCGCTTATCACTTGGCTGCGCTACCCGGGAACCGGGTGCGTGTGGCAGCCGACTGGCTGCTGGACGCGCTGCTGCCGCGGCAGGCTGCCCAGCTGGGCCTGGTGAGGTCCTGGTCGGTGCCGCTGGAGTCGTCCTCTCCGGAGTTGGCGCACTCTCCGAAGCGCGCCGCGGGCTCCGCGGCTCGTCGGACAGACAACCGTGACGCTGGTGGCAGTTCCACTCAGGGGTGAGCGCGGTATCCACATCCCGCGCGTTGCCCACAGAAAGTAGTGACCCAAAACTGTAAGTGACCGTTGCGGGCTAGCTTGTCTTCCGTGCCCGGCGAGAGGCGCCGGGTCATGCGAGAAGAGGAGGGGCCCATGCACGGGGGGCTGCCGTTCATCGGTGTCAGCGTGCTGGTGTACGGGGTGGTCGGAGCGGTCGTGATAGCGGGCAAGTCCCTGCGGCGCTGCCGACGGGCACGTCCTGCAGCAACCGCGGCGGCGCAGGGGGTGAGCGCGTGGTCCGCAGCGTCACGGTGATCATCCCGGCGCACGACGAAGAAAAGGGCCTGCCCGCCACCTTGGAGTCGGTGCTCAGCCAGTCGGTGCCACCGGAGCAAGTCATCGTCGTCGACGATGCCTCGCGAGACCGGACCGGAGACGTGGCGCGCAGCTACGGGGTGTCTGTGCTGCGCCCGCCGCAGAATCTGGGCAGCAAGGCACGGGCGCAGAACTACGCACTGCCGCACTGTTCAGGGGAGTTGGTGCTGGCGGTCGACGCCGACACGGTATTGGCGGGGGACTACATCGAGCGGATCCTTCCCGCGTTCGACGACCCTGAGGTTGTCGTCGCTGCGGGCAATGTGCAGACGCGATTCGCGCGGACGGTGTGGGAGCGCGGCCGCTCGGTGGAATACCTCTTCGGCTTCCACTGGCACCGGCCCATCCAGCAGTGCGCCAACAGCCCCATGGTCTGCTCCGGTTGCTGCTCGGTCTTCCGCAGAGACGTGCTGGTGGACTTCGGCGGCTTCCCCGAGCGGACGATCGTCGAGGACATGGACTTCACCTGGTCACAGCAGATCGCGGGACGCCGTGCGCGCTACGTCGGTGATGCGGTCGCCTGGGCCGCTGACCCGGAGACGCTGCTCTACATGCGCAAGCAGGTGTGGCGGTGGATGGCCGGCTTCTGCCAGAACGTGCGCCTGCACACAGGGCAGTTGCTGCGTAGGAAGCCGATACTCGCAGTGTGGGTGCTGCTGGCGATACTGGAGATCCTCACCGCGCCTCTCTGGTGGAGCGCACCGTTCGTCCTCACACTCGGCATAGGGCGTCCTGCTCTGCCCACGGTGCTGTGGTGGCTGGGCGCGGAGCTGGCCTTCACGCTGCCGCCTCTGGTGTACGCCGCACGAAAACGCCGACTCCCGCTGGGGCGTGTGCTGTTGAACATCCCCTGCGTCTATCCGGCCAAGATCGTGAATCTGCTCTATGCGTGGAAGGCCGTCGCGGTGGAGCTGGTGCTCGTTCCGTTGCGCCTCTCACGCGGCTTGACTGTCTACGAGAAGGGGCGGGGATCGGCGGTGGCGTGAACCGGTGCCATCGGCGGCACGGCCGCCCGAATCAAAGAAGGGCCTATTCGACTAGGGCAAGTCCCGCGTAGTTCTCGGCGAGTTCGGTGGCGGCGGCGCGTGAGGAGGCGATGCGGTCGAGCTGAGAGAGCTGGAGACGGGTGTCGAAGGGGGACTGATCGGGGGAGGTGTGCAGCGTGGTGGTCATGAAGTAGGAGAAGTGCTCGGCTCGCCAGACCCGTCGAAGACGGTCGTCGGAATAGCTGTCGAGTGCGGCGGTGTCACCGGAGGTGTAATAGCGGGCGAAGGCTCGGGCCAGCACAGCGACGTCGGCGACAGCGAGATTGAGTCCTTTGGCGCCGGTGGGCGGCACGATGTGGGCGGCGTCGCCCGCGAGGAACAGCCGTCCGTGACGCATGGGTTCGGTGACGCTGCTGCGCATGGGCAGCACCGCTTTGGAGGTGATGGGCCCCCGGTTGAGCCGCCATCCGCGGTCGTCCCTGAGGGCGAAGCGTGCGTCGAGTTCGTCCCAGATCGGCTCGTCGGGCCACTCGTCGGGATCGGTTCCGTTCGGCACCTGCAGATAGAGGCGGCTGACGGACGGGGAACGCATGCTGTGCAGAGCGAAACCGCGCGGCGAGTGTGCGTAGATCAACTCGTCACAGGAGGGAGGGGCTTCGGCGAGGATGCCGAGCCAGGAATACGGATACTCGCGCTCGTAGGTACGGGCGACCGAGGCGGGGAGTGCGCTGCGCGCGATGCCGTGCGAGCCGTCGCAGCCCACGACGAAGTCGCATCGCAGGGTCTGCGGGCGGCCCTCGTGGCTGAAGTGCAGGACGGGCTTCTCGGAGTCCGAGCCGGTCTCCTTCGCCCCCTGTTCCATCTCCTGAGTGAGGCCCGAGACGGAGTGGACCTTGGCGTCGAAGAGCAGGGGTGCGCCGTCGGAGAGTTCGGAGAGCTGAAGGGAGATGAGATCCTTGACGATTTCCGTCTGGGCGTAGATCGTCACGCGGCGGCCGTCCGCCAGAGTGGGGAAGTCGATGTGCTGGGAGCGTCCGTCAAAGCGAAGCTCGATGCCGTCGTGCACCAGGCCTTCGCGGTCCATCCGGGCTCCGGCGCCGCAGTCGTGCAGCACGTCCACCGTCGTCTGCTCCAGCATCCCGGCCCGCTGCCGTTGCTCCGCGTAGGAGCGGTCACGGCTCTCGAGGACGACGCTCGAGATGCCGGAGCGGTGAAGGAGCCGGGAGAGCAGAAGCCCCGCCGGGCCTCCGCCGATGATGCCGACGGTGGTCTCCTCCGGGATACGGGGGATGAGCCCGCCGGTCGAGCCCTGCGTCATCGTCGGGCTCCGTGACTGCGGACGGGCGCGAGGCAATGGGGCGCGGCTTCGATGCACGAGATGCACATGCGGTGATCGTCTCAACAGCGTGAGCGACTGGCCAGACCTTACGGAAGGCTGACATACGTCCCGGTTCGGCCGGTCAGGGATCCAGCGGCCGTAACGTGGCGACATGCGCGTACTGGTGACAGGCGGTTCGGGGTTCATCGGGTCTCACATCGTGACCGTGCTCGAGGCCACGGGGCACGAACCTGTGGTGTTCGACAGGGCAGCGGTGGACGGGACCCGCGGAGACGTACGGGACCCGGTGGCTGTGAGGGAGGCTCTCAGAGGAGCCGACGCGGTGTGTCACCAGTCCGCGATGGTGGGGCTGGGCAAAGGCTTCGCGGATGCGTCCGAGTACGTGAGCAGCAACGACCTCGGTACGGCCGTGCTGCTGGAGCAGATGGCCGATGCCGGAGTGCACAGGCTGGCCTTGGCCGGGTCGATGGTGGTGTACGGCGAGGGGCGGTACAGCTGTCCTGTTCACGGGGTGGTGCGGCCCGGCCCCCGGTCCGTATCGGACCTGGACAGCGGCCGTTTCGAGCCTCCCTGCCCACTGTGCGGTGCCGCGCTTGATCCCGAACTCGTCGACGAGGACGCCCCGGCCGACCCGCGCAACGTCTACGCCACGACGAAGCTGGCACAGGAGCATCTATCGGCCGCTTGGGCGCGCGCCACCGGAGGCCGGGCCGTCAGCCTTCGCTATCACAACGTCTACGGAGACGGGATGCCGCGGGACACTCCCTACGCGGGTGTGGCCTCGTTCTTCCGCTCATCCCTGGAACGGGGGGAGGCCCCCCGGGTGTTCGAAGACGGTGCGCAGCGGCGTGACTTCGTCCACGTCGACGATGTGGCGGCCGCGAACGTCGTCGCCCTGGAGGCCCTCGACGACCTGCCGGTCGGGGGACTGCGCGCGTACAACACCGGGAGCGGACAGCCCCACACCGTGGGGGAGATGGCCCACGCGCTGGCGGATGCCTACGGCGGGCCGAAGCCGGTGGTGACGGGGGAGTACCGGCTGGGCGACGTGCGGCACATCACCGCGTCCTCAGAACGCTTCCGCCGTGAACTGGGCTGGAGCGCGCGCGTGCCGTTCGCCGAGGGGATGGCACGGTTCGCGAAGGACCAACTGGCCGCCCCCGCCCGACCCTGAGCAGCCTGGCAGGCTTGCGCAGCGTCCGCGCCCCGTGGGGCGGCAGCGGCCGCGAACGTCCGGTCGCGTGGCGACGGCCCACCCCGCCGTGGACCCGGCTATCCGCCTGCGGCTCCGAGCCCTTGGCGGTCAACTGCGCGACAGAGCGGTCTGATGAGGGGGTGTCCCGTCGCCCGTACGTCAGCGGGCAGCCGGGAGCACGACGTCGAAGCGGCAGCCGCCAGGCACATTGCGTACAGCGGCGCGCCCCTTGTGGGCCTCGACGATGCCGCGCACGATCGCCAGTCCGAGCCCCGCACCTCCGGGGGGCGTGCGTGCGTCGGTGCCGCGCCAGCCGGTGTCGAAGACCCGTGGAAGGTCTTCCGCCGGGATGCCTCCGCAGCCGTCGACGACCGACAGCACCACCGAGTCCTCAACCTGTCTCGCGGACACGGCGACCGTGCCGTCCGCGGGCGTGCGGCGAATGGCGTTGACGAGGAGGTTGGCCAGCACGCGGGACATCTCCTTGCCGTCCACC
Organism: Streptomyces sp. TAA486; assembly: GCF_000426165.1. NCBI lineage: Bacteria > Bacillati > Actinomycetota > Actinomycetes > Kitasatosporales > Streptomycetaceae > Streptomyces > Streptomyces sp. TAA486. Next base: position 115,125 of record NZ_AUEV01000002.1, on the reverse strand, counting down.
TCCATCGGGATCTGCTCGACGCCGGCGGCGGCGAGACGAACCCCTAGCTCGCTGGCGAGGGCGTCGGCTCCGGCGAGAGCGTCGCTGACGAGGTCGTACGCGGAGATGCGCGTCCGCGACAGGGTGAGCGAACCGGCCTGGATGCGCGAGAGTTCGAAGAGGTCGCCGACCATGCCGGAGAGCCGTTCGACCTCGCCGCGTATCTGGCGGTGGTAGCGGGCCGGGTCTTCGGCGATGCCGTCCTCGAGCGCCTCGGCCATCGCACGCAGCCCGGCCAGCGGTGACCGCAGGTCGTGCGAGATCCACGCAACGAGCTCGCGGCGTGAGGCCTCCAGGGCGCGCTCGCGTTCGCGCGAGAAGGCGAGCCTTGCGCTGCTGTCCGCCAACTGTCGGGACAGCGAGGTCAGTTCGGCCGGCATGGGCGTGGTCGGCTGCACGAAACCGCCGACGGCCTGACCTGTCCCATCCGCCCCCGGGGAGAGGATGCCCCACGCCGCAGACTGACCGCCGTCTCCGCTACGGGGCGAGGCGCCCACCGAGGCAGTACGGTCTGTTTTGCCCCGGCCCGCCGTACCGCCGGTGCCTTCGGCTTCTCCGGCGCTGCCGGTCTCGCCCAGCGCCCGAGCCGCCTGCTCCAGCGCTCGGTGCCCGCCGATCACCCACCGGCCGAGCCACAGGGCGGTGGCCGTCGCGGTCACGCCCGCCATCACGCACACCGTCGTGACCACGCCCAGGTCGTGCTTGTTGAGAAGCATCGCCCACGCCACCGACAGGGTTCCGGCCAGCACCGAACCGACGGCCACAGCGGTCAGGACGGCGAGCGACACGGCCACCGACCGGCGTCGCAGAGCGCGCAGCACGACCAGCCCCGCCAGGCCGACGGCCGCCGCTCCCAGCGCCGCGTAGAGCGCGATGAGCAGCAGGTCACGCATTACGGCCTCCGACGTCACCGAGGCCGCCGGCGTCCGCGTCTCCGTCGGCCGGGTTCCCGATGCCGGTGGCGTCGAACCGGTAGCCGACGCCCCACACCGTCGTGATCAGCCGCGGGTGTGCGGGATCGGCCTCGACTTTGTGGCGCAGGCGCCGCACATGGACGGTCACAGTCGACAGGTCGCCGAAGTCCCAGCCCCACACGTCCGTCATGAGTTGTTCCCTGCTGAACGCCCGCCCCGGATGGCGCAGGAAGTGCGCGAGCAGATCGAACTCTCGAAGGGTCAGCGACAGAGGACCACGAGCGTCGGAGACCGAACGGGCGGCCGGGTCGAGGGTGATGCCGCCACCCGTCAGCAGCGGTCCGTCCGGCGGCGGTGACCCCGCGCGGCGCAGCACCGATTCGACGCGGAGCACCAGTTCACGCGGGGAGAACGGTTTGGTGACGTAGTCGTCCGCGCCCACTTCGAGGCCGAGGATGCGGTCCTCCTCGTCGCCGCGTGCCGTCAGCATCACCACGGGCACCGGTCCCTGCCGGCGCAGCTGCCTGCACACCTGAAGGCCGTCCAGTCCCGGCAGCATCAGGTCGAGCACGACGAGATCGGGCGGTGCGGCCTGCGCCCTGGACAAGGCGTCGAGCCCGTCGGCCGCGCGGTCGACGATGAAACCGGAGCGGTCGAGGTAACCGGCCACCACTTCCGTGACGGTCGGATCGTCGTCCACGACAAGGACCCTGCGGGCCGCGGCCGAAGGCTGTGTTCGCATACGGCGAGTCTGGCACCGGGCCGGGCGCGGAGGACCTGCCGAGGCGTCGCCGGGGTGCGGATGTCAGCCTTCCGTAAGGTGCGTCGATCCCATATGTCTGTTTTGGGTTCGTAGGGTGAGGCAGATGGAGATGACCACCAACTCGCAGTTCTGGCACGGAGACCTGGTGCTTCCCTGCCTCAACGAGGCCGAAGCGCTGCCATGGGTGCTGGATCGGATTCCGGCCGGATGGCGGGCAATTGTCGTCGACAACGGCTCGACCGACGGCTCGGCGGGCATCGCGCGCGACTACGGCGCCACAGTGGTGCGCGAGGAGCGCCGCGGATTCGGAGCGGCCTGCCATGCGGGGCTACTCGCGGCCGAGGCGGAGTTCGTGGCGTTCTGCGACTGCGACGCCACACTGGACCCGGGCATGCTGCCGCGCGTCTCGGCGCCGGTCCGCGAGGGAACGGCGGACCTCGTACTGGCGCGGCGTCGCCCGACACGGCGCGGGGCGTGGCCGCTGCACGCCCGTCTCGGGAACCGCGCCCTCTCGCGCATGGTGCGGCGGCGCACCGGCGTGAGGCTGCACGACCTTGGGCCGCTGCGCGCCGCCCGTCGCGAAGCGCTCCTCGAGCTGGGCCTGACGGACCGCCGCAGCGGCTACCCGCTGCAAATGGTGGTGCGCGCCGCCGACGCGGGCTGGCGCATCGACGAGACGGAGGTCGACTACCTGCCCCGTTCGGGCAAGTCGAAGGTGACCGGCACCTGGCTGGGCACCTGGCACGCCGTACGCGACATGCAGGCGGTGCTGCGATGAGCGGCCGCGGCCAGGACGGTCGCCAGGCCCTGCGGGGCGACCCCCTGGATGCCGGCCCGCCCGCGGTCGCCGCCCGGCTGCCGCTGCCCGCCGCTGCGTCGGACTCCGGAGCCGGTCCCGCTCGGTCCGCTGCCGGTCCCGTTCGGCGGCCCTCACCGGAGGGACCCGGGCCCGCGAACGCACCTGTACCCGCACCGACAACCCTTCTCGTGATTGCCAAGGAACCGGTGCCCGGCCGGGTCAAGACGCGGCTGACGCCTCCTTTCCGTCCCGAGGAGGCGGCCCTGCTCGCCGAGGCCTCACTCGCGGACACCCTGGAGACGGTCGCCCGAATGCACGTGCGCCGCCGAGTGCTCGTGCTCGACGGGCGGCCGGGACCCTGGCTGCCCGCCGGGTTCGAAGTCGTGCCGCAGCACGGCGGCGGACTCGACGAGCGGATCGCGGCCGCGTTCGGACTGTGCGACGGACCGGCGCTGCTCATCGGTATGGACACCCCGCAGATCACGACCGGCCTGCTCGCCCTCGCGACGAACTCCGGCCCGTGGGACGAGCGCGACGCCTGGTTCGGCCCGGCCGCGGACGGCGGCTTCTGGGCCCTCGGCATGGCGCGCCCCCAGCCCGGACTCGTCCTGGGCGTACCGATGTCCACGGCGGAGACGGGCGCGCGCCAACGGCAGCGGCTCGTCGAGGCGGGCCTGTCCGTACGGGACCTGCCGATGCTCCGCGATGTGGACACCAGCGCCGATGCCGCCCGGGTCGCTGAACTCTCCTCGGGACGCTTCGCCTCCGTGCACGCGGACCTCGCCCGGGCGGTGGCGCAGTGAGCGCACCCGCACTCGCGTGGTGTACGGAGCAGGACCCGTACGCCGACGCGCTCCGCGCCGGCCGGGGCCCGCTGTTCCTGCGGCGCCCCGACGGCTGGCTGCTGCCGCTTGAGGTGGAGCGGTGGTGCGCGCGGGCCGACCGGGCGGACATGAGCGTCCTACGGCGGTGCACGGGTACGGTCCTCGACATCGGCTGCGGTCCCGGGCGGTTGGTGGCCGCTCTGTCGGGGCTGGGGGTGCCCACGCTGGGCGTCGACACCTCTCCGGCCGCGATCTCCCGTACGCGCGGCGCGGGTGGCGCGGCGCTCCAGCGGTCCGTGTTCGACCCGCTTCCGGGTGAAGGACGCTGGCAGAGCGCGCTGCTGCTGGACGGCAACATCGGAATCGGAGGCGATCCGTCGAGGCTGCTGGAGCGCATACGTGAACTCCTCGCGCCCGATGGGCTGTTGTTCGCCGAGGCCTCGTCCGACGAGGTGGAGGAGAGGAGCGAGGTGCGCCTCTGCGACGGCACCGGAGGACAGGGCCCCGCGTTCCTGTGGGCGAGGCTGGGCCGCGAAGCGCTGCGGGAGCGAGCGGAGGCAGCCGGTTGGAGCGTCGTGGAGGAATGGCGGTGCGGCGAACGGCCGTTCATGGCCCTCGGGCGCGCCCGCGCGGCGGGTCCGTCCTGGAGGCCGGACAGCGGTTCGGGCCTGTCGGCCGTACTCACCAGCCGGTGATCAGCAGATGGTTGACCGTCAGCGCGGTGGCAGCTTGCGCGGCGAGCCACCATCGGCGGCCGCTCCGCGGCAGCAGCGCCGTCGCCGGCAGCAGCCACAGGGTGAAGGGCAGCCAGATGCGTTCCGTCTCGCCCTTGCTCATCCCGGAGAGGTCCGCGGCCAGGACGCAGCACACGCCACCGGCCACGAGCAGCAGCAGGGCGGCGCGTCGCCTGGCCGGATCCGCCCCCTCGACCCCGACGTCCGCGCCACTCCCGCGGTTCCGGCCGGCCCGGTAGGCGGCGGCCCCCGCCCTGCGCAGTGACGCGACGACGGCAGGGCCTGCCACGGCGGTCTGCGCGGCCAGGTTCGCCCACACGAAGTAGCCGTACGGGCGGACCGCTGCGGCCCCCTGGTAGTACCGCTCGACGAGCGTCGACCAGCCCTCGAACCACCAGAATCCGGCTGCCGTGAAGAGAACGAACCACGGCGCCATGCCCAGCAGCACGAGGGGAACGGGACGCACCGCACGCGCCGCGACCAGCACCGCCAGGGCGAGGAACCCCATCAGGATCAGCCCGTACGACAGATAGCAGGTCAGACCGAACAGCAGTCCCGAGCCCAGCGCGGCAGTCGCGGGAGCCCGTACGCTCCGTGTCGCCGACAGGGCGAGCAGCGCCAGCGCCCAGGCGCTCACCGCCGCGAAGTAGCCGTCGGCCGAGACACCCGTCCACACCACGGCGGGTGCGAGCACCACAAAAGGGGCGCAGCCGCGGGCAGCCTGCTCCGAGACCAGCGAGCGGACCGTCACCAGCACAGCCGCTACCGCGGAGGACCCGGCCGTGATGACGAAGACGGTTGCCCAGACGCCGCCGCCGAGTCCGATCCGGTCCAGCCCGACGAAGGTGAGAAGCGCCGCAGGCGGATGGCCCGCGACGTGCGGGGGCCAGTTGTCCGGCGCGTCCATGAGGATGCGCGCTGTGAAACCACGCAGCGTCGCACCGATGTCGTCGACGTCTCCGACGGACTGCAGATACTCATAGCCCGTCGTCAAACGTGTGGCGACGCCGCGATGCCAGCCGTCGACCAGCGTCAGCGACCAGCTCCACGCCATCCCGCCGGCCCACGCCGCGGGCAGCAGTGCGCGCCAGGGCAGGGCCCCTGCCAGGCGGGGCCCGTAGGCGATCACGAGCACGGCCACGGCGGCGGCGAGTACGGTGCCGGGCCCTGCGTGCGGCATCCAGTACGCGTAGAGAGGAGGCCAGCGCAGCCGCAGGGTGCCGGCGCTGTCGTCGTATGCGCGCCCCACGAGCGCCGCCGCCGCGAGGAGCAGGGCGGCCGCAGCCACCGCGCAGAGATCGAGGACGGTGCGGCGGTGGCCGGTCCCGAAACGGGCTTCGGTACCACCTGCGCCGGTTCCGGGGCGTCCGCTGCCGCTGTCCCGCCCGTGAGTTCGGGTCGAGGTCATCACCTGCTCACCGTAGGGCGCTGACCAGCGTCGCAGCGGTTCTCCGGGGCAGACGTCCCGGGATTGTCAGATCGGCGGCGTCACGCAGGACGGCCCCCGGACCGCGACCTCGGATCAAGGTCCGCTCCAGTTCCTCCCGCGGAGGCTGCGGGGGAGTCAGGGATCGCGCCTCGACCCTGGCGGTGATCGGTCCGTGGGCGTCCGGTCCCTCAGCAGATTGCAGCCGACGCACCCGTGGAACACCCAGGCGACCGGACGGATGACCCCTGAAAGACCGCGTGGCGGAAATGTGACCCTCCGGCATCTTGCGCAATTAGGACATGCGAGCGCACTCTCGACATCAGTGGTCAGCAGGGCTCGGCGACCGGCCCTGTACTCCCGTTCGCTCCCGTGGGGGGTGGCGAGCGGGGGCGCCCCGTCTGCTCCTGTGGGGGGAGCAGGCGGGGCCTCGCCTTTCACGGCTCACTCGTGGCACCTCCCGCCGTCAGCAGGCGATCAGCCTGACGCAATCGCGACAATGTGAAAGTTCAAGCCGATAGCTTGCTTTCCAGACATCACGGGCGCACTCTCGGCATCACCCCCACTCCGGCTCGGGCCTCCTTCTGTCCGCCGGGTGGGGTTCTCCGTCTCCCGGTCCGTCGCCGCGGGGTACCGGCACCGTTCCCCCAGGGTGCGGGACATGTACGACGGCGGGCCGGGTCCGTGGCTCCGGAGAGGGACGCCGACGATGAGAATGCGAACTGCCCACGTGGAGCTCGCACTTGCCGTTGGTCTAATTGCCGGATGCGGCAGCGCCACCGGAGGTGAGCCGAAGGCGGCCGGGGTCAAGTCGTCCGGTCCGGCGTACGGGACGTTGATCGGTCAGTGGCTGGACGGCCGGCAGGACCATCTGACGTCCCTTCAAGCTCAGTTGACCGACCTGAAGTCGGGTCCGCACCCCGGGACCTGCATCACGCTTCAGGGGCTGGTCGAGACGATGCGCCAAGGGGAGGGCTTCCCGGTGCGCGCCAACGAGGCGGACGCGTACGAAGGGGCGCGTGCCTGGCGGGCCGGCCTGCGGCACTACGCGAACGCCGCCGACCACTGCACCCAGGGCGACGAGGTCCTGATGAACCAGCAGATCCGGGAGGGCCGCGACCAGATGAGCACGGTCACCGACATCATCATGGCGCACTCGGAGTGACAGCCCTCCCCATCGTACGAACCCGCCAGGGTGGCGAGTGCTGACCGGCAACGAGGAGGTCGCCATGCGGAAGGCTCAACCGGGCCGCCGCGGCACACCGTCACAACCGTGACGACGAACCCGGTGAACAAATCAGCCGAAGCCCTCCCCACTCGGCCGTCGGGAGGGCTTCGGTGCGTCCCGGCCGTCATCAGTAACGGACTATGAAAGTTCTGCCGCTGACGTTGACGGCAAACCGGGCAAGGCGCACGATTCCAGCCATCCGGTGCGGCCCGGTCCTCCCCGACTTCATCCGCACCGGAGATGGGCCCCGCCGGCCGTTGCCCTCGGCGGGTCGGCGGGGTCCTCCCCGAAAGGACGCGGTCCGGGAAGGACGCAATCCCGCACCGTCCAAGCGGTAGGCGGCCGCCGATCCTGCCGTGGGCCGTGCCTAACGCGCCCGGTCCGCGTCCGTCGCGGCCCGTACGGGCGGCAGGAACTCCCGCACCAGCGTGCGGTGCCACCATTCGCCCGTCTCGCGCCGCTCCTCGCGCGTCGTGAACCGGTAGCGGTACAGCAACGCCCGTACGTGCGTGGGTGGTTCGTCGGGGAAGGGGTTGCGCCGCAGCAGCCGCAGCGTGTCACGGTCGCCCTCGAGCAGGCGGGCCACGAACGGTTCGAACCAGCCGGCCGCATACGCGGGGGAGAGGGCGGCGAACCACATCTGCCAGTCAAGCCGCAGATGGTACGGAGCGAACTGGCGCGGCAGACGGCTCACGTCACCCGGCTTGCCCTTGAAGTCGTACTCCCGCCAGACCGTCTCTTCATCGGGCTGCTCCTCGTCCGTGCCCTCGAGGACGATCTCGTGCCGCACCCGGGTGACGCTGCCGAAGGCGCCGTAAGTGTTCACCAGATGCAGGGAGTTGAAGGAGGCGTTCATCTGCTGGCCCCGGCTGATCATGTTGCGCACGGGCCAGTAGCTCAGCGCCAGCACCAGCGCCGTGACGGCGCAGACCACCCCCACGTACCACAGCGGCGGTGCGGCGAAGGACGGCGGCGACCCGGAGAAGGCCGAACTGTCAACGGCGGCAAGGGCGATGACGATCGTCAGCCAGTTCAGCCACGAGAAGTTGCCGGACAGCACGAGCCACAGCTGCGTGACGATGACGACCGCGGCCGCGAACGTGGCCACCGGCTGCGGCATCAGCAGCCCGAAGGGCACCACCAGTTGGGCCACATGATTGGCCGCGGTCTCCACGCGGTGCAGCGGCTTCGGCAGCCGGTGGAAGAACCAGCTCAGCGGACCCGGCATCGGCTGCGTCTCATGGTGGTAGTCCAGGCACGTCAGCTCCCTCCAGCAGCGGTCACCGCGCCACTTGATCAGCCCCGCCCCGAACTCCAGCCGGAAAGCCAGCCAGCGCAGCAGCCAGAGCACGAGCACAGGTGGAGCCGTCTCGTCGTTGCCGAGGAACACCGCGAGGAAGCCGGCCTCGAGGAGCAGCGACTCCCAGCCGAAGCTGTACCAGATCTGACCCACGTTGACGATCGAGAGATACGCGAGCCACAGCACGGCCCACATGAGCATCGACGCCCACAGCGGCACGGCGTCCGCGGCGCCCGCCACGATCGCCGCCGACAGCGCCGCACCACCCCAGCACACGCCTGCGAACAGCCGGTCGGAGCAGCGCCACTGGAAGAGGCTCGGAAAGGAGCGGAAGGGCACGCGGCGCACGAACCGCGTCACCGGCGTCAGGCCGCGCTCACCGATCAGCGCCCGGAACTGCAGCGCTCCGGAGATGAAAGCGACCAGATAGATGCCGGCCAGCGCCCTCTGGAGCACGAGCCGGGTCAGCCAGTAGTCGGATGCCGCAAACCAGTCCATGTGGCACGGATACCACCGTCGCGGGCTGTCATGGGTGATGAACAGAGTGAAGAAGTCGCCGCCGGAAGGCGCCGCGCGCCGTGCGATGCTGTGGCCTGCTGGCCGGGCACCTGGACGGCCGGAGCGTTCGCCGAGGAGACACATGCCGCTGACCGACATGCCGCTGGAGCAACTGCGCAGCTACCGGCCCGAGACCACCGCGCCGGATGACTTCGAGGACTTCTGGGCCGGCACTCTCTCCACAGCCCGGGAAGCGGCACACGCTGCACCGCCCGCGACCTTCCCGCGCATCACTGACTCCCCGCTGCGCACGGTGGACGTCCACGACGTGCGCTTCCCAGGATGGGACGGGCAGCCGGTGGCGGCGTGGCTGCTGGTGCCGCGCGGCGCGGACGCACCGCTGCCGGTCGTCGTCAACTACATCGGCTACGGCGGCGGAAGAGGGCTCCACACGGAACATTTGCTGTGGAGCGCGGCGGGCTACGCCCACCTCGTCGTCGACAGCCGAGGCCAGGGCCACGCCACCCCCGACCCCGATCCGGTACCCGGGCCGCATTACGTCGGTGGCTTCATGACGCGCGGCATCGACGGCCCCGAACATCACTACTACCGCCGACTGATCACCGACGCGGTGCGCGCGGCCGAGACCATGCGCAGCCATCCCGCGGTCGATCCGGCGCGCGTGATCGTCACCGGCCACAGCCAGGGAGGCGGTCTGGCCCTGGCAGTCGCAGCGCTGGCCGGGACCGAGGTCGCGGCGGCTCTCGTCGACGTGCCGTTCCTGTGCCACATCCGGCGCGGCGCCGAGCTCGCCGCGGCCGGCCCGTACCCGGAGATCGCGCACTATCTCGGAGTCCACATGCGCGACGACCCCGAGAGCGTCTTCTCCACGCTCGACTACTTCGACGGGCTGCACTTCGCCCGGCGTGCCGCGGTGCCCGCGCTCTTCAGCGTCGCCCTGATGGACCCGGTCTGCCCGCCGTCCACCGGCTTCGCCGCGTACAACCACTACGCGCACTCCGACAAGGAGGTCGTGGTCTGGCAGTTCGGCGACCACGGCGGGGGGCGGGGCTCGCAGACGCTCCATCAGCTGCGCTGGCTCGCCGACCGCGGACTCGGGCCGGACGGTGCGCAGCCGAGCACCTGATCGTTGCGTCGGCCCGCGTCACCGCACCGCTCGCGCCACCTTCTCCGAGGCGCCGCCGACCGCCACGCCCAGCACGACCAGCGTGAGGCCGGCGAAGACCTCGTAGCCGCTCAGGAATCCGATCCGGTGCACCAGGCCCCACAGCTTGAACCAGCCGAAGAAGTGATGGGCGACGGCCCCGACGCCCTGCGCGATCAGGAGGAACGCGAGGAACTCCAGAAGTTTCTTCATGATCGCAGGCTAGGAACGCCGGTGCGGCCGGTCAGTCGGCCGAAGGTATCTGCCGTGGCGACTTCCGTCGCGTGTTCGTGCGGCTCGAAAGTGCCCGGGGCCTCCGAAGCAAGGCCGGGCCCGCGCGAACTCAGTCGGCGGGCTGTGCCGGCTCCGGCGGGCCGGTCAGTTCCCGCTTGAGGATCTTGCCCATGTCGTTGCGGGGCAGGGCATCCCGGAAGTGCACGGTGCGGGGCCTCTTGTGCGGGGCGAGCTGCCCGGCGACGAAATCCGCCAGCACCTCGGCTTGCGGCGGCGACGCCGGGTCGGCCGGCACGATCCAGGCGACGACGTGTTCGCCGAGGTCCGGGTCCGGGGCGGCGGTGACGGCGGCCTCCGCGACGGCGGGGTGCGACAGCAGCACGTTCTCGATCTCGCCCGCACCGATCTTGTAGCCGCCGCTCTTGATGAGGTCGGTGGCCTTCCGCCCCACCAGCCGCACGTAGCCGTCCGCGTCCAGCGTGGCCATGTCGCCCGTACGGAACCAGCCGCCGTCGAAGACTCCGGCCGTGGCGTCCGGGCGGTTGAGGTACTCGGTGAAGAGATTGGGGCCGCGCACCTGCACCTCCCCGACCACGTCCGTGCCTTCCGCCTCCTCCTCGCCGCCGGTGCCGATCCGTTTGCCCGCGTCGTCGACGAGGCGTAGGTCGACGTCGCGCAACGGCACACCCACGGTGCCGGGGCGAGGTTCCCCGTCGGCGCGCACGCTGGTGTTCATCAGGGTCTCCGTCATCCCGTAGCGCTCGATGACGTGGCGGCCCGTCGCTGCGGTGATGCGCCGGTGGTCGTCCAGCGGCAGCGGAGCGGAACCGGAGACGAGCAGCCGCGCGCCGGAGAGCGCCTCGACGAGCCCGGGTTCGGAATCCAGGGAGTCGGCCAACCGGTGGTACATCGTGGGCACGCCGAAGAGCATGGTGCCTCCTCCGGCGAGAGCGTCCGCCACTCCCTGCGTCGAGAACCTCCCCAGGTGGTGGAGACATCCGCCACGGCGCAGAGGCCCGAGGACACCCAGGATCAGGCCGTGCACATGGAACAGCGGCAGCGCGTGCACGACGACGTCGTCGTCCGTCCACTGCCAGGCGTCCTCCAGCGCGTCGAGCGTGACGGCGACGGCGCGGCGGGAGAGGACGACGCCCTTGGGCGGTCCGGTGGTGCCGGAGGTGTAGACGATGAGCGCCGGCGATTCGGCGTTGGGCTCGGGTGCGAGGTTCCACGCTGTGGCGTCGGCCTCCGCGGTGACGACGATGTCCGTGCGGGGGACCGCGGCCAGCGCCTCGGGCAGCTCGGCGTCCGGCTCGGCCAGAACCATGGAGGGTGCGCTGTCGGCGACGACGTGCGCGAGCTCGCGCTCACCGCTGCGCGGGTTGACCGGCACCACCGGAACTCCGGCCAGGAGCGCGCCCACCACGGCGACTGCGGTCTCCAGGGTGGGGGTCGCCCACACCGCGATGCGTCCCGCGTCGCCCATACGGGTGGCCATCTCGCCCGCCGCGGCCGCGAGTTGCCGGTAGCTGAGGGCACGCTCGCCGAAGCGCAGCGCCAGGCGGCTTGATTCGGTGTGCAGCGCGGGCAGGAGCAGTGGCACCCGGTTCTCCTCAGACGATCCCGACCGTGGAACCGCCAGCATCTCATCCGGCCGAGATGTTGCCGCCTGCCTGGGGAAAGAGCGCTGTGAACGCCCCGGCCGGATCGGTCAGCCCACGTGCGAACGGCTCGTCGAATTGCCGTACGAGGAAGAGCAGGAACGCGATCAGTGCGGTGAAGATACCGGCCAGCAGCAGCTCTCTCGTCGATCGCTGGATCTGCAGGGCGAAGAGCATCCCGACCGACACCACCGCGCCGGCGAACAGCCCCAGCCAGACGACGCCCGGCAGCGTCGGCTCAGCGCTGCCCGCACGGCTGGTGCGTGCGGCGTCGACCGCCGCGACCCTGTCCGCCAGCGCCGCGTAGGCCTGCTCCTCGCGTGACGTGCGCGGCTCCCAGTCCAGTACGTCCTTGCGCAGGTCCGCCAGCAGCTTGCCGCCCTGAGGGGTGAGCCGGCCGTGTTCCACCATGTACGGCCACTCCGTGGCGACCGTGTGGTGCACATAGGCGGCGACATCCGACCTGATCCGCTCGCGATGGACGGCGGGCACGGCACGCGCGCGCTCGTGGACCTCGTGGAGGGCCTGTGCCTCGTCGGTGGCCACGCCGTCGGCGACGTTGCGTGCCTCCCAGACGCCCGCGATGGCCAGACCGAGCACGATCGCGTACACCACCCCGGTCATCATCGTCATGTACTCGATCACGTCGGGGGTTTCGGAGGGGTCGTCACCGTCCGTACGCCGCTGCCGGAGCACGACGGCCCAGGTCACGGCGGCGCAGGCGGTGAGGATCGCGAGGATGAGGACCAGCCATTCGGGCACGGTTGCACTCCCGGGTGATCGACGGGACGGACAGCGGACGGGGGAGCGAAGGCGCCGGGTGGGCACCCTCGTTCAGCGGCCGAAGGGGGACGACGACGGGGGCGAGCCTGAACCGGCGCCGCCGCGTTGCGCGTTGCCGGAGCGGCCGCTGCGGGCGCGCAGCGCGGCGGCGGCGAGCACCGCGGGAGCGACCAGCAGCAGAAGGCGGCCGGTGAGCGACAGTCGGCCGGTGTCGCTCCGGGGGACCGGTTCGAGACGCGCGGGTGCCGTCAGACGGGAGTGAGTGGGCGCGGGGGAAGGGGAGGGGGAGGGCGCCGTTTCGGGTGGGCGCTGCTGTGTCTTGGGACGCGGTACGTGTGCGGGGCGCGGCGGGCGGTGCACGACCGGGGCCTGAGCCTGCGGTTCGTCGCTGGGCGTCGGCGGCGGGGAGGCGGAGGTCGTCGGTTGGGGCGTGCTGAGGGACGGCGTGGGTGTAGGCGTGGGTGTGGGCGTCGGGACGGGCGGGGGCGGTACTTGGGGCACGCACGTGCACTCCCAGGAACAGTGCCGCGCGGCCAGCGCCAGCCGCAGGTGGGTGGCGACGACGGTGAGAGACACGACGTGGCACCTGCCGCCGTGCGCCGAGAGCTCGATCCGGGCACCGGCCGCTTCGAGGGAGAGGTCAAGACCGTCAGGCAGGCGGTCCGTGACGTCGTCCACGTGGGGTACGGGTATGCGGCCGGTGCTGTCGTCTGCTCCGGCCGGCGGCGGGGAGGACCAGGCCGCCGCGGGTGCGCTGCACGTCAGAGCAAGTGCCGCACCGGCCACGGCTGTTGATGCTGCGCGGTGCCATCTGTGGCGTCGTGTCACATGATCGAGCATGTGGGGCGCCGCCTGCGCACGGCACGGCATCCCCCGGGTATTCGCCCGAAGTACTGAATTACATGGTGAAGTTGACGGGTCGTTCGGCTGTCGGACGGCGGCCAGGGACCTTGGCCAAGCTCATCGGCAGTCCGTACGGCCGTGTGCGGTACTGGGCTTCAGTGTGCGACGGCGTACGGCAACGGGTCGTCGAGCACGGACCGTACGACCGAGTGCGCCGCGCCCAGCGAGGGACCGTCGCTGCCGACCGCCGAGACGGCCACCTCGGGCACGGCGTCCGGTGCAGCCGTGCGCTGCCGCAACTCCCGCTCCAGCGGGGGCAGCAGCCACGGTGCCAGCCCGACGAGGGCGCCGCCGAGCAGCACCGCCCGCGGATCGAGAAGGTTGACCGCACCGGTCAGCGCGATGCCAAGTGCCCTGCCCGCGCGGCGCAGAGCCCGCAGCGAGGCTTCGTCGCCGTCCTCGGCCCGGGCGCGCAGCCGCGCCAGCGCCGCGGTGCGCCCGCCCGCACCGCGTACCGCGATGCCCGCGGCACGCAGCAACGCCGCCTCGCCGGCGTACTGTTCGAGACATCCAGAGCCGCCGCACGCACAGCGCGGCCCGTCGGGCTGCACCGGGACATGGCCCAGTTCCCCTGCGAACCCCCTGGTGCCGCGCAGGAGTTCACCGTCAAGGACGACTCCGGCGCCGATGCCGACCTCGGCCGAGACATGGATGAAGTCACGACGCGCTGTGCTCTCCCCTGTGAGCCAAAGCTCCGCCAGCGCACCGAAGTTGGCCTCGTTCTCCACTGTCAGCGGAAGCGGCGGACCTGCCGTGGCGAGATGCGCAGCGAGGTCCGTGTCGTGCCAGCCGAGGTTCGGCGCGCGCACCACGTTCGTCGACGAACGGGTGACGAGCCCCGGAACGGCCACGGCCAGGCCCGCCGGACGCAGCCCCGCGGCGCCGGCATCCGTGACTACACGGTCGAGGAGCGAATTCAGGCGCCGCAGCACGGAGTCCGCCCCGGCCTCGCCGTTGGGCCTCTCGTCGCCCTCCCTGACCCGGACTCGGCCTCCGAGGTCGACAGCACACACCGTCAGATGGTCGACGCCGATCTCAGCACCGATACCGCACGGGCCCAGGCCGGTCAGCGCCAGCGCGTTGCCGGGCCGGCCCACACCCCCGGAACGTCCCGGTCCCAGCTCGACGAGGAACCCCGCGCGCAGCAGCTCTTCGACGAGAGTGGAGACCGAGGCACGCGTCAGCCCGATCCTCGCGGCGATGGCCGCACGCGACACAGGACCGGCGGCGGCCACCGCGTACAGCACACGCGAGAGATTGCGCTGACGCATCTCCTGCTGCGAGTTGGGCGGGACTGCCATGAACCTAACGTCCGTTCCTCCGGGTCGAATCGACGTACCGCCCGCCGGGCCGGACGGTCCGCGGCAGGGGTGTCAGCGCTGCCGGAGCAGAGTATCCGCACCCGCGAGAGTGTCCGCGACACGGGTCAGAGTGGCTTCGTCCCGCGGGACGGCCTCGTAGGCAGGGCCGTCCGCGGTGCCCCATCGCCGGGCCACTGCTGCCGGGTCCTCTTCCAGGAGCAGCCCCGCTGCCTGGGCGGCCGCCCCCAGCGCCACGAGCTCCTCCGCCCGCGGCACCTGCACCGGCCTGCCCGACAGGCGCCGTACCGACTCGCGCCAGGCGGTGCCCTTCGCGCCGCCGCCGATGAGCAGCAGCGGTGCGTTCTCGTCCGCGTTCTCCCCCTCCAGCACCTTGTCGAGTGCCCGCAGCAGCGCGAAGACCGCCCCGTCGTAGGAGGCCTGCAGGATCTGGCCCGCGGTGGTGTCGTGACGCAGGCCGCTCAACAGCCCTGAGGCGTACGGGAGGTTGGGCGTGCGCTCCCCGTCGAGGAACGGCAGGAGTGCCGCCTCACCGCCGGCTTCGACGGCCTCGCGGTCCAGGGAGAGCAGCGCGGCGACGCGGTCGACGGCGAGCGTGCAGTTGAGGGTGCAGGCCAGCGGGAGCCAGTCGCCGCGTGCGTCGGCGAAGCCCGCGACAGTGCCGGTCGGATCGGTCGGCCGCCGCGAGGAGACGGCGTACACCGTTCCCGAGGTGCCCAGGCTCAGCACGGGCTGACCGGGACGCAGTCCCAGCCCGAGTGCGGCGGCCATGTTGTCGCCGGTGCCGGTCGCAACCAGGGCGCCGGCGGGCACCGGCAGACCGGGCAGCACGGTGCCCGCCGCCTCGCCCGGCGTCGTGACACGCGGCAGCAACTGCGGTGAGAGGCCGATGAGTTCGAGCATCTCATCGTCGTAGGCACTTGTGGAGCTCGCCCACCAGCCGGTGCCGGAGGCATCGCCCCTGTCTGTCGTGCCCTCACCGGTGAGGCGCCCCGTCAGATAGTCGTGCGGCAGCCTGACTGCTGCCGTGGCGGCGGCGGAGTCCGGCTCGTTCTCGCACAGCCATGCCCACTTGGTGACGGTGAAGGCGGGTGCGGGGACGCTGCCGAACCGGTCGGCCCACGCGGCCGGGCCGCCCAGCTGCTCGATGAGCCGGTCGCTCTGCGGCGCGGAGCGCACGTCGTTCCACAGCATCGCGGGACGCACCGGCCGCCCGTCCGCGTCGAGTGTCACGAGCCCGTGCTGCTGTCCGCCGACGGACACCGCCGAGGCCCCCTGCGCCAGGCGGCCGCACTGTTCGAGCGCGGAGCCGAGGGCCTGCCACCATTCCTCCGGGTCGCTCTCGTGGCCCGGCCCCGGGGTCACGGTGTGCGGCGCCTGGCCCCGGGCGACGACCTCGCCGGTGGCGGCATCGACGACGAGTGCCTTGGTCGACTGCGTGGAGCTGTCCACGCCGATGACGAACGGTCCCTCTGGTGCGGACATGAAACCCCTCAGCCTCCTTCTTCGCGGCCTCTTCCCACGCTGCGGCCCTGGGCGCATACTAATTTGTCAACGGTCATGACTAATAGCCGTGTGCGCGAGGAAGCGCCACGGGGAGAGGGGCGGCGGAATGAACTACGCGCCGACGCCGGAGGACAGGTTCAGCTTCGGTCTCTGGACGGTGGGCTGGCTGGGACGCGACCCGTTCGGCGAAGCGACCCGCGCCCCCCTCGACCCGGTCGAGGCCGTGCACCGGCTCGCCGGACTGGGCGCCTGGGGAATCACCTTCCACGACGACGACCTCATCCCGCACGGCTCCGCACCGGCCGAGCGCGAGGCCCACATCAAGAGGTTCCGGCAGGCCCTGGAGGCCACCGGCATGGTCGTCCCCATGGCGACGACCAACCTCTTCTCGCACCCGGTCTTCAAGGACGGTGCCTTCACCGCCAACGACCGCGACGTGCGCCGGTACGCCCTGCGCAAGACGATGCGCAACGTCGATCTCGCCGCCGAGCTGGGCGCGAGGACATATGTGGCCTGGGGCGGCCGCGAAGGAGCCGAGTCCGGTGCGGCCAAGGACATCCGGGCGGCGCTGGACCGCATGAAGGAGGCATTCGACCTCCTCGCCGAGTACGTGACCGAACAGGGCTACGACCTCCGCTTCGCCATCGAGCCCAAGCCGAACGAACCTCGCGGCGACATCCTGCTGCCCACCGTCGGCCACGCCCTGGCGTTCATCGACCGGCTGGAGCGGCCGGAGCTCTTCGGCGTCAACCCCGAGGTCGGACACGAGCAGATGGCGGGCCTCAACTACCCCCACGGCATCGCGCAGGCCATGTGGTCGGGGAAGCTCATCCACCTCGACCTCAACGGCCAGTCCGGCATCAAGTACGACCAGGATCTGCGCTTCGGGGCCGGCGACCTACGGGCCGCGTTCTGGACGGTGGATCTGCTGGAGAGCGGAGGCTACGAGGGCCCCCGCCACTTCGACTTCAAGCCGCCCCGCACCGAGGACTACGACGGGGTGTGGGCGTCGGCGGCCGGCTGCATGCGCAACTACCTGATCCTGCGCGAACGGGCGGCAGCCTTCCGCGCCGACCCGGCCGTGCAGGAGGCGCTGCGTGACTCCCGGCTCGACCAGCTCACCCTGCCGACCCTGGAGCCGGGCGAGACACCCGGCCGGCTCCTCGCGGACCGCTCCGCCTTCGAGGACTTCGACCCGGACGCGGCGGCGCAGCGGGGCATGGCCTTCGAACGCCTCGACCAGCTCGCCATGGACCACCTGCTCGGTGCCTGAGCGCCCGCCGCTCACAACCGGGCCGTGCCCGCGGAGGGCGGCAGGTGCTCAGCGCCCGGCCGCTTCCGCGGGCACGGACTCCGGCAGCCCGAACAGGGGAAAGAGCTCGTCGCCGAAGAAGGCGCCCACGTGTGCCACGTGGCCGTCCTCGATCCCGAGCACCTGCAGCTGGAAGGGCTTGTAGTCACCGCCCTCGTGCCGGCTGTAGAGCGCGAAGGCGGGCTGGCCGTTGGCAGCGGTCGGGATCATCAGACCCTCGCCGGGGCCTATAGGGCACTGCGCGCCGATGAGGCGCGCTATGGCGTCGCGGCCGCGGAACCACTCCGGGAACGGAGGCATCTCCCAGACCGCGTCCTCCTTGAAGAGCTGCACGATCGCCGTGACGTCGGAGTTCTCGAACGCCTTGGCGTAGCGGTCGAGAAGCTCGCGCTGGGCGGGATCGGTCGGCTCGGACAGCTCGTCCTCCGTGAGCGCCGCCTGCTGCAGTTGCGCACGTGCGCGCTGCAGGGCGCTGTTGACGCTCGCCGTCGAGGTGTCGAGCAGTTCGGCGACCTCGGCCGCCCGCCACTTGAGGACCTCGCGCAGCAGCAGCACCGCACGCTGCCTCGGGGGCAGATGCTGCAGGGCGGCGACGAGGGCGAGTCTCATGCTGGAGCGCGAGACGACGACCGCGGCCGGGTCCGAGGGCTGCTCACCACGGAACATCGCATCGGGCACGGGCTCCAGCCATGGAACCTCCGGTGCCTCCACCACGGGACGCTCCGGATCGTCGCTGGGCGCACCGATCCCGGACGGCATGGGACGGCGGCCACGGCTCTCGATGGCTGTCAGGCACGCGTTCGTCGCGATCCTGTAGAGCCATGTACGCAGCGACGAGCGGCCCTCGAAGCGGTCGGCGGCGCGCCACGCCCGCAGATACGTGTCCTGCACGAGGTCTTCGGCGTCGTGGACCGACCCCATCATGCGGTAGCAGTGAGCCAGCAGTTCGCGGCGGTAGGGCTGTGCCCGGTCCAGCAGATCGTCGCGGCTGAGAGGAGCATCGGCGGACGGCGCGGTGACGGATTCGCCGAGGGTACTGTCTGTCATGACCAGGCCTTTCGCCTTTCGACCGCGGTGGCGGGTGGTGACCGGCCCGTAAGTATCGCAAGGGCGTGCGAATTTCGGGAGCCGGGCGGGAAGATGTCTCGGTTCATACTGCTATCGATACGGACATTCTCCGCCCATCAGACCCCTGACCGGAATGGTCCGGCTGGTAAAGAAGGGTCGTGTGAAGGGAATTCCCCGGAATCGCCGGCCACGGAGCGTGCCGGGCAATACCTGGTCAAGGCGGTGACAGCGGGGTGGCGGACGCACTCGTCTCCGCCCACCGGCCGCGCGGCGGCGAGGGTCGGGGTCCTATGCCGTTGTGACTGGTCTCAGTCGTCGTTGCCGCGGCGCCGCTTGCGCGCTCTGCGGCGGCTCTTGCTGAAGAACCACCCGGCGGGAGGAGCGTCCGCCCGCCAGGGCTGCGGTTCGGGCGGGCTCTGCCGCCAGCGTTCCCGCAGCATCCGCGTCCGCGCTGCCGGCTCCTTCACCTCGGCGCCCCGGATGAAGTTCTCATCGAGGTCGAGCCCTTCGTCCCAGTTCTGCCCGCTCTCCTGTTCGTCCCCGTTCCCGCCGCGGCCCCGTGGCTCGGTGCCCATGGGCCATGCCTCCATCCCTTTTGTCCGCCTCGTCGAGATCTGATATTTCAACGCCTCGCCGTGCGTCTGTGTTCCACGTGTCCGCCTGACGAGGTACTGCTGACGGAATGCGGACGCCCGGGCGATATCAGCCCAGGCGGAATGTGTCGCTCCGCGCGATAGCTCCCCAAGCCACGACACCTCTGGGGAGGCGCGCATTCACCATCCGTGACAGTGACACAGATCACATTGACCTTGCGGTCTTCCTGGCGGTTCAGTGGCCCACTGACTCAGTCCGCAGAGAATTCCTTGGCAGAACCTTTGAATGGAACCTCAGTTCACGGAATGCCCAGGGAAATAAAGGAACTAGCAATGGGCATGCGACCGTCGAATGTAACTGAGAGTGCGGATGGCAAGCGCTCAGGGCATGCGTCTACCGATGGGCCCGCGGAACAGGACTCACTGAGGGCAGGCCTCAAGAACCGGCATCTGTCGATGATCGCGATCGGCGGGATCATCGGCGCAGGTCTGTTCGTGGGTTCCGGCGCGGGGATCGCGAAGGCCGGCCCGGGAATCATCGTCTCCTACCTGATCGCGGGGCTGCTCGTCGTCCTCGTGATGCGGATGCTGGGCGAGATGGCGGCGGCCGACCCCTCCTCGGGCTCCTTCTCCACGTACGCCGACCGCGCCCTCGGGCGGTGGGCAGGCTTCGCCATCGGATGGCTCTACTGGTGGTTCTGGGTCGTCGTGCTCGCCGTGGAGGCCACGGCGGCGGCGACCATCCTCACCGGTTGGGTGCCCGCCGTACCGCAGTGGACCTGGGCCCTGATCGTGATGGTCTTGCTGACCGCCACCAACCTCGCGTCCGTCGGCTCGTACGGCGAGTTCGAGTTCTGGTTCGCCGGGATCAAGGTCGTGGCGATCGTCGCCTTCATCGTGCTGGCAGGCATGGGCGTACTGGGGCTGCTGCCTGGCGCCGAGGCCACCGGGGTGTCGAACCTGACGGCACACGACGGGTTCCTGCCGAACGGACCAGGAGCGATCCTCTCCGGAATGCTGCTCGTCGTCTTCTCCTTCATGGGCAGCGAGATCGTCACGCTGGCCGCCGGGGAGTCGGCCAACCCGGAGAAGATGGTGCGCCGCGCGACCAACAGCGTGATCTGGCGCATCGGCACCTTCTACCTGGGCTCGATCATCCTCGCGGTGGTGATCGTGCCGTGGAACTCCAAGGCGATCGTGGACAAGGGTCCGTACGTGGCGACCCTCGACCAGCTGGGCATTCCGCACGCGGGCACGATCATGGACGTCATCGTCGTGACCGCTGTGCTCTCCTGTCTCAACTCCGGTCTCTACACCGCCTCGCGGATGGCCTTCTCGCTGGGCCGCCGCGGTGATGCGCCCAAGTCGTTCTCGCAGGTGAACAAGAGGGGTGTGCCGGCGACGGCCATCTGGTCCTCCGTGGCCTTCGGATTCGTCGCCGTCATCTTCAACTACACCTCGCCGGACACCGTCTTCCAGTTCCTGCTGAACTCCTCGGGAGCGGTGGCGCTCTTCGTCTGGCTCGTCATCTGCTTCTCGCAGCTGCGGATGCGGCCACTGATCGAGCGGGACATGCCGGAGCGGCACACCGTGCGCATGTGGCTGTTCCCGTATCTGACGTACGCGACGATCGCGCTGATGCTCTTCGTCATCGGCTACATGTTCTACGACTCCGAGGGCCGGCAGCAGATGATCATGTCGGTCGTGGTGGCGGCCGTCGTACTCGTCCTCGGGGTCCTGCTGCAGCGCAGGCACGCCCTGCAGGAGTCCGACGGGACATCCGAGAAGGCGCGGGAACACGACCCGTCCGCCGTGGAGAAGTAGCGGCGGGGAAGCGGCTGTTGGCGGCGGGGCCCGGACCATCCGGAGCCCCGCCGTCCGCACGTGCGTGACTAGATCTCCGTCTCCCGGGACGGAGATGCATCCCCGAGGACCCGTCCGGGTGTGCTCCGCCGCAGTGCTCCGGGCATCCGCCCGGACACCGTGAGAACGAGGAGTCCGAGCAGGACCAGTCCCGTGCCTGTCCACGCCCAACCTCCGAGGCGCTCACCGACGACGGCCACGCCGAGCGCCGCGGCGACCACCGGCTCGAAGAGCGACAGCGTCGTCGCCGTCCCGGCCGTGACGCGGGCCAGACCGGCACCGAAGAGCACGTAGGCCACGCACATCGGCACCACCGCCAGATATGCGGCGACCAGTACGCCGCGCGGCTCGCTCAGTAGGGGTCCGCCGGTGAGGGCCAGCACGGGGAGCAGTACGAGCGCCCCCAGCCCGAAGAGGCTGCCCATCGCCGCGCGGGAGGTGTGTCCCGCGCGGATGATGCGTGCCCCGTAGCAGGCGAAGACGGCGTACGACGCTCCGGCGAGGAGAGCCAGTGCGACTCCGCCGGGCACGTCGTGTCCGGTCTCCGCCCCGTCCCCGGCCGTCAGCGCCAGCAGCGCGCACCCCGCACCGGCGGACACCGTCGCCGCGAGCCAGCGCAGCGTCAGCCGCACACCGACCAGCAGCCGCTCCAGCAGGGCGGCGAAGACGGGCGAGCAGCCGATGGTCACCACCGTGCCGGCAGCCACTCCCACCCGGTCCATCGACGAGTAGAAGGCAAGGGGATAGATGGCGACGGCGACGCCCCCCAGGAGCGCCCACAGCGACACCGGCCGCCGGGCGCGCAGCACGCGGAGCGCCGAACGTCCCGCGATCAGAAGGGTGAGGAGACCGCCGACGCCCATGGTGGCGGCCCCTGTCGAGAGCGGTGACGCCGAGGCGGGGGCAAAGCTTGCGGCCGTGCCGGTGGTGCCCCACAGCGTCGCCGCGGCGAGCACGAGCAGAGGCCCGCCTCCGCCGCGCCGACCGCGGGTGAAGGAGGGTGCGCCATCGGACGAAGGCGGCTGCGGGCCGGGTGCGCCGGAATGCGGGCGCGCGTGCGAGGACGAACTGGCAGAGAAGGATGACATGCGGTTCGCGTCCTGATCCGTTGAAGGCCGGTGATGACGGTCATCGGAAGGGCGCAGCAGCCATGGGCAGCGGGGGAGACCTCGATGGCGGCACCGCGTCGGGCGGTCCGCCGGGAGGAAGAGCCCGGACTGCCGGGGAGCGGGCGGAGCGTTGCCGCTCGCGCCCGTGGATCAGTGCGCCCTCAGCGGGACGCGGGAGGCGGTGTGACCGCGTGCCAGTAGATGCTGTCCATGCCCGTGAGCGTAACCGATGGCAGATGGGCGGGCAGCGGGGTGGTCGCCCCTTGCACAGCACAGCGCCACCGCCCCCCGTGCCGGGGCGATGGCGCTGTGCTGTGGCAGCCGGCGAGCGACAGCCGGCCACATGACGGAGGTTCCCTCAGCCCTCACCAGGGTTGAGGGAACAGGTCAGTTCCGCCCACACCGCGTGGCCGCTGTCGGGGCCGCCGTCGAGACTGCGGCGGATGCCCCAGTCGTCTGCGAGGACGCTGACAAGCAGCAAGCCGCGTCCGCTTTCCCCGTCGGAGTCCACCGGGCCGCCCGGGCGGGGCCGAAGCGGGTCGGGACCTCCGCCCTGGTCGGTCACCTCAAGGCACAACCGCAGGCCCACCAGCCAGAGTTCACAGCTCACCTTGTCGCTGCCGGTGTGGCGCACAGCGTTGGTGAAGAGCTCGGACACCAGCAATTGTGCGTCCTCGCAGGCCTGTTGATCGACTCGCCATTCGTGCAGGCGGTCGAGAACTCGTCTTCGCGCCCGCGACACCGAGGTGTCGAGGGCGGGCAGACGGAACGCGTCCCGGAGCGGGCGTACCGACACAGCTGAGGGCCGATCTTCTAAAGACAGGGCGTCATGGGGGGAAGCCACAGCTCCACTATGAGCTTGTTCAGTCACACCTGGCAAGGATCAGTCTGCAAATTACAGAATCGTTCGAGTCAGGCTGTCGTCCGACAAGGCGTCCATGCCAAACTGCTTGCCCATGACAGGAGTTGGAGGCGAGCGATAGTGGTGGACTCGCGGACGGGCGGTGGGGCGCCCACCGTTCTGCGGGTGGTTTTGGGCAGGCGCCTGCAGCATCTGCGGGAGAAGCGCGGCCTGTCGTACGAGGAAGCAGGGCAGGCGCTCGACGTCACCCACGCCACTGTCCGGCGGATGGAGAAGGCCGAAGTCGGCCTGAAGGTCCTCTACGTCGAGAAGCTTCTGCAGACTTACGGCGTCACCGACCCGACGGAGCTCGAACAGTTCCTCGCCCTGGCGCGCCAGGCCAACCAGCCGGGCTGGTGGCACCGCTACCGCGACGTGCTGCCCGAGTGGTTCAGCGCATTCGTCAGCCTGGAGAGCGAGTCGCACAGCATCCGCGCGTACGAACCCCACTACGTGCCGGGGCTGTTGCAGACCGAAGGGTACGCAAGGGCGGTGCTGCGCTCAGGGATGCCCCAGGCGCCGGAGGAGGAGATCCGGCGGCAGGTCGCGCTGCGGCTGGAGCGGCAGGCCGTCCTCGACCGCGACGAACCGCCCATGCTGTGGGTGGTGATGGACGAGACCGTGCTGCGCCGCTCCCTCGGTGGGCCCGATGTGATGCGTGAGCAGATCGACGTCCTCATCGAGGCCGGCCGGCGCCCGCACGTCCGGCTGCAGATCATGCCGTTCACCGCCGGGCCCCATCCGGCGATGTACGGGCCGTTCCACCTCTTCCGTTTCCCCATCGACGAACTGCCGGATGTCGCATGCGCGGAGAGCCTGGTCGGAGCCGTCTACTTCGACCAGCGCGACGACGTGACGACCTTTTTGGAGGCACTGGACCGGATGTGTGCCCAGGCCGCACCCGTGTCGCGGACGGAGGCGATGCTCAGTGCACTGCGCAAGGAGATCTGAACCATGGGTCGTATCTACAACGGGATGCCTGCCAAGAACCTCGGCACAGAGGGCTGGCACAAGCCCTGGAGCGGTGGCAACGGCGGCAGCTGTGTGGAGGCTCTGAAGCTGGATGACGGGCGGGTGGCCCTGCGCCAGTCCACGGACCCCGACGGGCCCGCCCTCATCTACACCCCCCACGAGATCAAGAAGTTCATTCAGGGCGTGCAGGCCGGAGATGCCGACTTTCTGCTCGCCCGACCAGCAAGACCACATGGAGGACGACGTGTCGGAGACGGGCTTCAGCCCTGAGCAGATCGACACCACCACGCCGCATCCGGCGCGGATGTACGACTACTACCTGGGCGGCCTGGACAACTACGAGGTCGACAGGGAAGCGGCCGAGCGCGTCCTCGGGCATGCACCCTTCATCCGTCCGACCGCCCAGGGGAACAGGGGCTTCCACCACCGCGCGGTGCGTACGGTGGTGGAGAGCGGCATCCGGCAGTTCATCGACATCGGCACCGGCATCCCCACCTCGCCCAACACGCACGAGGTGGCGCGCGCCATCGCGCCGGAGACGCGCGTGGCCTACGTCGACAACGACCCCATCGTGGCGACGTACGCGGGCGCCAAGCTGACCAACTCGGGCAACGCGAGCTTCGTACTGGCCGATCTCCGCGAACCCGATGCGATTCTCGACCATCCCACCACGCGGGACCTCATCGACTTCGACCGGCCGATCGCCCTGATGCTCGTTGCCGTGATGCACTTCATCCGCGACGACGAGGATCCCGGAAAGATCGTCTCCGCCCTCACCAGCCGTCTGCCGGAGGGGAGTTGCCTGATCCTGTCGCACATCACCTCCGACTTCGACGACGGCGAGGCGGCGGCGAAGGCTTCCGAGGTGTACAAGGGCTCGACCGCGCAGCTCATCTTTCGCAGCTACGACGAGATCATGCCGTACTTCAACGGCTTCGAGCTCATCGAACCGGGCCTGGTGAAGCCGCCGTTGTGGCGTCCCGACGGCCCGGTTCCCGGCGAGGACGAACTCGTCGACCACCGCGGCTACGCCGGTGTGGGATTCAAGGGCGGCGCGTAGCCGCGGAACCACCGCACACCGGCAGGGGACGCACAATCGCATAGAGCCAGCCCCGGGCAGGGCCGCCGTCACGTGGGGGTGCGGTCCCTGCCCGGCGGTGTGTGTGCGTACGTTCGTCGCCGAGTCCGAGGACCGGGACACGTGACGCTTCGCTGCCTGACTTCTCCTCACTCCTGACGGCGGCTGCATCCCCCGTACCTACGCGCGTAACCCCCCCCAACTCCCGTCGCGTGTAGGGATCTTCGCCTGGTGGAATCTAACTTCCGGTACCGCGTCGCGCCCGGAGTTCGGACCGCCGATCCGTGAAGG
Source organism: Streptomyces sp. TAA486 (assembly GCF_000426165.1). Classification (NCBI taxonomy): domain Bacteria; kingdom Bacillati; phylum Actinomycetota; class Actinomycetes; order Kitasatosporales; family Streptomycetaceae; genus Streptomyces; species Streptomyces sp. TAA486. Next base: position 89,842 of record NZ_AUEV01000002.1, on the reverse strand, counting down.
CGGGGTTCCTGCCCCGAGTTTCGTCAACACCCCTGCTGTGCAAGCCCGCTCACAGTTTCTACAGCTTTCTTGACATGAGCACTTCCAGTTGAGCCCGGCGGCTGATACCTCTGTACATGACAAAAGCACCCTCCATGTCTCCCCCCACCATGAGAGGTTCCATGAAGCCACGCAGATGGACGACCACGGGCGCTGCCGTGGCGTCGTCGCTCGGAGTCATCACGCTCACCGGGGCCGTGCCCGCCTCCGCGCAGGACGCGGCCCCCGCGTATGTCGCCCTGGGCGACTCCTACTCCTCCGGTCTCGGAGCCGGCGACTACGGCGACAGCGGCGACTGCAAGCGGAGCTCGAAGGCCTACTCCCAGCAGTGGGCCGCGGCCAACTCGCCCTCCTCGTTCGACTTCACGGCATGCTCCGGAGCCGTCACCGACGACGTACTCAACGGTCAACTCGGGCCGGTCACCTCCTCGACCGGCCTGGTGAGCATCAGCATCGGAGGGAACGACGCGGGCTTCGCCGACACCATGCAGGCATGTGTGCTGCAGGGCGAGAGTGTGTGCCTGGAGAAGATCGACGAGGCGAAGAGCTACATCTCGGGCACCTTGCCCGGCAAGCTCGACTCCGTCTACAACGCCATCAGCGACAAGGCACCCTCCGCCAAGGTCGTGGTGATGGGCTATCCCCGCATATACAAGCTGAACGGCGAATGTTCCGTCGGTATCAGCGAGGCGTCACGCGCGGCGATCAACTCCGCGGCCGACGTCCTCAACGACACGATCGCCAAGCGCGCGGCCGATCACGGCTTCACGTTCGGCGACGTGAGCGGCACCTTCACCGGACATGAGATCTGCTCCGGCGACTCGTGGCTGCACAGCGTCACCTTCCCGGTCGGGGAGTCCTACCACCCGACGGCGGAAGGTCAGACCGGCGGTTACCTGCCGGTGCTGGAACAGAACGCGTGACCCCGCGCCACGGCCTCCACGCGGAGCCGTGGCTGAGGCGGCGAAAGTCGTCACGTCCCCGCGTCGACGGGGCTTTCCCCGGCCGGGGCGAGCAGGGCTCAGGCCCTCTCGCCCCGGCCGGGTTCGTTGTGTCACGGGGTGCCGGAGTGCGCGCGATCAGAGGCATGGAACCAATTCATCAAATTTGAGTAGCTCTTTCGAGGAGGCCGGGGCCGCTGCAGAAGCACGGAAGACCGGAATCCCGAAGGAACCCCAACGGTCGAGTCGGAGTTCTAATGGGTAGAGGCGGGCGGGCAGACTCGCCCTGAAGGAGGACGACAATGACCAACAGAGGCAAGATCGCCGTCGGCGGCGTGGCTGTGGGACTTCTCCTGTGGTGGCTGACGTCGTTCTGGATCGCCCTCGCGGTGATCGTCGGCGTACCCGCGATCGCCTACCTGGTGCTGGACCCCTCGCAGCGGCGCCGGCTGCGCCGGGTGAGCCGCAAGGAGCTCAACCGCTGACCGGGAGCGCGGACGCTCCCGCCACGAGGTAGGTGCCCGCACGCAACGTGCGCGCGGGTCAATAGAGTTGAGCCATGAGGTGGTTGGCGCTCGAGGCCGGTGACGCCGCGACGTGGGGCAGCACCGTGGTGACGTTCGGCATGGCGTGCTACGCGATCGCACAGGGCATGAGCCAGCGGCGCGATCTGCGCCGGCAGAACGAACTGCAGGCAGAGACGTCGCAGTTGCTGCGTCGGCAGATCGAGACGGCCGAGCGCCGCACGCTCATCATGGAGGACCTCCTGCACCGGGTCAGCGCGGTGGCATGGCCCGCAGCGCCGGATTCTTCGCGCCCCCGGCTCCGGCCCGTGCCTGCTCAGGAGCCGGAGCCGTCCTTTGACGGGGTGCCGCCACCGCCTCCGCGGCACGCAGGGGATGAGGACGTCCAGGCTGCGGATGTCCCGGATGAGGACGTTCCGGAGGACGCCGACGAGGCGGAACCCGAGCCTCCCTGGAGCACGGGGCCCGCCGGCCCGCCCGGCGGATACGGATCTCCGCAGTGGTTTCCGCCGCCGCAGCAGCAGAGCGGTCCTGTTCCCGTGGGAGCGGCCCCGGCGGGCGGCAGCTGGGTCGGCTCTCAGGATTCTCGGACGGCCTGGCCCGCAGCGGCCGCGCCGCCGCTCTACGCGCCGCCACAGCGGCAGGCACCGACGGGCCCCTGGCGCATCGAGCGCTTCGGACGGCACAGCTTCGCCCTGCGCAACACCGGCACTACGACACTTACGGGCGTCCGCGTCGGCCGTGCGAGTCTCCCGTCGTCCGCCCGCGGTGTCCCGGAGAACGCCGTCGTGCGGCCGGGGGAGACCACCGAGTTCCTGATGGCGGCCGAGCGCGGGCAACCGCTGCCGGGCACCGTTGCCGTCTCCTGGGACGGGCAGCCCGTCGAAGTGCACGTACCGATTCCGCTCGGCTGAGGGGCGCCGTGGGCCGGCTCCGACCGCGCCGGCAAATGGCGTCAGGCCGCCGGGCGGACCGCCATTCCGTCCAACGCTTCGAGCAGACCGGGCAGTTCGGCTCCGCGTCCGACCGGCAGGACTTCACCCGGCTCGTCGTCCAGAAGAAGGAAGGCGATGTCGTCGGTGCGGGCGACCATGCTCCATCCGGGCCCGTCCGCGCGCAGGGTGCGCGCCTCTCCGGAGGCGAAGGCCGAGCGGACACGGCCGGGGGGTGGCGGCGTCTCCACGTACGCCCGCACCTCCTCCAGGACCCGCTTCACCGATGCGTTGGGGTTCTCGCCGGCCTCGACGAACTCGACGTCGTCCTCAACCTGTTCGCGCCAGGCCGCCCACTGCAGCGCGATCTCGTCCGCGCCCAGCCGGCGCTGGGCCGGTCCCCAGTGTTCCGTGTCCGGCGGCACGAGCGCCGATCGTCCACCGTCCATCTCCGGGTCGGGCTCGGGGTCGTGCGGCGCGGGCACTCCGGGGGCCGAGACGGCCACGTTCAGCGGCCAGCCCGGCAGCGCCGCGGCAACGGAGCGGTCCGAGGGGGAGAGGTCGTACTCCATGCCGCAGTCCCACGCAGCGATCGCGCAGGCCACGAGGGTCACGTCGTCGGTGGCCACGGTCCAGCGGGCGCCGGAGCCGTCCTGGCCGAGAACCAACCCGTAACCCTCGGCGTACGGTTCGAGGTCGAGTCTCGCGCAGGCCTCTGGGTAGTCGTCGCCCAGAACGCTCGGAAACTGGGCGGGAGTCAGGAGTACAGCCGTCAGCACAAACAGCGCGTCATCGTCCTCGGCGGCCACGTGCCCTCCCCTTCCATGAGTTCTGGGGAACCTTAACTCTAGAGTCAGTTCGTTTACAGAGCAGGGCCGCTGACGGAGGGGACACGACGACGTGGGGCGATACGACCGGCTCAAGCACATCTTGCAACTCGACCCGGAAGAGGACTTCGAGGAGATCTACCGGCTCTCGGCGACCTACGAGTTCCCCTGGGACTTCACCCGTGCCCTGGAGTTGGCGCTCTACCGCACCTACGCGGTGCCCAGCATAGGGCGGTTGCTGGCGCACACCGCGGAGCTCACGGACCGCACGCAGAAGCGCTACGACGACACCGCGCTGCTCCTGGACGCCGTCATGGAGCACGGCCACAGATCCGAGAAGGGCCGTACCGCGATACGCCGGATCAACCAGATGCACCGCAGTTACGACATCTCCGACGGCGACATGCGTTACGTGCTGTGCACATTCGTCGTGATGCCGAAGCGGTGGCTGGACATGTACGGGTGGCGGCGCCTGACGCGCCACGAGCAACACGCGTCGGCCGTCTACTACCGCGTGCTGGGAAAGCACCTGGGGATCACCGAAATCCCGGAGAGCTACGGCGATTTCGAGACGTATCTCGACGAGTACGAGGAAGCGCACTTCGGCTGGGACCCCGACTCGCGCCACGTCTCCGACTCGACGCTGGCGCTGATGGCGTCCTGGTATCCGTCCCCCCTCGCCCCCGCGGTGCGTGGCGCGAGCAAGGCGCTGCTGGACGACTCGCTGTTGCGCGCCTTCCGTTACGACCAGCCGCGTCCCGCGGTCCGCAGGCTCGTCCAGGGTGCTCTGCGCACGCGGGCGCGTGCCGTGCGCCTGATGCCGCCGCGGCGCAAGCCGCACTACGCCCGGCAGAACCCGGAGATCAAGGGGTATCCGGGCTATCCGGTCGGCTACCGCCTGGAGGACCTGGGCACCTTCCCGCGGCAGGCGGAACGAGGGCTCGGCGGCGCGTGTCCTGTGCCGCACGGCAAGGTGTAGTGCTGGCGGTCCCGTCGGCCTGACTCCCGGCCGCCCGGATGCCGTTCGTGGGCGGTGCTACGCCTGCGAACGGCTACGCCCGCGTTGCCAGGGCCAGATAGCGGTCGGCCTCGTCGGTGTACGAGGTCAGCCGCCAGCCCGAAGTGGCAAGCAGCGTACGAAGGTTGGGTTCGGCACGGATGTCGTCCGCGGTCAGGGCGCGGCCGTGGCGCGCGGCGAGCGCCGCGCGCCCGACGGGATGGAAGAGGGCGAGCGTGCCTCCGGGACGGACCACCCGGGCCAGTTCCCGAAGCCCGGTGTCCGGCCCGGCCATGTGGGAGATCAGCCCTGCCCCGAAGACGGCGTGGAGGCAGCCGTCGCGCAGCGGAAGCCGGCAGACGTCCGCGAGCAGCAGACGCGCACAGGAGTGCCGCCCGGCGCGCACGGCCTCGGAGATCATCTCCGGGGTGAGATCGGCGCCGAGGACGGTGCCCGTGCGCCCGACCGCAGCGCGGAGCGGAGGCAGCGCCCGCCCTGTGCCGCAGCCCGCGTCGAGAACGGCGTCGCCCTCGCGCAGTCCGAGTTCACCGACGGCCGCCTCGTATGCGGGGCCGTCGTCGGGGAAGCGTGCGTCCCAGCGGGCCGCGCGGGCGCCGAAGAACTCGCGCACCCGCGCGGGATCGCTGCTCGTCTCGTGCTGCATGGACCTCATGATGGCGGACGCCGGCGCGGGGCGCCTCGGTGGACAGGGTCCGGAGGCGCCCCGCATCTGGCGGCGGTTCAGTCCGCGATGCCGGAGAGCGCCACCACCTTCGAGACGCGCACGCGTACGAGCAGCTCGCCCGGAACGGCGTTGCGTGCACCGAATCGGGCCCCCGCCTCCTCGCCCATGTAACGGGCGCCGATGCGGGTGGCCCAGTGCAGCATCGTGTCCATGTCGCGGCTCAGCTCCGCCCGGCCGGTGAGGACGACGAAGGCGAACGGAGGCCGTTCGTCGTCCACACAGATGGAGACGCGGCCGTCGCGGGCAAGATTGCGTCCCTTGACCGTGTCCTCACCTGTGTTGAAGAGCAGATCGTCACCGTCGAGCACGAACCACACCGGCGCCACATGGGGGCTTCCATCGGCGCGGACCGTCGAGAGTTTCCCCGTACGTGTGCCCTCGGAGATGAAGCCGCGCCACTCGTCTTCCGTCATCTTCTCAGCCATGTGTCCATACTGCGCGAGGCGTACACGGCTCGTGGCGCTGAGTGCGGCAGGTGAGCGTGTGGTTGCTCCCCGCGTTGTGGTGGGTAAGGGTGGCAAGGCAGCAGCTGAGGAGAAGGGGGAACGCCGGGATGGCGCTGAACACAGGGCTCGACTGGCTGCTCGACGACCTGACCGACCGGATGCCGTCCGTACGGCACGCGATGGTGCTCTCGACCGACGGCCTGGTCACCGCGAACAGTCAGACCCTGGAGAAGGCCGACGCCGAGCATCTCGCCGCAGTGGCATCCGGTCTGCAGTCCCTGGCCAAGGGGTCGGGGATGCACTTCGGTACAGGGCAGGTACGGCAGACGATGATCGAGTTCGAGGAGGGACTGCTCTTCGTCACCTCCGCGGGTGAGGGAAGCTGTCTGTGCGTGCTGACGGGAGCCGAGACCGATGTCGGTGCCGTCGCCTATGAGATGACGCTGCTGGTGAGCCGCGTCGGCGAGCATCTCGGTCTGGCGGCGCGCAACGGGACGTAGCGGCAGGCCGCGCACCGTGCGGTATCCCGGAGCGTGCCCGTGGCGGGAGTTATCCACAGGCCGGGCGGGATTTTCTTCCACCGTCTAATGTCGTCACTGTCAGTAGCTGGACCGCTGCTGGAGATGACGGCAACGACGGGGGAAGAACCATGCACGACGACGTCGCGATGAGTACGGCCGCGAAGGAACTGGGCCTGGAACCGGGCGAGATGGCGCTCGCCGCGCAGCTGGGCCACGTACGTACGGTGCGCGCAGCGGCCTCGGCGACCACGCTGCGTGCGGATCGGGGGCCGGTTCGCCGCCGGGTGCCCCGTGACGAACTGGCCAGGCTGCGGGCCGCGGAGGATTTCCCGGACGGACTGCGGGAGCAGCTGCGAATCGTCGACGCGGGCGGCGGCGCCGAGCTGCTCGGCGTCACGGGGGCTCGGTTCGCCCGCCTGGCACGGGGCGGCTGTTTCAGCCCGGTGAGCTTCTACGTGAACCGCTATCGGACGGTGGTGTGGCTGTATCTGGCGCAGGAGTTGAGCTCCTTCGCGGAGACCCGTCCGGAGCTGCTCTCCGGAATCCTCCCGCGCGGGCTGCGCATGCTGCTGGCCGAAGGGGTGGACCTGCGGGCGGGGCACTGGCGCGGCCGCCGCGTCGGCCAGCTGTGCCGGCAGGCGGAGGGGCCGTGGCAGGCAGCAGCTGCCCGGGCTGCTGTGCTCAGCGAGGAGATCCTGCGGGAGGCCGTCCCGGACGCGGGTGAGCGGGCCCGCCTGAGCGCCTTGCAGCCCGAGTTGGCGCCCTTCCGTGGCAGATCCCCGGCTGTCCGCGAGGTGGCGGAGGAGCTGTGCAAGGCAGCCGCCGAGGATGAGATCTTCTGGCAACGCCTCATGCTGGTGGCCGATGTGGAGGGCGCACGGGCATCGGAGGCCCGCGCCGCCGAGGACGCCGCTGGGCCGGCCCACTCGGCCGCCCACGGCGCCGGTCCGTCCGATTCCGCGGCAGAGGAGGTCAGTTGGCCGGGGGGACGAGCTCAGTCGTGCACCTGGCGCCCGCCGGTGCGTACGGAACATGACCCGCGTCCGGACAGGGGAGCGCGCACGGGCGCGGCCGGAAGCCATAGCCACGGGCGGGCGGGCCAGGTCGAGCAGAGAGCCCGCGTGCTGAACGCCCTGCGCGCTCCGCGTCAGCGGCCACCATGGCGGGGCAGCGCTATCGGTCCTGAGCGGCCGAGGGGATTCAGCCGCCCAGCTTTCTGAACAGTCCCTCCTGCATCACCGAGACGATCAGCCGGCCTTCGCCGTCGAAGATCTGTCCGCGGGCCAGTCCCCGGCCGCCCGTCGCGATGGGGGACTCCTGCTGGTACAGGAACCACTCGTCGGCGCGGAACGGTCTGTGGAACCACATCGCGTGATCCAGGGAGGCCATGTCGAAGCCCCGCGGGCCCCACAGCGGCTCGATGGGGATGCGTACGGCGTCGAGGAGCGTCATGTCGCTGGCGTAGGTGAGGGCGCAGGTGTGGACGAGCGGGTCGTCACCGAGCGAGCCGATGGCCCGCATCCACACCCCGCTTCGCGGCTCGATGTCCCGCAGCTCGCCTGCCTCCCAGCGCAGCCGCTCCACATAGCGGATGTCGAACGCCATGCGGCGCTCCATGCGCTCAAGAGATTCGGGGAGTTCGCCGAGGTGGTCCCGGATCTCGTCGGCCAGCTTCGGGAGGCTCTCCGGGTCCGGCACGGCGGGCATCGGGACCTGATGGTCGATGCCCAGTTCCGGCTGATGGAAGGAGGCGGTGAGATTGAAGATGGTCCGGCCCTGCTGCACGGCCACCACGCGCCGCGTGGTGAACGAGCGGCCGTCCCGCACTCGTTCGACCTGGTACACGATGGGGACCCCGGGCACGCCCGGCCGCAGGAAGTACGCATGCAGCGAGTGCACGGGGCGCTGCCCGTCCGTGGTGCGCCCGGCGGCGACGAGAGCCTGCCCGGCGACCTGGCCGCCGAAGACGCGCTGGAGATTCTCCCGCGGGCTGCGCCCCCGGAAGATGTTGATCTCGATCTGCTCGAGGTCGAGCAGCCCTGCGAGCTGCTCTGCGGGGCTGGTCATGGGGCCTGCTCCTCTTTCACGTGCTGCGGGCCCCTCACAGGCGGCCCACGTTGGTCACCTTGATCACGGCGCGGCCCTCCTCGTCGGAGGCGGTGAGGTCGACCTCGGCGGAGATGCCCCAGTCGTGGTCGTCATCCGGGTCGGCGAAGGTCTGCCGTACGCGCCACAGAGCCTCCTCCGGCACCTCCTCGATGCTCAGGAGCCCCGGGCCGCGGGCGTCGGGGCCGGTGCCCAGGTCGTCGTACTCGTCCCAGTAGCCGTCCAGGGCCTCGGCCCAGGCGTCCTCGTCCCAGCCGGAATCGGCGTCCATCTCGCCCAGTTCCGCGACCTTGTCCAGCGCGGCGAGCTCCACCTGCCGGAACATCGCGTTGCGCACGAGGACGCGGAAAGCGCGGGAGTTGGCTGTGACGGGCCGGACGTGGTCGGCGCGTTCCTGCGCCTCCTCGGCGCTCTCCTCCTCCGGGTTGGCGAGCTGCTCCCACTCGTCGAGGAGGCTGGAGTCGACCTGGCGGACCATCTCGCCGAGCCACTCGATGATGTCCTGGAAGTCCTCGGACTTCTTCTCGTCGGGGACGGTGTGCTCCAGGGCCTTGTAGGCACTGGCGAGGTAGCGCAGCACGATGCCCTCGGTGCGGGCCAGTTCGTAGAAGGAGACGAACTCCGCGAAGGTCATCGCACGTTCGTACATGTCACGGATGACCGACTTGGGGGAGAGGGGGTGATCGCCGACCCATGGGTGGGACTTGCGGTAGAGCCCGTAGGCGTGGAAGAGCAGTTCCTCCAGCGGCTGCGGGTGGCTGACGTCCATCAGCCGCTCCATCCGCTCCTCGTACTCGATCCCGTCCGCCTTCATCTGCGCGACGGCCTCGCCCTTCGCCTTGTTGGTCTGGGCGGCCAGGATCTGCCGCGGGTCGTCGAGCGTGGATTCGACGACGGAGACCATGTCCAGCGCGTAGGAGGGGGATTCGGGGTCCAGGAGTTCGAAGGCCGCCAGCGCGAAGGTGGACAGGGGCTGGTTGAGCGCGAAGTCGTGCTGGAGGTCGACGGTGAGGCGCACGGTGCGGCCCTGCGCGTCCGGCTCGTCGAGCCGTTCGACGACGCCGCCGTCCAGCAGCGAGCGGTAGATGGCGATCGCCCGGCGGATGTGCCGCAGCTGGGAGCGGCGGTCCTCGTGGTTGTCCTCCAGCAGCTTGCGCATCTGCGCGAAGGCGTCGCCGGGCCGCGCGATCACGGACAGGAGCATCGCGTGGGTCACGCGGAACCGCGAGTTGAGCGGTTCCGGGTCGGAGGCGATCAGCTTCTCGAAGGTCTGCTGCCCCCAGTTGACGAAGCCTTCCGGGGCCTTCTTCCGCACGACCTTGCGGCGCTTCTTCGGGTCGTCCCCGGCCTTGGCGAGGGCCTTCTCGTTCTCGACGACGTGCTCGGGGGCCTGGGCGACGACGAAACCGGACGTGTCGAAGCCCGCCCGTCCCGCACGGCCCGCGATCTGGTGGAACTCCCGCGCGCGCAGTGTGCGCACGCGGCTGCCGTCGTACTTGGTGAGGGCGGTGAACAGCACCGTACGGATGGGCACGTTGACGCCCACTCCGAGGGTGTCGGTACCGCAGATGACCTTCAGCAGACCGGCCTGTGCGAGCCGCTCCACGAGCCGGCGGTACTTGGGCAGCATGCCCGCGTGGTGCACTCCGACGCCGTGCCGCACGTACCGCGAGAGGTTGCGTCCGAAGCGGGTGGTGAAACGGAAGTTGCCGATGATCTTGGCGATCTCGTCCTTCTCCGCGCGGGTGCACATGTTGATGCTCATCAGCGCTTGCGCCCGCTCCACCGCCTGCGCCTGCGTGAAGTGCACGATGTAGACCGGTGCCTGGCGCGTCTCCAGAAGCTCCGTGACGGTCTCGGTCAGCGAGGTGGTCCGGTACTCGTACGACAGCGGTACGGGGCGGGTCGCGGAGCGCACGACGGCGGTGTCGCGGCCCGTGCGCCGTTTGAGGTCCTCCTCGAAGCGGGCGACGTCCCCGAGGGTCGCCGACATCAGCACGAACTGCGCGCGGGGAAGCTCCAGCAGGGGGATCTGCCAGGCCCAGCCGCGGTCAGGCTCGGCGTAGAAGTGGAACTCGTCCATCACCACCTGGCCGATGTCGGCCTCCGCGCCGTCCCGCAGCGCGATGGAGGCAAGCACCTCGGCCGTGCAGCAGATCACCGGGGCGTCGGCGTTGACGGACGCGTCGCCGGTGAGCATCCCGACGTTCTCGGTGCCGAAGATCTTGCACAGGTCGAAGAACTTCTCCGAGACCAGGGCCTTGATCGGAGCGGTGTAGAAGGTGACCTCGTCCCGCGCGAGAGCCGCGAAGTGGGCACCCGCGGCGACCAGGCTCTTACCGGAGCCGGTCGGGGTGGAGAGGATCACGTTCGCACCGGAGACCACTTCGATCAGCGCTTCCTCCTGCGCGGGGTAGAGCGAGATCCCCCTCTCCTCCGCCCAGCCGGAGAAGGCTTCGTAAAGGGCGTCGGGGTCGGCGTCGCTCGGCATCTGATCGATGAGGGTGGCTGTCACGCACCCCATACTGCCTTCCTTGTTTCCGCTATCGGGAACCGGTGCTCCTGGCGTGATCATCTGCCGATACGCTGTCCCGCCGACAAGGCGTCAGCGCGGCGGGCGATCAGAGCGCTTCCGAGGGCCAGTTGGGGCCGCGGCAGCCTGCGGCCCGCTGCGCTGACGCGAGCAGCCACAGGGGTGGGGGACGGACATGATGGGACCGGCGCATTCGCTGTCGGGAGCGGCCGCCTGGCTGGGAGTAGGTGCTGCGGCAGCCGCACTGGAGCACCCGATGCCCTGGCCGGTGCTCCTGGCCGGCGCCCTGATCAGCTCGGGTGCCGCTCTTGCGCCGGATCTCGACCACAAGGCCGCCACCATCTCCCGCGCCTTCGGCCCGTTCTCCCGCGGCCTGTGCGGAGTGATCGACAAGCTGTCCGAGGCCGTCTACAACTCCACTCGCGGGAACGGCGAGCGGCGGCGCTCCGGGGGGCACCGCACCCTCACGCACACGTGGCCCTGGGCGCTCTTCCTGGGGGTCGGCTTCTCGGCGGCGGCGGTCTTCGGCGGCCGCTGGGCGGTGCTGGTGATCCTCTTCATCCACATGGTTCTCGCCGTGGAGGGGCTGCTGTGGCGTGCGGCCCGGGTCTCCAGCGACATCCTGGTGTGGCTGCTCGGTGCGACGAGCGCCTGGAGCCTCGCCGGCGTGCTCGACGAACCGGGCAACGGCGCCGGCTGGCTCTTCGGTGGGCATGGCCTGGAGTACGTGTGGCTGGGGCTTCCGATCGTTCTCGGGGCGCTGGTTCACAACATCGGCGACGCGATCACCATTTCGGGCTGCCCGATCCTGTGGCCGGTCAAGATAAGCGGCAAGCGCTGGTATCCGCTGGGCCCGCCGGAGTTCATGCGTTTCCGGGCCGGAGCGTGGGTCGAGACGCGGCTGCTGATGCCCCTGTTCATGCTGCTCGGCGGGGCGGGAGCGCTCTTCGCGCTCGGTGTCTTCGGCTGACGGACGTCCGGGGGCGGCAGGCGCCGGCGGGATGCCGAGGCCGTGCCGACTGCCGGTGGCCGGGGCGTTCTCAGCCGTGCCAGGAGCGCCAGAGCGCCGCGTACGCGCCGTTCTCCTCGACCAGGGCGTCGTGGCTGCCCAGTTCGCTGATGCGGCCGTCCTCCACGACGGCGATGACGTCCGCGTCGTGAGCGGTGTGCAGCCGGTGCGCGATGGCGACGACGGTGCGCCCATGGAGCACCTGCGCCAGGGAGCGCTCCAGGTGCCGGGCCGCACGCGGGTCCAGCAGCGAGGTGGCCTCGTCGAGCACCAGAGTGTGCGGGTCGGCCAGCACCAGCCGCGCAAGCGCGATCTGCTGTGCGTGCGCCGGAGCGACGAAGATCCCCCCGGAGCCGACCTCGCTGTCCAGGCCGTCCGGCAACGACCGCGCCCATCCTTCCGCGTCGACAGCGGCGAGCGCCGCCCACAGTTCGGCGTCGCTCGCCCCCGTGCGGGCCAGCAGCAGGTTGTCGCGGAGCGACCCGACGAAGACGTGATGCTCCTGGTTGACGAGCGCCACGTGACGGCGGACGCGATCGGCGGGCATCCGCGACAACTCGGCCTTCCCCAGGGCGACTTTGCCGGTGCGAGGTCCGTAGATGCCCGCCAGCAGCCGCCCCAGGGTGGACTTGCCCGCCCCGGAGGGCCCCACGAGCGCGACGCGGGTGCCGGGCGGCACGCGCATCGTGACCCCGTGCAGCACGTCCGTGCCGGTGCGGTAGCCGAAACGCACGTCGTCCGCGCGCAGTTCGCGGCCCCGCGGAGCCAGTTTCCCGTCGCCGGAGTCGGGTTCGATCTCCCGGACACCGACGAGCCGGCCCAAGGAGACCTGGGCGACCTGGAGTTCGTCGTACCAGCGCAGGATGAGCCCGACCGGTTCGAAGAGCATCTGAGCCAGCAGCGCGCCCGTCGTCAGCTGGCCCACGCCGATCCAGCCCCACAGCACGAACGTGCCGCCGAGGATCAGGACACCCGCCACGAGCAGCAGGTTCGTGACGTTGACGACGGGGAAGAGCACGGAGCGCAGCCAGAGCGTGTAGCGCTCCCAGGCCGTCCACTGCGAGATGCGCTGCTCGGACAGTGCGACGCGGCGGGCGCCCAGCCGGTGGGCCTCCACCGTGCGGCCCGCGTCGACGGTCTCCGCCAGGGCACCTGCCACGGCCGCGTATCCAGCGGCCTCGGAACGGTAAGCGCTGGGTGCGCGGCGGTAGTACCAGCGGCAGCCGACCAGCAGCACCGGCAGGGCGATGAGCACCGCCAGCGCCAGCGGCGGAGCCGTGGCGGTGAGCGCCCCCAGCAGCAGCGCCGCCCACACGACACCGACACACAGATGCGGCACGGCCTCGCGCATCGCGTTGGCCAGCCGGTCGATGTCCGTGGTGATCCGCGAGAGCAGATCCCCCGTGCCGGCGCGCTCCAGCACCCCCGGCGGCAGACGGACCGAACGCACGAGGAAGTCCTCACGCAGGTCCGCCAGCATCCGCTCACCGAGCATCGCCCCACGCAGCCGCACTTCCCGCACGAAGAAGCTCTGGAGGACGAGGGCCAGCAGGAACAGGCCGACGACGCGGCCGATTTGCATGTCCCGGCTGCCCGACGTCAGATCCTCGACGAGGCCGCCCAGCAGGTAAGGGCCCACCATCGACGCCAGCACCGCGACGGTGTTGACGAGGATGAGTGTGACGAAGGCACGCCTGTGCCTCCGCAGCAGCTCGCGCACGTAGCCGCGGACGGTGGCCGGGCCTCCGACCGGCAGTGTGGTCGCGCTCTCCGAAGCGGCCGGGTCGTAGCCGGGAGGGGCGACGCCGATACGGACGGAGGAGTCGGCAGGGGCCTCGGAGCCGGTCTGGTTGGTTGAGCCCGCGGCGGCGGGGGAGGCAGTCGGCGTTGTCGGGGCGGTCATGCGTGCTCAGCTCCTTCCGCCTGTGCGAAACGGGGACTGTCGGGTACGGGGGAGGGCCCGGCGGAAGGGGAGGCGCCGGCGGCGGCATCCGCGTCAGGCACCGTGTCCTCTTCCGGCTCGCGCGTGACCACGGCCCGGTATCCGGCGTGTGTGCGCAGCAGTTCGCGGTGCGATCCGGCAGCGAGCACCTCCGCGCCGCGTACGAGGACGACCCGCTCGGCCTGGTCCAGCATCAGCGGGCTCGAGGTGAAGACGACCGTCGTACGGTCTGCGCGCACCCTGCGAAGGGACCGTGCGATACGGGCCTCGGTGTGGGCGTCCACCGCCGATGTCGGCTCGTCCAGAACCAGCACCTGCGGGTCGGTGACCAGCGAGCGCGCCAGCGCGAGCCGTTGCCGCTGCCCGCCCGAGAGTGACCGTCCGCGTTCGGTGACGGACGCTTCGAGCGGATCGCCGCCGGTCTCGGGAGCGCCCTGCATCAGCGCGTCCAGTACGTCCCCGCACTGTGCGGCCTCCAGCGCGTGCTGCTGCGGCACCGCACCGGATCGGGGCACGTCGAGCAGTTCGCGCAGCGAGCCCGACAGCAGCACCGGATCTTTGTCCTGGACGAGCACCGCTGAGCGCGCGCTCGCGAGCGGTACGTCGTCGAGCGGCACGCCTCCGAGGAGGACCGATGCGGAGCCGTCGACTTCCGGCGGATGACCGCCGAGCCGGTCGGCCAGCCTGCCCGCCGCCTCAGGGTCGCCACACACCACAGCGGTCAACTGCCCGGCAGGAGCGAGCAGCCCGGTGACGGGGTCGTAGAGATCGCCGCCCAGGGCGTAGTCGGCCTCCTGCTCCGTTCCGGCCCCTTCCGTCTGCGCCGCATCCTCTCCCGTCCCGGTGCCGGCGGTGTCCCGGGAGCCATCGGCGCTCTCCGGTCCGCCCCTGCGGAGCGACAGAACGCGGACGGCGCGCTGCGCCGACGGACGTGAGAAGGAGTAGGCCATGGCGAACTCCTGGAACAGCCGCAGCGGGAAGAGCAGGAAGGTCACCGCGCCGTAGACGGTGACCAGTTCGCCCACGCCGATGCGTCCGTCGAGTGCGAGGCCCGCCCCGTGCCATACGACGCCCATGAGGAGCAGGCCCGGAAGCGCCACCTGAAGCGCTTCGATCAGCGCCCACATCCGCGCGGTGCGCACGGCCGCACGGCGGACCTCCTGGGATGCCTGCCGGTACCGGGTCAGGAACAGTTCCTCGCCGCCGATGCCGCGCAGCACGCGCAGGCCCGCTACCGTGTCCGCCGCCAGCTCCGTGGCGCGTCCCGCCTTCTCACGTTGCAGGTCGGCGCGGCGCGTGGCGCGGGGCAGCAGCGGAAGCACCGTGAAGGCCAGGACCAGCATCCCGGCAGAGACGAGCAGCCCCAGCTGAGGTTCGTAGACGACGAGGCCGACGCAGACGCCGACGGTGGTCAGCAGCGCTGCGCTGAAGCGGGAGGCGGCCTCCACGCACCAGCCGATCTTCTCGATGTCGCCGGTGGAGACGGCCACCACCTCTCCCGCCGCGACCCGCTGAGTGAGTGTCGCCCCCAGGGCGGCCGTCCGGCGTGCCAGCAACTGCTGCACTCGGGCCGCCGAAGTGATCCAGTTGGTGATCGCCGAGCGGTGGAGCATCGTGTCCGCGACCGTGACCGAGACGGCGATGATGAGGAGCAGCCCGCCCGCCTCGGCCAGTCCGCCGCCCGAACCGGCCACCACGGCCTGCAGGGCCAGCCCGACGATCGCGGGGACAAGGGCGACGGAGGCCATGTGCAGGGTGCCCCAGCCCAGAGCCTTGGCCTGGCCTCCGAGCTGCATGCGGCCCAGCCACAGCAGGAAGCGCGGACCCGACCGCACATCGGGAACGCCGGGGTCGGAGTAGGGAAGATCGCGAATGTGCATGACGTCCCAGAGCGGTCGGTGCGAGTGGTGACCCGGTGTGTGTGCGGCTCGATAGGGGTGTGTCCGCCCCGCAAGACTCGCCGTGTCCGAGCTGCCACGCAACGGGTTTTCCGGAGCGGTGCGCCGACCGGCCCAACTCCCGCCACCCTTCCCGGACCTGCGGAAGCGAGCGAATCCGCGGGGTTCGCGGACGCTCGGCCCGCGTGCCGCCACCGGGGGAGTGCGACCATGGTGGACATGCACAGGACTGGGGTGGACCGGGTGCGGAACGGGCGGACGTCAGAGCGCCGCGCGGCAGCGGTAAGGGCGACGAGGACGGCCTTCGCCGGTTCAGTGGCCGTTACCCTCGCCGTGACGCTGGCGGCGTGCGGCGGTGACGCCGGTGCCGCGAAGGAACCGGGAGGGAAGCCCGGCGGCGATGCCGCACGCAAGACCGATCCCACCCGCATCCCCGGTGTGGGCGATGCTCTGCACAAGCGGATCCCCGGCAAGTCCCGTCAGGTGGTGGCCGTCTACGGCAAGGAAAAGGACTCCGCCGCGGCGACCGTGAGGCTGTTCACCAAGAAGGGTGACAAGTGGACCCCCGGGCGCAGCTGGCAGGGACACAACGGCCGTAAGGGCTGGACCCGCGACCACCACGAGGGCGACAAGCGCAGCCCCGTGGGCGTCTTCACCCTCACCGACGCCGGCGGCGTGCGTTCCGCACCGGACGCGAAGCTGCCTTACACCGCGAGCGCCGCCTTCACCCCGCCCTCGTACTGGCCCAAGAAGACCCGGCACGACTTCGATCACGTCATCGCCGTCGATTACAACCGCAACAAGGGAACCTCCCCGCTCGACCCGGCGCGTCCCGACGGCGACGACAAGGGCGGCAGCATCTGGCTGCACCTGGACCACGGCAGCGGCACATCCGGCTGTGTGAGCATCTCCCGGGCAGGCATGGAGTATCTGCTGCAGACGCTGGCCCCGGAGAAGCACCCTGCGGTGGTCATGGGAGACAGGGCGGCCCTCGCCGGCTAGACCGGCCGTATGCGGGCGGCACCGCATACGGATGTCCGCAAGTAATCCTGCCAGGCAGCGAAGTTGGCCGACTCCACCTGGACGCAAGAGTTTTCAGAAAACCATTGGAAACGCTTGCTGCGCATCTTGACGTGCACACGAGCGCAACGGCAGGCTCCCTTCCAACCCCCCACGGCGGCCTGGCGCGTGGCTGCCTTCCTCGGCACCTCTGTGTCCGACGACGAAGGAGCCGCACACGATGAGAAAGCGTCTGATCTGCGCGAGCACGGCCGCGGTCCTGGCGGCGGGCGCCGTCACGGCACTCAACGCATGGCCGTCCCAGGCGGCGCCCCCGGGTGAAAAGACAGTCACGGCAACGCTCTTCGAGAAGCCGTACGCCGACGTGGGCAAGGAGTGCAAGGACACGCTCGGCCCGGCGGGTTACGGCTACGTCGAGGTCTCGCCCGCCACCGAGCACATCAAGGGCGAGCAGTGGTGGACGTCGTACCAGCCCGTCAGCTACAAGATCGCGGGGCGGCTCGGTGACGCCGACGCGTTCAAGAGCATGGTGAGCGCCTGCCACGACGCGGGGGTGAAGGTGATCGCCGATGCGGTCATCAATCACATGGCCGCCGCGTCCGGTACGGGCACCGGCGGTACTCAGTACAGCAAGTACGACTACCCCGGCACCTACGGCGACTCCGACTTCCACGGCTGCCGCAAGGACATCTCCGACTACAAGAACCGGGAGGACGTGCAGAGCTGCGAACTCGTGAGTCTGTCCGACCTCGACACCGGGAGCGACAAGGTGCGCTCCACGATCGCCGGCTACCTCGACAGCCTGAGGGACATGGGCGTCGACGGGCTCCGCATCGACGCCGCCAAGCACATGTCCGCGGACGACATCAAGGCCATCAAGGGCAAGATGGCCGACCCCGGCTTCTGGGTGTCCGAGGTGATCCACGGGGACGGGGAGGCCGTCCAGCCCGAGGAGTACACGGACCTGGGCGACGTGGATGAGTTCCGCTACGGCAAGCACCTCAAGAGCGCCTTCCAGGGCGGCGACGTCGGCGGCCTGAAGAACATCGCCGAGGGCAAGCTGACCGCCGACAAGGCCCGTACGTTCGTCGACAACTGGGACACCGAGCGCAACGGTTCGACGCTCACCTACAAGGACGGCGACGTCTACAAGCTCGCCAACGCCTTCTTGCTGGCTCACCCCTACGGCGCGCCGAACGTCTTCTCCGGCTACGAGTGGTCCGAGAAGGACGCGGGCCCGCCCAGCGGTGATGGAGGCTGGACGGACATGCACGCGCAGCGAGAGATCACCGGCATGGTCGGCTTCCGCAACGCCGTCGGCGGCGCGGAGTTGACGGACTGGTGGTCGGAGGGGTCCGCCCTGTCCTTCGGGCGGTCCGGCAAGGGCTTCGTCGCCCTCAACGCGGGCGACGGAGAGCTCAAGCGGACCTTCTCCACGTCGCTGCCCGCCGGAACCTATTGCAACGTCGCCAAAGCCTCGCCGGACAAGTGCGACGGCAACACCGTCACCGTCGGCGACGACGGCAAGGCGGAGGCAACCGTCCCGGCGAAGGGCGTGCTGGCGCTGCACACAGGCGCCAAGTCCTAGCGCGCACACTGACGATGGCCCCGACGGCCGCACGCTGAACTGACCTTCCAGGGCCGCTCCCGGCCCCCGCCGGGTGCGGTCCTGGAGTTCAGTCGGGCCGGGTGGCCCGCTCCAGCTCCAGCAGCACGGAACGGTAGCCGCGGCCGCCCGTCGCGTGGTCCATGCCCACCTCGCACATCCGGTTGGCCGACAGGTACGCCTCGAAGTCCCGCGCGGTCACCTCGGCGGCCTCGCGCGCCGTCGCGGAAGCGGTGAGCTCCTTGTGCAGCATGCCCCTGTCGCCGGCGAAGCCGCAGCAGCGAGCGTCCACGGGTACGACGACCTCCTCGGCGCACGCCTCCGCCACCGCGCGCAACTGCTCGGTCCCGCCCAGGTGTTGCATGGAACAGGTCGGATGGAGCACCGCGGAGTCCCGCCGCCGCTCCACCGTCAGCCGCGGCAGCAGCTCCTGCGCCGCCCATGCGACGGAGTCGATGACCTTCAGCCGCTCGTGCACCTTGCGGTTGGCCGGAGTCAGGTACGGCACGACCTCCTCGCCGATGCCCAGCGTGCAGGAGGAGGCATCCACCACCAGCGGCAGTTCACCGCCGTCCGTCCAGCGCCAGGCAGCCTCCACGATCCGGTTCGCCATCAGCTCGTTGCCCGCCGCATAGCCCTTGGAGTGCCAGATCGTTGCGCAGCAGGTGCCCACCACGTCCTCGGGAATCCACACGGGCCGCCCGGCCCGCGCGGAGACGATCACCATGGACTGCGGCAGCGACGGGCCCTCGTATCCGTCCGGTTCGCCGAAGATCCGGTTGACGCACGCCGGGTAGTAGACGGCCGCGGCGCCGTTGCGGTCCGTGGCGGGCAGCCGCTTGGCCGCCGCCGAGGGGATCTGCGGCAGCCACTCGGGGACGAGGTCGGGGCGTACGGCCTTGCGCGCGGCGCCCGTCAGCGACTCGAGCAGCCGCTCGCCCCGGCGCGGCAGCACCCTGCGGCGCAGCGTGTCCGCCGCGGCCACTGCCAGCCGCGCCGACCGCTCCACGAGATGGAAGCGCCGGGCAGCACGCTCCGCGTTGCGCTCCTCGCGAGGCGAGTGCCGCTGGTGCCGGAAGTCCTTCATCATCGCGCCCGTGTCGATGCCGACGGGGCAGGCGAGGGCGCACGTCGAATCTCCCGCGCAGGTGTCGATGGCGTCGTAGCCGTAGCTCTCCAGCAGGCTCTCGTTGACGGCGGACCCGGCTGGCTGGCGCAGCATCTCCCGGCGCAGCACGATGCGTTGACGAGGTGTGGTCGTCAAGTCCCCACTGGGGCAGGTCGGTTCGCAGAAGCCGCACTCGATGCACGGGTCGCCCACCGCCTCGACCTTCGGGATCGACTTCAGGCCGCGCAGATGAGCCTTCGGGTCGCGGTCCAGAAGCACCCGTGGCGCCAGCACGCCCGCCGGGTCGACGGTCTCCTTGATTCGCCACATCAACTCCGTGGCCCGCTCGCCCCACTCCAGCTGGAGGAAGGGCGCGATGTTGCGTCCGGTGGCGTGCTCCGCCTTGAGAGAGCCGTCGAAGCGTTCGACCGTAAGCCGGCAGAACTCGTCCATGAACGCCGCGTACCGCGCCACGTCTCCCTCGTCGGCGGCGTCGAAGGCGAGCAGGAAGTGCAGATTGCCGTGGGCGGCGTGCCCGGCGACCGCGGCGTCGAATCCGTGCCGCTCCTGCAGCGCGAGCAGCGCCTCGCACGCCTCGGCGAGACGGGAGGGCGGCACGGCGAAGTCCTCCGTGATCAGCGTCGTCCCGGAGGGACGCGAACCGCCGACCGCCGAGACGAAGGCCTTGCGCGCCTTCCAGTAGAAGCCGATGGTCTTGGCCTCGCGTGTGAAGGCGTTGGTCACCGACGGTACGGGGGCGACGAGTTCGAGGTCCGCCATCACCGCGGACGCCTCCCGCTCCCGCTCCTGCTGTGCCGCCTCGTCCGGTTCCCGGAACTCCACCAGCAGCGCGGCGGTCTCCTTCGGCAGTTCGGCCCAGTCAGCCGGTACGCCCGCCACGCTGACCGATGCCCTCAGGGTGTTGCCGTCCATCAGCTCGACCGCCATGGCTCCCGCCTCGTTGAAGCGGGGTACCGCGGAGGCCGCCGCGGAGAGGGAGGGGAAGAACAGCAGCGCCGTCGAGGTGTGCCGGTTCAGGGGGAGCGTGTCGAAGACGACTTCGGAGATGAAGCCGAGTGTGCCCTCCGAGCCGACCGCGAGTCCCCGCAGGATGCTCACGGGGGTGTCCCCGTCGAGGAAGGCGTCGAGGCGGTAGCCGTTGGTGTTCTTCAGCTCGTACTTGGCACGGATGCGGGAGGTGAGTTCCGCGTCCGCTTCGATGTCGGCCTTCAGGGCGATGAGGCCCTCGCAGAGGGCGGGTTCGGCGCGCGCCAGAGCTTCGTCGGCGTCAGGAGCGGCGGTGTCGACGACCGTGCCGGACGGCAGGACGAAGGTGAGCGAGGCCAGGGTGCGGTAGGAGTTGCGGCTCGTGCCGGCGGTCATGCCGGAGGCGTTGTTGGCGACGACGCCGCCGAGTGTGCAGGCGATCGCGCTCGCCGGGTCCGGGCCCAGCAGCCGCCCGTACGGGGCCAGCGAGGCGTTGGCCCGCACCACGGTCGTGCCGGGCCCGATACGGGCACGTGTGCCGGCCTCGTCGAGCACCTCGACGCCCGTCCAGTGGCGGCGCACGTCGACGAGGATGTCCTCGCCCTGTGCCTGGCCGTTGAGGGACGTGCCGGCAGCGCGGAAGACGACCTGACGCCCTTGGGTGCGGGCGTAGGAGAGCACGGCCGAGACGTCATCGGCGTCCCCGGCGACCACGACCACCTGCGGCACGAACCGGTACGGGCTCGCGTCGGATGCGTAACGGACCAGGTCCGAGACCTTCCACAACACCTTCTCCCGGCCCAGCAGCCGTACCAGGTCGTCGCGGAGCGGCTGCGGCGTGCCTCCCGCCAGAGCCTCCGGGACCCGGTCGTGCGCGGGCACGTGCCCGGCGCTCGTACGGGGCCGCAGGGCGCCGTGTCCTGGGTCGAGCAGCGGCATGATCTCTCCTGGGAGGGCGCACGGACGGGTGTCCGGCCCATGCTAGGGGCAGACATCGGGTCCGGTTCCGGCCGGATTCCGCGTTCGGCGGCTCCGCGGACGGCGCGTAGTCTCGAATGACCGTTTGACACCCGGCGTCCGGACCCGCCCCGGAAGCCCGACCCGGAAACACCGATCGAGACCCCGAGCCCGAGGAGTCCGTTGCACCACGACACCACCGAGTGGACCCCACCGAAGAAGGACGGCGACGCCGCCGGGGAGCAGCCCCGGGAAGTGAGGCGCATCCTGCGCATCTTCCGCCCCTACAGGGGTCGGCTGGCCGTCGTCGGACTACTGGTGGGAGCCTCCTCGCTGGTCTCCGTGGCCTCGCCCTTCCTGCTCCGGGAGATCCTCGACGTCGCCATTCCCGACCGGCGCACCGGGCTGCTGAGCCTGCTCGCGCTCGGGCTGATCCTCATCGCGGTCGTCAGCAGCGTCTTCAACGTGCTGCAGACGTATCTGTCCACCACCGTCGGGCAGCGCGTCATGCACGACCTGCGCACCGACGTCTACGCCAAGCTCCAGCGGATGCCGCTGGCGTTCTTCACGCGCACCCGCACCGGCGAGGTGCAGTCCCGCATCGCCAACGACATCGGCGGCATGCAGGCGACCGTCACCTCCACCGCGACCTCCCTCGTCTCCAACCTCACAGGCGTCGTTGCGACCGTCGCCGCCATGCTCGCCCTGGACTGGCGGCTGACGGTCGCCTCTCTGCTGCTCCTGCCGTTCTTCGTCTGGATCAGCCGACGCGTCGGACGGGAGCGCAAGCGGATCACCACGCAGCGGCAGGCACAGATGGCCGCGATGTCCGCCCTCGTCACGGAGTCGCTGTCCGTCAGCGGCATTCTGCTCGGGCGGACGATGGGCCGTGCCGACTCCCTCACCCGTCACTTCGCCGGCGAGTCCGAACGGCTGGTCGGACTGGAGGTCCGCTCCCACATGGCGGGCCGCTGGCGGATGTCGACCATCGGCATCGTCATGGGTGCCATCCCCGCACTGCTGTACTGGACGGCCGGGATGCTCGTCCACATGGGCGGGCCGGGCCTGTCCATCGGCACGCTCGTCGCGTTCGTCACCCTCCAGCAGGGGCTGCTGCGGCCGACGGTCTCGCTGCTGTCGACAGGCGTCGAGATGCAGACCTCGCTCGCTCTCTTCCAGCGCATCTTCGAATACCTCGATCTGCCCGTCGACATCGAGGAACCCGCCTCGCCCGTCAGGCTGGAGCAGGTGCGCGGCGAAGTCCGCTTCGAGCAGGTCGACTTCGCATACGGCGGGAAGGACGCCCCCGCCACCTTGCACGGCATCGACCTCACCGTGCCCGAGGGCACCTCCCTCGCCCTCGTCGGCGTCACCGGTTCGGGCAAGACCACGCTCGGCCATCTCGTGCCGCGCCTGTACGACGTCACCGGCGGCCGCGTCACCCTCGACGGCGTCGACGTGCGCGACCTCGACTTCGACACCCTCGCCCGGGCTGTCGGCGTCGTCTCCCAGGAGACCTACCTCTTCCACGCCTCCGTCGCCGACAACCTGCGCTTCGCCAAGCCCGACGCGACCCGCGAGGAGCTGCACGACGCCGCCCGGGCCGCCCAGATCCACGACCACATCGCGGCGCTGCCCGACGGCTACGACACCCTCGTCGGGGAGCGGGGCCACCGCTTCTCCGGCGGCGAGAAGCAGCGCCTCGCCCTCGCCCGCACGATCCTGCGCGATCCGCCGGTCCTCATCCTGGACGAGGCGACGAGTGCGCTGGACACCCGCACCGAGCGCGCGGTCCAGCAGGCCGTCGACGCCCTCTCCGCGGGCCGCACCACCCTCACCATCGCCCACCGACTCTCCACCGTCAGGGACGCCGACCAGATCGTGGTGCTGGACGCGGGACGCATCGCAGAGCGCGGCACGCACGCCGAACTGCTCGCCGCCGACGGGCGGTATGCGGCCCTGGTGCGGCGGGACGCCCGCGTCGCGGCGGCAGCCCCCGGCCGGCCTGGTGCGGCACAGGCCACGCTGCCCGGTTCGGCGACCGGCGCCGGACCGGCGCCCGCACAGGACGGCTCCCCGGCGGACGCCCCCGTGCACTGACCGCGATCGGTCAGCGATGCCCCCAGCGCTGGCTGGGGTTGCCGAGCACCAGCGCCTGTGGGGATGCGGCCCCGGCGAACGGGACGCGGTGATACGGATGTGCCATGGAGCTTCGCGTGATGACGTTCAATCTCCGCTTCGCCGACTACGACCCGGCCGTTCCGCACTCCTGGCCGGAGCGACGGCCGGCCGTGGCCGCCCTGCTGAGGGAGGAGGCACCAGACCTCATCGGCACCCAGGAGGGGCTGCACCGTCAACTGCGGGACATCCACGAGGACATGCAGCAGACCGGCCGGAGATACGACTGGATCGGCCTCGGCCGGGAGGGCGGCAGCCGCGGCGAGTTCATGGCGGTCTTCTACGACGCCGGCCGCCTGGACCCCGTGGAGTACGAGCACTTCTGGATCGCCCCGGACCCGCACGCGGTCGGGCAGAAGTGGCCCGGTGCGGGCTCGCCGCGCATGGTCACCTGGGTGCGCTTCCGCGACCGGGCGGACGGCGGCGAGTTCTACGCGCTCAACACCCATCTGGACAACGTGAGCGCCGAGGCCCGGCTCGAGGGTGCCCGGCTTCTCGTCCAGCAGATGCGCCGCCCCGGTGCCCCGCTGCCGCCCTTCGAGCCGGGCCTGCCGTGCGTCGTCATGGGTGACTTCAACGTCCCGCCGGTCCTGGGCGACGGCGGTGTCCACGAAACCCTCGTGAAGGACGGTGAGTTGACCGACTCCTTCACCGCCGCACCGGCCGAGCAGCGGGGCGAGGACCACCACACCTGGCACAACTACGCCGGCATGTCATCGAGCGGTGCCCGCATCGACTGGATCCTCACGTCACCGGGTGTCCGTACGACGTCGGCCCGGATCAGCACCTTCACCCACGAGGGCCGGTACCCCAGCGACCACTTCCCTGTTCTGGCGACGCTCGACCTCGGCGGGCCATGACCGCGCTCTCGATGGCAGGACCTCACGGTGAGCAGAGACCGGAGGCTCCCGCCTCACGGCACGCGCTGCAGGGCGACCAGCGCGGCGTCGTCGCCCAGCGCTCCGCCGACGTGACGGCTCAGGTCGTGGCTGATCCGCTGCAGCAGCTCCTCCGGGCCCGACTCGGCCCAGGTCAGGACCCGGTCCGCCAACGGGTAGAAGTTGCCGTGGCGGTCCCGGGCTTCGGTGAGGCCGTCCGTGAAGAGCAGCAGCATGTCCCCGGTCTCGAGCTCGAACGTCTGCGCGTGGTACTCGGCTGCCGCGAGCAGGCCCAGACCGAGCGGCGGAGCCGGCTTGTGCGGAGCCACTTCGGTCACATGGCCCTTCCTCAGAAGCAGCGGCGGTGGATGCCCGCAGACGACCATGGCCGCCGAGTGTTCCTCGTCGGGGATGTCGAGGAAGGACGCGGTGATGAAGATTTCCTGGGACTGCTCGGCCCTGACGGGGTCGCCCAGGTTCCATGAGACGCTCTCGTCGAGGAACGATGCCGTTCCGATCAGGCTCGCACGCTGATGGACGGCCGCCCGGAACGCACCGAGGGCGAGGGCGGCGTCCCCGATCGCGGTGATGCCTTTCCCTGTACGTCGCCGATGATCAGCCGGGTGCTGTGGTCGGTGCGGGCAGCGGCGTACAGGTCTCCGCCGATCCGGGCCTCCGCCTCCGCGGCGAGATACATCGAGGCCACCTGCAGCGACCCGATCCGCTGGGGCAGGGGCCGCAGCACCAGCCGTTGCGCGACCTCCGAGACGTAGCGGACCTGGGAGAGCTCCCGCTCACGCCGCTCCCGCACGATGCAGTAGGCCACCAGCGAGGCACCGACGAGGACCAGCGCCGCGATCTGGGCCTGGTGGTTGGCCGAGAAGAGCTCGTCCCTGTCCCGCAGCAGCGCGATGACGGCCTGAGCGACCACGGCGAGGAAGGCGATGAGTCCAGTGGTCCACGCTCCCGCGAACGAAGCCGTGAGCGCCGGGGCCGCCACCAGCAGCGGGCCGAGATGGATCTCGGGGGCGCGGCCACGTCGACCACGACGACGAGCACCAGCCAGGCGACCGGGACGGCGGTGATCCAGGGGCTTGCGCTCAGGGACCGGCGGAGACCGGCGAACCGCTGCGACATGTCTACTCTCTACCTCTGTGCCGTGCGCCGCGCCGACCGGCCCACCCGTACGTACGCAGGGCCCCACTTCATCGCCGCACGGCACGCCCCGGGAACGGCGTCCGCCCGGCCCGCTGCCCGGTCAGCCGTTCAGGTGGCACCGGAGCCGGACGATGCTCTCGCGCAGGGATTCGTTCGCGACCAGTTCGAGTGCCGCACCCGAAGGCTGCGCGCCGCCGTGCCACACGTGGGCCCCTGGGCCGGGAGCCGTGAGCGTCACTGCTTCCGCAGCGTGGGCCGCAGCGCCTCCAGCACGCTGGCGTCGTCGATCGTGCTGGGCACGGGCTCGTCGGTGCCGTCGGCGATGCTCCGCATGGACTTGCGCAGGATCTTTCCCGACCTGGTCTTCGGTAGGCCGGCCACGACGGCGACGTCCTTGAGCGAGGCGACGGCGCCGACCTGGTCTCGCACCAACTGCACCAGTTCCCGGCGCAGTTGCTCCTGGTAGCCGTCGCTGGTGGCGTCGACGCCGGACTTGAGCACCACGAAACCGCGCGGCACCTGCCCCTTCATCTCGTCGGCGACTCCGATCACGGCGCACTCCGCGACGTCCGGATGTCCGGCGAGCGCCTCTTCCATGCCGCCGGTGGAGAGGCGGTGGCCGGCGACGTTGATGACGTCGTCCGTGCGTCCCATCACGAAGAGGTAGCCGTCCTCGTCGAGATAGCCGCCGTCACCGGTGAGGTAGTAGCCGTCGAAGGCCGACATGTACGACTGCACGAAGCGATCGTCGTCGTTCCACAGCGTCGGCAGCGCGCCCGGGGGCATCGGCAGTTTCGCGACGATGGCGCCGTTGGTGCCTGGCGGGACCTGCTTGCCGTCGCCGTCGAGCACCTGGATGTCCCAGCCGGGCAGCGGCTTCGTCGGCGAACCCGGCTTGACCGGCAGCAGCTCGATCCCGGCGGGATTGGCGACGATCGGCCAGCCCGTCTCCGTCTGCCACCAGTGGTCGATGACGGGGATGTCCAGCAACTCCGAGGCCCAGCGGTAGGTTTCCGGGTCGAGCCGTTCCCCCGCGAGGAACAGGTACTTCAGCGACGACAGGTCGTACTGCCGGGCCAGTTCGCCGTCCGGGTCCTCCTTCTTCAGCGCACGGAAGGCCGTCGGTGCGGTGAACATCGAGCGCACGCCGTACTCGGACGCCACACGCCAGAACTGTCCCGCGTCCGGAGTGCCGACCGGCTTGCCCTCGTAGAGCACCGTCGTCGCTCCCGCGAGCAGCGGCGCGTAGACGATGTAGGAATGCCCGACGACCCAGCCGACGTCGGAGGCGGTGAAGAGCGTCTGCCCGGGCCCGACGTCGTAGACGTTGGTCATGCTCCAGGCCAGGGCGGCGGCGTATCCGCCGCTGTCGCGTACGACGCCCTTGGGCTTGCCGGTGGTCCCGGAGGTGTAGAGGACGTAGAGGGGGTCGGTGGAGCGCACGGTCACCGGGTCGGCCGGCGAGGCCGTGGCGCAGGCCTGCGCCCAGTCGACGTCCGTCGCGCCCATCGCCGCCTCGGCCTGCGGGCGTTGCAGGATGATCTGGCACGCGGGCTTGTGCGAGGCCATCTCGATCGCCTGGTCGAGCAGCGGTTTGTACTCGATGACGCGGAACCCCTCGATACCGCAGGACGCCGAGACCACGACGGTGGGTGAGGCGTCGTCGATCCGCACCGCGAGTTCCTTCGCCGCGAACCCGCCGAAGACCACGGAGTGCACCGCGCCCAGCCGTGCGCAGGCGAGCATCGCGACGGCGGCCTCGGGGACCATCGGCATGTAGATCACGACCCGGTCGCCCGCCGAGACGCCCGCGTCCCGCAGCACGCCCGCGAAGACGGCGACCTCGTCCCGGAGTTGGTCGTAGGTGTAGGTGGTCTTCACGCCCGTGACGGGGGAGTCGTGGATCAGCGCCGCGCGGCTTCCGTGGCCCGCCTCGCAGTGGCGGTCGAGAGCGTTGTGGCAGACGTTCAGCTCCCCGTCGGGGAACCAGCGGTAGAAGGGCGGCCGCGAATCGTCCAGCGCCTGCGACGGCGCCCTGTGCCAGTCCAGCGCACCGGCAGCGTCGAGCCAGAACCGCTCCCGGTCCGCGACGCTCGCACGGAAGATCTCCTCGTAGTCGCCCACCGTGGGCCTCCTTCCGGGCGGTCCTGCGGGGCCGCCCGCTTGTGCGTTGTCGTCCGACGGTGAGCGTGCCCAACTGGGACGGAACCATGGCCGCCGCCGCAGCCGGGGGCGCGCGGCGGGCGCTCACCGCCCCGGCAGGTACGGCGACGATACGGCCGCACGGCGCGGCGGTCAGCCTCGCGGACGCCTGTGTCCTGTGCGGATGCTGCGACGGGACGGCCTGGAGCTCTGCTGGTACGGGGCGGACGGCAGCCGGTGCGGCCCTCGGCCGGCCGGTGGTTTCCGCGTGCGGCGGTGGGTCAGTCGCCGGAGCCGGGGATGCCGGCAGTGAGAAGGACGCTCACCGCGTCACGGGCCTGCAGGGCCGCCTCGGGCATCCCGCTGACGGTTCCCACAGTGATCGCTCCGTCGAACAGCACGATGATCTGGCCCGTCATGCGCTCGGGATCCGCGACACCGGTGCCGTCGACCAGGCGGCGGAAGATGGCCCTCAGAGCCGCCTTGTGTTCCCTGACGACCTGGGCGACCGCCGCCGAGCCGCTGCCGAGTTCCCCGAAGGCGTTGTTGAACGCGCAGCCGTGGAAACCGGGTTGCTGGAACCAGGCGTGCAGCCACTCGAACATGGCGAGAAGCTTTTCCCTGGGCGTGTCGTAGCCGGCGATGTGCTCCTCGATCGCACCTCGTGCGATCTTGTCGCGGCGGCGCAGATAGGCCTCCACGATGGCGCCCTTGGACGGGAAGCACTGGTAGAGACGCTTGAGGGACACCCCGGAGGAGTCACGTATGCGGTCGATGCCGACCGCCTGCACCCCGTGCGCGTAGAAGAGGGCGTCCGCTGCGTCCAACACCCTTGTGCTTGTTGGGACTTCGGTATCCATGCCGCCTCTTCGACACTTGAAGAACCATCCTTGCGCACTGTACTCTCCGCCGAGGAGAACGGTCGTTCTCGAGCTGTTCGGCCAGGCGGGCCGCATCGGGCGGCGTCCCGGTCGGCTGCTTGGGGGGCCGCCTGGCCGAACAGCTCATCCCGGGCAGCCGGGGCGAACCGCTCCGCGACTGTTCCGCGTCATGTAGGGGCATGGACGGGATATCGCGAGCGGTGCGTCGGCTGCTGCTCTTCGGCTGGCTCCAGGCGCGCTGCTGCGCCTTCGCCGCCGCACTGCTCGGGGGGATCGCGGCCTCACGGCTGCTGCCCGAACTGCCGTTGGCCCGCTACGACATCGTGCTGCTCTACGGCATTGCGCTGGCGCTGCTGGCCAGACGGGTGGGCTGGGACAGCGCGCGGGACACGGTGGTCCTCGCCGGGTGCCACGTCATCGGCCTTCTCTTCGAGTTGGTCAAGGTCCAGCTGGGTTCGTGGAGTTATCCGGAGGCTGCGCTGACGAAGATCGCCGGGGTCCCGCTGTACGGCGGGTTTCTCTACTCCGCCGTCGGGAGCTATGTGTGCAGGTCCTGGCATCTGATGCAGCTGCGGCTGACGGGCTACCGTCCGCGCATCATGGCGGTGCTGGCGGGCGCGATCTACATCAACTTCTTCAGCCACCACTGGCTGCCCGACGCCCGCTGGGTGTTGGCGGGGCTCATGCTGTTCGCGACGATCGGGACTTGGGTCCACTACAGGGTCGGGACGGCGCAGTACCGCATGCCGCTGGCCCTGGCGTTCGCGCTCATCGGCTTCTTCCTCTGGATCGCCGAGAACATGGCGACCTACGTGGGTGCGTGGAGTTACCCGGACCAGCTGGACGGCTGGCAGCCGGTGTCCCTGGCGAAGGCCGGGGCCTGGGCGCTGCTGATCAGCGTCACCTTCGTCATGGCGGCGCTCTCCCGGGGCACGGCTCCGCCAGGACCGAAGCCCGCGGCGTCGGAAGCCGGCGATCCGGCGGAAGAGAGGCCGGCGGGGGAGAGGGAGGAGAGACCGGAACCGGCGGCGCGATGAGGACCGGCACCGGATCCGGACGGTGCGCCGCCAGGTGGTGCCCGGATCCCTCCGGCGGTCCGCACCGTGATCGCTGTCGTCGGCGAGGAAGACAAGCGCCCGTCACGCGGGTGCCGTGACGGAATGTGCCCGCACGGGCGGGGGACGGAGAGTGCAGTGCGATACGGCGTCAACATCCTCAACTTCGGTACCGGCACAGGCCCGGAGACGCTGCTCCGCTGGGCCCGGTACGCCGAGGAGCGGGGCTTCCACTTCGCGATGATCTCCGACCATGTCGCGGTCACGCCCGAGATCGCCGAGCAGTACGAGGCGCCCTTCTACGACCCGTTCACGACTCTGGCATGGCTCGCCGGGCTGACCGAGCGGATCGAACTGGGGACCACGGTGACCGTGCTGCCCTTCCGGCATCCCCTGCTGACCGCCCGAGCGGCGGCGAACATCGACAGGTTCAGCGGCGGGCGGCTCATCGTCGGTGTCGGGGTGAGCTGGAGCGAGAGCGAGTACCGCTCGCTCGGGGTGGAACACCGCCGGCGGGGTGCGATCACCGACGAGTATCTGGAGGTCGTCACCAAGGCCTGGCGGCACGAGAAGATCTCCCACCACGGCGAGTTCGTCTCGTTCGAGGACGTCGCCACGGGGCCGCTGCCCGTCCGCGTACCGCCGGTCTGGGTCGGAGGCGGCAGCAAAGCTGCGCTGCGCCGCGCCGTCCGGCACGGTGACGCGTGGCATCCGCTCAACCAGAGCATGCGCTTCTACCGGGACGCGGGGCTTCCCGCGCTGCGCCGCATCGCCGAGGAAGAGGGCAGGCCCGTACCGCAGTTCGCGCCGCGGCTGCCGCTGAGGCTCACCGACTCGCCGCTGCCGGAGGAGACGCGCCTGGCCGGGCAGGGGAGCCTCGGGCAGGTCAGGAGCGACCTGGACGGGCTCGCGGAACTGGGCGCGACGCACATCCTCTTCGACACCTACCGCGGCGAACCGGCATTGATGCGGCCGCAGAAGGAGGACGAGGAAGTGCTGGAGACGCTTGCCGAGCACATTCTCGGCGATGGGCCAGGCCATCCTCTTCGCGGTGAGACGCTCGGCAGCTGAGCGGAATGGGGCATTCCTTAGAGTGGTTCAGGTAAGGGTCCGCGACACCCGCGCTGACACGCCGGAACCGAGGAGTCGAGGAACGCCACGTGAGCACGATCCCCGAAGTCACCCTGAACAACGGAATCCGCATGCCGCAGCTGGGCTTCGGCGTCTACCAGGTACCGGAGGACGAGACGCACAGCGTGGTCGCCACCGCGCTGGAAGCCGGCTACCGCAGCATCGACACCGCCGCCCTCTACCGGAACGAGGCCGGCACCGGCCGTGCCCTCGCCGAGTCCGGGATCCCCCGCGAAGAGCTCTTCGTGACCACCAAGCTGTGGAACACCGACCAGGGCCACGACGCCGCACTGAAGGCCTTCGACGCCTCCATGGCGAAGCTGGGGCTGGACCACGTCGACCTGTACCTCATCCACTGGCCGCTGCCGGCGCGCGATCTGTACGTCGAGACCTGGCGGGCGCTGGAGAAGATCCATGCCGAGGGCCGGGCCAGGGCGATCGGCGTCTCCAACTTCCAGTCCGCGCACCTGCGCCGGCTGGCGGAGGAGACCGACATCGTTCCTGCCGTCAACCAGATCGAGCTCCATCCGCGCCTCCAGCAGCGGGAGTTGCGCGAGTTCGACGCCGACGCCGGGGTCGCCACCGAGGCCTGGTCGCCGCTGGGGCGGAACAACGGTGTGCTCGACGACCCGGTCGTGACCGGCATCGCCCAAAAGCACGGCAGGACCCCGGCGCAGGTGGTGCTGCGCTGGCACCTTCAGCTGGGGAACGTCGTCATCCCCAAGTCGTCCACGCCGGCGCGCATCCGCGAGAACCTCGACGTCTTCGGCTTCGAACTGGACGACGACGACCTCGCCGCCGTCGAGACCTTGGAGACCGGCGTACGCGTGGGGCCCGACCCCGACACCTTCAACTGACCAGCCGCCGCACGGGCTTGCTCGCGGTCGCTGACGCGCGAGCAAGCCCGTCCGGCGGGCGGGCGGCAGCGCCTTGCGGCCCTCGGCTTCAGCCGAGCGACGGTCCCTGCGCCAACAGCTCCTCGATGCGGGCCAGTTCGTCGTCCGCGAAGCCGAGGCACTCGGTCGCCGCGACGCTGTCGGCGAGCTGTTCCGGGCTGCTCGCGCCCACGAGAGCCGACGTGACGCTGTCGCGCAGCACCCATGCCAGCGCCATCTGCGCCAGCGACTGCCCGCGCTCACGCGCCAGTTCGTTCAGACCGCGCAGCATGGTGACGGTCTCCGCGGTGATCTGCTCACTGCTGAGGAAGGGGCTCGCCCCCGCGGCACGTGACCCCTCCGGTACGCCGTCGAGGTAGCGGCTGGAGAGCAGCCCCTGCGCAAGCGGTGAGAAGACGATGCTGCCGGCGCCGATGTCGGTCAGGGTTTCCAGCAGGCCCTGCTCCGGCCCCCGGTCGAGCATCGAGTAGCGCGGCTGGTGAATGAGGAGGGGCGTGCCCAGCTCCCGCAGGATGCGGGCGGCCTCGCGCGTCTGCTCCGGCGAGTAGTTGGAGATCCCGGCGTAGAGGGCCTTGCCCTGGCGCACCGCGTGGTGCAGGGCCCCCATCGTCTCCTCCAGCGGAGTGTCCGGGTCGGGCCGGTGCGAGTAGAAGATGTCGACGTACTCCAGGCCCATGCGGCCCAGGCTCTGGTCGAGGGAGGCCAGGAGGCTCTTGCGGGAGCCCCATTCTCCGTACGGGCCGGGCCACATGAGGTGCCCCGCCTTGGTGGAGACGAGGAACTCGTCCCGGTAGGGGCGCAGGTCCTGGTGGACGATCCGCCCGAAGGCCGTCTCCGCCGCACCGGGCGGCGGGCCGTAGTTGTTCGCCAGGTCGAAGTGGGTGACGCCCAGATCGAAGGCCCGGCGGACGATGGCCTGCTGGCGCTCCAGGGGCCGGTCGGTGCCGAAGTTGTGCCACAGGCCCAGCGAGATCGCCGGCAGGTGCAGGCCGCTGCGGCCGGTGCGGCGGTAGGGCATCGACTCGTAGCGGTCGTCGTCGGCTACGTACACGGGGTCTCTCCTCGAGTGTTACCGGATGAATCGGAAAGGGCCGGAAGGGGCCGCAAGGGCCGGAAGGGGCTGCCAGGGACGGAAGGGGCCGGAAAGGATCGGCAGGCAAGCGAGGGCAGGACGTGCATGCGGGACCGAGCTGGTCGGCCGGCCCGGTCGTGCGGCTGCCTCAGGCGACGCCCTCGGGGCTGGCGCCCTCGATCTGGACGCCGTCGGCCGCGATGCTCTCGATCTCGGCGAGCTCGTCGTCGCTCAGGGTGATGTCCGCGGCGGCGGCGCTCGATTCGATGCTGGAGCTGCTGCGTGCGCCCACCAGCGCCACGTCCACGCGCGCCAGCACCCACGCGATCGCGATCTCGCTGACGCTGTGACCGCGTGCCTCGGCGAAGTCCGAGAGCCGCCGCACCACGGCGAGGTTCCGCCGCAGCGCGTCGCCGGTGAAGGCCGTGGCCTTGCTGCGCCAGTCGTTCTCGTCGAAGCGGGTGTCCTCGTCGAAGCGGCCGGTCAGCAGCCCGCTGGCGAGCGGGCTGTAGGCGAGGACGCCGATCCCGTGCTTCTGCGTGTACGGAAGGATCTCCGCCTCGATGCCGCGCCGGAAGAGGTGGTACGGCGGCTGGAGCGTCTCCACCGGGCGTACGGCGGCGAACTCCGCCATCTGCGCGGCGTCATAGTTGGAGACGCCGACGTGGCGGAGCTTGCCCTCGTCGACCATCTCCTGCAGTGCGCCCGCTGTCTCGGCGGCGGGCGTCTCCGGGTCCGGCCAGTGGACCTGGTACAGGTCG
Organism: Streptomyces sp. TAA486; assembly: GCF_000426165.1. Taxonomy (NCBI): domain Bacteria; kingdom Bacillati; phylum Actinomycetota; class Actinomycetes; order Kitasatosporales; family Streptomycetaceae; genus Streptomyces; species Streptomyces sp. TAA486. The sequence continues at coordinate 56,552 of NZ_AUEV01000002.1, read as the reverse complement.
ATGGTCTCCACGTCCAGTGCCCTCAGGCTCTGCTCGACGCCTTCGCGCAGGAAGGCGGCCGAGGCGTCCCGGCCGCCGCCCCTGGGGGTACCTTCTGGCCCCTTGGGGCCAGGAGGACGCACACCGCCCTTGGTGGCGATCACGACGCCGTCGCGGTCACGGGCCAGGTCCCCGCGCAGGGCCTTGCCGAGAAGGCGCTCCGAGGCGCCGAAGCCGTAGGCCTGCGCCGTGTCAAAGAAGTTGATGCCCAGCTCACGGGCCCGGCGGATGGCGGCAGTCGCAACGTCCTCGTCGAACGGGCCCCAGTCGCCGCCCAGTTGCCAGGTGCCGTACGCGACACGGGAGACCTCCAGGCCGGTCGCTCCGAGTGTGGTGGTCCGCATGCTCTCGCTCCTCCTCACGGCAGTGGACCTCTCCAGCCTCGCCCGCCCCGGCCGACCCGTCCAATAGAAGAAAGCGAACGGATTCAGCAGCTACTCTTCTCAATCGTGGAACTACGGCATCTCGAGTACTTCGTCACCGTCGCCGAAGAGCGGCACTTCACCCGCGCCGCGGAGCGGCTCGTGGTCTCCCAGTCCGGGCTGTCGGCGTCCGTGCGCGCGCTGGAACGGGAGCTGGGGGCCAAGCTTTTCGTACGGACCACCCGCAGTGTCGAGCTGACCGGCCCCGGCAGGGCACTGCTGGACGAGGCCACCCGGACGCTGGCGAGCGTCCGCGCCGCCAAGGAGGCCGTCGCCGCCGCACAGGGGCTCCTGCGCGGCACCCTGTCCGTCGGCACCGAACAGTGCATCGCGGGCGTGCATGTGCCGCGGCTGCTGGCCCGGTTCCGTGCGGAGCACCCTCAGGTGGAGATCCGGCTGCGGCAGGCCGGTTCGCGCCGGCTCGCCGAGGACGTCGGCGCAGGGCGGCTGGATCTCGCCTTCGTCGCCCTGTGCGGCCCGCCCCCGCAGGGCGTGCACCTCACTCGGCTGACCGGGGAGCCACTCGTCCTGCTCTGCCACCCGGGGCACGCGCTCGCCGGGGGAGACGCAGCACGGTGGGCGGAGATGAAGGGCGAGGCGCTTGTGGACTTCCAGCCCGACTGGGGTGTGCGGCAGCTGACGGACCGCACCTTCGCCGCGGCCGGTGTGGAACGCCAGGTCGCGCTGGAGGTCAACGATGTGCACAGCCTCATCGAGCTGGTCGAGCAAGGTCTCGGAGTGGCGGTCGTCCCGGGGCACTTCGCACGCAAGCCACAGGCCGCGGGCTTGTGCGCCGTGCCGTTGACGGAGGGACCGCAGCCGGTGTGGGAGGTCTCGCTCGCCCGGCCCACGGGGGATGCGGCCAGCCCCGCCGCGCGGAAGCTCTGCGCCCTCCTGGACCTCCCGCGGGGTGAGGCGGACACACCGTCCGCATGAGCGCCGCGCATAGGTTCGGCTGAAGCATTCAGGGATCAACACCCCTGCGCGTACGCGGTGTTGACCAGCGCTGCAGTCCTGGACACCATCGGTGATCTGCCGTGCAGGGGAACGCGCACGATCACTTCCTCCCGCGGTGATCCCACGCCGGACCGGTGCCCGGGAGGGCCGATGACTGCCACAGAACCCGTCGATGATCCCGCCACCACCGCACCGGACGGACCGCCGCCGGCCCAGGGGGTCGCGCACCGGCGCAGCCCGCTCTCCAGGGCCGCCCGGCTCTCGCGCCGCCGCTTCCTCGCCACGGCCGCGGCGGGCGCGGCGGCCGCCGGCACCGTCGTAGGATCGCCGGGCTCCGCCGTCGCGGCACCGGCCGCCGCGCCCTCCGGCTCCGCCTCGCGGGTCACGCTCTCCTTCACCGCCGCAACCAACGGCGCGGCCACCCTCGCGCCCGGTGGCCACCATCTCGTCGCCGAGGTGCAGAACATCCTGTGGTCCGTGCCCCGCAAGGGCGGACGCGCCGTGCCGCTCACGGACCCCGAACTCGAGCCGACCCGCCCCGAGTTCTCACCGGACGGCAAGCAACTGGCCGTCTGCGCCTTCAAAGGCGGCGGATTCCACCTGTGGACGATGCGCCCCGACGGCTCCGGACTGCGGCAGCGAACGGACGGCCCCTGGGACGACCGCGGCCCGGCATGGTCCCCAGACGGAACGCGCATCGCCTTCTCTTCCGAACGCGGCGGCGACACCGTCACCGGCAGCCCGTACCGCATCTGGGTCCTCGACGTCCGCACCGGCGCGCTCACCCGGCTGACGGGCCTGCCCGGCCAGGACGGACCCCAACAGGACGGCGCATGGGAGGACTTCGACCCCGCGTGGTCACCGGACGGCGAGCGCGTGCTGTTCGTGCGGGGCGCCCCCGCCCAGGGGGAGAACGGGCCGGTGCTGCGCAGCCGCACCGTCGCGTCGGTGCCGGCCGACGGGGAGGGAGCGGTACGCACGGAGTACACCGAGAGCGCCGAGGCCGACGTGATGACCCCCGCCGTCTCGCCCGCCGGGAGGCTCGCGCATCTGCGCACCACCCCTTCGCCCGCCGCCTCCTGCACGCTGCTCGTCGACGGTGAAGTCCTCGACGTGGACGGCCAGGTGCTGCCCGTGCCGCCCCGCTGGATCTCCGCCGAGGAACTGCTGCTCACCATCGACGGACGCTTCAGCATCGTGCGGACCGCCGCCCCGAAGGACGCCGAACACATCGCCCTCGCCGCCTCGTTGCCCGCCGAACGCCCCCGGTACCGCGTCAAGGACTACGGCTTCGAGTCCGGCGGCGGACCCGTACGCGCCCTGCACCTTCCCGCAATCTCGCCGGACGGCCGCCGCGTCGCCTTCGCCGCCCTCAACTCGCTATGGGTCGCGCCGACTTCAGGTAGCGGACGGGCGCGAGAGGTCGTCAAGGGCAGCCCGACCCGCTACCCGCTCGCCCCCACCTGGACGCCGGACGGGCAGGGTCTCGTCTACTCCGACGACCGCGACAGCCTCCTCGCCGCCCGCCGGCACGACCTGCGCACGGGCAAGGAGAACGTGCTCGCGGACGGCGGCCGCGTCTTCCCCGTGCTGTCACCCGACGGCTCCCGCCTCGCCTGCCTCGACATGACGGGCAACCTCGTCCTGAAGGACCTGCACGGCGGGAGCGAACGCGTACTTGCCGAACCCCTCGGCGCCGCAGGCCTGCCCGGCCGGCCCAGCTGGTCGCCCGACGGCCGGTACCTCGTCCTGTGCGACCGCAACCGCCTCAACCAGCGCTTCCGCGAGGGCTACAACGTCATCCGCGTCGTCGACGCGCACAGCGGGGACGACCGGCTCCACGCCCTCGCCCCGCACACCTCGCTGTCCGACCGCTACGACAGCGGTCCCGTCTGGTCGCCCGACGGCGCGCATCTCGCTGTCATCAGCGAATCGGCGCTGTGGCTGCTGCCCGTACGCGCCGACGGTACTCCCCGGGGTGAGCCGCGCCGCCTCACCGACGAGAGCGCCGACCACCCCTCCTGGTCGGCCGATTCGCGCACTCTGCTGTATCTGTCGGCGGGCAGGCTGCGCCGGCTCGACGTCCGCAGCGGTGAGGTGCGCACCGTGCCCGTCCGGCTGCATCACCGGCCGCCGCGCGCCCGCGACACCGTCGTACGGGCCGGCAGGCTCTGGGACGGCACGGGCGAACACGTCCGCGAGGACGTCGACATCGTGGTGCGCGACGGCCGCATCCGGTCGGTGCTCCCGCACCGCGGAAGGCGTGCCGCCGCCCGCCACGTCGACGCGGAACGGATGACCGTGGTGCCGGGCCTGTGGGACTCCCACACGCACCCCTGGCAGAGCACGTACGGCGCGCGGCAGACCGCCACACAGCTCGCCTACGGCATCACCACTGCCGTCTCCCTCGGCGGCTTCGCCTACGAACAGGCCCGCATCCGCGAAGCCGTCGCCGCCGGAGCTCTCGCCGGGCCGCGGCTGCTGGCCACCGGCGAACTCCTCGACGGTCCGCGCGTCGCCTACAGCATGGGCCGAGCGCACCGCACCAGGGACGGGCTGCGGCGCTCTTTGGAGCGCGCCGAAGGCCTCGACTGGGACTTCGTCAAGACGTATGTGCGGGCGCCCGGCTGGATCATGGCAGAGGCGGCGCGGTTCGCTCACGAGAGGCTCGGCGTGCGCGCCGGCAGCCATCTGTGCACCCCCGGCATACAGCTCGGCGGTGACCTGACCACTCATCTGCAGGCCACACAGCGCCTGGAGTTCGGGCACGCGACCACTGCCACGGGCCACGCACACCAGGACGTCGAGGAGATCTACACCGCGCGCGGCGCCCGCTTCCACCTCATCGCCACCCCGTTCACGGCGGCGCCGCTGCTGGGCGCCGACCCGTCCCTGGCGGACGACTCCAGGGTGACGCGCCTGATGCCGCCCTGGGACACCGGAGCTGTCGAGGAGCTCGCCGGCACACCGCCCACGGACGCCCAACTGGCAACGCTGGCACGCGAGACGGCGATATACAGGCGGGTCCTCGAAGGCGGCGGCCTCGTCGCGCTCGGCACCGACCAGCCGCTCGTACCGGTCGGCCTCCACCTGCATCTCGCGCTGCGGGCACTGCACCGGGGTGGCCTGTCAGCGGCGGCTGCGCTGCGCACGGCGACGGTGCTGCCCGCGCGGGTCTTCGGCGCCGAAGACGACCTCGGCACGGTCGAGGAGGGCAAGCTCGCCGACCTCACCCTCGTCGACGGCGACCCCTTCACCGACTTCGACGATCTCGTACGGACGACTTCGGTGCTGCGCGGTGGCCAGCATTTCCGAGCGTCCGAACTGACCGGCGCCTTCCCCGAGCGGGACGTGGAGACGGCGAGCGGTCCCGAGGCAGCAGGTCAGGCGGCCGACTGGCGTCGTGTGAGCCGCCAGCTGCGCCGGGAGGGCTGCTGCGACATGGGCGTCTGAACTCGGCGCCCGCCCCCTCCGGCTGGGCATCCCGTCCGTCTGCGCTCGCTGCCGCTGCCGCTGCTGGGCCCGCGGCCTGTTCCTGCGGGTCGGCGGCAGGCTGTTGACTGGGGGAGTGGACTGCATCTTCTGCGATATCGTCGCCGACCGCCGTGAGGGTCACCGCGTCTTCGAGGACGAGCGCGTGGTGGCCTTCCTCGACGCGCGGCCGCTCTTCCCCGGCCACACCCTCGTCGTACCGCGCGAACATCACAAGACGCTGACAGACCTGCCCGCCGACACGGTGGGCCCCTTCTTCGAGCGGGTACAGCGCATCACCGCCGCCGTGGAGGCCGGCATGGAGGCGGCCGGTTCCTTCGTCGCCGCGAACAACCGGATCAGCCAGTCCGTCCCGCACTTCCACATGCACGTCGTCCCCCGCAACCCCAAGGACGGGCTGCGCGGCTTCTTCTGGCCCCGCAGCCGCTACGCCGGCGAGGCCGAGGCCGAGGCAGTCGCGGCCCGGCTGCGCTCCGCGCTGGGGGAGTGATCCGCAGGGCCCCCCGCTTGTATGCGGGACGGTCGGCCGCGGAGACCGCCCGGCCCCTACGTGGCGTCCACTACCTACTTGGCGTCCGCGTAGCACTCCACGACGGCCGTGCTGAAGGCGAACCGCACCGGGGTGTCGCCGAAGGCCGCCCGGCCGGCCCGCTCTCCCGCCTCAGTGATCGCCTCCGCGACCTGCTCCGCCTGCTTCTCGGGGCAGTGCACGATCACCTCGTCGTGCTGGAAGAAGACCAGCTCGGCCGGCGAGCCGGCCAGCGTCTGGCGGAGCGCCGCCAGCATCAGCACCGCCCAGTCGGCCGCGCTGCCCTGCACCACGAAGTTCCTCGTGAAGCGCCCGCGTGCACGTGCCGCGCCCGAACTCGCTCCGTACCCTGCCGACGGTGCGGGCGTCGGCGTTTCCCCGCCGCCTTCCCAGGCTCTCTCCGCCTCCGGCCCGGAACTCTCATCTTCCCCGGCCGGGGACCCGGCGGGCGGGCAGGTGCGGCCCAGATGCGTACGCACCAGCCGCCCCTCCTCCCCGGCCCTCGCCGCGTCGTCGACGTAGGCGACCGCGAGGGGGAAGCGCCTGCGCAGTGCCGCCATGTTGCGCAGCCCGTCGCCACTGGTCTGCCCGTACACCGCCCCGAGCAGCGCGAGTTTGGCCTGCGCACGATCCCCGCCGAACGCCCTTTGCGACAGCCCCGTGTACAGGTCCTCGTCACTGCCGGCGACCGCCATCAGCCCGGGATCGCGGGAGACCGCCGCGAGCACCCGCGGCTCCATCTGCGCGGCGTCGGCAACGACCAGCCTCCAGCCCGGATCGGCGACGACCGCGCGCCGCACCACCTTCGGGATCTGCAGCGCACCGCCGCCGTTCGTCGTCCAGCGGCCCGACGCGGCGCCGCCCGGCACGTACTCGGCGCGGAAGCGGCCCTCGCGCACCCAGGAGCGCAGCCAGGACCAGCCGTGCGTGGTCCACAACCGGTAGAGCTTCTTGTACGCCAGCAGTGGCTCGACGGCGGGGTGATCGACATCGCGCAGTTCCCACGCCCTCGTCGACGACAGCTTCACGCCCGCCTGCGCGAAGGCACGCAGCACGTCCGCCGGCAGATCGGGACGCACCCGCATCCCCGGGCCGAACGCCGCGGAGATCTCCTCCTCCAGCTCGGCCAGCCGCCGCGGAAGGCCGCCGCCTCCGTACCGCTCACCGAGCAGCTCCTCGAGCAGTTCACGGTGGACATCCGCCCGCCAGGGCACCCCCGCGCGCCCCATCTCCACCGCGACGAGCGTGCCCGCCGACTCGCCGGCCAGCAACAACCGCATCCGCTCCGGGTGTTGGGCCGACCTGGTGCGTTCCAGCTGCGCGGCGTAGACCTCCAGCAGCGCCGTCATCGGCTCGACGCCGTCCGGCAACGGCGTGGGCCCCGCGTCGAACAGCGACGGTTCCTCCTCCGCGCCCCGGGAGGCGGCCGGAGGGTCCTGCGGTACGGGCAGTCCGTGCAGGCGGGCCCACGCCGCCGCCAGCGAACGCGGGGCACCGTGCCGTCCCTCGTACGCCAGCAGCAGCGCCTCCGCCGCCTCCACGTCGTAACACCGCTCCACGTGCACGCCGGCCTCGGCCAGCCGCGGATGCACGACGGCGCTCGACCGCCACACCCACCGCCCCACGCCGGGTCGTGAACGCACCGCCGCGACGCAGGACTTCTCGGTGCTGACGGGCCCGGCCGGCTTCCCTTCCTCGTCCAGCGGGCAGACCTGAGCACGTCCGTCCTCGTTCTCGGCCAGCGCCCATCGCACCGCCTTGACCAGGTCACCCGTCATACGGGGGAGTCTTCCACCGGGCACTGACAACGCCTCGCGCCCCGTGAGGAGATCCACGGGGCGCGAGACGGTGACGACCCAGGGACCGCCGGCTCTAGCGGATGGCCTTGATCAGCTCGCCGTCCGGTGTGTCACCGCTGAGCTCCCAGACGAAGGAGCCGCCGAGGCCCTGCTGAGTGCCCCAGTCGCTCTTGCTCCCGATGGTCGCCGGGGTGTCGTAGCTCCACCACTGGCTGCCGCAGTGCGCGTACGCCGTGCCCGCGACCGTGCCGGTGGAGGGGCAGCGGCTCTTGAGGACCTTGTAGTCCTCGATGCCCTGTTCGTAGGTTCCGGGCGCGGGTCCCGTCGCGGTGCCGCCCGGCTCCGACTGGGTCACTCCGTTCCAGCCGCGTCCGTAGAAGCCGAGGCCCAGCAGGAGTTTGCCCGCGGGCACGCCCATGCTCTTCAGCTTCGAGAGGGTGGCCGCGGTGTTGAAACCGTCCTTGGGGATGCCGTCGTAGCCGGTGAGCGGGGAGTGCGGCGCGGTCGGGCCCTGAGCATCCCAGGCGCCGAAGTAGTCGTAGGTCATGGGCAGATACCAGTCGACGTACTGCGCGGCGCCCGCGTAGTCCGCGGCCTCCAGCTTGCCGCCGGCCGAAGCGTCGGCGGTGATCGCCGCCGTCACCAGCTTCTCGCCGCCGAACTTCGCGCGCAGCGCCTTCATCACCTCGGTGAAGGCGCCCCGGCCGCTCGCGTCACACGTCAGACCGCACGCGTTGGGGTACTCCCAGTCGATGTCGATTCCGTCGAAGAGCCCGGCCCAGCGCTCGTCGTTGAGGAGCGCGTGACAGGAGTCCGCGAACGCCGCCGGGTTCTTCGCCGCCTCGCCGAAGCCGCCGGACCAGGTCCAGCCGCCGAAGGACCACAGCACCTTCAACCCTGGGTGTTTCTCCTTGAGTTTGAGCAGCTGGTTGAAGTTGCCGCGCAGCGGCTGGTCCCAGCTGTCGGCCTTTCCGTCGACGCTCTGATCGGCCGTGTACGACTTCTCGTAGTCGGCGAATCCGTCGCCGACGGTGCACTTTCCGCCCTGCACATTGCCGAATGCGTAGTTGATGTGCGTGAGTTCGGCGGCGGAGCCTGAGGTGTCGATGTTCTTGACGTGGTAATTGCGCTGGTAGACGTCCCAGTTGGCGAAGTAGCCGACCACCTTTCCGTCGGCCTGCTGCCGGTCCTGCGCGGGTTGTACGGCGGCCGCTTGCGTACCGGCCGAGGGGGCCGCGGCCGCACCGGTGCCCGGGAGCGTGAGGGCGAGGACGGCCGCGCATCCCGCGGCGGCGACGGCGAGAAGGCGGCGCCGGGGAGCGGATGAGACAGATCTGCGTCGTCGTACGAACGGTCCGGTCATGGCTCTCCTCAAGGGAGTTGTGGGGAGGTGCTCCTGAAGACCCCTCGGTGCGAGGTGGGGTGACTGACCGCCACGAGTGCGGTGGGAAGTTACCGCGGGAATCTAGAAGGACTAGACCATTGCGTCAATGGTTTGAACCAATTCGATTTCCGGGCTTTCCTCCCCGCAGCACCCCACCCGTTCCTGCCGCCGGTGACGCGATGCCTCCGATCGGGCATACTTTTTTCGCCGCAACCCCTGGTCAGCCGCCGTCGTAACCCGGCGCGGCGATGAGGGCGAAGCGGACTCGCACAGGTCCCGGCCTCCGGTCGCGGCCCTGGTACGGCGGCGCCACCACACCCCGGTCCGCCGCCGCAGCCCCCGAACAGGAGGAGAGCGTCGTGATGCCTCAATACGGACCGCAGCCGGTCCAGCGTCAAGTGCCCACGCAGGAAGCCCGCGACCTGCTGGCCCTCGTGCGCGAACTGGTCCAGCGGGAGATCCGCCCCGACGCGAGCGACGAAGAGGCCGCGGGCCGCTTCCCGCGCGAGATCTTCACCCTGCTGTCCGAATCGGGGCTGCTGGGACTCCCGTACTCGGAGGAATTCGGCGGCGGTGATCAGCCGTACGAGGTCTATCTCCAGGTGCTCGAGGAGCTGGCCGCGGCGCGCCTCACCGTCGGCCTCGGGACCAGCGTCCACACGCTCTCCTGCCACGCGCTCGCCGTCTTCGGCACCAAGCAGCAGCGCGCGGACCACCTCCCCGCCATGCTCGGCGGCGGCACCCTGGGCGCGTACTGCCTGTCCGAACCCTCCTCAGGCTCCGACGCCGCATCCCTGCGCACCCGCGCCACGAGGGACGGCGACGAGTGGGTCCTGGAGGGCACCAAGGCGTGGATCACGCACGGGGGAGTCGCCGACTTCTACACCGTTCTGGCCCGCACGGGCACCGAAGGCCCGCGTGGTATCACGGCGTTCCTCGTGCCCGCTGACGCCGATGGCCTGAGCGCCGCGGCGCCCGAGCGCAAGATGGGGATGAACGGATCGCCGACCGCACAGGTCCACTTCGACGGCGTACGCGTCAGCGACGCACGCCGCATCGGCGATGAGGGACAAGGTCTGACCGTGGCGCTCTCCGCTCTGGAGTCCGGCAGGCTGGGCATCGCCGCGTGCGCCGTCGGGGTCGCACAGGCCGCGATGGACGAGGCACTCGCGTACGTTCTCGGGCGCGAACAATTCGGCCGGCCCATCGCCGACTTCCAGGGCCTGCGCTTCATGATCGCGGACATGGCGACGCAGATCGAAGCCGGACGTGCCCTGTACCTGAGCGCCGCCCGGCTGCGGGACTCCGGGATCCCCTTCGGGAAGGAGGCCGCCATGGCGAAGCTGTTCTGCACCGACGCCGCGATGCGGGTGACCACAGACGCCGTCCAGCTCCTCGGCGGATACGGCTACACCGCCGACTTCCCTGTCGAGCGCTACATGCGCGAGGCCAAGGTCCTGCAGATCGTCGAAGGCACCAACCAGATCCAGCGCATGGTGATCGCCCGTCAGCTCGCCGGCCCGGACAGCGGCCGCTGACGCCGACCGGCGCGTCGCGCCGCCCCGTCCGCAGGAGCACGGCGCCCCCGCGTCCGCGCGGGGGCGGCAGGGCTACACCGCTGCCCGCACGTCCTCGACCACCTTCTTGTCGAGCGCCGCACGCACCAGCGCCGCCGCGAACCGCGCCCGGTCACGCTCGTCGACCAGTCCCGCCAGCCGCGAGGACGAGGTGGGCAGTCCCAGCCGCTCCGCGCCCTGCTGCGCCTTCCCGTCGATGTACGGACCGAACTCCGGCCACACCTCCTGCGCCTCCCGCAGGAAGATGTCGACGCCCGTCGGCCCGATCCCGGGCACCTCGCGCAGCCCTTCCTTGATCCGCCCCTGCTCCCGCATGCGCCGCACATCGCCCTTGTACTCGCGCAGCAGCAGCTCCGCACCGTCCCCGAGCTGAGTGGCGGTGCGCTCGTCGTAGCGCCGGTAGTGGCCCACGCCAAGGGCGTCGACCCGCTGCTGCCACGTCGCATCCGCCATCCGCTTCGCGCCGGTCATGCCGGCGTCCGACAGGGCGCGCGCCGCGGCGACGGCGGTGTCCGCGCGGATACGGGCGGAGAGCAGCAGCGAGAGCACCAGCAGCCGGTACAGCGGCGACGGGGTGTCACGCAGCTTGATGCCCGCCTGATCGGCGTAGGTACGGCCGTGTGTCTCCAGCAGTGCCCGTACCTTCGCCCGGTCCGCGGACTCCCGCGCGGGCTTCGCCCGGGGCCTGTTCTGCGTCTGTGTCATGGGGCCCTCGCTCGAGTGGATGCGGTGCCTTGAGAGACGGGACGAGTGCCCACCGAAAGCGCCGTATCCACCTGCCGGGCGACGAACGAACGATCCGCGGGCGAACCCCGCGCCCCCTGTGCCGGCTATGCCTCGCCGAGAAGCGACGGCGTGCGCGGGCCACTCGCGTGCGAGAACGGCTGCATCCGCCAGTCCAGCCCTTCCGGAAGCGTCAGCAGCGCCGTCAGCCCGTGCTCCTGCACCGACTCCCCGTCGCGGGACGCCGCCTCTGACGCGGCACGGCCGGATCCCTGGCAGACCGTCAGCCCGAACGGATTCCACGGCGAGGCGCACAGCGCGTGCTCGGGGAGCCTTTCCTCCTCCGCGAGAAGCGCGATCGGCTGGCCGCAGTCCGGGCAGGTCACCCGGAAGATGTCGAAGGTTTCCTCTTCGTACGCCCCCTCGGCGGCCGTTTCCTCCGCCGGTACCGCCGTGGCGGCCTCCTCGGAAGTGCGGACCCGCTTCTCAGTGCGCATGCAAATCCCCCTCTGGTGGACCTGCCGGGCATCGTGCCCCGGCCTCAGCAAGCACTTCCCGTGGCGTCATTCGCATAATCGCCGCACGCGGGGGGACACGGGAGCACCGGTGTGGTCTTGGTCACACGCAGGGCCCTGATGTGCGCTCCTCCCTGCGCCCGGTGTGCCGGAGTGCGCCCGGCAGCGTAGGTTGACCTGCTGTGGAGGAAGTGGATCGCCAAATCGTCGAGCTGCTCGTCAAGGACGGGCGGATGAGCTACACCGACCTGGGCAAGGCGACGGGCCTGTCCACCTCGGCCGTGCACCAGCGCGTGCGACGGCTCGAACAGCGGGGTGTCATCCGCGGATACGCGGCTCTCGTGGACCCCGAGGCCGTGGGTCTGCCGCTCACGGCCTTCATCTCGGTCAAGCCCTTCGACCCGAGCGCGCCCGACGACATCTCCGAACGCCTCGCGGAGGTACCGGAGATCGAGGCGTGCCACAGCGTCGCCGGCGACGAGAACTACATCCTCAAGGTCCGCGTCGGCACGCCCATCGCTCTCGAGCACCTGCTCGCCCGCATCCGCACCCTCTCCGGCGTCTCCACCCGCACGACGGTCGTCCTCTCCACCCCGTACGAGGCACGCCCCCCGTCGATCTGACCCGCCCGGCGCCCGCGCGTGGCGTGGCGGGAGACTTGTCGCCATGAGTGAGCGCACCGCCCCCGGGCACGAGACCCGCACCGTCCTGCTGCGCGGCGGGGAGGTGCACAGCCCCGCGGATCCTTTCGCCACCGCGATGGTCACGCAAGGCGGCAGCATCGCCTGGATCGGGTCCGAGGGAGCCGCCGACTCCTTCGCCGACGGAGTCGACGAAGTCGTCCACCTCGACGGCGCGCTCGTCACCCCCGCCTTCACAGACGCACATGTGCACACCACCGCCACGGGCCTTGCCCTGACGGGTCTCGACCTGACCGGCGTGGCCACGCTCCGCGACGCTCTTGCCCGCATCCGCGACTACGCCGCCTCGCGCCCCGGCGACCGGGTGCTCCTCGGCCACGGCTGGGACACCACGCACTGGCCCGAGGCGCGACACCCCAGCCGCGCGGAGCTCGACGAGGCCACGGGCGGGCGGCCCCTGTACCTCTCCCGTACGGACGTGCACTCGGCGCTCGTCACGACCTCCGCCCTCGAACTCGTCCCCGGCATCGCGGAGTTGGCCGGGTTCGCCGATGACGAGCCGCTCACGCGCGACGCCCACCACGCCGTACGAGAACAGGCACACTCCACGCTCACACCGGCTCGCCGGGCCGAGGCCCAGCGGGCCGCGCTGGCCCACGCCGCCTCCCTGGGCATCAGCGACCTCCACGAGTGCGCGGGCCCGGCCATCTCCAGCGAGGACGACTTCACTGCGCTGCTCTCTCTCGCCGCGCAGGACGGCGGGCCCCGCGTACACGGCTACTGGGCGGAACCCGTCACGTCCGAGGCGGATGCCGCCCGCATTCGCGCTCTCGGCGCCGTCGGAGCCGCGGGCGACCTCTTCGTCGACGGCTCGCTCGGCTCCCGCACCGCACACCTGACGGCGCCCTACGCCGACGCGCCCCACACCGGCAACGCCTACCTCGACGTCGCCGGAGTCGCCGCCCACGTCGCCGCCTGCACCGAGACCGGCCTCCAGGCCGGCTTCCACGCCATCGGAGACGCCGCGGTGGCGGCGGTGACGGACGGCGTGCGGGCCGCCGCCGAACGCGTCGGCACGGACCGGGTGCGCGCCGCACGGCACCGCGTGGAGCACGCCGAGATGCTCAGCGAGGAGACCATCGCCGCCTTCGCCGAGTTCGCCCTCACCGCATCCGTACAGCCCGCCGTCGACGCGGCCTGGGGCGGCCCCGACGGCATGTACGCCGCACGGCTCGGCCAGGAGCGCGCGGCCGGCCTCAACCCGTACGCGGCACTGCAGCGCGCCGGCGTCCCCCTGGCCTTCGGCTCCGACAGCCCCGTGACGCCGATGGGCCCGTGGGCCGCCATCCGTGCAGCCGCCTTCCACCGCACGCCGGAGCACCGCATCTCCGTGCGTGGCGGCTTCACGGCGCACACCCGCGGTGGCCGGCGCGCCGTGGGCTCCGACGACGCCGGGGTGCTCGTCCCCGGCGCACCCGCCGACTACGCGCTCTGGCGCACCGGTGAACTGGTCGTACAAGCGCCCGACTTGCGCGTCGCCAACTGGTCGACCGACCCCCGCTCCGGGACTCCCGGGCTGCCCGACCTCACGCCCGGCGGCCAACTGCCCGTCTGTCTGCGGACGGTGGTAGGGGGACGGACCGTCCACGACCGGCCGAACGAGTGATGTATGAGTGTCCGTTACGGGCCGCCGACGCCCCCTCAGACTGTGACGCCCGCGTTCCTTGCGCCTTACTGACCTGCTGATTCGGCGAAACGCCGCAGGTAGCGTCGCTGTTGACAGGCGCTGCCCGGCGACGGGTAGGTTCGGCCAGGTCCACCACAGGACGTCCGGCCAGCGATTCCCCGCGCAGTCGTCGAACGCCGCTGGGCCAGGGGGTGGTGTACCGCACCGGGACACCACCACTGGGAGCCAGGTCCAGCGCCAGCGGCCCGGGGTTGAAGGTCGAGGCTGGCCGGCGGGTGTGACCCGGGTGGGGCCCGGATGCTCAGTAGACAACGGCTCTCGGTCGACTCGCAGCCAGCGGGTCCCAGGTCGGCCCGAAGGGCACCGGGCCCCGACCCGCAGACACATTGCTCCTCGGCCCGTGATTCACGGACCGGGCCGCTGACTCCCCGCTTCTGCTCCTGCCTCCTGCCTCCTGCCTCCTGCTCCGCCGGGCCCGCCCCTCAGAGCCTTCGGTCCCGGCAGCTCGACGGCCCTCCCACGTCTCCGGCCGAGACGGCGTGCGGAGGCACGTGTGGAGCGTGCCGCAAGCCGCCACACGCCCCTGGCCCGCCGTGGCATTCCCGGCCCCGGCCCCGCAGAGGCACATCGCCGTTATACGGTCGCTTTCACCACCGCACGACCTGCAGGAAGGGCGCACTCTTGCCATCGGGTTCCGACACCACCGCCGAATCCGCCGCCGGCGGCCAGTCCGCCGACCCGGCGAACGATGCGGAGGAGTCGCCGCGCCCACAGGAAGCGCAGAGCGGCGAGGGAGCCGCAGGCCCAGAGCGGGACCCCGTAGCGACGCAGGCACCGCCCTCCACCGCGGAGGCAGCGGCCGCCGACGCCCCGTCAACGGCAGAGGCGGCGCGCCGCGGCGGCAGGCTGCGACGGTTCCGCGCCCTCGTCAGGCGCGAGGCCCTACGCACGGTGGCCGCGGCCGTCGCCGGTATCGCGCTGGCGCTGGCCTTCCCGCCCTACGACCTGTGGCCGCTGTCGCTGCTGACGGTCGCCGCGCTCAGCCTGCTCACCCGCGGCCGCACTCTCCGCCAGGGCGCCTGGACGGGCTTCGCCTTCGGATGGCCGTTCTTCGTCATGCTGCTCCAGTGGCTTCACGTGATCGGATGGGACGCGGTCCTCGGACTCGCCTTCATCGAGTCGCTGTTCGTCGCCGCGCTCGGTGCCGCACTCGCCGCCACGTCCCGGCTGGCGCTGTGGCCGCTGTGGGGTGCGTGCCTGTGGGTCGCGGAGGAATGGGCCCGCGACCGCGCCCCCTTCGGCGGCTTCCCCTGGGGACGGCTCGCCTTCGCCAACACCGGTTCGCCCTACACCCCGCTTGCCGCGCTGGGCGGGGCACCACTGGTCACCTTCGCGGCGGCACTGACGGGTACAGCGCTTGCCGCCGCGGTGCTCGCGCTCTGGCACCTCCGTGCCACGCGGGCCGCAGGCCAGGAGCCGCAGGGGGAGCGCGGGGAACAAGAGGCCAGCAGCCCTCCCGTCCCGGTGCGCACGGTCGCGCGCCGCCCCCTGGTGCCGCTCCTCTCCTCCCTGGCTCTTGCGGCGGCCGTCACCGCCGCCGGCTACGCCGTGCCCGTCCCGACCGCCGCGGACGACACGGCGGACATCGCCGTCGTGCAGGGCAACGTGGAGCAGCCCGGAATGAACTTCCTCGGCCGCCCCATGAAGATCCTCAACAACCATGTCGACGCAACCCTCGACCTCGCACGAAGGATCAAGGCGGGCAAGGCCGAGCAGCCCGACCTCGTCATCTGGCCCGAGAACTCCTCCGACCTCGACCCGTACCGCTGGCCCGAGGCCCGCGAGCGCATCGACCAGGCGGCCAAGGCAGTGGGCGTCCCGATCCTGGTGGGGGCCCTCGTCGACCATCCCGGTACCGAGGGGTACGTCGAGAACCAGGGCATCGTGTGGGACCCGAAGAAGGGGCCGGGAGCCTCGTACACGAAGCAGCACCCGGTGCCCTTCGGGGAGTACGTGCCTTTCCGCGACGAGCTCAGCAAGGTCATCACCCGCCTCCAGCAGATTCCCCGCGACTTCTGGCCCGGCGACCACACGGGTGTCCTGCAGACGGGGCCCGCGCGCCTCGGCGACGTGATCTGTTTCGAGGTCGCCTACGACGAGATCCCCCGCGCCACCGTCAACGACGGAGCCCGAGCCCTCGTCGTCCAGACGAACAACGCCACGTACGGCAGGACGGGCCAGCCCGAGCAGCAACTGGTGATGTCCAAGCTGCGGGCGGTCGAGCACGGCCGTGCGGTCGTCACGGCGGCCACCAGCGGCATCAGCTCCGTCGTCGGCCCCGACGGCACGATCAAGCAGCGCACACAGGAATTCGAGCGCGACGTGCTCAGCGCCAGGCTTCCCCTTCGTGACGACATCACGATCGCCGACCGCGTCGGCGCCGCCCCGGAGTGGGTGATCGCTATGGTGGGCGTTCTCGCCTGCGCCGCGGCCTGGTTCGCAGGCCGGCGCGGCCGGACCGACCACCGGCGGGCGCAGCGGGCGGGGCAGGTGCAGCAGACCGATGCACAGCGGAAGCAAGAGGGGCAGCAGCGGTGACGGACGGCGGACAGGCGCGGCAGTACGGCCCGCTCGGTACGGTTCTGGTGATCATCCCGACCTACAACGAGGCCGGCAACATCGAATCCGTCACCGCACGCGTACGTGAGGCCGTGCCCGACGCGCACATCCTGGTCGCCGACGACAACAGCCCGGACGGCACCGGCAAGATCGCGGACGATCTCGCCGCGCACGACGAACAGATCCACGTCCTGCACCGCCCCGGCAAGCAGGGCCTGGGCGCCGCCTACCTCGCGGGTTTCCGCTGGGGCATCGACCACGGCTACGGCGTGCTGGTGGAGATGGACGCCGACGGCTCCCATCAACCGGAGGAGCTGCCCCGCCTGCTGACGGCCCTCAAGGGTGCCGACCTGGTGCTCGGTTCGCGATGGGTGCCGGGCGGACGGGTCGTCAACTGGCCGCGCTCGCGCCGTCTCATCTCCCGGGGCGGCAGCGTCTACTCGCGTGTGATGCTCGGCTTGCCACTGCGCGACATCACTGGCGGCTTCCGTGCCTTCCGCAGCGAGACCCTCAAGGGGCTGGGCATGGACGAGGTGGCCTCACAGGGCTACTGCTTCCAGGTCGACCTCGCGAACCGGGCGGTGAGCGCCGGATATCACGTGGTCGAGGTGCCGATCACCTTCATCGAGCGGGTGCGGGGCAATTCGAAGATGAGCCGCGACATCATGGTCGAGGCCCTGTGGCGGGTGACCGCGTGGGGTGTCGAGGGCCGCGTGAAGCGGGTGCTCGACCGCAGGCACACTTGAACCATGACGAGTCGCGCACCGTACCCCTTTGAGCCGCCTGACGACGAGCAGGGCTCAGGCCGTTCCACGAGCGGACGGCAGGACCAGGGTGGCCCCCGCCCCTCACGCGTCCGCAGGTTTCTGCCGCTGGCGGTGGCGGCGTGGGCGATCCTGGAGATCTGGCTGCTGATCATGATCGGGGAGGCCGCGGGCGGCCTTGCCGTCCTGGGCCTGCTGGTCGTCGGCTTCCTGCTCGGCGTCTTCGTCATCAAGCGTGCCGGGCGCCGCGCCTGGCGTCGGCTCACGGAGACCGTCCAGCAGGCGCAGCAGGCCGCTCAGAGGGGGCAGGCCCCTCCGGAGAGCTCGGAAGGTTCGCGCGGTGGCAACGCGCTGACGATGCTCGGCGGACTGCTGATCATGGTGCCGGGTGTCATCTCGGACGTGGCGGGTCTGTTGTGCATCTTCCCGCCCACCGCCGGCCTGATGAGGCGCACCACGCAGCGCTACCTGGAGCGGCGTTCCGGATTCGCGCCCGGCACCATCGGCGACGCCTACCAGCAGGCCCGCAGGGCGGAGGAGCAGATGCGCATGCACAAGCCGGACGGCAAGGTCGTCGAGGGTGAAGTCATCCGTGACGACGAGCCGCCGTCCCGCTGAACGCCCCGGGTGAGCGGCGGGGATCCGACGTGACCGCAGTGATGGACTGAAGAGAGCGGCCCGTACACAGCAGAGCGCGGCCCGATGACCTCAACAGGTCATCGGGCCGCGCTCTGCTTGCGTTGGACCGTGGAGCGTCCCGTTGTGCCTTACGCGGACTTGCGCTTGTTGTTGCCGTCGCGCGGGTGCACCGCGAGGTTCATCGTGCCGGACCTGAGAACGGCCAGCCGCTCCGCGAGGACCTCCTCCAACTCCTCGCGGGTGCGTCGCTCCATGAGCATGTCCCAGTGCGTACGCGCGGGCTTGCCCTTCTTCTCCTCCGGGCCCTCGCCGTCGACCAGGAGTGCCTGTGCACCGCACACCTTGCACTCCCACTCCGGCGGGATCTCGGCCTCTACAGAGAACGGCATCTCGAATCGATGCCCGCTCTCACATGCGTACTCCACGGCCTGGCGCGGTGCCAGGTCGATACCGCGGTCGGTCTCGTAGCTGGTCACCACGAGTCGCGTGCCGCGAAGAGCTCGCTCACTCATGAATTCGTGCCTCCCGGGCTTGTCGCCCACAGGACAGGTGTCGCTGTCGTCGTCATCTGCTCAACGTCCGGTCGGCGGTGAAGATTCCCGAATCGGGAGATGCGTCGCCCGTCGTGCCGCCCTTCGTGTACCCACCAACGACCGGTTTGTCACAACTGACAGGAGATGTCACCCAGCGTTCGCATCTCTTTGGCGTGCAGTAACGGTCCATCCGGCGAGCCGAGGGCGTACACTACCGCGCCGCTGCCCCAAGTTCTAAATCCGGTCGGGCAGAGGGTTGCCCGCGGCCACTGCCGCCCGTCCCACCGGTACCCGCAGCAGGAGAACGAAACCCAGCACGAAGAAGACCACCAGCGAGATGATCGCCGCACGATAGCTCTCCGTCAGTTGGTAGGCGAGCCCGAAGACGAGAGGTCCGAGCCAGCTGGTTCCGCGATCGCTGACTTCGTACAGAGAGAAGAATTCGGCCTCCTTGCCCGCGGGCACCAACTGCGAGTACAGCGACCGGGAGAGGGCCTGGCTCCCACCCATGACCAGGCCGATGCCCGACGCCAGGGCGAAGAAGAAGACCGGCGCCCCGGCGGGCAGGAAGTATCCCGCTCCGACGATCCCCGTCCACGCCACGAGCGAGCCGAGAACCGTGCGCTTCGCTCCGTAGCGGACCGCCAGCCTGCCCATCAGCAGCGCCCCCGCCACCGCGAGCACCTGGACGAGCAGCACCGCCACGATCAGCGTCGTCTGGTCGACGCCCAGCTCCTCCGAGCCGAAGACCGACGCCTGGGTGATGACGGTCTGCACCCCGTCGTTGTAGACGAGGTACGCCAGCAGGAAGGCCATCGTCAGCCGGTAGTGGCGCAGTTCGCGGAACGTATGGGCGAGCTGCCGCCAGCCGCTGAGCAGCGAGACACGCGCGCCCGCGACCGCGCCCGGCCGCTCCCGCAGCCGCAGCAGCGGCACCACAGTGAACACCGCCCACCACATTCCGGCGGAGGCCAGACAGATCCGCACGGCGGACCCCTCGGAGACGCCGAGCGCCTCGTGCTGGAGAAAGAGCGCCAGGTTTCCCACCAGCATCACCGAGCCGGCGGCGTAGCCGAAGGCCCAGCCGCGCGAGGAGACCCTGTCCCGCTCCTCCGGTCCGGCGATCTGGGGGAGGAAGGCGTTGTAGATGACGGCCGAGGTGGCGAACGAGACGTTCGCCACCACCAGCAGCACGCCCCCCAGGACATAGCGGTCGCCCTCGAGGAAGAACATCGCGGCCGTCGCGCCCGCGCCCAGATACGCGAAGAGCCCCAGGATGGGCTTCTTGCGGCCCGTGCGGTCGGCCACGGCACCCGCCAGCGGCATCACCAGCACCGACAGCAGAACCGACAGCGAGACGGTGTAGGCGAAGTAGGAACCCGCGCGCACCGGCAGGCCCAGCGGATGCACGTAACCGTCGGCATCCGCGGCCGCCTTGGCGACCTCCGTCAGATAGGGGCCGAGGAAGACGGTCAGGACGCTGGTGGAGAAGACCGAGTTCGCCCAGTCGTAGAAGTACCAGCCCCGCTGTTCACGGCGGCGTTCGGCCGTGCCGTCCCCGGCACCGGTCACGACAGCAGTCACAGCCATGCCCCCCTTGTCTCCGGCGCCGTGCGCGGCCCCGGTACGCGGCGCCGCCCCGTGCGTGCGCAGGCGGCGCTCACGTAGCGGAGCCGCTCTACCGGGGGCCAGGACCCGGCATCCACGCACCCCGATCGGTGAGGACGTCGCGCAGTGTCTCGATGTGATCGGTCACAATGCCGTCAACTCCCAGGTCGAGCAACTCCCGCATCCGGTTTCTCTCGTTGACGGTCCATACGTGCACCTGCATCCAGCGCGCATGTGCCGCCCGTACGAACGCGCCGTCCACCACGCGGATACCCGACCGGTGTTCGGGAACCTGGACGCACACGGCGCTCTTGCGGACAGCCCGCGCAGGCACCAGCCCGTACGAACGCAGCCGCAGCCTCACCACGCCACGCGTGCCGAGTGAGGTGGCCAGCCGCGGCCCGGCCATGGCCTGCGCCCGCGCCACCCGGTCCTCCTCGAAGGAGCCGACGCACACACGGGCCCACGCGTCCAGCTCGGACAGCAGCTCCAGCAGCGGTACGAGGGCGGACTCCGCCTTGACGTCGATGTTCCACCGCGCTTCGGGGAAGGCCCGCAGCAACTCCCGCATCAGCGGCAGCGGTTCACTGCCGCCGACTCGGGCACGGCTCACCTGGGACCAGGGCAGTTCACTGATCGGGCCGCTCGCGTCCGTGATCCGGTCCAGCGTCTCGTCATGGAAGGCGACGAGGTGCCCGTCGGCCGTGGCGTGCACGTCCGTCTCCAGATAGCGGTAGCCCAACTCGACGGCACGGGCGAAGGCGCTGTGCGTGTTCTCCAGCCCGTCCGCCGCGCCGCCGCGGTGGGCGAGGGCCAGCGGGCCGGGATGGTCGAGGAACGGATGGCGCGGCTTGCGGCGCAGCACGGCCGGATGGGCGGGAAACGCAGGGAGGTGGCTCGGGTCGGTGGACATCACCGCCGCAGTATCGCGCCCCCGCGCCACCACGCGCGCCGCCGCCCCCCGGCTCCGTCCTCGTCGCGTTCGCCCGTCCCGCGTGCCACCACGTGCGGGCCGCCCGTGTCGGTGCTCGGAGGTCCGTCCGCGGATTCCAGCCGGGTTGCGGGCACGGCGAAGACCCGCAGGAAGAGCTGTGAGAGCGGGCCGATCCCGAGCGCGTACACGACGGTTCCGACGCCGGCCGTGCCGCCCAGCAGCAGCCCGGACACCAGCACGGTCGCCTCGATCCCTGTACGTACGAGGCGGACCGAGCGACCCGTGACGCGGTGCAGGCCGGTCATCAGCCCGTCCCGGGGGCCAGGGCCGAAGCGGGCCGAGATGTACAGGCCGGTGGCGACGCCGTTGAGCACCACCGCGATGACCAGCCCCGGAATCCGCAGCGCGAGCGCGTCAGGCGTGGGGGTGAGCCAGATCGTGCCGTCCATCGCCATGCCGACCAGGACGACATTGGAGACGGTCCCGAGGCCGGGCCGCTGCCGAATTGGCACCCAGAGCAGCAGCACCACGGCACCCGCGACGACCGAGGCGGTGCCGATCGAGAGTCCGGTGTGCCGGGCGAGTCCCTGGTGCAGCACGTCCCACGGCGGGAGGCCGAGACCGGACTCCACCATCAGCCCGATGCTTCCTCCGTACAGGAGCAGGCCCGCGTAAAGCTGCACCAGACGCCGGCCGATGTGCCCTCCCTTACCCGTCGGACGGGACGGGCGTGACGGATGAGACAAGGGAGGCTCCTTCCCCTCCGGCGCGGTGCCGGTGGCCTACTGGCTCCGGTGAGTGGTTGCGTGGCAGTCTGGTGCCAGGAATCAGGCCACATCCATGGCCAATCAGGGAGAGGTGGACCGCAATCATGGTGCAGTGGACCTCAGCCGTGGGTGCTCCGCAGCTGTCCAGACTGCTGGCGTCGCAGCGCGCGGCCACTGCGGCCGACGCAGGTCACCGCGTACCGGCCTATCGTTCACTCGCCGACGGTGTGCGCCTCCTCGTGCTCGAGGGCCGCATCCCGGTGGCCGCCCGTCTTCCCGCCGAGCGGGAGCTCGCCGCGGCGCTGCGCGTCAGCCGTACGACCGTGGCCGCCGCCTTCGAGGCGCTGCGCAGCGAAGGATTTCTCGCCTCCCGGCGCGGCTCGGGCAGCTGGACCGCCGTGCCTGCCGGCAAGCCGCTGCCCACGCGCGGGCTGGAGCCGCTGCCGCCCGAGTCCGCCGGGTCCGTGATCGATCTGGCCTGTGCGACCTTCCTGGCCCCCGAGCCGCACCTCACCGATGCCTTCCAGGGCGCGGTCTCGGACCTCGCGCCCTACACGGACACCCACGGGAACTACCCCGGAGGACTGCCCGCCCTGCGTGAGGCACTCGCCGCTCGCTACACCGCCCGCGGCGTCCCGACGATGCCCGAGCAGATCATGGTCACCACCGGCGCGATGGGCGCCGTAGCCGCGCTCGCACGGCTGCTGGTCCCGCGCAGCGAACGCGTCGCCGTCGAACACCCCTCGTACGCCAACGTCCTGCACCTGCTGCGCGACGCGGGCGCCCGTCTCGTGCCCGTACCGATGGCCGACGGCCTGGCCGGCTGGGATCTGCCCGCCTGGCGGCAGGCGTTCCGGGAGAGCGCCCCGCGCATGGCGTACGTCATCGCCGACTATCACAACCCCACGGGCGCACTCGCACCGGACGACCAGCGGCGGGAGATGGTGGCGGCGGCACGCGCCGCCGGTACGGTTCTCGTGGCCGACGAGTCCATGACCGACCTGACGCTGGACGAGGACGTCGAACTGCCGCGCCCCATGGCCGCGTTCGACCCCGGCGGCTCCGCCGTGATCACCGTCGGCTCCGTCAGCAAGGCCGTCTGGGCAGGGCTGCGCATCGGCTGGGTCAGGGCGGCACCCGAGGTGATCCGCAGCCTCGTCGCGGCCCGTGTCTACGCCGACTTGGGCAGCCCGGTACTCGAACAGCTCGCCGTGGCACGGCTGATGACGGGCGACGGCTGGGAAGCGGCGGTCGCCGCACGCCGGGCGGGAGCCCGCGAGAACCGGGACGCGCTCGTTGCCGCGCTCCATGACAGGCTGCCCGACTGGGAGTTCACCGTTCCCCGCGGCGGACTGACCCTGTGGACACGTACAGGCGGCCTGTCCGGCTCGCGCATCGCCGACGCGGGGGAGCGGATCGGGGTGCGGGTGCCGGCCGGAACCCGCTTCGGGGTCGACGGGGCCTTCGAGGGCTACGTGCGGCTGCTGTTCACGGTCGCCGGACCGGTCGTCGACGAAGCTGTCGCCCGTCTGGCCAAGGCGGCGGACCTCGTCCGTACGGGCGCGGTCGCCGACGGCGACGTACCCCGCACCTACGTGGCCTGAGCCTTCGCCTCCGGTTTCGCACGCGACGCGTCGGACGCCTGCCCGGCCTGCGCCCCCAGCGCCCGGGCCTGCGACGCGGTCAGCGGGGGCAACAGCCCCAGCACGGCCTGCCGTTCGGCCTCACCCGCCGCGTCGTCCAGGGGGTCGGGCGCCGCCGGCACCTGAAGCCGGAGCACCGGCCCCGCGCCGAGCCGCGCGAAGCCACGCCCCGGCGCCGCGTGCGTGCCGGGCGGCGGGACCGTGGCCTCGCCGAGCACAGCCCACATCTCCTCCGGCGAGGCATCGCCGAGCAGGACCCGCGCCCTGGTCTGCGAGCGCACCGCCCGGCCCAGCTCGTCGGCGCACTCGAAGTGCTCCGCCACCGCCACCGTCACCTGCGCCGCGCGCCCGTGACGCAGCGGCACCTGAAGGAGCTCCCGAGGGTCGCGCCGCCCCTCCGTGCGCGCGAGATGGCTGACTGCCGCGGGCCGGTCGACGACCACCCACAGCGGCCGCCGCGCGTCCTCCGGAACGGGGTGGCCGGCCTGCCGCGCGCGGCTCGCCGCTGTCAGCCGCCGTTCCGTCTCGTGCACCACCCACTCCAACGACGCCACGGCCCCGCCCGCCGAGGTCTCCACGGCCAGCACGCCGTCGCGCCCCGTCAGGCATGCGAACTCGCCGGAGCCGCTGCCGTCCACCACGAGAACATCTCCGTGCTGGAGCGCTTGGAGCACCACCGAACGCAGCAGTGTGCTCGAACCCGCGCCCGGGGCACCGACAACCAGGAGATGGGACTCGGCCGAGCGTGCACCCGTGCGCCACACCACCGGCGGGACGTCGAGTGCCTGCTCACCGTCGTTCACCGGGATACGGCGGTGCACCGCCTCGGCGTCCGTGAACCCGAGCACGATCTCGCCGGGGCCCGTCACGAACCGCTGGGCCCTGATGCCCTGCGGCAGGGGACCGGGGACGGTCATCTCGAGCTGGTTGCGCTCCTCGTCCCATACGAAGCGGTACTCGCGGTCCCGTCCGGATTTGGCGCCCAGCCGCTGCTCCACCGCCAGCCGGTGCGCGGGGTCGCCGTCGGGGAAGTGGGCCGGATACCGCACCAGAAGGCGTTCGATGCGGCCCTCATCGGTGAACTCGGCCTCCTCGAAGGCTCGTTCCCACGCTCCGTCGTGTGCGTAGATCGGGTCCGGGTCGGGGTCGTTCTGCAGAGTGAAGAAGGGCACCAGCGCGTCGTAGACGGCTTGGAGGCGCGCGTTCTCCGCATCCTCACGGGCGGCTCCGGCGACCGTCCGCGCACCGTCGCGTCCTTGCCAGGCGGCTGCGCCGACAACGACCGCGATGGCGAACGCCGGACCCCACGGCATCAGCGCCACCACCATCACGGCCACTGCGGCCAGGAAGAACACGGGGCCGCGCCGGTCCTTGGGCGCCCGGGCCCACCAGCGCAGCACCAGCATCGTCAGCCGCGCCAGACCGCGTACGACCACGATGAGCGGATGCAGTACGTCCAGCGCTCCGGCGGCACCGGCCCGCAGGGCGCGGCGGGCCGGACGCACGGCGGCACCCGTACCCGCCGGCTGCCGGGGGAACGGCCAACGCACCACGGAACCTCCTGTGACGAATGCGCCGCACAGCGCGCGGGACGAGCCGGCCCGCGCACGCGCCGTGCGCGCCGCGTTAGAACTTCAGTCCGCTGAGCAGCCCCGCGAGGCTGGCGCCCCCCGCCTTGATGCTGGGGGCGAGAGCCGTGCCCGCCAGGTAGAAGCCGAAGAGGGCACACACCAGCGCATGCGAGATCTTGAGCCCGTCCTTGCGGGTGAAGAGGAAGATGATGAAGCCGAGCAGGAGGACGCCGGAGATGCTGAGGATCATGGGGGACTCCTGATGTCGGGGATGGTCACCCTGAGTTCTCCAAGAGTCACAGAAAGTGCGTGAGCAGGGAAACTGGCACACGGGTGATTTGCCGGGCGGGGCCTTGGTCTGGCCCGGGTGCGCCCGCGGAACTCCTGCCGCAGTGGCGGGTGTTGGCGACCCGGGAGTCCACGGGGGTCCCGGCGTCCGCGAGGAGGGCCGACCCTGAAGTGCGCAGGTCGGAGGCCGTGTGCACCGGTGCATGTCATCGGCACGCACGCGGGAGTCGCTCACTGGGGCCGGAGCGTGCCCCCCGCACCCAGATTGCGTCCGTTTCAGAATTCGATTGAGCACTTTTGTGCGCAGAATGACTGATTCATCATGGAATCATTCGCGCTGTGCTGTCGCTGATCCTCCTCCACTTCGCCGGAGCCTGCTGTGCTCCGCTCCTGGTGCGATGGACCGGCACGCGCGCGTTCCTCCTCCTGGCCCTGATCCCGGCCTCGGCACTGGGATGGGCGGCCTGGCATTACGCGGACGTCGCGGACGGGGAGGTGCTCGTCGAGCGGTGGCCGTGGATGCCCGCCCTGGACGTGGTCCTGGACCTGCGATGTGACGCGCTCGCCCTGCTGATGGTGGCCGTCGTCGGCGGCATCGGCGCCCTGGCGCTGGTCTACTGCGCGGGCTACTTCAGCCGCCCGGCGTTCTCGCTGGGCCAGTTCGCGGGGACCTTCACCGCGTTCGCCGGTGCGATGCTCGGCCTCGTCCTCGCCGACGACCTGATCGTCCTGTACGTCATGTGGGAGCTGACCACGGTCTTCTCCTTCCTCCTCATCGGCCACGTACCGGAGCGCCGTCGCAACCGCCTCGCGGCGCTTCAGGCGCTGATCGTGACCGTTGCCGGCGGACTGGCCATGCTCGTCGGGTTCCTGATGCTGGGCCATGCGGCGGGCACGTACCGCATCTCCGCCATCCTCGACGGCCCGCCGCCCGCGGACGGGACCGTAGCCGTCGCGATCGTGCTGATCCTCGCCGGAGCGCTGTCGAAGTCCGCCCTGTGGCCGTTCAGCTTCTGGCTGCCCGGAGCCATGGCCGCACCGACACCCGTCTCCGCGTATCTGCACGCCGCCGCCATGGTCAAGGCCGGTGTCTACCTCGTGGCACGACTGGCTCCCGCCTACGCGCACGCACCGCCCTGGCAGGTGACGGTGCTCGCGTTCGGGGCGGCGACGATGCTGCTCGGCGGATGGCGCGCCCTGCGCGAGAAGGACCTCAAGCGGCTGCTGGCCTTCGGCACTGTCAGCCAGCTCGGCTTCCTCATCGTCCTGACCGGCACGGGCACACGCGACGCGGCGCTCGCCGGTACGGCCATGCTGCTGGCGCACGCCCTGTTCAAGGCCCCGCTCTTCCTCGTCGTCGGCATCATCGACCACGCGACCGGAACCCGGCAGATGGACCGGCTCTCGGGGCTGGCACGCTCCATGCCCCTCGTCTGCACCGTCGCCGTGACGGCGGGGATGTCCATGGCGGCGCTGCCGCCCATGCTCGGATTCGCCGCGAAGGAGGCCGCGTTCGCCGCCCTCCTGCACACCGGCAGCGCGGGGCTGCCCGGCTCGGCGTCGGTCGCGGTGACGGCGGCGGTCACAGCCGGCTCGGCGCTCACCGTGGCGTACACCCTGCGCTTCCTGTGGGGGGCATTCGCCACGAAGCCCACCGGTGACGGCATCCATGAACCCACGCCCATGCGGGCCCGCACCGGCGTGCTCCTGACCGCACCCGCCACCGTGTGCGTGCTGGCCGGAGTGGCCCTGGGACCGGCCGTCTTCAGCATCGCGCCGCTGCTCGCCCGCTACGCCCGCGCGTTTCCCGCACCAGGGGAGGCGTACCGGCTAGCCCTGTGGCACGAGCCGAGCGTCTCGCTCCTGCTGTCCGCTCTCTCCTGGCTCGCGGGCGGCGCACTCTTCCTCATGGCGCGTCAGCTGGAGGGCCTGGGGGAGAGGCTGGCGGTCCCGGACGCCAAGCAGGTCTTCGCCCGCCTGCTGTCGGGCCTCGAACGCACCGCACTCGAGGTCACCGGAACCGTGCAACGCGGATCACTGCCGGTCTACCTCGGAACCGTCCTCGCCGTGCTGATCGCCGCACAGAGCACCGCCATGATCGTCGACCCGCCGTGGCAGCACACCGGGCCGGTGCGCTGGTTCGATTCCGTACCGCAGCTCGGCGTGGCCGTCGTGGTCTGCATGGTGGCCGCTCTGTGCGTGGCGTCCCGGCAGCGCATGACGGCGGTGGTCCTGGCCGGCGTGACCGGCTACGGCACAGCGGTGCTGTACGTGCTGCACGGCGCACCGGACCTGGCACTGACCCAGTTCGCCGTGGAGACCGTCTCCCTCGTGGTGTTCGTGCTCGTGCTGCGCAGACTGCCGGCCCGCTTTCCCGACGAGCGGCGGACCAGCACGCTGCGGCGCGTCACGCGGCTTGTCACCGGTCTGGCCGCGGGAGGCTTCGCCGCCGTACTGACGTACGTGGCCGGAACCGCCCGGGAGGCACTGCCCGCCGGCCCCGAACTGATCACCGCCACCTCACATCACGGGCTGAAGAATGTCGTCTCCACGACCCTCGTGGACCTGCGCTCCTGGGACACCCTGGGTGAGTCCGCCGTGCTCGGCGTCGCCGCCGTCGGCGTGACCAGTCTCGTCTTCCTGCGCCGCCGCTCCGGGAGCCCCGTGACGGCCTGGCCGACCGCAGCCGTGCCGCCGGGCGCGGGCCCGTCCGCCCATGTGCGCCGCGGCCTCGGCGTGGAGGCCCGCGGTACCCAGCGCGCCGGGCACGTGTGGCCCGTGCACGCGGAACACGTCGAGAGCGGCGCACCGCCACCACGCCGCGGAGCGGGCGCCGTTCCCCGCCGCACATGGCTGACCGCCAGCGGCACCCTCGACCCCGAACGACGCTCCGTGATCTTCGAGGTGCTGGCGCGGCTGGTGTTCCACCCCATCGTCGTGCTCTCCCTCTACCTGCTTTTCTGCGCCGAGAATCTGCCGGGCGGCGGCTTCAGCGCGGGCCTCGTCGCCGGGCTGGCGCTGGCGGTGCGCTATCTGGCGGGCGGACGGTACGAACTCGACGCGGCCGCACCGTTCGACGCCGGCTTCCTGCTCGGGCTCGGGCTGATGACGATGACCGCGACCGGACTCGCCGGGCTGGTACTGGGCGGCTCGGTGCTCCGATCGGGCACCTACCACGGGGAGTTGCCGGTCATCGAGAAGTTCCACGCGGCCAGCCCCGTGCTCTTCGACACCGGCATCTACCTGCTCGTCCTGGGAGTCGTGCTGGACGTGCTGCGCAGCCTCGGCTCCGAGATCGACCGCCGCGTCGAGAGAGCACTCCGCGAGAACGACAGCGGAGCCCGCGCCGGCGGGGAGGCCGGAAGATGAACGAGACGGTCGCGCTGGTCGCCACCGGCGGCGCACTCATCGCCGCCGGCACGGTCCTGCTGCTCAGCCGCCCACTCACCCGCATCGTCCTCGGCACGGTCGTGATCGGCAACGGCGTCAACCTCCTGCTGCTCGCCTCGTCCGGGGCGGCCTCCCGTGCGCCGCTGCTCTACAAGGTCTTCGGGCCCCAGCGGATCTCGGACCCGCTGCCGCAGGCGTTCGTGCTGACCGCCATCGTCATCACCCTCGCCCTGACCGCGTTCCTCTCCGCGATGGCCTACCGCGCCTGGCAGCTCTCCGGCAGTGACGACGTGCAGGACGACGTGGAGGACCTCCGCGTCGCACACCGCGCCGAACACGGCGAGGAACACCGCGGGGAGGCACGGCGGGCACCACGGGAGCGTGAACGGCGCGCCAGGCGCCGCGAGTTGCTCGCCGTCGGGGAGGAGGACGAACGGCCGGGCCAGGAGGGCGTGTCGCGCCGTTTGCGGCGCGCCGGAGCCCACTACCACGAGGCGCGGCGCCGGGCCCGCGCCGAGGCACGTCCGCACCGCGCCCGCGCCGCACGCAGTGACGAGGACGTGGCGGACGACCTGTGGGAGACGATCCTCGGGGCGGACCGTTGAGCGCCCCCGGCACGTCATCCGCCGCCTCAGTCATCCGCGCGTCGGGAGACCCCAGGTGATCGCCGCGGGGTCCGCGGGTGTCGACGGCCCTTCCTCCGTGCTGGTGGCCCTGCCGGTGCTGCTCCCTCTCTTCGCCGCGGGGCTGAAACTCGGCGTCGGCGTACGGCTGCAGCGCACCCAGCGGGTCATCAGCACCGTCGTCCTCGCGACCGTCCTCGCCGTCGCGCTCGTCCTGCTCATCGACGCCGACAGATACGGCCCGCAGGTCATGTACGCCGGAGGCTGGAAACCGCCTGTCGGCATCGTCCTCGTCGCCGACAGGCTCTCGGCACTGATGCTGGTGATCTCCTCGTCCGTGACGCTGTGCGTGCTGCTCTACTCCATCGGCCAGGGCATGGCCGACCGGGAGGAGGGCACCCCCATGTCGGTCTTCCATCCGGCCTACCTGGTCCTGGTCGCCGGGGTCTCCGACACCTTCCTTGCCGGCGATCTCTTCAACCTCTACGTCGGGTTCGAGATCATGCTGACCGCCAGCTATGTGCTGCTGACGCTGGGCGGCACCGTCACGCGCATCCGGGCCGGGGCCACCTACGCGATCGTCTCGCTGCTCTCCTCCGTGCTCTTCCTCGCGGCGGTCGCCGTCGTCTACGCGGCCACGGGCACCGTGACCATGGCCGAACTCGCCCGCCGCTTCGACGAACTGCCCGGCGGCGTGGCCGTACTGGCGCAGATCTCCCTGCTGACCGTCTTCTGCACCAAGGCCGCCGTCTTCCCCCTCGCCGCATGGCTGCCCGACTCCTATCCGACGGCGCCCGCTCCCGTCACCGCCGTCTTCGCGGGACTGCTGACCAAGGTCGGCATCTACGCGATACTGCGCACCCAGACCCTGCTCTTCCCGGGCGACAGGCTCAGCGACGCACTGATGGTGCTCGCGCTGCTGTCCCTGCTGGTGGGGATCCTGGGTGCGGTCGCACAGACCGACCTGAAGAGGCTGCTCTCCTTCACGCTCATCAGCCACATCGGATTCATGGTCTTCGGCATCGCCCTGGCCACCCGCGCCGGATTCGCCGGCTCGGTCTTCTACGTCGTGCACCACATCACGGTGCAGACGACGCTCTTCCTCGTCGTCGGGCTCGTCGAACGCCGCGGCGTCACCACCGACCTGCGGCGGCTCGGCGGCATCGCGAAACTCTCACCGGCCCTGGGGCTCGTCTTCTTCGTCCCGGCCATGAACCTCGCCGGGGTGCCGCCGCTGTCGGGTTTCCTGGGCAAGTTCGGGCTGCTGCGCGCGGGTGTCGCGCACGGCGGCGCCATGACGTACGTCCTGATCGCCGCCGGCTCGGCCACGAGCCTGCTCACCCTGTACGCGCTCACCAAGGCGTGGAACCTCGGCTTCTGGCGAGCCGCACCGCCGCAGCTGTACGTGGTGGGGGTCGTGCTCGACACCGTCGAGACGGACGAGGAGTCACCGCGGGAACCCGCTGCCGTGCCGGGAGGGGGAGCGGGCTTCTCCGGAGGGAGCGGGGCGGTCGACGTCGATGTGCTCGCGGGGAAGGCCGACACCGCGAGCTTCGGTGGCCGCGCCATCACCACCGGACAGCCGCCGGCCGCGATGCTCGGACCGACCGCGGCTCTGGTGGCGTTCGGCCTGGCCTTCACTGTGTTCGCCGGACCGCTGTCCTCGCTGACGGTTCGCGTGGCGGACGAACTGACGGCACGTACGCCCTATGTGACGGCGGTGACGGGACGATGAGCCAGCCATCGGAGACCGGACCGGACGGGCCACGTGAGACCCCACTCGGAGGGCCGCCGGGAGCCGTGGCCGCCGGACCGCCGGGCGGCGGACCCCGGGGACGCAGACGTCTCCCGGCGGCACAGTGGCCGACCGTGCTCGGACTGACCGTGGTGTGGGTGCTGTTGTGGGGCACGCCGAGCGTCGCCAACGTCATCACCGGCATCCTTGTCGGCGTCATCGTGTGCGTCGTCTTCCCCCTGCCGCCGATCGAGACCCAGGTGCGGCTGCGCCCCGTCGGCCTCGTGCGCTTCACCGTCCGCTTCGTCATCGACATGGCAGTCTCCAGTTGGCGCCTCAACCGGTACATCCTCGGGTCGCGGCCGCCCCAGTGCGCAGTGCTGGCCGTACGGATGCGCACCCCTAGCGACCTGTTGCTGACGGCCACGTCCGTCGCGGTCGCCGCCATCCCCGGCAGCAACGTCCTCGACGTGCACCGCGCGTCCGGGATGCTGTTCGTGCACGTGGTGGGCGCCGGGGAGGAGGCGGAGCGGGAGCGGGCCCGCTACGAGGTGCTGCGCCTGGAGGACCGCGTCGTACGGGCCTTCGGCACCCGCGCTGACGTCGCCGCGCTCGACGCCTGGGAGGGCCGCGGGCCCTCGGACGGACTCGGGGGCGGCAGCCTCGGAAGCGGCGGCCCCGGCAAAGGCACAGGCGGCACCAGCGACTCCGAAGGGAGGGGCGGCCCGTGGAAGCGGTCCTGAGTATCGTCATCGCCTTGCTGCTCGCCTCCGGAGTGCTCGTCACCGTGCGTCTGGTACGCGGACCTTCCACGCTGGACCGCGCAGTCGCCCTCGACGCGCTGGCCGCCGTGGTGATGGCCGGCATCGGCGTTCTCACTGCGGTGCGGCAGATCCCGTACTACCTCCCGGTGTTGCTCGTCCTCTCCTTCCTGGGCTTCACCGGTTCGGTGAGCATCGCCCGCTTCCTCGCGCTGCGGGACGAGGCCGGGAGCGAGGATCCCGACCTGGGCGACGGAAGGGGCGGAGAGAACGACGGCCCGGAGAGCGCCGCCGCGGACAGCGGACGAGGCGGCGGCCCCGAACCGAACGGCGGTGCGGTGGAGCAGGGGAGCGGCGGATGAACTGGACGCAGCACAACTGGTCGGGGGCCGCGGACGTGGCGTCCCTGGTCTGCATGCTGGCGGGCGCGGTGCTCTGTCTGCTCGCCGGCATCGGATTGGTGCGGCTGCCGGACGTCCTCACACGCATCCATGCGGCGACCAAGCCGCAGGTCGCGGGTCTGCTGCTTGTCCTCCTCGGAGCCGGGCTGCGGCTGCGCAACGTGGCGGACCTGGGAACGCTGGTCCTGGTCGGCCTCTTCCAGTTGCTGACCGTCCCGGTGGCGGCGCACATGGTCGGACGTGCCGCCTACCGCACCGGCAGGACGGACCGTGAGCATCTCGTCGTCGACGAACTCGGCACGGCGCTGGACAAGTCCCGTGGAGACCAGGGCGAATAGCCGACGGGAACGGATCGTCGGCGAACGAACACCCGCCGGGCAATGCGGAGGGTACGGCCTGCTTTCGAGCGGAACGCGACGGAATGGTGGATTTTCCGTGACCGGATGCGTCCGAGCGGTTTCCCGGAGAATGCTCCCGCGCCCCAAGGGAAGAACACCCGAAGGTCTGGATTCGCGCATCCGGCCGCTCCGGTCGCACGGGGTGGGAGCCGGAACCGAGAGGAAGTGAACGTCATGCGCGTGAGCCCGCGTCCGTCGAGGCGCACCGCACGCGTCGAGTACACACTGCCGCGGGATGCCGCGTCGGCCCGCACCGCCCGCCGGTTGACGACCGGATTCCTCACCGGCACCCGCACACCGCCCGAGGCGGCGGGGCAGGTGGAAGAGGCCACACTGGTCGTCTCCGAACTCGTCACCAACGCGGCGCTGCACGGCAGGGGCCGGTGCCGGTTGCGTCTGAGCAGCGGCGAGGGAACCGTCACCGTCGAAGTCCGCGACGACGGCGGCCTGTTGCCCCGCGTTCGCCGCACGGGGAGTGACTCCGAGAGCGGGCGGGGCATCGCGATGATCAGCCGGCTCGCCAGGCGTCTGGATGTCACCACCGCACCCGGCGGAGGCAAGACCGTGAGCGCCGTGCTGGACGCCGCGTAGCGCTGCTCCGGCTCTGCCGGACCCCAGGCACCCCCGAGCGACTCCCGTCGACTTGGGTCTGATCAGGCCTGGTTGCCCGCCTTCAGGACTGCCGGGACCACTCCGCCCATGCGGAGGCGACGTCCGAGTGGAAGCGGCACCGCGCGTCGGCTCCGAGTGGCACCTGGAAACTCTCGTGCGCTCCGACGATGTGGAAGCGCAGACGGCTGCCGGGGGGCAGTAGCCGTGGAAGCTCGGCCGTGGGAAGCGCGTCGCCGCGCTGCACCGCGTTGAGGTCGAGATAGAACTGCGTCCGCTCGTCCGTGACGCGGGCGCACAGACTGTAGTGCAGGACTCTGAGCGTCGCGGTGCACAGTGTGCCGCTCACCGCCATCCACACACGTCGGCCCGCGACGGCAAGGACTCGGACCTGTATCGTCGGCGTCCCCATGAAAGCCCTTGTCCAGACGGTACGTTCCGGCACGCAACGAGCAACACCCGTACCCGCTCCGGCCCGTACAGAAAATTCGGTGTAGCTGCCGTTCTCGTTGGCGCACACAACTATCACGGCCAGTACAGCAACCGGGCAGGTGGGTCACCGACCGGCACGCTCTCCCCGCATTTCCTCACGAGAACACCCCGGTTCCCGCCGGCCGGTCCGCCGGCGCCGGGCGCACAGCGGTCGGCCGCGAGGCGCTCGGCCGCGGCGTCGCGGTTCGGCAGGACCGCTGGTCATGGCAGAACGCGGTTGCGGGGAGGGTCCAACTTGCCACGAGTGCAGGGCACTTGGTGGTTGTGTCCCCCGGAGGGAATGCGGCGACCGCCGACTTCCCTTGACGCAGACGCTCAACGGCACCGCCTCGGCGCGTACTTGACGCCGTGAGAAGGCGACAGCAGGCTCCATGCGACGGAACCGGCGGAACGGGGAGGGCGCTGTGCCCGGCACTGGGGCGGTCTCACAGGAGGGCGAGGTACGGGACAACTCCTCGCGGAAGTTCGCCGTGGAGGCCAACGGGCTCGACGTCATCGCCGACGCCGAGCGGAAGGGTCGTCCCGCGCAGCTGTTCTGGCCGTGGTTCGGATCCAATGTCTCGGTGCTGGGCCTGAGTTACGGCTCGTTCGCGCTCGGTTTCGGCATCGGGTTCTGGCAGGCGCTGGCCGCCGGCATGGCGGGCATCGTCTTCTCCTTCCTGTTGTGCGGCTTCGTCGCAGTGGCAGGGAAACGCGGATCCGCACCGACGATGGTCCTCAGCCGCGCCGCGTTCGGAGTACGGGGCAACAGGCTTCCCTCCGCGGTGTCCTGGGTCCTGACCGTCGGCTGGGAGACGGTGCTGGTGATCCTCGCGACGCTCGCCACGGCGACCGTCTTCGACAGGCTGGGTTGGGGCGGAGGCACGGGCACGAAGATCGCCGCCCTGGTCGTCGTCTCGGTGCTCACCGTGCTCGCCGGGGTGATCGGGTTCGATCTGATCATGCGGATGCAGACGGCCATCACCGTGGTGACTGCCGCGCTGACCGCCGTCTACATCGTCCTGACCGCCGACGAGATCCACTGGGAGTCCGTACAGGCGTTGCCCTCCGGATCGGCGCAGGAGGTCATCGGTGCGCTCGTGTTCATGATGACGGGTTTCGGCCTCGGCTGGGTCAACGCAGCGGCGGATTACGCCCGTTACCTGCCGAGGCGCACCCGGGGCGCGGCCGTCGCGGGATGGACTGCGTTCGGCGCGTCGGCGGCCCCTGCGGTTCTCCTCGTCTTCGGGCTCCTGCTCGCCGGCTCCTCGAAGGACCTCAGCGAGGCGATCGCGGCCGACCCTGTGGGCGCCCTCACGGGTGCGCTTCCGGGGTGGTTCCTCGTACCGTTCGCGCTCGTGGCCGTGTTGGGGCTCGTCGGCGGCGCCGTGCTGGACATCTACTCGTCCGGGCTGGCGCTGTTGGCTGTCGGGGTGCGGGTGCCGCGCTGGGCCGCGGCCGCTGTCGACGGCGTTCTGATGGTGGTTGGGACCGTCTACATCGTGTTCTTCTCCGAGGGCTTCCTCGGCTCCTTCACCGGCTTCCTCACCACTCTCGGCGTACCAGTGGCGGCATGGTGCGGCATCATGCTCGGCGACATCGCCCTGCGCTCCCGCCCGTACGATGACGGCGACCTCTTCTCCCGCAACGGGCGGTACGGTGACGTACGTTGGCTGCCCGTCGCGGTCCTGGCCGTTGGCACGGCCGCGGGCTGGGGCCTGGTGACCAGCGCCGCCGCCGGCTGGCTCTCCTGGCAGGGCTATCTGCTGGGGCCTCTGGGTCTGGGCGGCACGACGGGCGGATGGGCGTCCGCGAACCTCGGTGTGCTCGCCGCCCTCGTTCTCGCCTTCGCGGCGACGCTGCTGACTCAACGCGGCCGGATCCGGGCGCAGGAGAGCGCACCACCCTCCCTGCCGCCGGGAGCGGCAAGGAGGTCCGGGGAGTCCGCCAACGGCACCGGGACTTCTGCCTCCGCCTCAACAGGCGCCTAGCGAGGGCAAGTTGGCGCCCGCGCCACACCTGTGTTCGTCCCGGCGAGGACCGTGGCGCCCAGCTCTTCGCAACGGTCCACGCGCACCGTCAGCCCGCTGCCCTCCATGGCTGCGGTCGCGGCCTCCACCTGGGCCTCGGTCGTCTCCATCAGCAGATGCCCGCCCGGCGCGAGCCATTCCGGCGCCGATGCCGCGACCCGCCGCAGCATGTTCAGTCCGTCACTGCCGCCGTCCAGTGCGGCACGCGGTTCGTGGACGCGTGCCTCCGCCGGAAGCAGACTCAGCGAATCCGTCGGTACGTAGGGGACGTTGGCGATCAGCACCTCGATGCGCCCCCTCAGTTCGGCCGGCAGTCCGGCGAAAAGGTCCCCCTCATGGACACTGCCGCCGAAGGCCGCGACGTTGTGCCGCGCGCAGCGCACCGCCGCGGGGTCGATATCGGCGGCGTGCAACTCGACCCCGCCGCAAGGCTCTTGACCGGGCCGGGCGACCGCCGCCGCCAGTGCCGCACCCAACGCGCCGGAGCCGCAGCACAGATCGACGACGAGGGCGTCCGGACGAGTGAGTTCCGCGGCCCGCCGCACAAGGAACTCGGTGCGCCGCCGGGGGACGAAGACACCCGGTTCCACCACGATCCGCAGATCGCCGAACTGCGCGTGGCCCAGGACGTGTTCGAGCGGGAATCCGGCGGCTCTGCGCTCAGCCATGGCCGCGAGTTCCTCGGCCGTGCGGGCGGCGGAAAGCATCAAGTCCGCCTCGTCCTCGGCAAAGACACAGCCGGCGTCGCGAAGCCTGGCGGCGAGGGCCGAGCGGGAGAGCGATGAGGGGAAGGACGGGGGAGTCGCAGTCATACGGGCGTGCCTCTCGGGATTCCGGAGGTGCTTCGGCCCCGGCTCCCGGGCAGGGCCTAGACCAGCGGGACGGCAGGCGCAGGGGAGAGGAGTGGAGCACCGTGTTCCACAGCGGTGATCGGTCCCACCTCCCCGGGTGACGTGTGCGGCTGGGTCGGCAACCCTACCCGAGCACCTCGGCGTGCGCAGTGGCATCGGACTCGGTGGTGAAACCGACGAGCGCGGTGAAGGCCTTCTCGCCGTGCTGGGTGATGCTCACCGTCAGCGTGCGTTCGCCATTGGACAGGTCGTCGTCCGCGGCGCCGCCCGGGCCGGAGGAGACCTCGACCCAGCTGGGGGCGTCGAGATCGACGTAGCGATGGAACTCGGCCTCCATTCGGGTCAGGCTCGGACGGTGCGGTGACGCGGCCAGGTGCACCGACTGCCGGGCGGCCTCCATCAGCAGCATGCCGGGAGCGTGGTCGACGGGGTGGTCAAAGAGCCAGGGGCTCGTCGTGAGGACCCGCAGTTGCCGGCAGCCGACGCTCTCGTCAGCGGCCGGAGCGAGCACCACCTCGCGCTCGCTCTCCCGGCCCACGAGCGAGGGAGGCAGTGCCGGCGGCGGTGTGAGAGCCGCGGCCATGGCGTCCGGGGGCGCCGGGGTCTTGGGCCCGCGGAGCCTGCCGTAGACCTGAGGGCTGTGCGCGGTGTACACGGTGGAGGCGCTGCCCAGAGTCCGGTCGCCACTCCGTATGGTCATGCTGAGCCCTATCCGCCGCGGCCGCGTGCCGCGGTCCGGGGCCTCCGAGGCCGACAGGTGCAGCACGACCTCTGCCGGGGAGCCGGTCACGGGTAAGAATGGCGTGGAGAAGGCGCAGTGGTGGTGATCCCATATCAGCTGGTGCCCCGGTGGCACCCCGTAGGCGGCATGCGCGATCAGCGGCAGCACCTGCCGGGTCGTCTCGACCAGCAGCATCGGATCCTGCACGCCGTGCTCGTCCGTGCGCCAGAAGCCGTGGTCCCGCGGCCACTGGGCACCCACCTCGAACTCCCGCTCCCCGCACCGCCGCCAGCCCGTCAGGAGCACTTCCGCGTGAGCCGTCTTGTGTACGAACTCCCGCGGTACCGGCCACGAGTACGCTGTGCTCTCCGGGAGATCGGGCACAGCGGGGGTGTGAGCCATGCGGGCCTCCGGTGGGACGGTGCGAGGATGACGGTGACCTGTGCCTGAAACGATAGAACCTTCTGGGGGCGAGCTCCGATGGCGCCAGGAAGAGCAAAGCCGATGCAGCAACGGGCTGTCGAGACAAGACAGTTGATTCTTGACGCAGCAGCCGAGGTTTTCGACGAGGGAGGCTACAAGGCGGCAAGGATCTCGGAGATCATGCACCGCGCCGGGATCACGCAGGGGGCCCTCTACTTCCACTTCTCCTCGAAGCTGGAACTTGCCCGTACCGTCATGCTCGCGCAGCGCGACTCCGTCGTCCTGCCTCCCGGTCCCGACGGGCTCCAGCGTCTGATCGACACGACCCTCCTCCTGGCGCACGAGCTGCAGACCAACAAGCTCCTGCGCGCGGGGGTGCGGCTCGCGGTGGAGCAGGAGGAAGTCGGCTTCCACGACGACTCCCCGTACCGCGAGTGGGCTGAGGTCTTCCGCGGCCAGCTCGCCGCTGCCGCCGAACGAGGGCAACTGCGAAGCGGAGTCGATGTCGAACGGCTCTCGATGCTCCTCGTCGGCTGCTACACCGGCGTGCAGCACTTCTCCAAGCTCTCCTGCAAGCGGGCCGATCTGCCCGACCGCATCGCGGACCTGTGGCAGTACATGCTCCTTGGGATCGCGCCGCCGCAGGTCGCGGCGGAGATGATCGTCAGCCCCGACTCCTCGCTGCTGGCTGCCGGATGACGGTGCCTCTCGTGCTGACGGGGGCGAGCGGTTTCATCGGCTCGGCCGTCCTGCGCCGCCTGGCACGGCACGATGTGGACGTACGGGTCCTCACCCGACGGGAGCATCCGTTGCCCGGCGAGGTGGAACTGGTCCACGCCGATCTGGCCCGTCCCGAGTCCCTTCATGAGAGTTGTTCAGGTGCGCGCGTCCTTGTCCACGCCGCTTCCTACGTCGGCTCCGACGAGCAACTGGCCACCCAGGTCAACGACTTGGGCACGGAAGCACTGATGAAGGAGGCGCGGCGCGCCGGCGTGGAGCACATCGTGCAGCTGTCCACCACCGCGGTCTATGGGCGTGGCCCCCACCGAGGGGCGGCCGTCGGCGATTTGAAACCCGATCCTGGCTCCGCCGCGAGCCGCAGCCGTCTCGCGGGTGAGGAGCACGCCCTGCGCCACGGGTCCGCGGTGCTGCGTGCGGGCCTGATCACCGGACGAGGAGACCGCTGGGTCGTGCCGGCGCTGGCCGAACTCGTCCGCCGCGTACCGGGGTTCTGGCGGGCAGGGCAGGCACAGCTGTCTCTGATCGACGTGGACGATCTGGCGCGGCTCGTGACGCTGACCGCGCTCCAACTCGCCGGGCACGGCGGCTCCTCCGGCCCGGTCCAGGGCGTCCACCACGCCGTGCACCCCACCCCCGTACGCAACCGGGACCTGCTGGAGACACTCGCGAGGCTGGACGTACTGCCCCCCGTCACACGGGAGTTGACCTGGGAGGAATGCCTCGCCCTCATGGACGAGAACCCGGGACGGATCAGCGCGCGCCAGCTCACACTGCTCGCCTTCGACCACCACTACGCCACAGACTTGTGGCAGGCATGCGATTCGCCCCCAGGGCCGGGGCCGTTGGCCGCTCTCACCGAAGCGGCCCCCTGGTACCGCACCCATCTCACAGGTACCGCCGGGCTCTGACGGCTCGGCCATCCGGCACCACCTGTCCCACTGGCCTCATAGGCGCACCCGTTGACGCTCTCCGTCAACGAACTGACTCAGCCCTTCTGGCGCAAAAAAACAGAACACTTTGTATGTTTGTGGGGACGGCAGCTCTCATCTCCCCCCACAGCCGCCGCTCCTGACGGCCCGTCTCCCCGCGGACCGGAACGCACGAAGGGACACAGCCGATGAGGCAAGAGCGAGCAGAACTCACCCGTCAGGCACTGACGATGGCCGCCGCGAAATCGTTCGACCGGCTGGGCTATCAGCGTACGACACTGTTCGAGGTCAGCCGCGGCGCAGCGATGAGCAAGGGCGCTCTCTCCTTCCACTTCGGGAGCAAGGAGGAACTGGCCGACACCGTACGGCGTGAGGCGTGCAGGAGGTCGAACCAGGCCGCCGAGCTGCTGCGGGCGAAGGAGCAGCCGGCACTGCAGACCCTCATCGACCTGACGCACCTCGTTGCGCATCAGCTCGAGCACGACCACCTGGCGCGAGCCGCGGTGAAGCTCGCGCGCGAACTCGACACCCCTCCCGACCCGGAGATAAACCCGCTGGCCTGCTGGCAGCAGGTCTTCACCGACGTCGCACGCGAAGCGGAGAAGGACGGCACGCTGCGCTGCGAGGCCACCACGGAGGCCGTCGCCGAACTCGCCTTCTGCCTCGCCTCGGGTGCGCACTCGGTGCAGACGAGCGGGACGGACGACTTAGTCGTCGACGTCCACCAACGCCTCTCCGCCCACTGGGAGTTGCTCCTGTTCGGACTCGTGACGCAGCCCGGGCCGGGTGAGTTGTGGAGTGCGGGCACCGAGGCGGACTGGGTACTGGCGACGCAGGGCGGGCAGCCGAGCCCCGCACACTGAACCCACCGGTCGCCTCGCCGGTGAGACACGGCGAAGAGTCCGTGGCGAAGAGTCCCGGTGACCGCTCCGCATGGTCACCGGGAGTACGCACGATCCGATGGGCCCGGCCGCGAGGGGACGCCTCGCGGGCCGGGATGTTGACCATGATGGACAACTGTCTGCGCTGCTTACCGAGCACGTGATACGCAAATGGCAAGCCCCGGCGCTGCGCGCACGGGTGCCGCCCTCGCTTCCGCTGTGGCGAGGGAGTTCCGCCGCGGGTGTGCCGGTGGTAGAAGGTCAGCTGCCGGGCTGCCCCGGTCAACCGCTTGTGCACCGTCCGCAGAAGGAGTCCATCATGGCGAACGCGAGCGGCATTCCGCCGACCTCCCACGCAGGTTCACCGGCCGCCCGTACCTCACGTCCCAAGGGTCCGGCCCGCATTGCCCTCGAAGTCGTCCTGTGGGCTGTTCAGCTGTCCGTGGCCTACTTCATGATCACCATCGGCGCGATTCCCGCGCTGACCGCCGACTCGGGCGCAAAGGGCACGTTCGAGGAGATCGGCTTCGGCCTCTGGCTCATGTACCTGACCGGTGCGCTGGAACTGCTCGGTGCCATCGGTCTCATCACACCGTGGTTCTCGGGCCTCGCCGCGCTCGGCCTGATGTGCGTGATGGCGGGTGCGTGCCTGAAGCATCTGACGCTTGACGACGGCAAGTTCGTCGAGACTCCGGCCATGCTCCTCTTCGCCCTCGCTCTCGTCGTCGTCGGTCGGTGGTCGACGGTGAAGAAGCTGGGCACGTGGCTGACGGGAGGAGTGGACCGGCGCTGAGCCGACGGCGCAGCGCGGCCGGTGTCCGTCCCCGCTCCGGCGAGAACGGACACCGGCCGCGCCAGGCCGCGCCCCGGGGGAGTATCGATCCCCGGCCCGCGTCGCGCCGCGAACAAGCTCGCGTGAACAGGCTGCCGCCGCCGCGATGAGAAACGTGCGGCAGCCGGGTCTGCTCCAGGTGTGTACGTCCCGTACGCGCCCTGAGAGGAGACCGTCATGAACCAGTCACCCGGAGCAC
The DNA here is from genome assembly GCF_000426165.1 of Streptomyces sp. TAA486. NCBI lineage: Bacteria > Bacillati > Actinomycetota > Actinomycetes > Kitasatosporales > Streptomycetaceae > Streptomyces > Streptomyces sp. TAA486. The sequence continues at coordinate 15,426 of NZ_AUEV01000002.1, read as the reverse complement.
CCTCCGGATCCCCGGCATCCGCCTCGGGCCCGGCGCCAGTCCCGGCGCGCGCGGTCCGTCACGACCGCGTCAAGCACATCTCCCTGCTCGCGCTGCAGGTGATCCTCGGCCTGTTCTTCGTCATCGCCAGTGCCGTTCCCAAGCTGATCGCCCATTCCTCCGCGGTCGAGGGCTTCGAGGAGATCGGCTTCGGCATGTGGTTCATGTACCTGGTCGGCGTCCTGGAACTGGCCGGCGGGATCGCCCTGGCCACACCGTGGCTCTCAGGACTCTCGGCGCTCTCACTCATCGGCTTGATGATCGGCGCGTTCATCACCCAACTGGCCGTCTTCGACGGTGAGTACGCCGCCACGCCGCTGCTGATGATCGTGCCGCTGGCCCTCATCGCATGGGGTCGCAGGGACACTCTCACCGCACTGCCGGGGCTGCTGCGGGGCAACGGACGTGGCGGAACAGCCAGTTGAGCGCAGGCCTCACCCCAGTACGGACTTGACCGACTCCGGCGAGCGGCCCACGACGGCACTCCCGTCGTCAGCGGTGATGATCGGCCGCTGGATCAGTGAGGGGTGGGCCGCCAACGCGTCGACCCACCGGGCGCGGTTGTCCGCATCGCGCGGCCAGGACTCCACGCCCAGTTCGCCCGCGACGGGCTCGCCGGTGCGGGTGATGTCCCAGGGCTCCAGACCCAGACGCAGCAGCACGTCTTCCAGCTCCCGCGCACTCGGCGGCTCCTCCAGGTAGCGGCGGACGGTGTACTCGGCGCCCTCCTCGTCCAGCAGCGACAGCGCCGAACGGCACTTGGAACAGGCGGGGTTGATCCAGATCTCCATACTCCGGTCCTTTCTTCGGGCCTGTTTGCGCTCGCCGCCTGCCAACGGCGTCCCGGCGTGGAACGTCCGGCGGTGAGCGGCTGGGGCGACGCCGCGGCGGGCTGCGAAGTGATGACGCAAGGTGTCCGCGCTGCCGAAACCGGAACGGGCCGCCACGGCCTCAACCGGCAGCGAAGTGTTCTCCAGCAGCTCCTCGGCGAGCTGGAGACGCTGGTCGAGGATCCACCGGTGCGGGGTGGTGCCGGTCGCTTCCTTGAACCTCCGGGCAAATGTGCGCGGCGACATGGCGACGCGTGCGGCCAGGTCCTCCACGGTCAGCGGTCGGTCCAGATGCGCCTGGATCCAGTCGACCAGCTCCGTCATGCCGTACCCGGCGCGTGCTTCGGGCAGGGGCATCTCGACGAACTGAGCCTGCCCGCCCGCGCGATGGGCCGGCACGACCATCCGCCGCGCCAGTGCGTTGGCGGTAGCAGCACCGTGCTCCCGGCGCACCAGGTGCAGACAGGCGTCTATCCCGGCCGCCGCTCCGGCGCTGGTAAGCACCGGGCCGTCCTCCACGTAGAGCACGGCGCTGTCCACCTGGATGCGGGGATGGAGGCGAGCGAGACGGCCGGCGAACTGCCAGTGCGTGGCGGCCCTCCGGCCGTCGAGGATTCCCGCCGAAGCCAGCAGGAAGGCACCGGAGCACACCGACAGGACGCGGGCCCCGCGGGCGACAGCTTCGCGCAGCGCGTCGAGCAGTGGCTCCGGCGGGTCCCTCTCCAGCTGCGGCCATGCCGGAACGGTGACGAGGTCCGCCTGCGCGATCCGCTCCGGGCCGTGCGCGATCTGGAGGGTGAAGCCCGACGTCGTCGGGACGGGGCCTGGCCGTGTGCCGCACAGCGCGAACTCGTGCACGGGGAGACCGTCGTCCGAGCGGTCCAGCCCGAAGACCTGAGCGACCACCCCCAGCTCGAAGGCGGCGGCCTGCTCACCGACGAGGGCGACGACATTCCGAAGCACCCGCTCATCATGGCAGGAAATGCCCGAGCCATGGCAGTCCTGCCACTGTCTCTTCCTTCCGGGCGGCAGCAGGATCCCGGTATGAAAGCACCTGCGAACAGGCACATAACGGACTCCGCTGCCGGCGCCTTCCCGCTTCCCGGCCTTCAAGATGGCCCCGCCACCGTGGCCGTCCCCGCACCCGGAAGCGGCCCGCAGAGCTGGGCCGGGGCGCCCAGCGCGCAGTGGGACACCGATGGCTCGCTCCTGCTCGCCTACCGCATACGGGCCGAAGAGGACCACAACGTCATCGCGCGTTCCGTGGACGGCACCACGTTCACCACGCTCGCCGTGCTCACCCGCGAGCGGCTGGGCGCCGCGATGGTCGAGCGCCCCGCACTCGTGCGCACCGAAACCGGCACCTGGCGGCTGTACGTGAGCTGCGCGACGCCGGGTAGCAAGCACTGGTGGATCGGCGTGACCGAGGCGGCCAGCCCTGAAGGCCTCGCGGACGCACCCGTACGCCCCGTCTTCGAGGGAGACCGGCGGACAGCCGTGAAGGACCCCGTCATCCGGAGAACGGGAGACGGGTGGCAGGCATGGCTGTGCTGCCACCCCCTGGACGAACCCGGCGAGGAGGACCGGATGTTCACCGGGTACGCCACCAGCCGTGACGGGCTGCAATGGCAGTGGCATGGCACGGTGCTCACCGGAACACCCGGCACATGGGACGCGCGGGGCGCACGCCTGACCAGCGTGCTGCCGGACGGACGGGCCACGTACGACGGACGGGCCTCCGCGCAGGAGAACTGGTCCGAACGCACCGGCCTGGCCGCGCCGGCGGAGTCCGGCGGCAGCCCTCTCCTGAATGCGGCCGGGGACGGTCCCGTCCGCTCCGTGCGCTACCTCGAGGTCCTGGCCGAGCCGCAGGGCGGCTACCGCATCTTCTACGAGGCGCCGCTCGCGGACGGAAGTCACGAACTGCGCACCGAATCGGTCCCCGCGTGACTGGCCGTGCCGACGGCGTCCCGCTAGCGGGGAAGCGGTGCGAGTCCGCCGGCATCGCACGCGAGGCGCAAGCCGCAGAGCACGGGGCTAGCCTTGTCCGGTGAGCGAGACATGGGAGCCGGCCGGTGCCGGTGTGCTGCGTCTTCCGTCGGGACGTCTCGTGCGCGGACGCGGTCTTCGCCGTCCGCTTCCGCCCGGTCCCGAGCCCGCCTTCTCGGTCTTCCTGCTCGGCAAGCAGCCGCCCCAAGTGGCCTGGGATTCCCGGTGGTTGCGCTGGCCGGACTTCCGGCTGCCGACGTGCCGTATGCAGGCCCTGGCCCTGCTGAGCGAGGCATGGTCGCGGGCGGAGGCCGAGCGCGTCGAGGTGGCGTGCGGCGGAGGGCGGGGACGCACGGGCACGGCGCTGGCCTGTCTGGCCGTGCTCGACGGCGTTCCGGCCGGGGAGGCGGTCGCCTTCGTGCGCCGTCACTACGACCCTCGCGCCGTGGAGACGCCATGGCAGCGTCGCTACGTGCTGCGCTTCACGAGGTGATCCGGCGCCGAGCCACCCCGCCCGGTCACGCCCCAGCGCTCTGGAGGAGGTCCGGGTCCCGTCCCAGGACCGTGCGTCCGCCGTCGACAGGAAGCGTGACGCCCGTGATGTAGGCGGCCTCGGGCGAGAGCAGATGCGCGACGGCCGAGGCGACCTCCTCCGGGAGACCGGTCCGTCCCAGCGGATGCAGATCGCGCATCTCCGCCTCGACGCGCGCCGCGACGTCCGGTTGCTGCGCGGCGAGAAGCGATGCGTAGCGTTCCGTGCCGATCGATCCCGGCGCGACGGCGTTGACGCGGATCCCGTGCGGCCCGTACTCGACGGCCAGCGCGCGGGTGAGTCCCTCGATGGCGGCCTTCGCCGTCGCGTACGGGGTGCAGCCGGGAACGGGACGGCGCGCCTGGTGCGAGGTGATGTTGACGACGGACCCCCGCGTGTCTTCCGCGAGGAACCGTCGTACGGCGGTGGCGCACCCGGTGACCGCGGGGTCCATGACGGCCGATATCAGTTCCAGGACCGTCCGCGTCGGAGAGGTGCCGAGCGAGGCGTCGCGGAAGAGCGCCGCATTGTTGACCCAGCCGCGAAGGGTGCCCGCCGACTCCGCGAGGTCCGCGGCATGTTCCGTCACGGCTTCGTCGGAGGCGCTTCCCTCCACGAACGTGACGCGCGAGCGGGCCGGATGCTCCTCGGTCCACCGCATGGAGTCCGCATCCAGTTCGACCGCCACGACGCTGTGGCCGTCGGCGAGCAGGCGCTCCACCACTGCCCGGCCGATGCCGCGCCCTCCTCCTGTCACCACGTAGGCGCTGCCCATGGATGCGGTCTCTCCTTCGCCTCGCCTTGCGCGTACGGGGGCAGCCTCACCCGCCGCGCATCGCCTGTCAACAGCATTTGTCGAAGCACTTCGATGTCGAGGCGGCGCGCATCTGTGGTGATCCGCCCCGGGGTCTTCAGATGGAGCCCCGCCGGACGAGTTCCAGCCGCAGCGTGACTTCCCGTACAGCCGAGGGCGCTCCGCCCATGCGCTGCATGAGCAGCTCCGCCGCGGCGCGGCCGGAGTCCTCCAGCGGCTGCCGGACCGTCGTCAGGTCCAGCGCCTGCGCCAACTCGGTGTCGTCGAAGCCACCCACCGCCAGGTCTCCCGGCACGTTGAGACCGAGCCTGCGTGCTGCACGTAGCGCACCGGCGGCGAGGGTGTCGTCGCCGGCGAACAGGGCGGCGGGCCGGTGCGGCCCGGACAGCAATTCCTCCGCCGCGGCCGCCGCCTGCTCAAGTCCGTGCTCCGTGAAGCGGACGCTCCCTGACGGGAGTTGGTGCCCAGCATCGTGCAGAGCCGCCCGGAACCCCGCCAGCCGACGCTGTCCGGGAGAGACGTATGCGTCGGACTGCTGGGACTCGCCGAGAAACCCGAAGCTGCCATACCCGCGCTCGAGCAGGTGCTCCGCCATGAGACGGCCGCCCTCGGCGTCGTCCGTGTGGACGGAGTCGAAGCCGGGACGGCTCACATCCATCAGCACGACCGGCAGCCCCAGGCCGGTGAGTCGTTCGGCCGCGCTGTCCTCCATGGGGAGGCTCACGACGATGAGCCCGTCCAGCCGTCCCGTCAGGGGCAGCCCGGCGAGCAGGGGGGAGGGGGAGCGGGCCGCCGAGGGGTGGTCGAAGACGACGACTTCCAGGGGCCGGTTACCCACTGCCTGAAGCACCCCCCGCAGGCGCCGTGCCACCGAGGGATACGAGGTGTACGGGGCGATCACCCCGATCCGGCCTACTCCCTTGCGGGCCTTGGCCACCGCGTCCGGCTTGGGTGTGTAGCCGAGGCTGTCCGCGGCCTGGAGGACCCGCTGCCGCGTACGGTCACTGACCCGGGCGGGCGTGTTGAGCGCCAGCGACACCGTCGAGATGCTCACCCCCGCCTCGGAGGCGACGTCGTAGATGGTGGCCCGGCGCGGCAACTTCCCTCAGCTCTCCTCGACTTCGGAGCGTGACCACGGCATCGTACCGGGGCGCCGTGCGAACGCGTCTGAAAGCCACCCAAGAGCCATCCGATCAGCCAGATCAGGCGCAGACGCTTCGCGGCGGGAATGGATCCCGACCCGTGAAACCACTTATAGTGGTTACATGACAGAGGCGGCCAACGGGCTCGTCCTCCGCTCGCCGGAGGGCACACGTTTCGTTTTCGACGCCGGGGCGCTGTGTCTGGAGTTCCTCACCACCGGCGGTCCCGGCGCCTCCTCCCACGACGAGACGCTGCGCACGCCGGACGACCTGGCCGAATGGTGCGCCGCATCCCGGCTCCGACTTGCCCCCGGTGACGTGCACATCAGCCGCAACGAGTTCCGAGCCGCCCGATGGCTGCGCGATGCGTTGTCCCGCCTCGCTCGTGCCGTGGCGCACGGCCGCCCCCCGCATCCCCGGGACGTCGATGAGGTGAACCAGGCGGCTCAGCTGCCGCCTCTCGTCCCGCAGATCGCCGCGGACGGGAAGCACAGCAGCCACCTTCCCGGCGACGCCTTCCAGGTGCTCTCCTCCGTCGCCCGCGACGCCGTCGAGCTCTTCACGGGGCCCCTCGCCGCGCGGGTCCGCGAGTGCGCCGCCCCCGACTGCTCGCTCGTCTTCGTCGACACCTCCCGCCCTGGGCGGCGCCGGTGGTGCGCCATGGAGCGGTGCGGCAACCGGCACAAGGTGCGTGCGCTGCGTGCCCGGCGCGGAACGGAGACGCACGACGCGGGAGCCGAGGCCGCCGCGTCCTGATGTCCGGGCCCGCGCGGGTTATCGCAGGCCGTTGCCGCCCGGCCGTGCTTCGGCTGCGTAAAGGAACCAGTCATGGGCTGCGGCCGCGACCTGCTCCAGCGCACCCGGCTCTTCGAAGAGGTGCGTCGCACCCGGCACGACCTGGATCCGGTGCTCGGGGTGGAGTTGCTGTGCCGCATCCTGGTTCAGCTGCAACACCTGCTCGTCGCGCCCTCCGACCAGCATCAGCACGGGCACATCGACCCGTCCCAGAGCGTCACCCGCCAGGTCGGGCCGCCCGCCGCGCGAGACGACGGAGACGACGGGCCCGGACCGTGCCGCAGCGGCGGCCAGCGCCGCCGCAGCGCCCGTGCTCGCACCGAAGAGGTGCACGGGGAGCGCCTCGGTCACCGGGTACTTGCCGAGCCAGTCGACCGTCGCCACCGTCCGCTCGGCGAGCAGAGCGATGTCGAAGCGGTACTGCCCTGTCACCGCGTCGGTGCGCTCCTCCTCTTCGCTGAGCAGATCCGTCAGCAAGGTCGCCCACCCCTGCCGCCGCAGGTCCTCGGCGACCGCGCGGTTGCGCGGGCTGTGCCGGGAGCTGCCGCTTCCGTGCACGAACAGCACCACGCCGCGCGGGGATGGGGGTACCTCCATGTCGCCCGGGAGTTCCACACTGCCGGGCACCGCCACCGAGACCGTCTCCGAGATCATCAGCGTCTTCCCTTCGGGCTCGCGGTCCTTGCCCTCCGGGGTAGCCGGGCAGCCGCCGTGTCATGCACGTACGGACCCGCTGTACGGCGCCGGCCGCGCCAGGCCGTCCCGCCGGGAGGGCCTGGCCCTGGCTCTGTCCGCCTACCGGCGGGGCGGCCGTGGTGCTCAGCGCTTGTAGAGGCGGAAGTAGTCGAACTGAGCCGTCGCTCCCTTCCCGCCCATCGAGGCCAGCCCGAAGCGCAGCCGCTCCCCGGCGGGAACCGTCCATGTGCCGCCCGCGATCCACTTCTGCCCGTCGCGGCTGGTGAAGGCCTGGACGCGGTGCTCGCCGCCCGCCGCAGCGGTCGTGTGCTTCAGACGCAGCCAGGTGGTGCGCGCCGGCGGGCCGACGGACGTGGAGCCGTAGGCGATGTCGTCCGCGTAGGGCTCCTCCTTGCCGTACTCGGTCTGCCGGGTGTTCCAGATGGCGGCGTGCGCCAGGCGCAGATACCTGTCGTCGCCGGCATAGGCGACCAGCCCGGCCTGCTGATAGTTCCGTACGGTCTGCTCGCCCAGGTCGATGGTCAGCTTCGTCTCCACCGTGAAGTCGCTGCGTGGCACCTCCCGCAGCATCAGCGACGCCGTGTTCTCGTCCTTGTGCAGCTCGGCGTCCTGCGTGGGCCAAACGTAGTGGCCGCCGGCCACGCGGCCAGCGGGCTCGCGCACCCACTGCCATCCGGGGCCGGGTTGCCCGCCGTCGAACTCGTCGCTGCGGGAGGGATCCAGGCGGCCCGGCCGCGGGACCACTGAGCCGGCGCCCTGTACGCCGTCGGAACGCTGAACACCCTTGCCCCCGGCTGCCCTTGGAGAGGCGACGGGCGCGAGCTGCCGGCCCTGAGAGGCTCCCTCGCCTCCACGCACGGCGGGCCACCCGCCGCTCCAGTCGAGGCGGTCGATGAGCATCGGGCGGCGGTTGATGCCGAAGGATTCGTCCAGGTACGGCTGGGCGCGGTCGATGGCGTGGTAGACCATCCAGTCCTGCCCGGCGAAGTCCCTCACCACGGCGTTGTGCCCGGTGCCCACCCACCGGTTGCCGTTGGGCGTGAGCGCGATCGTCCCGCCCGTGCGGGAGGCCGTGAGCGGCGTGCCTTCCCGGTCGGTGAAGGGACCCCGCACCGAGCGGGATCGGCCGACAAAGACCGAGTAGCCGGTCGTCGGCCCGGCGCAGCAGTCGCCGGACGACGCGAACAGATACCACCAGCCGCCCCGCCGGACGACGTAGGCGCCCTCGAACCGGTTGTCCGTCGCGACCTTCGTGGGGCGGCCCTTGGTACGGGTGCCGTCGTCGGACAGCTCCGTCACGTGGATCCCGCCGTAGTACGAGCCGTAGTACAGATAGCGCCGCCCGTCCGGGGTGACGACGTGCGCCGGGTCGAACGTCCAGAGGAAGTCGTCCTGTCCGCCGCTGCCGTGCCGCGGCGCGACCACCGGTTCGTCATGGCTCTTCCAAGGGCCTGCCGGGCTCGGGGCGGTGGCCACGCCGATGGCGCTGTCGTCCTGCTCGCCGGTGACCTTCGTCTGCGTGGCGACGAAGTAGAGCCAGTAGCGGCCGTCGTGGTAGCTGATGTCCGGCGCCCAGTAGGCCGCGTCCTTGGCCGCCCACACCGGTTCGTTGTGCTCACCGAGCGCGTCATTGACGTACGACCAGTGCACCAGATCGGTCGATCGCGCAACGGGCAGAGAGTGCGACTCGCCCTCGCCGCTGCGCAGCGGATCCGTGGTTCCGAAGGCGTACCAGTAGCCGTCCTTGCCGCGGATGACAGCGGGATCGGCGAAGGTGTCGGCGAAGCCGCGCGAGACCGGATTGACGTAAGTGTGCCGGGAGGCGCCTTCGGCCGCGGCCTCCGCCGGGGACGGCTGCGGGTCGGCGGAGGCGGTGGGGCCGAACGCCTGCGGCAGACCGGCGGCGATGACGAGCAGGGCTGTCCCTGCCGCGGCCTGGCGGATGCGGGACCCGGTTCTCCGTGCTCTCACGTGTCCTCCCGGACGCTGTCGGCGGCAGAGCATGTGTACTGCGTCGCTACAACGTTGTAAAGACGGGAGGCCGTGACTGTTGCGCCAGCGGCGCACATTGCCCGCACACACAGGCGGCCGCCCACCGCTCGTTTCCGTGCGGTGGGCGGCCGTTCAGCGTCCCGTGCGGCCGGGATCCGGCCCGGCCAGCGTGGGACAGACCCTCAAGTCTGGGGCTTGCGGCCGTGGTTGGCAGCGTTCTTGCGACGTGCCTTCTTCTTACGACGGCGCTTCGACGACATGTCGACTCCTCTCTGAAGTGATTTGTCTTGGGCGGATCCGTGCGCAGGGGATCACGATCACGTGGGCACGTACCCGGCTACGAGGACACCATCCACTCTCACAGCATTCCGCACCGGGGGTCCGGCGCCGGGTCACCCCTGGATGCTCTGGGCGAAGGAGAAGAAGTCGCCGGGGTCGTACGTCCGCTTCACCCGGGGCAGACGAGGATAGTAGGCCCGCTGCCAGGACCGCAGATCCGGGTCGATGCAGTTGTGGTACGCGCCGCCGTTGCCGTACGGCTTCAGCTCGCGCGTCAGTTCCGCCAGTGCTTGCTGACGCGGAACCGGGGAGCCTCGTCCTGCTCGGCCCACGTGGTCTGGGATGCCAGCAGGAATCGTGCGGAACGGTGGATGAATGCCGTCTCGCGAGGCCAGGTGTCCGAGATGGCTCCGCCCCACGCGAACAGGGCGATGTTCGCACCGTCGGGATTCGCGCTGCCGATTCACTCGTCGACCGAGTCCGTGAGCGCCTCCACCCCGCGTTGCGGCAGCGGCCAGCCGAATCCCGCGAGGTCGCCCGGCCACGACCGTGGCCGCCGCCGCTTGCTCGCTCCCAGTACCCACCCGGTGCTGACTGTCCGCATCGTTCACCTTCCATGCAGAAGATCGTTCTGTGCCGCGTCAGCGGTCTGGGGGTCAGGTGCGGTCTGTGCCGTTGAGGCGGGGCGGGTTCCGGCCGGTTCGTGCGCAGGTGGGGTGCGTCGTATTTGGGCATCTTTGCATCTGGTTCGCGTCATCGGCGGGGCAGGCTGGGCCAGGTTCGTTCGATGCCCTCGCGTTCGAGGAGCCGGCAGAAGTCTTCGCGCAGTGTTGCCTGTTCGTGGACTTGGTGGGGCTCGGTGCCGCGTTCGAGGCAGAACGCGGCGAGCAGGGAGGAGGCTTCGCCGATGTTCCATTCGACGGGGTGGAGTCGCAGGCAGCCGTTGGAGATGTGTGTGGTGCCCGCGTTCTTGCATGCGGGCAGCAGGTTGCGCATCCGCACGGGTAGCAGGGCGCCGAGGGGGATCTCGAAGGGGACGCTGTCGATGTCGATGTAGTTGTCGCCGCCTGTGGAGGGGTGGAGGTCGATGCGGTAGGAGCCGATGCCGACCGAGTCCTCGTAGTGCGGGCCACCGCCGGGGCCCACCACGTCCGCGGCTACGTGGTTCTCGGTGACGGTGCGCAGTGCCCGTATGCGGCGTGACTCGCGGATGTAGGGGGCCTTGGCCAGACCGTCCGCCGTGCCTGTCACCTCCGGTCGCAGCCGCAGGCCGGGGAAGCCGGTGCCGCCGTCCCTGCGTGGTGCCTCGGTCTGCAGCCAGTGCAACAGCGAAAGGCTCAACTGGCGTGCCTGGTCCAGGTGATGGGCGGCTTCCTGCTCGCTCGTCTCCACGATAGGGCCCAGCCAGTAGTCGTTCATCGGCCAGTTCACCAGCGTGATGTCGGAGCCGAAGGAGCCGGGGGTGTGCAGACCGGCGGCGAGGATGCGGCGGAACATCCATAGCTCCCGGTCGCCGTTGTCGCGTGCGGGGTCGGCGAGTTCGTCGATCGGGTCGCCCGGCGGGTTCGGGTCCAGCCACCGCTCGTAGGGCTCCTGTGTGCTCGGTATGGGTGCGCGGAAGCCGAGCAGCGGTCCCGGCCAGAATTCCGGCTTGTAGGCGCGCCAGTGTTCGTAGGAGGCGGGGCGGCCGATGGTGTGGTCCTCCCCGTCGTGGTGGGAGAGGGCGAAGGTCACTGTGAAGCTTTGGATGTTGTCCGACTGCGCCTCGGCCGGGGCATGCGGTTCGCCGTGTTCGCCGGCGCCCTCGGCTCCGATGACGTACTCGGCACCGGCTGCCGGAAGCACATCACCGTGCTCCGTGGCGTCCAGGAAGAACGGCGCGCACACCGAGAGGGCCTCGCCGTCGGGCCCGGCGACCTGCAGGGCCTCCACCCAGTCGCCGTCGCGGACGGCGGCGGTCACGCGGTGACGCAGCAGCACCTTCAGACGCTGCGCCGCCACGTACGGGGCGAGACGGGCCTCGATCACGGCGAGTGCGGCGCGCGGCTCGTGGCAGAGGCCGGACACCCGCGCGGCGCCCGGGTTGAGGGAGCGCCAGGCTCTGGCCCGCTCGGTGAGCGGATACCAGGTGCGGTAGTAGGAGCGGATGTCATCGCGCAGCTGCCGGTAGGAGGCCGTGCAGCCGAACTGCTCGATCCAGGGGTGCTCGTCCGGAGGCACGGCCTGCGAGGTGAGCTGACCTCCGAGCCAGTCGGTCTCCTCGATCAGCAGCACCCGGTGTCCGCGGCGGCACGCGGCCAGCGCCGCTGCCACTCCTCCCAGGCTGCCGCCGGCGACGACGAGGTCCACTCGTATCTCACGCATGCCCGCCGTGCTCTCCTTCTGTACTGGTGTAAGGGAGCCGCACCGGCTGCGGCCAGAAGAGTCCCTTTCCAGGTGAGGGCACTTCATGACCGTGCTCGGCGGCGAGTTCCTCGAAGGAGACACCCGCGAGAGTGCGCTCGAGGGTCTCGACCATGAACGGGCAGCCGGTGACGGGGTGTTCGGCCGGGCACTCCAGGGCGTGCTGCAGGAAGTGCCGCGCGCCCTCGGCCCGGGCGATCAGTTCCTCCAGCGCGGCGAGGGTTCCGTCCACGGTCTGGCGCCACTGGTCGCCGGCGTCGTACAGGACGGCACGGGTGTCCTCCAGACTCAGTCCCAGACGCCGCATGAACTGCACGAATGCGAGCATGTGCAGCTCCTGCGGCCCGTACATGCGCCGGCCCCCGTGCCGGGCGGCCGGTGTGACGACGCCCCGCTCCTCGTAGTAGCGCAGCGCCGAGGTGGCCACGCCGACCCTGCGCGCTGCTTCGCCGATTCCCACGAGCTCCATGGGCGTCATTTGACTTCAAGCCGACTTGAAGCGCCAGGGTGGCGTCATGGACACCGACGCACACTCGTGGGCTGCCGGCAGGCCCGTCACCTCGCCCTTCGCCCGTCCCGCCGGCGTCGCCGGGCGCCTGGCCGGGAGGTTCATGCTGTGGACCAACAAGCAGGACGATGTGCTGGACCTCCTCGACGTCCGGCCCGGAGACGCCGTGCTGGAGATCGGGTACGGGCCGGGCGCCCTGGTGCGTCTGCTGGCCGCCCGGACCGGCGCCGCCACCATCCGCGGGGTCGATCCGTCACCGGATATGCGCCGGGCCGCGGCCCGCACCAACCGCGCGGCCGTACGCGCCGGGCGGGTCTCCCTCGGTCTGGGCACGGCGGCGGAGACGGGCGAGGAGGGCCGTAGCGCTGACCGTGTCGTGAGCGTCAACAACGTGGCGCTGTGGCCCGACCTGGAGGCCGGGGTGCGGGAGGTGCACCGCGTGCTGCGTCCGGGAGGCCAGGCGGTCATCGCCTGGCACGGCGGCAGTTCACCGGGCCGCATCGCACGCAGCCTGCGTCTGCCGGACGAGCAACTGGAGCGAATCGAGGGGACGCTGGCCGATGCGTTCTCCGAGGTGCGACGCACCCAGCTGCGCAACCTGGTCGCTTTCACCGCAGTGCGCTGACCTCGGCGACCTTGCCGACGGAACCATCAAGGTCGAGGTGTGGGACGCCATCGGTCCTGGCTCCAGCACCCTCGGCACAGAGGACTCCTCGTTCGTCATGACCCCCTTCAGCTGAGAGGCACACCTGGCGCGGCGGCTCCATCGACCGACGATGCTCACCAACAGCCAGCAGATGCCGGGTTATTCAGACCAGCTTGCTCGTCCGTCTCCGGCCCTCTCTCAAACGGTCAGACGTTGATGGTCAGGCCGTCGTGTGCGGTGTCCCACCCAGTCAGGTCCGCCTCGAGCGTGGTGGGGGAGAGGTGGGTGAGGATCAGCCGTGTCTCCAGCCGCTCGCGGTGTCCTCGAGCGTGGCGAGATCGAAGTGCCAGCGCACGGCGGTGGGGAGTAGTCCTCACACAGGAACAGGTCGTCGATGAGTGCGTCGGTCCACACGCGATCGCAGTTGAGCTCCGAGCATGAGCCGAAGGGGCCGGGGACGCCCACCGATCAGTAGTTGTCCGCGTCCCCGCGGGCCACGATCCGCTCGCCCGGCATCCCTGAAGGCCGCCCCGGGTGAGCAGGAGGCCTTGGTTCAATCCGATCCGGAGCGCTACTACGTTCCCGCCCACCTCGGGGCCAAGGGCTGGGTCGCCGTACGCCTGGACCTGTCCACCGTCGACTGGGATGAGATCGGCGAACTGGTCACGGAGGCCTACCGGCTCCAAGCTCCCCGAGGTCTCGCGGCGCGGATCGATCCGTAACCCCCGCGGGGATTAACTCCATTCGGTGTCGCCGGAGCAGGCGATGCGTGCCTGGCTGTCGGTGTCTGCGACGCGGATCGCATACGAGGGTGCTCCGGCTGCGTGGCGCACCTCGTAGGGGACCGCGGTGAACCGGCCCGTCGCCCAGGGGGTGCGTTCCTGGTGTTCGAGGACGCGCACCGCGAAGCGGCGCGTCACTTTCGTGGAGCCGGGGAAGCCGGCCTCCGTCGCCTCATTCAGGCGGCGCTGCGTCCCTGGCGGTCCGGCCACGGTCAGATCCCGGGTGCGGTGGCGGAACTGTCCGTCGAGGATCAGGGACACGATCCCGCCGAAGTGGTCTGCGTGGAGGTGGGTGACCAGCAGGGTCTCGATGGAGTTCGTATCGAATCCCTGCTGCTTGAGGGCGGTGGCGCTGGTGGCGCCGCAGTCGATGAGCGTGTGGGAAGCGGCCCGGGCATCGTCGGGTCCGAGGGCGATGCAGGTCTGGAAGCGACCGCCGGATCCGAAGGCGTCACCGCTGCCCACCACCGTGACCCGCATGCTTCCCCGCTCCTTCCTCTCCGCCGCTTTGTAGGTCCTGCCGGCTAAGTGCTGTGGTCGAGCAGGGCGGCCAGCCGCCGCAGGGCGTGCTGGTTGCCGCGCCGCAGCAGCCACCTGATCAGGGGCGCGGCCAGCCGTTCACTCAGGGGTGCACTCTGCCAGGCGTATTTGAAGAAGATGCGCGTGCCGCCGCCCGGAAGCTCTTTGAGGAGGTACGTGCCATGGGCGACACGGCGTCCGACGGCGCCGGTGTTGCGCTCCACGATCCGCAACGGGCGCTGCGCCGCGACGACTTCGATGTCGATGCTCTCGCTGCGGCCGACGACGACGGCCGTCACGCGGGCCGTGGCGCCGACACCGCGCGCGGGGCCGGAGCAGTCCCAATCGCGCAGCATGTGGTCGGTGAACTCCTCGTGCGCCGCGAGGAGGTCGAGGACGTCGTAGACCTCTTCCCGTACCTGGGGCACGTCGACGTGCACAACTACCGGTCGCACAGGCCTCTCCGAAGCATCTCGGTCAGCAGATTGCCTCACCATGACAGCTCAGCGACGATGACCGCACCATTACCACCCACCCACAGAGCAATCTGCGCAGCAGGCGGGTCCGGCCGGGACAGCGAGGTCAAGCACAGTGACAGGCGAGGAACCCCTCGACGTCTCGACGCGAAGCTGCTGCTGGCGTTCAGCGACGAGCCCCGCGCACCCGTGGCCTGGCCCAGCGCCTCGGACTCTCCCGTAACACCGTCCAGGCCAGGCTCGGAAAACTCCAGCGTTGTGGCGTCCTGCGTTCTTTCGAACGGCGTATCGATCCGGCGGCTCTCGGTTATGTGTTCTGGGTCGTGGTCGCCACGCGCGTGACGCGGCGCGGGCTCGAGGGGCCGGCCGACGCCTTCGCTCGCGTTCCCCGGTTTCTGGTGGGGTTTTAGGTGGTGGTGCGGTTTATCCAGATGATGCTTACCAGGACGGTGAGGGGGATGGAGATCATGGCGAGGAGTTGGAGTGGGCCGGCGGTGTTGAGGGAGTCCCAGAACTTCTGTGTTCTGGTCGGTCTGTCTGCTGTGCGGGTGCGGGTGCGGGTGCGGGTGCGGGGTTGGGTGTGGGGTTGGGGGTGTGGGCGGGTGGGGGCCTTGGTGTGGGGGGTGTGTGGGGTGGTTTCGCCGATGGTGGGGGCCGGGAGGGGCGTCGGCTGGTGATGCGTCTCGGGTGCGGGTGCGGGTGGGGCGGTGCTGGACACTGCTGTCGGTGCGGGCCGGGTCTGGGTCTCGGCGTGGGTTGTTGCGCTGAACGCGGGTGCGGTCACCGCCGGTTCGGGGGGTGTGCCGGGGTGTGGTGTGGTGTCGGGGAGGGGTATGGGGATCGCCGGTCCCGGAGCCGGCTCGGGCTGAGCATCCTGGTGTGCGGCGGGTGTTGTTGTTGTGTCCTGGGGGGCCCAGGGTTCCTCCGCGGCGGGTGCCGCAGCTGTTTCTGTGCCGGTGGTGGCTGCTTGTGGGCGAGGGGAGT